>JBGCFP010000219.1:0-36351 GCA_045107005.1 Gammaproteobacteria bacterium
ATGCCCCACGCGTTCATGAACGCGTAAATGGTGCCGATTCCGACCACCAGCGCACTGAGATTTTGCAGCAGCGGCTGCGTTCGATCGTCGACCAATGGGAAACGATCGCGTGCCCGGGCCAGCAGCTCGAGAATTTGGCGAGAGAGCCGCAACGCAAAACTGGCCCAGATCAAAATGCCGATGCTCTTGAGCGCGCCAACGGTAACGAATTCCGCGCTTTGCGGCATCCCGAAGCGGTGCACGGCAACGGTGAATCCGACCAGCAGTACGGTCATGAATATCGGGCGCTCGACGATGGCCAGAAAACGATCGTCGACGTCCGTTGCCGAGCGCGCCGCCCAGCGTCGACAAACGCGCCGAATTACCGTGCGTGCAATGAACGCAAAGAAAACAGCGAGGATGACAATGATCCCCGCCTGCAAGGTCGGATCAGGCCCGACAAGAGCGACGACTTGATTGAGATAACCCGCCCAGGTGTCCAGCATGGCTAACGACCCGAGGCTGGCGCCGCGTAAACGCGAGTGCCGCTAATCCAGGTTTCCAGCACCTGGGTATCGCGTATCGCCTGCTCGTCGATGGTCATGATGTTGCGATCAAGCAGGAGAAAATCCGCCCATTTGCCCGATTCCAGAGAGCCCAACGTGTCTTCCTGGTGGGCGGCGTAGGCGGCGCTGAGCGTGAATGAGGTCAGCGCTTCCGGCCTTGTCATGGCCTCATTGCGGTACCAGCCGCCCGGAGGGTCGCCAGCCGCATCGCGTCGGGCGATGGCGGCGTGCAGGCCGTGAAACGGATTGGACAATTCAACCGGGAAGTCCGAGCCTGATGCCACGACCGTGCCCCGGTCGAGTAACGACCGCCACGCGTAGGCCCCTTTGATCCGCTGTGGACCTATTCGATCTTCGGCCATGTTTTTGTCACTGACGGCGTGCACTGGCTGCATCGACGCGATGACCCCCAGTTTGGACAATCGGGGAACGTCGGCCGGCGCAAGTATCTGCGCGTGTTCAATGCGGTGGCGCGGCTGGCCATCGTAGTTGGCTTGCGCGGCCTCAATGGCGTTCAGGGCCTGGCGATTTCCGGCGTCGCCGATGGCGTGGATTCCCGCCTGAAAGCCGGCATCCTGCACGCGTTTGACCGCGGCATTGAGCGCTGCATCGGTCTCAAACAAAAGACCGCGCGTCGTCGTCTCATCGTCATAGGGTTCGAGCATGGCGGCGCCGCGGCTGCCAAGCGCGCCGTCTGCGTAAAGCTTCACGGCGCGTACGGTCAGGCGATCGTCGTGTTTGCCGATCCAGGGCGGGCCGAATTCGTCCAGATCAGCATTCGCGTCGAGCAATAAGTACAGCCGAATCGGCAGACCGGAGCGCGCGTAGAGTTGGTCCAGGCGGCGAGCCTCGGCAATCGGTATGCCAGCCTGATGGATACCGGTAAGCCCTTCACGATTCAGGCGCGCAATGGTACCGAGCAGATCTTTGTCGCTGGGACGCTGCTCTTCGGGTGGGATGTGCGTCGTGACCAGATTCATGGCCGCGTCGACCAACACGCCAGTGGCGTTGCCGTCATCATCGCGCAGGATGCGGCCACCCACCGGGTCAGGTGTGTTCTTGTCGATGCCGGCGAGCGTCATCGCGCGCGTGTTGGCCCATCCGGCGTGTCCATCAATGCGGCGCAGATAGACCGGGCGCCTCGCTTCAATCACATCAAGATCGGCCGATGTGGGGAACGCCTGGCCGGGCCACAGCACCTGATTCCAGCCGCGGCCAAGGACCCAGCCTTCGCGATGATCGGGATCTTCCAGATAGTCCGCAATGCGAGCGCTGGCATCCCCCAACGTTGGGCTGCCCACCAGATCCACCTCGCGCTCCAGTCGCGCTTCGGCGAGCAAATGCGCGTGCGCATCGATGAGCCCGGGGATGAGTGTGCGGCCGCCGCCGTCAATCACGGTAGCCCCCTTAGCATGTTGCTTGGGGGCTACAGCACGGGTTTCGATTACCCGCCCGTCCGCGCCGATGTGGAGCGCGGCAAAAGCGACAAAACCACTCTTGGTGGGCGTATAACCCTCCACATTGGTGATCCAGGTGCCGTGGCCATCCGCGTGTACGCCCGTCAGCCATGAACAGGCCAGAAGGACCACGCTGGCCCGAAAGGCCGCCGGACACCAGCGCAGCAGCCGTATTGAAGACGCGTATTTAGTCATAATGTTGTCGCTTGATTGGTTCAATAAGAGGTAAAGCACGGGTAATTACCGATAAGCGCGCGCGCCTGCTACAATTTAGTGGCCGCGTCGCCGCGACCAGTCGCGACGACGAACACGTAAACACCGTCAGGTAACCGCATGTACCTCGAGCATTTTGGCTTAAACAAACCGCCGTTCCAACTGACACCGGACGCCGGCTTTTTGTATTTGAGCCCACAGCACGCCAAAGCCAAAGCGCATATGGACTATGCCGTGCTCAATCGCGACAGCTGTGTCGTGGTCAGCGGCGAGATTGGCTGCGGCAAAACAACGTTGATCAATCGGTTTTTGCGCGACATCGGCGACGATGTCCGCATCGCCCGCATCTTCCAGACTCAGATTTCGACGCGTCAGTTTCTGCAGACGCTGCTGGCGCAGTTCGGCATCGAAGCGTATCGCAAGAACAAGGCGGAGTTGCTGAACGATGTCACCAACTTCCTGCTGGATCGTAACCAGCGCGGCGAACAGGTCGTACTCATTGTTGATGAGGCGCAAAACCTGAGCTTGCGCGTGCTTGAAGAGATCCGTTTGCTTACCGACATTGAGACCGAGCAAGCCAAAGCGATCAACGTCATTCTGTGCGGCCAACCGGAACTCAATGACAAACTGAACGAGCCTGAGATGGCGCAGCTGCTGCAACGCGTTCATTTCTCTGTTCACGTCAAAGCTCTCGATATCGTCGAGATGAGCGAGTACATCGATCACCGATTGCGCATTGCTGGCTACGCGAGCGAGCAGCCACTGTTTCCCACCTCGGTCATGACACGGTTTTTCCGTTACACCGGCGGCGTGCCTCGCCTGATCAACACGCTGTGCGACACCGTGCTCACGGCGGCTTATGTGGATGAAGAAAGCGAGATCACCGACGAATTGGTGAGTGCCGCGGTCGAGGAACTGGGTTGGGGCCCGTTTGAAAGCCGCACCCGCACGACCGACAAACGGACGTTCCCGGCCCGCGCGGACGTGCCACCCAAGCTCGTGCTGCTGCGTGATGGGGAAATCGTCAAGCGCTATGTCCTGGAAGAGCGTCGCGTACTGATTGGCCGCGATGCTGACAACGATTTGCCGGTAGCGAGCGAATTTATCTCGCGACACCACGCGCAAATCAGTTACTACCGCGGCAGTTACTGGGTCATGGATCTCAAGAGCACGAACGGCACGTTTGTGAACGGCAAGCGCGTGCGCCGTCGTCGGCTGGCCGACCGTGACGTGATCGCTGTCGGGCACCATCGCGTGGTGTTTCAAAACCCGTTTGAACGCACCGTGACCGACGAAGACGACAAGACGGCACACCTGAGCGACTTTCAAGGCACGTCCGTGCTTGATCCCAGCTACGGCGTGCAGGGTGATGATGAGATTGACGACATCGACGACGTGGATGACGACGACGATGGCGAACGGGACGGCGGGCAGGGCGAGCGTTTGGGAACGTCTTCCTGACGTTTACTTTAACGACTCGAGTTCGGTCGGCCTCGCGCCCGCAGCGACGAGTCTCTGTGGATTTGATCGCGCCAAATCACGCGCACTCACGCTGGCCATTCCGGCATCCCGCAGGTGGTGCAGCAAGCGCAGCGTGCGCAGTGCATCGAACCACACCTCCAAATGCTGCTGCCGACGCGGATTGAGCGGACTGGCATCCACCGCGCGCTGTACAGCTTCACGCCATTCGTTAACGTCGATCAACTCGTCAATCGCATACGCCGCATTAGCGCCGCAGACCCGGTGGTTCAAATGATCTCGAAATCGCTCGCGCGAGAGCGGTATCCTCGCCACATCTTCGAGGCAGTCCAGCAAGCGTCGAAGGACGGTCAGGGACTGGTCGGAATAAAAAAACGGCGCGTCCCACGGGTCGTCGTGCCCCGCTAACCGGGCAACACCTGGCCCGGTACCGAAGGGAACCCGAGTCGACAAACGCGCGCGCAGACGTACCGTAATGTCCGCTCGATGTTTCATCGCCCCCACTTTGGCGAGCTTGGCCAACAGATGGAAATCTTCACCGGCGGCGCGTTTGGGACAACCGCGAACTTGCGCGTAGTGATTCGCTGACACGGCCATCGCGCTGCCCAGCGCCTGAAACGCGTAGCGCGAACCGGCCTTCGCCAGCTGTACCGGATAGTCGCGCAGACGCAAATCGTACACGCGCTGCGCCGGTGCGCTGGCGAGCGGCCCGGTGTGTTCGAAAGCGAAAGTAACGGCACTCAAATCAGCCGCCACATCGAGGTCAAAGTAGTTTGGTGGCCACTGGCCATCCGCATCACAGCACCAGATCCACGAACCGCGTACGCGCGCTTCACAAATGGCGCGCAACGCCAAGTCCATGCCCAGTTTGCGCGCGTGCCCGACGCCCGAGGGTGCGCTCCTTGTTTGCGCGGCACCCAGTTGATCGATTAGCCACAGTCCGCGTCGCGCGTCGGCATCCAGCCAGGCATCACCCGAGTCAGTGCCACACCGACGGGCTCGCTGCGACCAGTCGGTGCGCAATAGCGCCTCGGTGTGTCTGAGCGCTTCGGCTGGCGCACGATCCGGCGCGTTGACGACAATGATCAAGAGGACCGAGCGATCTGTCGCGTGCTGCCAAAACGGATCAATAAAGTCGGCGTCTTCGGCGTAGGCGGGCACCACGACGACGTGGTCGAACGTGTGGCCGTCAAACGGCCAGGCGTTCGTGCCTACCGGTTCGGCATGGCGCGTGAGGTAGCGAGCGATCGTGCGGGCGTCGCGATCCAACAGGGCAAGCTAGTGCAACGCCGCTCGCGCCGGCAGCTGTTCGATGATGGCGGCTTCAATGTCGCGCAGCGTATCGAGCCGTGTCGCGTTTTCTGCGGCCGGGAAGAACTCGTCGGCGAGGTCCAGAAAGAGTCGAAAATGACGCGCTTCGGACTGCGCAAAGCGGTGATAGAAGCGGCGCAGCGCTTCGGTCTCCAGATGCGTGGCCAGCAGCGCGAACCGCTCAGCCCCTCGAGCTTCGATCAGGCCTGCGACCAGCAGACGGTCTTGAAAAAAGCCGTCACGTTCCGTGCGCATGGCGGCTCTGAGCTGATTGACGTAAGGGTCTTTCGCGTCGCGCGTGAGCGTGATGCCGCGCTGGCCGATCAATCGCAGCACGTCGCGATAGTGGGCCATCTCTTCGAGTGCCAAATCGCTCATCGGGCCAATCAGCGCCGGGCGATCGGGATAGTGGCAGATCATCGACACGGCCATGGCAGAGGCCTTGCGTTCGCAGGCCGCGTGATCCACCAAAAACGTGTCCAGGTCCGCTTTGACCGCCGCGATCCACGGCGCAGGAGTAGGGCAGGCCAGAAGTTCATCGGCGACAGGTGGCTCTATGTTCGGATTGGCGGCGTTCACGCGCCAGATACTACGGCATTGAGGCGCAAATCCGTACTGATTCTCGCGGTCTCGCCACCATCCATCCAGGTCCGCAGGCTGCTATCATCGAGGTTTGACGGTGCGCCAGACGCACCGCGCGTCACGCTAATTCAGAGAGACTCCATGACCCCCATCGATCAGCTGCCCGCCTGGACTGCACTGCGTCAACATCATGCTCGCCTGGACGATCTGTCCCTCACCAAACTGTTCGCCAGCGATGCAGACCGGGTGCAGGGCCTGACGTTCGATGCGGCCGGTCTGCATCTGGATTTGTCGAAGAATCGCCTCGATACCGCGGTCGTCGCCGACCTGGTAACGCTGGCACAGCAGAGTGACCTGGCGACCGCCCGCTCCGCCATGTTCGCCGGCGCGCCGATCAACAGCACCGAAGGGCGGTCGGTGTTGCACGTGGCGCTGCGCGCCGCAGCCGATCGCGCGTACCACGTTGATGGCGACAACGTTACGCCAGCGGTTCATACCGAGCGCGCCAAGATGCGCGGACTGGTCGATGCCATCCGCAACGGAGACTGGAAAGGTTTCGCGGGTGATCGGATCACAGACGTGGTGCACATCGGCATCGGCGGGTCCGATCTTGGGCCGCGCATGGTCACCGCTGCGCTGGCACCGCATCACAGCGGACCGCTGCGCGTGCACTTCGTCGCCAACCTGGATGGTGCCGATCTCGCGCCACTGCTCGCGTCGTTATCGGCAAATTCGACCTTGTTCATCGTGGCGTCCAAGTCATTCACAACCATGGAGACGCTCACCAACGCGATGACGGCAAGGCGCTGGCTGCTGGCCGCAGCCGGTGGCGATCACAAAGCGGTGGCCAGTCATTTTGTGGCGTTGTCCGCGAA
This sequence comes from Gammaproteobacteria bacterium, assembly GCA_045107005.1. Classification (GTDB taxonomy): domain Bacteria; phylum Pseudomonadota; class Gammaproteobacteria; order Steroidobacterales; family JBCCMA01; genus JBCCMA01. Next base: position 6,463 of record JBGCFP010000219.1, read on the forward strand.
TCCCGAAGCGACCTCTGAGTTCGGTATTGCTGAGGCCAATCGATTGACGTTTTGGGATTGGGTTGGCGGCCGGTTTTCGTTGTGGTCGGTGATCGGTATGCCCATTGCGCTGGCCGTTGGCAACGACGGCTTTGATGCGCTGCTAGACGGCGCGCGCGCGATGGACGATCACTTCGAGTCGGCGCCGCTGGCCAGCAACGTACCGGTGCTGATGGCTCTGACCGGTCTGTGGTATCGCAATTTCTTTGAGCGCCCGACGCACGCGATTTTGCCCTACGACGAACGTCTCGTGCACTTGCCGGCCTATCTGCAGCAGGCTGAGATGGAAAGCAACGGCAAGCGGGTCCAAGCCGATGGCCAACCCGTCGCCGTGGATACCGCGCCGGTCCTTTGGGGCGGCACCGGCACCAATACGCAGCATGCGTTCTTTCAAATGCTGCACCAGGGCACGCACTGGGTCCCCGCCGACTTCATCGCGGCGATTCGGCCCGATCACGAACTGGCTGAGCATCACGCTGGCCTGTTGGCGAACTGCCTGGCGCAAACGGCGGCCCTCATGCAAGGCGATCCGGATGCCAGTGATCCGCACAAGGTATTTGAAGGGAATCGACCCAGCACCACTATTCTGGTTGATTCGCTGACGCCACAGGCGCTCGGTGCCTTGATTGCCGCCTACGAGCACAAGATTTTTTGCCAGGGCCACTTTTGGCGGGTGAATGCGTTTGATCAGTTCGGCGTGCAGCTTGGCAAAACACTGGCCAAGGCCGTTGCACCGGCACTGGCTTCGGGTACCACAGAGGGCCTCGATGCCTCCACAGCAGCGCTTATTGATCGCATTCGAAAGAACTCATAAACTCACTATAATTAGATATTTGCCGCTCTTTCCCAGAAATACTATGACGAACAGTTCTGTTCCATATCGCAGCAGCGATCGCCTCAAGGGCGTGCGCTACGAAATACGCGGTCCGCTGGCAGCACGGGCACACGAGCTCGAGCGTGTGGGTTATGAGGTGGTGCACCTGAACATCGGTAACCCCGGTCGATTTGGCTTTCGCACGCCGGAGACCATGCGTTTGGCCATGATCGAAAACCTTGGCGCGAGCGAGGCTTACTGTCATCAGCGCGGCATTTTCCCAGCCAGAGAAGCCGTGGCCATGCAGCAGCAAAGCCGGGGTATTGCCGAAGTGACGGCCGACGATGTGTTCATCGGCAACGGCGTCAGCGAGCTGATCGATCTGTCGTTGCGCGGCTTTCTGAACGCCGGTGACGAGGTGTTGATCCCATCGCCCGACTACCCTTTATGGACCGCAGCGGTCGTGCTCAATGACGGCCATGCCGTGCATTACCCGTGCCGGGCCCGCGACAACTACGCACCGGATCTGGCGGCGCTTGAGGCGCTGATTACGCCGCGCACCCGCGCGCTGGTGGTCATCAATCCCAATAATCCAACCGGGGCCGTCTACCCGCGTGACGTGCTGCAAGGCATGGTGGATCTGGCCGAGCGCCACGATTTGATGGTGCTGACGGACGAAATTTACGACCAGATGCTGTATGACGGCGCCGAGCACATTCCGCTGGCATCGCTGTGTCCGCCAAACGTGCTGTGCGGAACGTACGGTGGCTTGTCCAAGATATATCGAGCTTGCGGCTATCGGGTTGGGTGGCTGTCTTTCAGCGGCGCGGTAGGCCGGGCAACCGACTATCTGCACTCGCTGGAGTTGTTGTCCTCACTGCGACTGTGCGCGAACGTGCCCGGCCAGTGGGCCGTCCAGACTGCGCTTGGCGGGCACCAGAGTATCCACGCACTGACCGCCCCAGATGGCAGACTTCATCAGTCCCGCCAGGCGGTCATCGACGCGGTGGCGCGCAGCGCGTTTCTGAGCACGGTGATTCCCATGGGATCGATGTATGCGTTTCTTGAAGTGGACACCACGTCCCTGCCAAATTTTGAGGACCACGCGTTTGCGTTGAGATTGCTTGAAGAGCAACACGTATTGGTCGCGCCAGGCACCAGCTTTAATGTGCAGGAGACCAACCGCTTCCGCATTACGCTGCTGCCGGATCGGGACACCCTCGACGACGTTTTTTCTCGTATTGAGCAGCTGCTGGTGCAAATGGCCAGTGACGCCGTCGCTTCACGGAGCGCTTGAGTGGAAGCGTCGTTATTGGCCAGTCTGGATGCCGGCACCATCGTGGTTACCGCGCATCGACGCCAGGCGCGGCAAATTCGATTCCGCTACGCCGCGGCCAAACAAGCGCAGCACATTCAGGCCTGGGAATCGCCACAGGTCATGGGCTGGGACGACTGGCTCGTCCATCTGCATCAGGACATCACCTGGTCGGGCTATTCCGCTCCGCGCACGCAGCGCAAACTGCTGACGCCGTTCCAGGAGCAGGTGCTGTGGGAAAACATCATCGGCGCCGATGACAGCGTCATGCTCGACGACGTGGGTGGCACAGCCCGCAAAGCCTCTTCCGCGTGGACTCTGGTTCAGTCTTACCGACTGCCTGACCCGGCGCGCTCACCGCACCCGAACGCCGACGTGGCCGCGTTCGGGCAGTGGATGCGACGCTATTTCAAACGTTGTCGCGAACAATCGCTCATGGATCACGCGCGCCTGGCCGACAGCATCGCCCCGGCACTGAAGGCGGGCGCCATCGAAGCGCCTGCCAGTGTTCTGCTGGTCGGTTTTGATGGCCTGACGCCTCAGCAGCGTCTGTTGCTGAAAACTCTGGAAACGTTGGGCAGTAAGCTGGATTTGTATCGGGGCGCGCGTATTGAGAGTCAGGCGAGAAGTGTGCGCTTCCCGACCAGTATCGACGAGTACACGGCGGTGGCACGTTGGGTGCGAGACATACTCGGGCGCGATGATGGCGGCAACACGGCCGTTCTGGTGCCGCGGCTGCAGGAGGATCGGCGAAGTATCGAGCGGATCTTCGACGACATTCTGATGCCCGGTTCTTCATTGCCGGGTAGTAACCTCGGCGGACGACCTTACAACATGGCCGTTGGCGAGGCGTTTCAGCGTGCGCCGCTGGTCAGTACGGCACTGTCCATTTGCGAGTTGATGCGTCCAACGTTGCCGTTTGATACCTTCAGCTCGCTGCTGCGCTCCCCATTTTTGCGCGGCGCTGCCGTTGAAGCGCCGCTGCGTGCGCGTTTTGAAGTGTGGCTACGTCAGCAGAACATTGCGCGCGCGCCGGTCTCACACCTGTCGGCGCTGTTTTTTCAGTTTCGCCAGCGGGCCGGTCAAAGCGTTGACGATTCGGTGACCGAGGCGTTGCTGAACGGGCTCAAATCGGTGCTTTCACACGTCGAAAGCGCACATCGCGCGTCGCGCTGGGCGGAACTGTTTCGCAGCCTGCTGACCGCTTGTGGCTGGCCCGGCGACAGCCCGCTGGATTCGGCGTCGTTTCAAACGGCCGAACGATTGCGCTCGCTGCTCGATGAAATGAGCGGTCTCGATTTTTTGACCGGTACGTTAACCGTCGATGAGGCACTCGCGCTGTTACGCCGACTCGCGCGTCGCGTCACATTCCAGCCGCAGACACCGGATCTGCCGGTACAGATATTGCTGCCCGAGCAAGCCAGCGGTCTGCATTTTGATCATCTGTGGCTGTGCGACGCGCACGCCGGTACCTTGCCCGAGGCGGCGAATCCCAACCCTTTTATCCCGTTGGCCTGGCAACGGGAACACTCAATCCCCGGCAGCAGTGCGCGAGTTCAGCTGGATCGCGCGCAACGACTGACTCGGGGCTTGTTGCGATCAGCAGGGCAGGTCGTGGTTTCGGCACCATTAACGGTCGACGATCATCCGGTGCCGCTATCGCCGTTGGTGGCGCATCTGGAAACGTCGGTGCTCGCATCACTGCCGTTGGCCGAAGTCACCGACTTCCAGCAGGCCATTCGAGCCGCCACGGATTTGGAAACCTGCGACGACGAGCTGGCTCCGCCGTTACCGCCGCTGGTTGCTCAAAGCGCGGCGCCCGGCGGTAGCGGTGTGTTTGCACTGCAAGCTGCCTGTCCGTTTCGCGCGTTCGCGCAGCTGCGCTTGCGCGCTCAGCCACTGGAAGAGCCCGAGCCCGGCCTCAATGCGCGTGAGCGTGGCTCTCTTATACACAACGCGTTAGAGAACGTGTGGCAAAAACTGGGTTCGTCCGACGTGCTGCTGGATCTGAAAAACAGCGAGTTTCTGGAGACCCAGATTTGGGAAATTACCGATTCGGCGCTGAATCACATCGATCAGCGCCGACCTTTGCCACTGGCCGCTCGCTTTCGGGCCATGGAGCATCAGCGCTTGGTGCGTCGCGTGTTGCAGTGGTTGTTGATCGAAGCCGAGCGGGAGCCGTTCGATGTGGTGCGGGCGGAGACACGAACGCGCGTAACGCTCGGCGGTGTCAGTGTGGATTTGACGATGGATCGCGTTGACCGTTTGGCAGGTGGCGCGCTGGCGGTCATCGATTACAAAACCGGACACGCCAGCGTTGGCGACTGGTTTGGCGACCGACCAACCCAGCCGCAGCTGCCGCTTTACGTTCTGGCGCAAACCGAGCCGGTGGGCGCCGTTGCCTTTGCGTTCGTGCGACCACGAGACGGCGGTTTCGCCGGCATTGGCCGTGAGGCCGGATTGCTGCCCGGCGTCGAAGCCTGGTCAGCCAGTCGACGGGGTCGGGCATTGGGGCTGTCGTTTGATGATCTGATCGGCCAGTGGCGCGTCGACCTGGAAAGCCTTGGCAAGGAATACGCAGGCGGCGTTGCGCGGGTCGACCCCAAGCAGGGTGCTTGTCGCTACTGCCATCTGCCGTCGCTGTGCCGCATCGGCGCGTCGCTGGACGAGTCGGACCAGGGTTTGACGCTCGACGCCGGGGATGGCTCGAATGTCTGAGCGCAGCAGCGACGCTGAGGCACGCGAACGGGCGCTCGACCCGACGGGCTCTTTTGTTGTCCAGGCGCCGGCCGGTTCCGGTAAGACCGGGCTGCTGATCCAGCGAACGCTGACGCTGCTGGCCAACGCAGAGAGTCCCGAGGAAGTGCTGGCGATCACGTTTACGCGTAAAGCCGCCGCTGAGATGCGCGAACGCGTCGTGCACGCGCTAAACGGTGCGCAGGCGCCCGCACCGTCGTCCGATTATGAGCGCATCACCTGGGAGCGAGCTCGGGCCGTCGTCGCGCGAGACGAAGAGCTCGGCTGGGGATTGACCCTGAATCCATCGCGCCTGCGCATCATGACCATTGATGCGTTGTGCGCGTCATTGGTCGCACAAATGCCGGTGCTGTCGAAATTTGGCGCCACGCTTGACGTCGTGTCGCAGCCGGTCTCACTGTATCTGCGCGCGGCGCGCCGATTACTTGGGTCGTTGGAAAATGACGAATCGATGCGTGAGGATCTCCAGGTGCTTATGCAGCACCTCGATAACAATCAGGCGCGGATTGAAAGCCTGTTGATCGACATGTTGCGACATCGCGATCGTTGGCTGCCGCTGGTCGCCGGTGCCCAACGACCGGATCTGACACGAGCAGCGCTCGAAGACACGCTGCGCTTGTGCACTGAACAAGGCTTGAGTCAGGCCGCCAATGCGCTGCCCGATCATTTGGTCGAATTACTGATTGATGTGGTCGCACAGGCAGCGCGCCGCTGCAGCGACGACCATCCGCTGCACGCCTGTGCTGCGCTCGACGCCATCCCGGCGCCCGACCTGAAACATCGGCCTTTGTGGGAAGGCATCGCCGAGTTTGTGCTGACGCAAAAAGACACCGTGCGCAAAACGGTCAACGCCAAGCTTGGCGTGCTGGCGCCGAGTGGAACCAAGGACGCGACGGAAAAAGAGGCCCGTAAAGTTTTCAAAGAGCAGGCGGTATCGCTATTGGCATTGATCGCCGAAGCGCCGGACTTTGTTGCCGCACTGGCCGAGGTGCGGCGACTGCCGCCTGGCGCGTATACCGAGGAAGAATGGGGGTTGCTGCTGGCGCTGCAGACATTGCTGCCGGTTGCCGCTGCGCAGCTCAAAGTGCTGTTCCAGGAACGCGGGCAAATCGACTTTGTTGAGCAATCGCACCGCGCGCTCGGTGCTCTTGGGACTGACGACGAGCCAACCGATCTGGCGCTGGCGCTCGATTATCGTATCGCGCATTTGTTGATTGACGAATTTCAGGATACGTCGCGTACTCAGTATGAATTGGTAGAGCGCTTGGTCACGGGCTGGCAGCACGATGACGGCCGTACGTTGTTTCTGGTCGGCGATCCGATGCAGTCCATCTACCGCTTTCGCGATGCGGAAGTCGGATTGTTTCTGCGCGCGCGAGCCCACGGGATCGGCGACGTTGCACTGGAGCCATTAACTCTGACCGCCAATTTTCGGTCGCGTGCGGGCGTGGTCGAGCGCAACAACAGTGTCTTCGCCCGCATATTCCCTGACCACGAAAGCGTCGCGGAATCGGCGGTTTGCTACACCAGTGCGCACGCACAACGTGAGACAGGCGGCGACGTGTACGCGCACGCGTTTGACGACGATGGCGGCGCGCAGGAAGCCACGAAGGTGGTCGCGCTGGTCGAGGAGGCGTTGGACCAAAAAGCCGACAGCACGGTTGCCATCCTGGTACGCAACCGCTCGCATCTGGTCGAAATTTTGCCGGCGCTGACTCGCGCTGGCCATGCTTTCCACGCGGTGGATATTTTAGCGCTCAAAACATCGAGCGTGGTGATCGATCTGTGGGCGCTGACTCGGGCGTTGTTGCATCTGGGCGATCGAACCGCGTGGTTGTCCATACTGCGGTCGCCCTGGTGCGGATTGACGCTAACGGATTTGTTTGCGCTTGCCGGGGGGGACAGCCCGCTGACCGTGTGGGAGTTGATTATCAACGAATCGCGTCGCGATGCGTTGAGCGACGACGGCAAAGTGCGGCTTTCGCGCGTGAAAATGGTAATGGCCAAAGCGCTGGCCGAAAAAGGGCGACGGGATTTGCGCCGTTGGGTCGAGGGCTGCTGGACAGCGTTGGGTGGCCCCGCCTGCGTTTTGTCCAAAGTCGATCTGGACAACGCGTTGACCTTTTTCGACTTGCTCGAGAAATTTGAAAACGACGGGGGCTTCGACAGCCTCGAGGATCTCGAGCGCGCGGTGGACGGCTTGTTTGCCGACACGCGTGCCGACGCTTCGACGCGACTAAACGTGATGACCATTCACAAAGCCAAAGGTCTCGAGTTTGATACCGTGATCATCCCCGGTTTGCATCGAACAGGCGCTAACGATCGACGCGCGATGTTGCAGTGGCTCGAACTCACTGACGACGCGGGAACCACTCGGCGACTGTTGGCACCGATCAACGCGAGTGAAGCGCAAGATCCCATTGGGCGTTACGTCAGTCACGTGCAACGACGCCGGGATCGTGCCGAGACGTTGCGTCTGTTGTACGTCGCGGCTACGCGTGCCCGTTACGCGCTGCACTGGCTGACTCGAGTGGGTCGTGATACCGACGGCGACGTCAAAGCTCCGGCTGAGTCGACGCTGGCCGGTATGCTGTGGCCAGCGCTGGGCGATGAATTCGCCGCCTCATTGGACACGCAAACAAGCGTTGAGCAAGACGTTGCGACGGTTTCCGTGCCGGCGGTCAAGTCGCCGTCGCTGGTGCGTGTGCCGACCAAATGGATGCTGCCGCAAGCGCCGCAGCCTACGCCGTGGCGTGGCAGCGAAGTGATCCTTCCCGTGGATACCGACCGGCGAGCAGACTGGGCCGGTGACAGTGCGCGACACGTCGGCACAACCGTGCACCGCGTGCTGCAACAAATTGCCGAAGAGGGCGTCGATCAGTGGATGGGACGCTGGATGGACGGTCTGGATGACTACCTTGGTCGCATGCTGTCGAATCTGGGTGTCCTGCCTGGTGAACTGGCGGACGCCAAAAATCGCGCCGGACGTGCCGTGCGCAATTGTCTGACGGATGAGCGAGGTCGCTGGCTGCTCCGGGCGCACACCAAGAGTCGCTGCGAACTGCCGCTGTCCGGATGGATCGATGGCCGCGTGCGTAACGTGGTGCTTGATCGTACGTTTGTGGATGATCAAGGGGATCGCTGGATCGTGGATTACAAGTCGGCGCAGCACAAGACCGGCACCGACGATGCCTTCATGGATGCTCAGCTGGAACAGTATCGCCCGCAGTTAGATCTGTACGCGCGCATCATGCACCGCGTTGATCCCGTGCCCATCCATCTTGGGCTGTATTTTCCACTGCTGCAGGGTTGGCGTGAATGGCGGTTCGACAGTCGCCGCGACGCGTAGCGCGCGCCGGGTTACTCAATCGTTCCTTCGTAGGTCAGAGCGACCCGACCGCTATCGTCCGGAATGCCCAGAAACGGTAAGCTGCGTGCGACGTTACTGTCTGCATCAGGGCCGGCGAGTGCCGAGCCGGTGAAAAAGTACGAGCGATCCGGCTTGATGGACAGCGTACCTTCGACTTCAATTTCGCTGTCGGTGTCCGCCACGATGCCGGTAATTTCGCTGTCATCCGCGTCGCTGAACACCACTTCAAAACTACCGAGTTCGACGCTGGTGGGCCGCGTCAGATTCAAATTAACCAGATCAACGGTGCCGTCAGCCCCGACCGGCCACATCGCGTCGAGAGTCAGTGATTCGAATGACAAACCCACGCGCCCGACAACCTGATTAGGCCGCATTGGCTCGGGCAACGCCGCCAGATCAAGGATACCTTGCGCCTTGGACAGCTTCAGTGTCTTGCCGATCAGCGGCTTGCTGAATGCCGTGTTAAGCCGGCTGCCTTCGTCGAACTGCGTGCTCAGCGTGCCGCGCAACCGTGCTGTCAGCAGCCACAGCGGACTGATTGTCCAGCTCGTCGCGCCCAGCGTGAGGCCCGAACCGGCTTGTCCAGGGTCGATCGCTTCGGCTGAGCCGGACCACACGCTGCCTGAAACGCCATAGACTTTCACCGGCTCCGGCACAAACCAACCGGCGACAACGTCGGCCGGAAAGTCCCTGGCGACCAGGAACACATAGAGCAGAACCCCCGCTAAAATCAGTTTGCGCATTGGGCGGTCAGCTTTGCGGACGACTAAGCGTCAAGCTCGCCGTAGTGGTGCCGCGCACGTCGGTCTGATTGACCGTTGCGGTTTCAATGGTAATGCCGTAGTTCGTGCGCAGGTCACCCAACCAGCGAACGATATCGTCGAACTTGGCATCTTCGAGTCGCACCCGCAGCTGCGATGCGCCGACCTGCTGCGTATTGGTTGCGGTCAAACGGTAACGAGTGCGGGTACGATCAACAATGACGTTCAGCGACGACGTGGTATCGATGCTGTTGCGCTGACGTGCGCCGCCCGTCGGTAACTGCTGCACCGCCTGTTGCATCCATGCGAGCTCGCTTTTGGCGCGCTCGCTCTTGGCGCGATAGTCCTTGGCACCGGCAAGCAGATCTTCCAGTAACAAAAAATAGAAGAGGAAGACGAACATGAAGACGCCGAGGCCGCCGACCATCAGGCGCTCGCGGGGTTGCAGCCCTTGCCACCAATCGTTCATGGCGCGCTCCGTTGCAGCTGCAGTCGACCTTCGACCACGTCGTTCTTGTCACGGGTCTGGGTGAGTTTTGCCTGCCAGTCCTGTGTGCCCGAAATGGCGATGCGCAACGCGTCAAGACTGGGCACGTCAGGCGCAATGATCTCCAGACTCATTTGGCCGTTGGTGTAACTGATGCCTTCAAGAAAAGCCTTGTCGCCGGCCATCGATGTGGCCAGGACACTCAGACCATCGAGGAAATCCGACGCCGTCGCTGTGCCGCCGCCGTTGCCCAACTGGCGGCGCAAGCTGCCGTAGGGATCGATTTCGTTAGCCGTCGCACCGGGCACTTTGGTTTGATAAAGCTCGCTCATTTGCGCGCGCAAGCCGTCGTAGCGTTTTTTGTACACCACCAGTTCGGCGGCTTTGACGGCGACTGTCGTAAACACCAACACAGCGGCCAGCGAAGCGGCCGTGCGCCACGGTCGCCACAGCTTGTCGACGCGTCCACGCGGTGAAAACTCGCCTTGCAGCAAGCTGGGCATCGGGTTGTCGAGAGCTTCGGCGGCAAGGCGCGGCAGCGTCCCCATGGGCAAGCGTCGGAATTCGGTTTGCGTGAGGCGCGCGGCAATGGCTTCGAGCACCGCTTTGTGTTCACTGTCTTCGTCAAAGAAAACGTGGATCGGCATGGAGCTAACGTCTTCGATTGCACCACCAGTGTTGTCGCCCGCGGCGTCGTCCTCGTCATCTTCTGCTGGCGTACACATTAACTCAAGCGTGTCGACCAGTGATTCGAGATCCACAAAACAGGCAATGCCTTGCGGATCCCGGATGCACGCTTCGCGTGCGTCGAGGAGCACCGTGAAGCCGCTCTCGGTAGCCGGCATGCCTGCCGTTTCCGGGATAATTCGATTGGCGTGAACGCCAGCGTCTGCCAGCGCGTCGACCCAGCCCTGCATGCGGTCGCGACGCACGGCAAGCACCGATACGTCACCGTCATCGCCGCGAGAGCCGATCGCAAAGTGCATGCGCGTTACGTCGCCGGCCAGCTGTTCTTCGAGCGCGAAAGGGACCACCTGCAGCATCTTGCTCTGGCTCTTGACCGGCAATTGCGCATGCGTCGCGACGGTTTGAGTGCCCGGCACCAGCACGACAACCTCGCGTTGATCCTGCGCATTGGCCGCGTCGCCCAGCGACCCTTGGCCCACGTCGCCAATGCGGGTGCCGGCGTCGTCGACGACGGTCCACGTGGCGTCACTGGAGAGGTCTTCGGGAAGACGTATTACGAGCGTTTCTGGCATGGGGCAGGGTGGTCTATTCGTTGCTTAAATTGCGGAGTCGCGTCACGGTCGTGCCCGTCTGGGCGTTGCGTTCGAGCACCGAGAACAGAGTGTAACGACTGATGTCCAGCGACACCACTGTCAGCACCTGGAAGTAGTCGGTGGAGAACGACACGAGACCCAGCGCATCCGGGTCAACATAACCGTCCAGATCGGCCGTTTCGGCAAACGGTTGATCGGTTCGCACTTCAATGATCGCTTCGGCGTCAAACACCGACAAGGTTTCGGACAACGCGGCGATGACCGGGCCGGTGGCGGTGTTGATATTGACCAAGGTGCCGGGGGGCAGGGTCGCCACGTGCGGGGCCAGAACCTGGTAGACCTCACGGGTAATCGCCTCGATCGCCAGCAGTTCGCTGGGATGCGTAATAAAACTGTTCGGTGTCCGATAGGCGGGTTCGCTACCGGTGTAGACATCGTCTTCAGCGCCATTGGGAAACGCGACGTCCTGATCCGGATCGAGCCAGTCCACCACCTGATCGGCCACGCGCGCCTCGATGGTCAAGGATTCGAGCAGTCGCTGGAAAACCAAAAACCAGGCTTCATCTTTTTCACCCGCCGAATTGATCAGGTTGTTGAGATTGAAGCGCCCCTGGAGATCTTCAATCTGACCCACGATCTGGCCGCCGTCGATCGGAAACGCGGGTGGCGTTGCTGCCCACAGTTCTTCGAGCGTGTCGATTTCGGATTCGGTGCGGTCGATATTCAGGATTTCGGCCGCCCAGGCTTCGCCAGCCAGCGCGTACTGGGCGCCTTGCTCCATGGCCAGCAAACTGCGGGTCCGCCGTGTTTCCAGATGATTCGACCACAGCAGATTGCTGACGAACGTCGTCGCCAAAACCACGACAAACAGGGCGGCGAGCAGCACGATGCCACGCTGACGTTGCGGTGGTCGTCTCACTGTGGAATCTCGACCAGCCGGGAGATGACGCCGTAGTCTTCCAGTTCAAACGTGAATTCGACGGCTTTTGGCCGCACGGAAAACCCGCTCTGTCCGTCCGTACCGCTGAGCGGCGGCCAGTCTTCGCTATCGTCGCCGGAGCTGTCGAAAAAACGCATCTGCAGGGCGAGGATGCCCTCGAGCAGTGGGCGACGTATTGGCAGCGTGCCTTGCGTTCGGTCGAGCACTGGCCACTGCACGCGATAGAGCGTGTCTTCGTCAATCTGGTATCCGATGCGCTGGAGGACACTGCGACGCAAGCCGCCGGGATTGCTCCAGCCACCCGTCGTCATTTCAACGCCGCCACCGTCACCGCCGGTGGTCAGAGCCGGTACGCGGTCGTTGCCGATGATGTCGCGGACCGATCGCGGTTGCACCTGCGACAGGTCGCGGGTCAACAGTTGGACGGCCCGTTGTATCTCCTTGAACCGGTCCATGGTCTCGCCAATTTGATCGCGCTGGCGCGCCGCACCGCGAATGGCCGAGACAGCGACCGACATAATGATCGCCGTGATGGCGATCGACACCAGGACCTCGATCAGGGTGAACCCTTTGCTGGACCGGTTGCGTCGCATCAGGTGCCTTCACCGCGCGGTGTCAGGCGTCCGCCCGGGTCACGTTGATCGTCCGGGTTGATCTCCGTGCCCGGTTCGCCCGGCGTGCCCGGGCCACCGCCGCCCGTTGGCACTCGAACGTCGAATGGCCGCGCGTTGACCGCACTACCGCCGCGACCGACGAAACCGATCGCGTCGGCAATGATCCTGTCCGGGTCGTCAGCGAGGCCCACGTAGACTTCGATGCGCATGAAGTTTTCAACGTCGCCATCGGGGCGTTTGATTTCGCTTTCCCACACCCAGTCGCGTCCGGCAAATTCGATCTCGCCGTCGTCCGTCTTGGCGCTGGGCAAGCCGTCGACCAGCCGCAATTCGGTGACCTTGTTCATGGCGATCCACGTAGCGAAAGTCTTGGCCTGAACAAGTCGGGCATTGCGTGCCGCCTGTCCGATCTGACCGGCGACGGCAAGCGTGCCCATGGAGACCACGATTAGCGCGATCAGCACTTCAATCAGCGTAAAGCCACGTTGTCGATCAAAAGCCACGGTCATGCTCAATCAACTCCGAATCGCCCAGCGGGTCGACAATCAATTCGTAGGCGATATCGGAGTTATCCGCCTCGACATACAAATTGAACGGCGTGGCTTCGCCGCTGGACAGCAGTAATATCTGGGGCGAAATGTCGTTGTCTTCGTCCGCTTCTTCATCGGTCTGCAGCTCGATGGATTTGTCCTCGAGGCGCAAATCGAAATACATGCCTTCGGGCAATTCGCGTGTGGCAAAGAATTCGTCTTGCTCCATTGACTGCCACTGACGCTGCAGCGGGTCGTAGGAGAAAAAGGCAAATCGATCCCGCTCAACCTCGACACCGACGCTGCGTCCTTCAATCTGTGCCTGCTCCCAAGCCATGTGAAACAGCACGTCAAAGCGGCGAATTTCCTCGCGCAGTTCCTTCGGGCCGAGATTGAAATCGAATCGCACCACGACCACGCTCACGGAGAACGCAATCACGACGACAACCACCATGATCTCGACCAGAGAAAACCCGCGCTGATCGAGCGATGGTCGCATCAGTTGCGCATCCAGTGTCCGATGTCGCTGTCCTGCTCTTCGCCGCCGATCTGGCCGTCGCGGCCAAGACTGACAATGTCGTATTCGCCGTGTTCGCCCGGACGGCGATAGAGGTAGCCGTTGCCCCAGGGATCTTCAAAACTGTCGATGTAGCCGCCTTTAGGGTACTTGCGCATATCCGGACGCGGGGCCGTTACCAACGCCTGCAATCCCTGATCAACCGTCGGCAGATCGAAGTTGTCGAGCTGGTAGAGTTCGAGTGCCGTGCGGATGGATTTCATGTCGGTCAGCGCTTTGGCACGCTGAGCATCGTATGGACGACTCAACACTTTGGGCAGTACAAACGTGGCCATAATGCCGATGATCACCACAACAACCATGATCTCAAGCAGGGTGAAGCCGCGTTGGCGGCCTGCTAAGGTGGAACTGGCTCGGCGTAGCCGGAGCGACGGACTGGATTCGCGATTCATGTAGGTAGGCCTCGTGCACTGTGCTCGGGTGATAATCAATACGATGCGCATGGCACCGAAAAATTCCCCTGATTGTAGCAAAAAACCGCCCGGTAACCTCGCCCAATGATGCGACATAAGCGCGCGGTGTTCGGGTTCTTTGCGCCCTTGCTACTGCTGATTGTGCTGCTTGCTGCCGGCGGCGAGCCGCTGCGCCAGCTGTTGCGCTTCGATCGTCCGGGCCTTGGCAACGGTGAACTGTGGCGCTGGCTGAGTGGGCATGTCGTCCACCTTTCCTGGTCGCACACCGTTTTGAACGCGGCGGGCCTGCTCGTCATCGCGGCGCTTTTTGTGCGCGATGTCGCGCTCCGCGAGTGGTATCTGGCGCTGGCTCTGGCGGCCGTCTCGATTAGCCTGGGATTGTGGTTCTGGTCGCCGTCGCTGGACTGGTACGTCGGCTTGTCAGGCGTCTTGCACGGGCTCTTCGTACTTGGCGCGTGGTCCGAGTGGCGCCACGGGCACCGCAGCGGGCTGTATTTGCTGCTCGGGGTCGCCGCCAAGCTCGCTTACGAGCAAGCCGCCGGCGCACTGCCGATGACCGCGTCTGCCGCTGGTGGGCCGGTGGTGGTTGATGCGCACCTGTACGGCGCATTGGGCGGCGCGCTAGCCTGTGTTTTAATGCGCGCAGTTCGCGGTGATACGCACCGCGCGGAACGATAATACGGCAGGTGGTTATGACGCAGGCGTTTCTTTTTTCGGGCCAGGGCTCGCAGTCGGTGGGCATGATGCGTGCGCTCGGCGAGCGCTACGACGTGGTTCGTGCCACTTTCGACCAGGCTTCACAAGTGCTGGGTGACGACTTGTGGCATCTGGTCGATCAAGGCCCGGAAGAGCAGCTCAATCAAACGGTCTGGACGCAGCCGGCGATGCTTGCCGCGGGCGTAGCCACGTATCGGGTCTGGCGCGAGCAGGGCGGTGACGTACCGACGGCGATGGCTGGACACAGTCTGGGCGAGTATTCGGCACTGGTCTGCGCGGATGCGCTGAGTTTCACCGACGCGACCGCCCTGGTGGCTCGCCGCGCGCAGTTGATGCAAGACGCGGTGGCGCCCGGCGCTGGCGCCATGGTTGCCGTAATCGGGCTCAGCGACGAGCAAGTAAGCGAATCGTGCACCAAGGCCGCGCAGGGCGAGGTGGTTGAAGCCGTCAATTTCAATGCACCCGGGCAGGTCGTTGTGGCGGGCGACGCCAGCGCGGTGGCTCGCCTGATCGATCAAGCCAACGCGGATGGCGCGAAACGCGTTATTCCATTGCCCGTCAGCGTACCGTCGCATTGCGCACTGATGCGTCCGGCTGGTGACGCCTATGAGGAGGCGCTGGCGAAAGTGGCGGTTAGCACGCCGACCGTGCGCATACTCTTTAACGCAGGTCCCGTTGATCCTGCCGATCCCAACAGTATGCGCGCTGCGATGGCACGACAGATTTACTCACCCGTGCCCTGGCGCAGCACCATTGAAACGCTGCTGGCCGAGGGTACTGAGCGCTTTTACGAATGCAGCCCCGGACGCGTACTCAGCGGGCTGGTCAAGCGCATTCACCGGCGCGCCAAGATGATCTCGCTGCACGACGCTGATGCCATGGACGCGGCGCTGGCGGCCACCGAACTCGAAAACGGAGAACAGCAATGAGCGCACCTGAACAAAAACTGGCCCTGGTGACCGGCGCGAGTCGTGGCATTGGCGCTGCGATCTCCGACCAGCTGGCCACGGCCGGCTACCGGGTGATCGGCACGGCGACCAGCGAGGCGGGGGCTGATTCGATTTCGCAGCGATTGGGTGCCAACGGTCGGGGGGTGGTGTTGAACGTCACCGACGTGGCGCAGATCGACGCGATGGTCAAGGACGTGACGGCGCATGACGGTGTCGTTCACGCACTGGTCAACAACGCGGGCGTCACCCGCGACGGTCTGTTGCTGCGCATGAAAAGCGACGACTGGGACGCAATCATCGATACGAATCTCAGCGCGGTCTATCGTTTGAGCAAAGCGTTCCTGCGCGGCATGATGAAGGCCCGTTTCGGGCGCATCATTAACATCAGCTCGGTGGTTGCCAGCATGGGTAACCCGGGGCAGAGCAACTACGCTGCAGCCAAAGCGGGCATGATCGGGTTTGCGAAATCCCTGGCGCATGAAGTCGGATCGCGTGGTGTGACCGTCAATACGGTCGCGCCGGGGTTCATCGATACGGATATGACCAAGGCTTTGAGCGACGAACAGCGTGAAGCCCTGATCGCCCAGGTACCGGCGGCGAGGCTGGGTGCCCCCGCCGATATTGCCCACGCGGTGGCGTTTTTGGCGTCGGAACACGCCGGTTACATCACTGGCGACACCTTACACGTCAATGGCGGCATGTATATGGCTTGAAATGGGGCTTTTGCGCCCCAAGATCGTGTCTGTTCGGCATATAGCCTGACGCGTTCGATTCACATACAATGGCGGCGCCGTCGACTTAGCCGACGTCTTTTTTGTGTACGAGGAATGAACTCATGAGTATTGAAGAGCGGGTCAAGAAGATCGTCGCTGACCAACTGGGTGTGAAAGAAGACACCGTAGCCACCGGATCGTCTTTTGTGGACGACCTGGGCGCCGATTCTTTGGATACCGTTGAACTGGTGATGGCGCTGGAAGATGAATTCGAGTGCGAGATTCCGGATGAAGAAGCCGAGAAAATCACTAACGTTCAGCAGGCCATCGACTACATTAATAACCACAAAGGGTAGTCGCTCGCCCGCCGCACCAGCGTTCGCCGCCGGTGCTTTTTAGAAGAGAATTGTCGTGACGAAACGCCGCATCGCTATCACCGGAATGGGGCTGATTTCGCCCGTTGGTAACACTGTTGCGATGGCGTGGGATAACGTCGTCAACGGTCGCAGTGGTGTCGGACCCGTCACACGCTTTGACACCAGCGAGCTCAATACGCACTTCGCCGCAGAAGTGAAAGATTTTGACGCGACAGATTACATCGATCGCAAACTGGTTCGGCGTTGCGATATTTTTATGCACTACGGCATCGCCGCCAGCAAGATGGCGTTTGCCGATTCGGGACTGTCGGTCGATACGACGCCGGCGGACCGGATCGGTATCGCGATTGGTTCCGGCATCGGCGGCATTACGACCATCGAAGAAAACTACGAGAAGTATCGGACCTCCGGCTCGGCGCGCAAGATCTCGCCATTTTTCGTGCCGGGCAGCATCATCAATATGGTGGCCGGACAGGTCTCCATCGATCTGGGTCTGACCGGACCCAATTTCTCGATTGTCACGGCCTGCACAACCGGTGCCCACAATATTGGTATGGGTGCGCGTTGCATCGCGTACGGCGACGCAGACGTCATGTTGACCGGCGGCGCAGAAATGGCGACGTCGGTCCTTGGGATGGGCGGGTTCAACTCGGCCAAGGCGTTGTCAACGCGCAATGACGCGCCAACCGAAGCCAGTCGGCCCTGGGATGTCAATCGCGATGGATTTGTTCTTGCTGACGGTGCCGGTTCACTGGTGCTCGAAGAGTGGGAGCACGCCAAAAAACGTGGCGCTACCATTTACGCCGAGCTGCTGGGTTTCGGTATGAGTGGCGACGCTCACCACATAACCGCTCCGGAGGAATCCGGTGCGGGCGCCGCATCGAGTATGCGCAGTGCGCTGAACGACGCAAAATGCAATCCGGCTGACATCGATTACGTGAACGCGCATGCCACGTCGACGCTGCTGGGCGATCGCGCCGAAGTGAAAGCCATGAAAACGGTGTTTGGCGATGCCGTGTCGTCGTTGGCGGTTAGCTCGACCAAATCGGTTACCGGCCACATGCTCGGCGCGTCGGGTGCCGCCGAAGCGATTTTTTCGATCATGGCGCTGCGCGACCAGGTTCTTCCGCCCACCATTAATCTGCATGAGCCAGACCCGGAATGCGATTTGGATTTCGTTCCGCTGACCGCACGTGAAACCAACGTCGACCGAGTCGTCTCAAACTCCTTCGGCTTTGGCGGCACTAACGGCACGCTGGTGCTCGGTCGCGCATCCTAGGCGCGGTTGACGCCATCGGGCGGACACGTCCCGTGCCTTCTTTCGAGTTTTACACCACACCGCTCGACCCGTCGGTCGACCTGTTGGGCCTGCACGAAAAAGACCCGCAACGTTTCCCATTTTTGCTCGACAGTGCCGCGATCGGAGGATCGGCTCAGCGGACGTTAGGTCGCTACGACATTTTGTTTTGCGAGCCGGAAGAGGCGTTGGTGCTCTCGGCTGAAGATCTGGCGGACGGTCGTGCCACTGATTTTTTCAGCCGGCTCGACGCGCTCGCGCCGACCCGTCATGGCCTTGGCGACGACACCGCGACTTGGCCGTTTCGCGGCGGGTGGTTCGTGTTCGCAAGCTATGAGCTGGCGGCGCAGGTGGAGACTGTCCTTGCGCTTCCCCTGGATTACACGTTGCCCGTGGCACTGGCCGTGCGCGTGCGCAGCGCCGTGGTGCGGTGCCATCGCAGTGGGCAAGTCCATTTGATTAGCGAGCGGGCGGGCACCGATGATTTGCTCGACGCCGTCAGCGCGGCAACGCCGACGCGCAGTGTCGGGGCGCGTCGGTCACTGATTGACGAGCTCAAGGAAGAACCAGCCGACCGCTATCTCAATGCCGTCGAAAGAGCAAAGGAACACATCGCCGCTGGTGACGTGTTTCAGGCGAATCTGTCGCGCGAGTGGTGTGCCACGCTTGCGCAAAATGTGCGAAGTGTCGACATATACCAGCGCCTGCGAGCGGCCAATCCGGCGCCGTTTGCCGGGTTAATGGTATGGGGCGACCAGTGCGTCATGAGCTCGTCGCCAGAGCGTCTGGTCCGTTTGGCCGAAGGCCGCATCGATACTCGGCCCATTGCCGGTACCCGTCCACGTGGCACCAGTGTGGCCAGTGATCAGGCGCAATCGCTCGAACTCCTGGGGCACCCGAAAGAGCGCGCCGAGCACGTCATGCTTATCGACCTCGAGCGCAACGACATTGGCCGGGTATGTCGCGCCGGCACCGTTACTGTCGATGAGTTCATGGTGCTTGAGAGCTACGCGCACGTGCACCATATCGTGTCGAACGTGTCGGGTGAGCTTGAGGCAGATATCGGTCCCGGTCAGGCGCTGCGCGCCGTGTTTCCGGGTGGCACGATTACCGGTTGCCCGAAAGTTCGCTGCATGGAGATTATTGCAGATCTTGAACGGGCCCCGCGCGGCGCGTATACCGGTGCCATGGGCTATTTAAACCGCGACGGCAGCGGCGATTTCAATATATTGATCCGTACTGCCGTCAGCGATGGCCGCAACGTCCGCTTTCGGGCTGGCGCCGGCATCGTGGCCGATTCAAAACCCGAGGCGGAACTTCACGAAACGCGAGCCAAAGCGCGCGGGCTCATCCTCGCGCTGAACCCGGAACACAACGGGTGTCCCGCATGAGCGAGCGAATTTGGGTCGACGGTGTAGCCGCCGGTCAGTTACCGGCCACGGATCGAGGATTGCGCTACGGCGACGGGCTGTTCGAGACGATGGCCGTGCGCAACGGACGCGTGATTGAGTTCGACCGCCACTTGGCACGACTCGCGCGCGGTTGTGACGCGTTGGGCATATCCATGCCCAAGCTGGCCCACCTGAATGCGGATCTGGACGGCATGAATCTGCCCGATCTCGCGGTTGCCCGCCTGACCGTGACGCGCGGCTCCGGCGGGCGCGGCTATGCACCGGATTCGGCATCGACGGTGCGCCGAATTTGGGAGTTGAACGATTGGCCGCAGACGGATCCGGCTATTTACCGGGATGGCATACGCGTCGTGTGGCTGGAAACCCAGCTGCCGCTGCAGCCTACGTTGGCGGGTCTCAAGCACCTTGGGCGAATTCAACAGGTGATGGCCGCTCGCGAACTCCAGACGGTCGCCGCTGATGACGGCTTGCTGTGTGATGCCTGGGGCCAGGTTATTGAAGCGGTTAGTGCCAATGTGTTTGCGCGTTTGGGCAATATTCTGATGACACCGAAACTCGATAACTGTGGCGTCGCCGGCATTTGCCGTGAGCGTGTCCTGGATCACGCCGAAGCGCTGGGTTTAAGGACAAGCATAAGAGTGATGCGCTCCCCCGATTTTCTGGGCGCCAGTGAGGTGTTTCTGACCAGCAGTATTCGAGGAGTCGTTCCGGTACGCAAGTTAGGTGGCATTTCCCTTGTGGATTTTGATGCGGCCTATGCGCTGCAAAGGCACTTCAAGAGTCTGGATGAGGCGACACCATGATGCGAGTGCTGCGCTGGTTACTGGTCACGGTTTTGCTCGTCCTGGTGGGACTTGGCTCGGTCGCCTATGTCGCTCATGAGAAATTGAGCGAACCGGTGGTGACCGGCGAAGCGCCATTAAGGTTGGTTATCGAGCCGGGCATGAGTTTTGCGACGGTGGCCAAAACGTTACGCGACGCGGGCGGCTATGGGTCGCCAACCTTGCTTACCTATTACGCGCGCTATCGCGAAGTGGCGGACAAGGTGCAGGCTGGCGAATATTTGATTGCGCCAAATACCGGCGTACACGCGCTGTTCAAACAGCTGGTCGACGGCGATGTGGTTCTGCAATCCATCACGGTGGTCGAAGGCTGGAATTTTCGCGAGTTGCGCGCGGCGCTGGCCGCGCACCCCGACTTGCGTCAAACCCTGCCGTCCAGGTCAGACGAAGAGATCATGGCGACGCTGGGTGTACCGGATCAGCATCCGGAAGGACGGTTTTTCCCCGATACGTATTCTTTTGCGCGAGGCACGACTGACCTGGTTATCTTGCGCAACGCCCACACGGCAATGATTGATCGTTTGGCCTCAGCCTGGGCCGGGCGGACCAACGATTGTCCCCTGACGTCACCAACGCAAGCGCTTATTCTGGCGTCTATCATCGAGAAAGAAACGGGTCGTGCCGATGAGCGAGCACAAATCGCGGGCGTGTTCTGTCGTCGGCTGACCAAGGGTATGCGTTTGCAAACAGACCCAACGGTGATCTACGGCCTCGGCCCCACGTTTAACGGGGATATCACGCGACGAGATTTGCGCACGGATACCCCTTACAATACCTACACGCGAGACGGTCTTCCGCCGACACCGATTGCACTGCCGGGCGCCGATTCCCTGGCAGCGGCAGTCGCGCCAGCGTCGGGAGACACGCTGTATTTCGTCGCGACCGGTGACGGCGACGGCGGTCACTATTTTTCCAAAACACTGACTGAGCACAATCAGGCCCTGGCACGCTACCTGAAAGCTCTGCGAGCACCCAAGTGAGTGACGACAACCTCAAACAGCGCGGTCGATTTATCTCCCTCGAAGGCATCGAAGGGGCGGGCAAGAGCACCGTCATCGAAGAGATCGAGCGCCAGCTTCATCTCAAAGACATCCCGACTCTGTGTACGCGTGAGCCCGGTGGCACCGGTATCGCGGAATCGATCCGCGAGCTGGTGTTGGAACGTCGTGAACGTGAGTCACTGCATCCACGCGCGGAATTACTGCTTGTGTTTGCGGCGCGTGAACAACATCTGGTCGAAGTGATACGGCCCGCGCTTGCCGCTGGCATTTGGGTCATTTGCGATCGTTTTACCGACGCCACGCTGGCGTACCAAGGTGCCGGTCGCGGGATCAGCACGCAACAGATTCGCTATCTCGCCGACTGGCTGCACGGCGATTTGTGGCCTGACATGACCTTGCTTCTGGACGTGCCGGAGCCGATTGGTCTTGCCCGTGCTCGCCAGCGATCGACGCCGGATCGATTTGAGATCGAAAAATCGGCGTTCTTCGAGCGGGCGCGCACGGCCTATCTGGCGCTCGCCGAGGAAGAACCGACGCGCTATCGAGTCGTCGATGCCAGCGCGACATTGCCACAGGTACGCGGCGCGGCGCGCGATGCGCTGTTGGACTATCTGGCGATTTCTCAATGAATGCGAATGCCTATCCGTGGCATCAGGCGCCGTTCGATACCATTGTGGCGGCGCTGGCCGAGCAGAGATTGTCACACGGTCTGCTGATACACGGCGTGCGAGGATTGGGCAAAGGGGCGTTCGCGCAACGTCTGGCGACTCGATTTCTGTGCGCAACCTCAACCGCATGCGGCAGCTGTCCGGCTTGCCACTGGGTGGCCGCTGACAACCATCCGGACTTCTATCAGCTGGCGCCCGAAGAGGACAAGCGCAGCATCTCGGTCGACCAGGTACGTGCGCTGATTGGCAAGCTGTCGCTGTCGAGTTTGGCCAACGGCCGCAAGGTGGCCATCATCGATCCGGCCGATGCCATGACCGAGGCGGCGGCGAACGCGTTGCTCAAAACCCTCGAAGAGCCGACGGGAGACAGCGTGCTCATGCTGGTCACGCACCGCCTGTCGGCGCTGCCAGCGACCATCCATAGTCGCTGCCAGAGCGTCGGCATTCCGCGTCCCGATCACGATCAGGCGCTGGCGTGGCTAGGTGAGCATGCGCCGGGAGATGTCCCTTGGCCCGCTTTGCTGCGACTTGCCGGTGGCGCGCCGTTGGCGGCACTGGAATGGCACAAAGAGGGATTCAGCGCTCAAGTCGAGCAGCTTTCGGCCGATTTGGTAGCCATAAGCGACGGTCAGCTCGACCCGGCAGCCGCCGCGGCTCGGTGGGTAAAAATGGACGCCGGCCGCTGCATCGAATGGCTGGCCAGACGCGTTAGCGATGTGATCCGCGTCCGGTTTGGGGTCGCGAGTCGCGACGTGGCTCACAATTTGAGCCCTAAGGACTTGCCTGAGGGCCTGAATCAAATTAAGTTGAATCAGATGTTTGCATACCTCGACAACGTGCACCGGGCTCGGCGCCGGTTAGACACTTCGCTCAACGCGCAACAGGTGATTGAAGCGCTGCTGGTGCCTTGGGCGCTGCGCTTTCGCACGGCCTCGTCGGTGGCATAGACCGTTATGAGTAAACCTGGCCTTCTCACCCTCACGATCAAAGACAAGAGTGCGCTGTATCTCGCGTACATGCCGTTTGTTACCAATGGCGGGTTGTTCATTCCCACCGGCAGCACCTATCGCCTTGGCGATGAAGTGTTCATGCTGCTCAATCTCATGGGCGAGAACGAGAAATTACCGGTGGCGGGGCGAGTCGTGTGGATGACGCCCAAAGGGGCACAAGGCAAGCGAACGGCCGGTATTGGTGTCCAGTTCAGCGAACAGGACGGCGGCAACACGCAGCGTAAAATCGAAAACTATCTGGCAGGCGCCCTGACCGGCGATAAACCTACGCACACCATGTAGGCGCTCTCGCGCCGCATCGATCACGCCGCTCCAGCGCGAGCCGGCAACCCATCTGGCTGTCCGGGCTGGCACTGAAGCGGCGATCCGAGGCTTGCTAGCCGCCGGTGCACCCGAAGTTTCCGGCCAGGATAATGAGATCCTGAAAATTGGTCACGCCGTCAGCATTGAAGTCGCCGCAGGCGGGACCGCCGGCCGAACAAATATTGAACGCCGTCACGTCGAGAACATTCACCGCACCGTCGCGGTTCAAGTCACCCAGACAGCCCATTTCCAACGCGTCGACGTTGTCGCCTGACGCGGCCGGACTGCCGCCGGCATTGGTCAGCAAACCCAGATTGGCGGCACTCGCATAGACACCGAAGTTGCCCGAGAAATCGCTGAGAAAGATGTCACCGGGGCTGCGACCGGTGAGTCCCAGTGACGGCGAGCCGGGGGCGAGACTGAACAGAATGCCATCTCTGCCGCGTTGAGCGCCCACACCACCGCAAGCGGCACTGCCCATCGGCCCGTTGTCGAACACGACCATGGCGTCGATGACATCACCGAAGATCAGTCCCATGGCGGCTGACGGCGCAAACGCCGGAAAGCCACAAAACGTGGTCGTGCCCGGAGCGATATCGAACACATCGGCGGTGGGAACGCCGAACGGGAAGGTCTCATCGGGGTAGGCCGTCTGGTAGGTTTGCGCACCGAAAACGCCCGCCGTCGCCACCGTGCTGAAGTCGAAGCCGTCCAGGTTGTTGTGAATGCCCCGACCCGGCGGGCCCGCCACAACGCCGGGTCCGATGACCGCGCCGCTGGCGTCGGCAGGCAGACCAAAGACCGACTCATCGGACACCAGCACGTTCAGTGGCACCGGTGCGATAACGGTTGGCAGGATGCCGGCAAAAGGCGCGGGGAGGGCGTTCATGGTGCCGATGATGCTGGCCGGCGCTACGAACGTACTGGCGCCTCGAAACACGTCGGCCGCCTGCTGGTTTAGCCCGTTTTGAACGTTGACCGCGGTCCCGACAGCCCCTTGGGTGACACGATCTGCCGAGAAGTACAGGCTGTACACAAATCCGTTCACCCCCGCATTGGCGGAGTCCGACAATGAGGCGATGTACGGCAGACCGGGTGCCCCGATGGCGATGGGCCCGGGCCCGATGATGTCGCCATCACCGACGACGATGCCCGGGATCAAGGGCAGCACCGGCGAAGGCGCTGTTGGCGCCCCCGGCGCGACGGGAAACCCCCACGGGCTTTCGGCGCCTGTACCGAACCCGGTAAAGCCGAGCAGCGGCGCCTGTGGGTTGTCATCGAGCATTAGTGATTGGGCGTGCGCGTGCACACCCCCTAGCAGTAGTGCGGTGCCGCTAATGGCGGCCAGTGTCGTGGTTAACTTCATGCTATTCCCCTTTCGTGTAACTGACCCTTAAAGACACTAGCGGTGGCCGCGCCATAACTTGTTAGGAAGTCGTAAGGATTTCGCGATGTCAGAAAACCGCGCGTCGTTGCGAATACCAACTCGGGGCAAGGATTCAAAGGGCAAAGCAATGGATAAGTCGAGTGCCTGGCAAGCGGCGCCGTTTACGTTGGGGGAGTGGCGCGTCGATCCACGTGCAAACTGTGTGTCATCGTCGGAGCAAACACGTCAAATCGAACCCAAGACAATGGCTGTGCTGCTGACGTTGGTCAGCGCGTCGGGCCGCATACTGACCAAGTCGGAATTGCTGGACGGCGTTTGGCCGCGGCGCTACGTGGTCGAAGGCGTGCTCAAGCGCGCGGTGTCGCAGTTGCGTATGGCGCTCAACGACGACGCGCGCAGACCCCGCTACGTGCAGACCGTCTATAAAGTGGGCTACCGTCTGCTCGAACCGGCAACGCGCCTGCCGATCAACTCACACGGCGAAATTGACGTCGATGCCGGTGGTCGTATTGTCACCGGCAACTACGAGGAAATAACGCGCGCGCTGCACGGGCTGGACGCTCGCACGACGTCGTGCGCTCGTCTGACGTTGCTGATCGGTCGCTGAAAAAGTACGGGTCAAGAAGGGCGGTCGCTGAGCGGTCGCACTGTTCAGGCTTTGGCTTGCGCGTCCGACATGGTCAAACCGCCTTCGAGCACGTGCGTAGTAAACCCGCGCTCGCTAAGAATGTACGCGCCCGCGGAGCTGCGGCGGCCGGTGTCGCAGCACACGACGTACGGCGTCGACTTGTCCAGCGTCTTGAGCTTGAGGCGAATAAAATACAGCGGAATGTTGACGGCACCTGGCTGATGGAAGTTGTCAAACTCGCTGGGCAAACGTACGTCTAACCACTTTCCGCCGTTGGCGACGATATCGTTGGCGCGGGTGAGATCGACCCAATCGAGCATGGGCTCGTTGAGCAGTTTGTTGAAGTGTTCCTTTGCCAGCCGCATCAACACGCCGTCCGCCAACATGGTAACGGTGGCGTTGCGTTTGGCTTGGGAAATCAGCGCTTCCTCGCCAAACGTGTCACCGGTGCGCAGTTCGGCCAACTTGATGCCGTCCTTGTTCAACGGCGTCTCGCGCGTAACGGCGCAACGTCCTTCGGTAATGACGTAGAAAAAGTCGCCTTCGTCACCCTGTTTTATGACCACGTCGCCCTCGCGATAGGACACCCGCTGCATGCGCATGAAAATGGCCTGAATGTTCGCGGGCGGAATCTTGTGAAACGCTTTGGTTTGCAAGAGCGTTGTCATCCAATCGTCGCTTTCGTTGGTGTCGTCGTCCTGCAGCTCGCTGACTTCGTAAGAACCGGTTTGATCCCAGGTCAGCATGACGTCGAGCAAATCGCTGTCGATGGAAATGTATTCGATGTCGGTGCGCGCTCTGGCATTGACCTTGCGTGGCAGCATCGGGGCGAGCGGGTGTCGCGCTTCGTCACTGCCGCCCGCGATGACCCGGACCACCTTGGTATCGGTGCGCAACTCAACCTGGCCGGACAAAATGTAAATGGTCCGTTTCTCGCTGTCGCCTTCCTTGAAAATGAAGCGACCGCTGCTGAGCTCCTGCACCGACGTCTTCTTGACCAGGGCCTGAAGGTTTTCGGCTTTGAGCCCGTCGAGCGGGGTGAGCGATTTGAGTAAGTTAGGGTCTATGGGCTTTGTCGACATAATATTGTTTTGACACGCGAAAACCGCCGTAGCATGCCGTCTCCAGCATCCTTTCGAGCGCTTTCTGGCCGCGAGTCTAACACAGCTAAAGAGCGCTCGGGGCTAACGGCGTCACACACTGATGGGTCCAATTCGAGGGGCTAGCCGTCAGACGTTGTGGCGGGTGGAAGAGGCTTTTTCTGTCGATCTTCGCCCACGTGCACGTAGATAAACGACGCACTGGCCACTTCGATGTGTTGACCTGGCTCATTGCCCGGTCGTTCGGCATAAACACGCACGCCCACTTTCATGGAAGTCCGGCCAACGTGCTCGATATTGGTAAAGAATGTCACGACATCGCCGACATATACCGGCGCGACGAAGTCAAAATCCTTGACCGCAACCGTGACCACCTTGCCCTGAGCCCGCCGATAGGCATGTGTGGCACCCGCGATGTCGGCGTGGGACATCAACCAGCCGCCAAAAATGTCGCCCAGCCAGTTGGCATCGGCCGGCATCGCCATGGTCCGAACCGAAGGTTCGCCATGTCTGGACTGCAGCAGTCGCCGCGGATCTTCCATCACGCCGGGTCGTCCGACGGCGTCGCGACGTCTTGTGCCTGACGCGCGGCCTGTTCTTGTTGCAGGTGGCTCCAGTACGCATCGGGCGCAAAGCGTTCACCGTAACGGCCGGCAAGGTCATTGAGCCGGGTGACCAGATTGTCGATGCCGCGGTCGCGCGCATACTGAATCGGCCCGCCGCGAAACGGCGCGAAGCCGGTGCCAAAAATGACGCCGCCGTCGAGCAGGTCAGCGTCTTCGACAATGCCTTCGCGCAGACACGCCGCGGCTTCGTTGACGAACGGCAGTAACAGCCGATCGGTCAGGTCCTCCGCTATGGCATCGTTGCTGGCTTTGGGCTTGACGGCCTTGCCTTTTTTCCAGTCGTAGAATCCGCGACCGGTTTTCTTGCCCAGATCCTTGCGCTCGACCATTTGGCTTAGTCGGTCCGGAATTTCCATGCCAAATTCCCTGGCGAACACATTGGCCACGTGCAGGCAGACGTCCAACCCGACGGTGTCGGCCAGTTCCACCGGACCCATGGGCATCCCGAACTGTTCAGCGGCGCGGTCAATCACGGCGAGCGGCACGCCCTCGGTGCCAATGCGCATCGCCTCTATCATGTACGGAAACAAAATGCGGTTGACGACAAACCCCGGCGCGCTGCGACACGGCAGCGGCAGGCGGCTGATGCGTCGCGCGAACTGAACACCTTTGGCCGCTTCATTGCGATCGGTTTGATCGCCGTAGATCACTTCCACCAACGGCATCTTTGCCACCGGATTGAAAAAGTGCAGGCCGATCAGTCGCTCGGGACGATCAAGCACGGTCGCCAATTCTTCGAGGCGAATGCTCGACGTATTGGTGGCCAAAATAGCGTGCGTCTTCATGCGCGGTTCCAGCGATCGATAAAGCGCCTGTTTGGCTTCTGTGTTTTCGAAAATCGCCTCGATCACAACATCAGCGTCGTCGACACCGTTGCCCGCCACATCGGGCATGAGTCGATCGGCAGCGCCTTGGATCAGATGCGGACGACGCAGCTTCTTTTTGAACAGCGCGTGCGCGCGCTCGATGGCAGGCCCGATGTATTTGGGTTCGCGATCCTGCAGCGTGACGGAAAACCCGCGCACCGCGCACCATGCCGCGATGTCGCCACCCATAACGCCAGCACCGATGACGTGGACGTGGCTGGGCTTAAACGTCTTGTCTGCGGCTTGCGCCTTCAGGCGATCCTGGAGCAAAAACACGCGGACGAGATTGCGTGAGGTGGGTGTACACATCAGACGCGCGATCGAGCGCGCCTCTTTGTCGTACATCAAAGACCAGTCCCACGCGTATTCTTTCCACAAATCGATAATGGCGTAGGGCGCAGGATAGTGGTCCTTGCGGGCTTTCTTCGCCACCTGCTTCTCGGACATTCGGGCGATCAACGGGCGCATCACGCCACTGTTCATCGCTTTGCCCTTGGCGCCTGGTTTGCGTTTTTTGGGCGGCGACAGCGCCATCTGAAGGGCGGCACGACGCAAGTGACGACGCGCGACGACCTGATCAACCAGTCCAATTTTCTTCGCCGCACGCGGCCGCAGTCCGCGCCCGGTCAGCATCATGTCGAGCGCTGCCTGTGGTCCGACCAGACGCGTGCTGCGTACGGTCCCGCCGAAGCCCGGGTGAATGCCAAGTTGAACTTCGGGCAGGCCGAGTCGCGCAGAGTCTTCGTCAACGACGATGCGGTAGTCGCAGGCGAGCGCCAGTTCCAGGCCACCGCCCAGCGCGAAACCGTTGATCAGGGCGATGGTTGGCATCGACAGCGCTTCGAGCCGATCGAACACTTTCTGTCCGGCCCGCACCAACTCGTAGGCCTGGTCCTCACCGGTCAACGCGGTAAATTCCGTAACGTCTGCGCCCGCAATAAAGCCGGTTTTTTTCATCGAATGTACGATCACCGCTTTGGGCGTGCCGGCTTCCAGATCGGCCAGCCGGTCGTTCAATTCCGCCATGACGTGAGAGGACAGCACGTTGGCCGTCGCGTCGACTTTGTCCAGGCCAAGCCACGCGACGTTGTTATCGTCGGTCTCGAGGTGCCAGTTGATTGACGTATCCATGTTATTGCCCCCGTTCGAGCAGCATCGCGCCGCCTTGGCCGCCGCCGATACACAACGTGGCGATGGCGCGCTGGCCGCCGCTGTCCTTGAGCGCGTTGAGCGCATGCAAAACGATGCGGGCGCCGCTGGCACCGACCGGATGTCCGATGCTGATGGCGCCGCCGTCGATATTAATGCGGTCCATGTCGATGTCGCCCAGCGGTTCCACTAGCTGCAGCTCGTCCCGACAGAAGTCCGCGTCTCGCCAGGCGGCGAGGCACGCCAGCACCTGGCCAGCGAACGCTTCGTTTATCTCGTAGACGTCAATATCGTCAACGGCAAGCTGCGCGCGTGATAGCAGTGGTGCCGACGCGTAGGCGGGGCCCAGTCCCATCTGTGCAGGATCGAGGCCCGACCACTGTGTGTCGACCAGACGCCCGAGTACGGGCAAATCGTGGCGTTCCACGGCGTCAGCACTCGCCATTAGCAGCAATGCGGCACCGTCGGTGATTTGCGAGCTGTTGCCGGCGGTGACAATGCCGCCCTGGCGATCGAAAACCGGACGCAGTTTCGCCAGCTTCTCCACACTCGAATCACGTCGTAAGCCGGTGTCTTCGTCATACACGGTGCCATCGGGCGCGTAGACCGGGATCACTTCGGGCATTCTCTTTTCATCGAAGGCGGCCGCTAATCGCAGATGGCTTTCCACGGCGTACTTGTCCATCGCGTCGCGCTCGATACCAAACCGGTGAGAGATGATTTCGCAGGTTTGGCCCATGTCCAGATCGACCGTGCTGTCGCGCAGTCCGCGCAACAGGGCAATCACCGGATTGAGAAACGCGGTCACCGGGAGCTTGCCGAACGACTTTATCTTGTCGCCCGCTTTGCGCGCTCGGGAGCTTGCCCGGAACCACGATACGGCGTCATCGTTGTACAGCAACGGCGCGCGACTCATGGCTTCGGTTCCACCCGCGAGGACCAGATC
>JBGCFP010000022.1:0-2505 GCA_045107005.1 Gammaproteobacteria bacterium
CGTCAATTCGACGATAGTCTGCTCTCCGGGGGCAACCGTATCTGGCGCACTTCGAATATCGACGGCGATGGACGCTAACGACGCCGGGCCGAGCAACCCAACAAACAGAGCGAGAGCAATTTGACGAGCGTAAAGACCGACACGCCGCATTCGTGCTCCGTAGAATTGATCCAACATGAATGTCCGAAATCCATCGTCGAACCGCTGTTTCTTGTAAGTCATTTGTTTCTTCTCCATAAGCTTCGCTAAGACCTATTCAATCCACTCACCGAAGCTAACAAGGAGAGTTTTTTCGAGTCTAACGGGAGTCTAACGATGTGTATCCTACTGTTTATCAATACGATATTTTTACGGCTTTGGCGCAAAGCAGAATATTCATAACATCCTTGCGCGAGGCGCTTGAGTAAATCCCGGGCAGCACCCCGAACGCATCTTGAGTACTCGAACAACAGTCATGTCGATCGAGACTTGTTCGTGAGTAGCGACTTTGCGAGGCAAGCACCTGCGACGGCTGACCACTGCAGGTTTCGTTTCGCAGAGTCATTCTCGTAGCCCAATGCACCTGATACTCTCAACCTTCTAAGCACGCTCAAACGGTAAGGAAACAAATAAGAAAATGAATAGGGATATTGCGCTAGAAGAGGCTTACCAATATGAATATCGGTTTCAGGAAAACAAGATCCTCTTTAACCCCAGCCGGTCTCAACTGGAAGTACTTGGACAGCCCCGACATCTGGAACCACAATCCGAGCAAATACTGAGTCTATTGCTGCATCAGGCGAGGCAGATCGTGCCGCTCCAGAACGTTTTGGCGCAAGACAGTGCCGCTAGTCTCAACAACGCCGTGTCCAAACTTCGCCAAAAACTCGGCGAATTTGGAGCGCTGATCAAGACTCACCGTTCCCAAGGCTATGAATTCATGGGTGACGTGGCACTTCGACTCGTCGCCAAGGCCGCGGCGGAAGACTCCATTTTGTCATCCGGTGATTCTGTCGATGGTTGCACGCTGATCGAACGTCTAGCTGCCAACGAGGGGACTGAAGTTTGGCTCGCCGAAAGCGAGGGAGCCCGCTCTGTACTCAAGTTTGCACAGCACGATGCGGCTGAGCGTCGAATCGAAGCCGAGGGCAGTATTTGGCGACTGATTGAGAAGCAGCGGAAACCCAGTTCGCCATTTCCAGCGTTCATGGGTTCTGCCCTGGCGAAAAAGCCAAAGTATTTACGCTTTGGATACGCCGGCCAAAACCTGCTCGAATGGAGTGCGACATACTTGGCGTCGAAAACACTGCAACAACGCCTCGGCATCTCCCGCCAAATCATTGCGGCGGTTCGCGAATTACACGAGTTTGGAATCACGCACCGGGACATCAAACCCGCCAATCTAATCGCCGCAGACAGCGACGGCACGCTCGATATTTTAATCATCGACCTGGGTGCCGTTCGGAGCATTGATCGTGAGCACTTTGAGAAATTTGGGGTTATTCCAGACGGGCTGACCATAACCAAAGACGGAGTGCAGTCCGAAGAACGCGGAACACTGAACTATGCCGCACCTGAAATCCTGGAAGGGAAAGACGGGAATGCAAAGAGTGACATTTACTCACTGGGGGTCATTACCTATCAACTTGTGATGGGCGATCTGTCCAAACCACTAATCTGGGCCAATTGGGATGAGACCGTTGGCGATCCCGCCATTGTGGAATTGCTCAGAATGGCAATGCACGCCGAACCAGAGCGCCGGATGTCGCTTGGCGAGCTTGATAGTGCCATTGACAGGGTTGATGAGCGCCGGCTAGAGATTGAACAACTTGCCAAATATAGAAGAATCAAGGCGCGACGCCCATGGGTTTGGTCCATCGCTTCAATTCTGGTCGGCGCAGTAGTACTCGCGTCCGTTCTCGCGTACCAGACGAAATCCGCTCTCAATTTGGCACAAAAAGAAGAACGCAATAGAACAGAGGCCATCGAGTTTATCACCCAGATACTAAGTAACGCGGATCCGCGCCAATCACTGTCAGACCCAAACCCGTCGCTGGTTTCAGCGCTAAATCGTGCGTCAAATCTGCTGGACAACGCGACGCCTCGTGATCCGGAAACTCGGCTGACGTTATCGGTTGCGCTGGAGAAAGTGTACGGCGGCTTGCACCGTAATGAATCATGGATTCGAGAAGCACGACGCAGCCTGGAGCTCGCAACGAACATCTGGGGCGCGACAGATCCTAGGACGCGGCCTCATCTGTATCGGCTTAGCGTTGTACTGGCAATGACCGGAGACACCGCTGCGGCTGAAGAGCTCATGCGCGGGGAACCGCAAGTCGATGCAGCACGATCAGGAGCCGGCACGGAGTCAAATCATTTGCGCGAAATGGCGCTCGGCCATATTCGTAGCGAGAAACTGGAATTTGCAGAAGCGGCTGTCCATTACGACACATCGAGGAACCACTACCTCGCCGATGCGATCGACGACCCGTCCACATTTCATGAAATCATGTTTAACTACGCTCA
>JBGCFP010000220.1:0-34897 GCA_045107005.1 Gammaproteobacteria bacterium
TACGGGGATGACGACGCCATGCAGGTCCGAATTCGCGACGAGCTGGTGGTCCAGCGGCGTTTCCACTTGACCTCGGCAACGGTCGCGAAGCGCAGTTATCTACGCATCACGGTGATGAACAAACACACCGATGAAGCGACCATTCGCGACATGCTCGATGCCATTGAACAGGTGGCCGCGAGTTTGCGTTAGCGACTGTTCAGATAGTCCGGCAGCCAGGTCGCAAGCTCCGGCCACAGCGCGAGAATCCCCAGCATCAGAACCTGTAGCGCCACAAACGGCATCACGCCGCGGTAAATGGCCGAGGTGGGTACCGACTCCGGCGCAACGCCGCGTAAGTAGAACAACGCGAATCCAAATGGCGGCGTCAGAAACGACGTTTGCAGGTTGATCGCGATCATCACGCCAAGCCAGACAGGATCAATCCCGAGCGCCAACAACACGGGGCCAACGATGGGCACGACAACAAACGTGATCTCGATGAAGTCGAGCACAAAGCCCAACAGAAAAATCATTAGCATGACCACGACCAGCGCTCCGGTCGCGCCACCGGGTAAGTCGCTGAGCAGCTCGCGCACCACTTCGTCGCCGCCGAAGCCGCGAAACACCAGCGAAAAAATCGACGCGCCGATCAAAATCAGAAAGACCATCGAACTCACGCGTGTCGTGGTGCGCGCAACATCGCGCAGCATTTCGATATTGAGCGCCCCGGTAACGCCGGCGAGCAACAACGCACCCATGGCGCCCACCGACGCCGCCTCAGTCGGCGATGCGATTCCCGTGATGATCGAACCCAGTACCGCCACAATGAGCGCCAGCGGCGGAATCAAAACCTGTACCACGCGTTTGGCCAGCGCGCCGGTGCTCAGCGTTGACGCCACCACTGGCGGCATCGACGCCGGGCGCACAACGGAGACCACCAGCAAATACAGAATGTAAATGACGACCAGCAACAAGCCGGGAATGGCCGCGCCCATGAACAAATCGCCCACCGACACGGTATCGACCGAGAAAATACCCTGGCGTCGCTGTGCTTCCTGATACGCCGACGACAGCACGTCGCCAAGCAGAACCAGCGCGATGGACGGGGGAATAATTTGCCCCAGTGTACCGGCCGCACAGATCGAACCGCTGGCAAGCGCGGGATCGTAGCCGCGCTTTATCATCGTGGGCAATGACAGCAGCCCCATGGTGACCACGGTGGCACCGACAATGCCGGTGCTGGCCGCCAGCAGCATCCCTACCACCATCACCGATATCGCCATCCCGCCGCGCAGTCGACCGAGCACCAGCCCCAGCGTGTCGAGCAGGGCTTCCGCAATCTTTGCGCGTTCAAGGACCACGCCCATGAACACGAAGATCGGCACCGCGACGAGCAGCTCGTTGGTCATGGTACCGCCAAACAGGCGACTGGGAATGGCGCCCAGCAGGCTCGGGTCAAACGTGCCAAACACTATCCCGATGCCAGCCATGATCAGCGCAACGCCAGCCAGCGTAAACGCCACCGGGTAGCCCGCCATCAGCAACGCAATGGCCACGACAAACAACAACAGCGGCGGCGCGGCGCTCACAGCTCACTCGTCCCGTGCGGCGTATCCACTGAGCGCACACGCCCCCCGCGCAGCATCCAGGCGAGCGCTTGAATTGCGAGCAGGATCACGGCGACCAGAATGGCCGTCTTGAGCAGCGGCACGAACGGGTACGGCAACCCCCCAGTCTGGCGCGACGCTTCCCGGTCAATCCACGCGCGCAACACATAGTCCCACGTCGTCCAGCCAATGACGCCCACGGTGGGCAGCAGAAAAATCGCCGTGCCAATTAAATCAACGCGACGCTGCCAGCGCGCGCTCATCTTCCGATAGAAAATATCAACGCGTACGTGTTCATCGCGGGCCAGCGTGTAAGCAGCGCCGAGCAGGAACACCAGTGCGTGCAGATAGACACCCACTTCCTGCAACCAGATGTAACCCAACGAGAAAAAATACCGCAACACGACGACGGCAAAGGTCGCGCCAATCATCAGCACGGTCAGCCAGGCAACCAGTTGACCGGTACGAACGGCGACGCTCTCGCACAGATTCGCCAGTCTTAGCGATCCGCCTGACATCAGAGTCCGCGCATGATCTCGAGGTCTCTGGCGGTGGCTTCCAGACCGTGCTCGGCGTCGAAGGCCTTGATCGCAGCGACCACGTCGTCCGCCGTATCGACCAACTGCAGCAGGTCCATCGCTTCGAGCTTAATCTTGCCGCGCGCCGCCAGTTGATCGCGAAACCAGTCCAGCAGTCCGCTCCAAAACGACGTGCCCACCAGAATGATGGGCACCTTGCGCGATTTGCCGGTTTGCACGAGCGTCAGAATTTCCATCAGCTCATCCATCGTGCCGAATCCACCGGGCAGACAGACGTGAGCGCACGCGTATTTAACGAACATCACCTTGCGCGAGAAAAAGTGGCGATAGTGCAAGCTTAAATCCTGGTACGGGTTGGGCACCTGCTCGCGCGGCAGCACAATGTTCAAGCCGACGCTTAGCGACTTGCCCGCCTGAGCCCCCTTGTTGCCCGCTTCCATGATGCCGGGCCCACCGCCGGTTACCACGGCGAACCCTTCGTCCGACAGCTGGCGACCTAACGCTTCCGCGAGCTGATAATCGGGATCGTCGGGCCCGCAGCGTGCAGAGCCAAACACGCTCACCGACGGTTGCACCACCGACAGTTGTTCGAACCCTTCCACGAATTCGGAGATGATCTGAAAAATTCCCCACGACTCCCGGTTCAGAGCGTGATTACTGGCGGCTGGCGGCCCCGGTTTCTTCGACATGTTTATCCTTTCAAAACCTCACCCGCGCGCGCCCGATCAGCGCCGCCAGAAGGCGGGCGAAAACAACACAAGCAGGGTAAAAATCTCAAGACGTCCGAGCAACATCGCGCCCATGGACACCCACTTTGCCGCATCCGGCACCGATGAAAAATTCGATGACACATCGCCAAGGCCCGGCCCCAGATTGTTCAGTGACGCCGCCACCGCAGAGAACGCGGTGACTTGGTCCAGGCCGGAAAACATCAACACGAGAATCATCAACACGAACAGCACGGTGTAGACCGAGAAAAATCCCCACACGGCCTCAATCACCCGATCGGGCACTGCCTTGCGGCCCAACTTGACCGGTATTTCCGCGCTCGGGTGCACCAGACGGTTGATCTCGCGCACACCTTGTTTGTAAATCAGCAGCCAGCGAATCACTTTCATACCGCCGCCTGTCGACCCGGCGCAGCCGCCTACAAAACTGGCCATCAGCAATAGCATGGGCAAATAGCCGGGCCAAACCGCGTAGTTGGCGGTGGTAAAACCGGTGGTTGTGCCAATGGACACCGCTTGAAAAATGCCCTTCGTGAACGCTTCCGCGAGCGACGCGTATTCCTGTGTAAAAAACAGCCCGGCGAACACAATAGTGGTCACCATGCCAAGAATAAACGTGTACGCGCGAAACTCCGGGTCGCGGAAGTAGTCGCGCACGCGGGCATCGCGCCATGCGAGAAAGTGCAACGAAAAATTCACGCCCGCGATAAACATGAAGACCACGGCGATCATTTCAATCATGACGTTGTTGAAATAGCCGATGCTCGCGTCGTGCGTGGAAAAGCCGCCGATGGCCACAGTGCTAAACGAGTGCCCGATGGCATCAAATACGCTCATCC
Organism: Gammaproteobacteria bacterium; assembly: GCA_045107005.1. Lineage (GTDB taxonomy): Bacteria > Pseudomonadota > Gammaproteobacteria > Steroidobacterales > JBCCMA01 > JBCCMA01. Next base: position 3,696 of record JBGCFP010000220.1, read on the forward strand.
CGGCCGCCCAGTAGGCCACCGCGCAAAACAAGGTAATGGCCAGATAGATGTACCACAGCGCCTTGGCCGTCTCGGTCACGCGCGGTGTCATCTTCGAGTCTTTGACGGGGCCCGGTGTCTCGGCACGATAAAGCTGCATGCCACCCACACCCAGCATGGGCAAAATCGCCACGGCCAGCACAATGATCCCCATGCCGCCGAGCCACTGCAGCTGCTGGCGATAAAACAAAATGGCGTGGGGCAGCTTATCGAGACCGACCAGAACGGTCGCGCCAGTGGTGGTCAGACCGGAGATCGACTCAAACACCGCGTCGGTGAAACTCAACGTCGGCTGCTGCGACAGATACAGCGGCAGCGCGCCGAACATGCCCAGCACAACCCAAAACCCGGCAACCACCAGAAAACCGTCGCGCAAGCGCATATCGAGCGTAGCGCGGCGTACCGGAAACCAGATGACAAACCCCGTCGCCAGCGTCAAACCAAAGCCACCCATAAAGGCCAAGGCGCCGCCGTCGCGGTAGATCGCCGACACCACCACGGGCGGCAACATGGTGACGCTGAAAATCATCAGCAACAAACCGACAATGCGCTGGACGACGGAGACGTTCATGACGGGTGAGCCTGATACAAATCAGGCGAACGTGACGCCCACTTGAAACAGGCGCTCAACTTCATTGATGTACGCGCGATCGGTCAAAAACATGATGACGTGATCGTCCGCTTCGACCACGGTGTCGTGGTGGGCGATGATGGCTTTTTCGCCGCGCACGATGGCGCTGATGGTAGCGCCAGGCGGCAGCTTGATGTCCTCGATGGCGCGCCCGACCACTTTGGAGCTGCTGACATCCCCGTGCGCAATGGCCTCCAGCGCTTCGGCGGCGCCGCGCCGTAACGTGTGTACCTTCGCGACGTCTCCGCGGCGCACGTGCGCGAGCAGCGACCCGAGCGTGATTTGCTGCGGCGAGAGCGCGATGTCGATTTCACCGGCTTCCACGAGCTCAGCGTAGGACGGCCGATTGATCAATGCCATCACTTTGCGCGCGCCCAGTCGCTTGGCGAGCATGGCCGACAGGATATTGGCTTCTTCAGCATTGGTGACCGCGCAAAACACATCCATGCGATCAATGTTTTCTTCCAGCAACAGCTCTTCGTCTGCGGCGTCACCGTGCAGCACAACGGTTTTTTCCAACTGTTCTGAAATGTAGCGCGCGCGTTTGCGATCACGCTCGATGATCTTGACCTGGTTGGTGCGTTCGAGCGCACGAGCCAGCTGAAAGCCAATGTTCCCGCCGCCGGCAATGGTAATGCGCCGCACCGGATTTTCGAGCTTGCGCATTTCGCTCATAACCACGCGGATGTCTTTACGCGCGGCAATGAAAAACACTTCGTCGTTTTCCTGAATGATCGTATCGCCTTCGGGCATCAGCGGCGCACCGTCGCGATAGATGGCGGCGACGCGCGTATCGATGCCGGGTATGTGTTCGGGCAGATTGCTCAGCGCCTGACCGACCAGCATGCCGCCTTCGTGCGCGCGCAAACCCACCAGGCGAATACGCCCGTCAGCGAATTCGAGCACCTGCAGTGCACCCGGGTATTTGATCAAGCGCTCAATGTACGCGCACACCAGTTTCTCCGGTGACACAATGACGTCCACCGGCAGCGCGTCCTGCGTAAACAATTTTTCAGCAGCCAGATATTCGACCGAGCGTATGCGCGCGATCTTGGTGGGCGTGTGATAGAGCGTGTAGGCAATCTGACACGCGATCATGTTGGTTTCGTCGCTGTCGGTCAGCGCAATAATGATGTCGGCATCATCGGCACCGGCCGACGCCAGCACGTCCGGGTGCGACGCGTGACCCTGGATCGTTCGAATGTCCAGCCGGTCCTGCAGGTCGCGCAACACCATCGGATCGCGATCGATCACCGTGACTTCATTGGACGCTTCTTTTACCAGACTCGACGCGACCGTCGAGCCGACCTGGCCGGCGCCGAGAATAATGATGTTCATAGGAACCTAAAGGTACGCCTGCCGCTACAGCATTTCCAACCGGGCGTAGGTCAAATCGAGCTCCTTGGTGCCGGCGTCGTCAAAATTGACCTGCACACGCGAGCGACCGCCGAAATCCAGCACCACGCCCTCGCCAAACTTGGCGTGCATGACGCGCTGCCCAAGACGCAGGCCGTGCGACGTTTCCGCGAGGTTTGCGGCCGAAGACGGTGGCCGATAGACCGGTCTGGACACCTTGATGTGCGGGCGAATCTCTTCCAATCGGTCAGCGGGCATCTCACCGATAAAGCGCGACGGTTGACCGTAACTGTCGACCCCGTGAAGCCGACGCTGTTCGGCATAGGTCATGTACAGGCGCTCCATCGCGCGCGTGGCGCCCACGTAGCACAGGCGCCGCTCCTCCTCGAGCCCGTCCGTATCGGCGATCGAGCGGCGATGGGGAAACAGACCGTCTTCCATACCGGCCATAAACACCAGCGGAAACTCCAGACCCTTGGCGCTGTGCAGCGTCATCAGCTGCACGCAGTCGTCCCAGGCGTCGCCCTGACCTTCGCCTGCCTCGAGCGACGCGTGGGCGAGAAAGGCCGTCAGCGGCTCCATCTCCGGTTCATCGGTCAAGGCCTCGGGATCGAAACCGCGCGCGGCACTGACCAATTCGCGCAGGTTTTCCACTCGACCTTCGCCTTTTTCGGAGCGGTCTTTTTCGTGATGACGAATCAGACCCGACGCTTCAATGGCGTGATCCACCTGTTCGTGCAAATCCAGATCCACAACGTCGGCCGCCATCGTTTCGATGAGCTGAAGAAACGCGTGCAAAGCGGCAGCGGCGCGTTTGGCAAGACCGTCGGTGATCAACGCTCCGGCTGCGACCCACAGCGACGTGTCGTTCGCGCGGGCGTAGTCGCGCAGTACTTCAACCGTGCGTGCGCCAATGCCGCGCGTGGGCAAATTGACGACGCGTTCAAACGACGGGTCGTCGTGACGGTTGCTCATCAGGCGCAAGTAGGCCAACGCGTCCTTGATTTCCGCGCGCTCGAAAAAGCGCAGTCCGCCATACACGCGATAGGGCACACGCATACTGATGAGCCGCTCTTCAAACACCCGCGACTGCGCGTTGGAACGGTACAAAATGGCGATGTCGGAGCGCGCACCGCCCTCATCCACCCATTCGGTAATGCGGCCCAGTACGAATTCCGCCTCGTCGCGCTCGTTGAACGCGCCAAACACCCGAATCGGATCGCCGTCGTTGTCTTCGGTCCACAGGTTTTTACCCATGCGCGAGCCGTTGTTTTCAATTAAAGCGTTGGCCGCGGCCAGGATATTTCCGGTGGAACGGTAGTTCTGTTCGAGCCGGACCACCTGCGTGTTGTCGAAGTCTTTTTGAAACTGGCGGATGTGCTCGATGCGCGCCCCGCGCCAGCGATAGATCGACTGATCATCATCGCCGACCACGAACGGCAATCCGCTGCGCCCGGCGAGCAATCGAATCCACTTGTACTGGATCGTGTTGGTGTCCTGGAATTCGTCGACCAGAATGTGCCCAAAACGCTGCTGATAGTGCGCCAGCAGCGGTGGGTTGTCGCGCCAGAGTTCGAACGCGCGCAGCAGAATTTCGGCAAAATCGACGAGGCCTGCACGATCGCAGGCGGTCTGGTATTCGCGATAAAACTCGATCAGCTGACGACGCGTCGGGTCGTTATCATGGCCAAGATCGTCAGGGCGGCGCGCCTCGTTCTTGTTGCTGTTGATAAAGCCGCGCACTTCCTTGGGGTCCCATTCGCCGTCACCGTGACCCAGCGACTTGAGCAGACGCTTGATGAACCGCTTCTGATCTTCGCCGTCCATGATCTGAAACGTCTGGATCAGGCCAGCCTCGCGCCAGTGTATGCGCAGCAGTCGATGGGCCAGACCGTGGAACGTGCCGACCCACAGCGACCGCGCGTCCATCGACAGCAACCGCTCGAGTCGGCCGCGCATCTCGGTGGCGGCCTTATTGGTAAACGTCACGGCGAGCAGCGAGTGGGGCGAGACGCGCTCGCGCTCAATGAGCCACGCGATGCGATGGATTAACACCCGCGTCTTGCCACTGCCGGCACCGGCAAGCACCAGCACCGGGCACAAAGGCGCGCTTACCGCGTCACGCTGTGCGTCGTTCAGGCTTTCGAGTATCGGATGGTCTTGCGCCATCAGGGCCCTTCGTCACAGGTCCACAAGCGGCTGATCTGGCCGTTGACGTTGACTTCGACTTCGCGACATTCGGTCTCGTAGCGCGGCGTGTCGTCACCGCCGCAGCCCGTGCCGCCGACCGTGCCTGGATCAAACACGACCGGCGGCGGGCGCAGGTCGTATTCGCCCAAGCCGCGCTCGCTGCGTGCGCTACTCAAACCACCCAGCAGCGTCGAGGCGTATTCGCACGCTTCTTCTTTTTGCTTGGCGGACAATTTTGCACCAACGAAGCTCGCCGTCATGCCGCCGCGTAACGGGTCCCAACCGGCCTGCTCGGCGGCAGCTGCCCACGCGTAGCCTGTGACGGCCATCGATTCCGGGCCACCTTGCTGCTCAACAATGCCGTTCGCCTTGTCGCCCAGCGGCGTGCCCTTTTTGGCAAATTCCAGATCGCGATACAGCCGCGCCATTTCGGTCATCGCGTGAACGGAACCGTTGACGGCGGCCTTGCGATACCACTCGATGGCTTGCGCCGGTTCGGTTTTGGCCAGACGCTCGGCGAGAAACTGTTGCGCCCACATGTCGTCGCTTTCGGCAAACGCCTGCAGGGTTTCATTGTCGTACTGCTCGTAGGGTTGATCGAGCATCGGATTGCCCCGTTCGTCGAGCTGCGGATAGCCGCGTGTCAGGCCCCATTTGGCCAAGCGGCCTTCAACGTCGTCAATGCCCAACTCGTCGAACAGCGCGAAAAAGCTGGCGTTGCCGGTCAGATCAATGCGCTTGACGCCGTCTTCCAGCGGCGGCGGGGGCGTGGCCTCAACCGGCGGCGCTGGCGTCTCGACCGGCGTATCCGCGACAACCGGAGCCGCCGCCGGTGCGGGCGTTGCCACAGCGGGAGCAGGCGCTGGCGCGGGCGGCGGTGGTTCATCAACCATGCGCAGCGCGTACCCGCCAATCAGGATGCTCAAGACCAGCGCTGCGACCAGAATAAAACTTGAGGGTTTCACGTCAGAATTGCCCGCCAGGCAGCAGGTAGTGATCGACCAGCATCACGGCAAACAGCACCATCAAATAGGTAATGGAATAGCGAAACAGGCCCATTGCCAGATCAAAGCGCGGCGTCCGATTCAGCTGCCAGGCTTTGACAATGAACACACCACCCAAGCCGAGCGCAGCGGCCAGGTAAAGCAGGCCACCCATCCCGGTCAAGTACGGCAGGATGGTAATGACAACCATCAGCACGGTGTAAAACAAAATTTGCAGCGTAGTGTGGCGCACACCGTGTGTAACCGGCAGCATCGGGATGCCCGCTTTGGCGTAATCGTCGCGCTTGGCGATGGCCAGCGCCCAAAAATGCGGCGGCGTCCACGCGAAAATGATCAGAAACAGCAGCAGGGAATCCGGGTGTACCTGGCCGGTAATGGCCACCCAGCCGAGCACGGGCGGCGCAGCGCCCGCGGCACCACCGATGACAATATTCTGTGGCGTCGCGTGTTTCAGATACGCCGTGTACACCACCGCGTAGCCGATCAGCGCGACAAACGTCAACACGGCCGTCAGCGGGTTCACCCACAGCGACAGGATGATCATCGAACTGACCGCCAGGCAGGTGGCGAACAAAATGGCCTGCGTCGAATTCAGGTTTTTCGTTGGCAGCGGGCGATTCTTGGTACGACCCATGCGCTCGTCAAATTTCTCGTCGAGCACGTGGTTCACGGCAGCGGCCGAAGCCGACGCCAATCCGATACCGATGGTGCCCATCAATAGCGGAAGCCAAGGCACCATGCCGGGCGTGGACAGCAGCATGCCGACGACGGCGGTGAATACGATCAGGTAAACCACCTTGGGCTTACACAGCTCGTAATAGCTACTGAAATTTTCTGTCAACATCATGTTCAAACTTGTTCAGACCCGCTCGTACCGGGCTACATAAGCGAGGCCAAGAACCCCGAGCAACAGCAGCGCCGCGTTCCCATTGTGCGCGACGCCAAGCCACAGCGGCAAGCCGAACTTAACAATCGACACGCCAATGGCAATCTGACCCAGCAGGGCTGCGCCACACAGCGCCGCGGCGCGCCGCCCGGCGGCGCCAAGGCGCGTCGCAACGCGCCAAATTCCGAGCAATAACAGGGCGGTGACAATCAATGCGCCGATGCGGTGGGTAAGGTGAATCGCCACGCGCGCCGGGTGCATCAGCACGCCGCCCTCAAAATTGGATTCGATGTTGCGCCACGGGACAAAGCCCTCGCGCCAGTCCGCGTCCGGCCACCACTGATTCTGGCAGGTGGGAAAGTCCGGGCACGCCAGCGCGGCGTAGTGCGTGCTGGTCCAGCCGCCCAGTGCGATCTGGCCGAACGTGAACAGCAGCGTCGCGGCCGTCAGCGCTTTCAAACCGCTCGGCAGACGACGCGGTGCCACGCCTGCGCGCGACGTCAGGGCGAGCCACACCAGCAAACTCAGAATGGTCATGCCGCCGAGCAGGTGCCCCATTACAATGAGTGGCTGCAACTTCAGCGTCACCGTCCACATGCCCAACATTCCCTGGAATATCACCAGGCCGAGCAGAAACAGGGGCAGCACCGTGTGCTGACGCGGATCGCGACGATTGCGCCAACCGAGCGCGGCGAGCGCGATGATCAACAAGCCCAACGTCGATGCCGCGTAACGGTGAATCATTTCGCGCCACGCCTTGCCGGTCTCGACGGCCACATCGCCAAATTCGCTGGCGACGCGAGCCAGATCCTGATCCGATTCCGGCACGGTCAGCTGACCAAAACAGCCGGGCCAATCCGGGCATCCCAAGCCAGCGTCGGTCAGTCGCACCCACGCCCCCATGGTGATCACGACAAAGGCCAACACCGCGGCCGCCGCCGCCAGTCGCTGAAACCAGATCATCAGCCAATACTCGACAAACGCAGCAGACGTTTCAGATCTGTGCGGATCGCTTTGGGCTCAGTGGCGCGGTCAAAGCGCATCATCAAATTGCCCAGCGGATCGATCAGATAAATGGATACCGACGGATCGCCGGGAAACTGCGCCGCCAGAGCCCCGAACTCGCGGGTTCGCGCATCGAGAATCAGCAGCCCGGGATGCGCCTGCTCGACGCGATCCAGCTGCGCGGGTTCCTGCGCAATCAACAATACGCGTTCTATGCGCTCCATCTCGCGACCGAGCGACAGACGAATCTGGCGCATCATGACCAGCGCTTGTTCGCACGACTCGTCACACGATGGACCCGCCACCACGCCGAGTGTCCAGGCACCGCGGAACGCCTCGTCATCGCCCACCGCGGGCAACTGCACCACGGGGCTGATGAGTTCACCGTGATTGACGCTGCCTTTGGGACGCAAATCGATACCGCCGAAATACAGCGCGAGCGCCGCGATCACCGGCCCCAGAAACAGCGCGACCAGCATTAGAAACTGTCGTCGACCTTTACCTTGTTCAGCGGCCACACCCGCCTCCTTAAGCGTCGTTATTTCGTTTCGGCCGTCGATTTTCGACTGGCCAGCAAAAACAATACGATCAGCGCCAGCGCAAGCCCGTACCACTGCACGGCATAGCCAACGTGACGCGATGGCGGCAACGTATCGGGACGCCAATCGCGCACAAAGCCATCGTTCTGATCCGCATCCAGCAATATCAGCCTCGCGGCGACCGGTTCGTCTAACCAATCGCTGATTTCCGCTGCGCTTGGGTAGATCGCCAGCCGCGGCCAGGTCTTCGCGATGGAGCCGTTGCCGTCGCCAAGACGCATACCTGGCTCAGCGAAGTTACGCACTCGCCCGCGCACGGTGACCGTGCCGCTCGGCGTGTCAGGCGCGACCGGCACGGCGCGTGTTCCAAACATCGGCGCCCAACCGCGATTGATCATCACCAGATCACCGCTCGCGACGCGCAGTGGCGTTAACACCTGCACACCCGGTTTGCCCTGATGGGTCAACCCTTCCATCAACACCTGACGCTCGGGCAAATAGTCGCCCAAAACACTCACGTTGCTATATCGCGCCGGCGGCTGGTTCAGATCCCGCCACGGCTGCGCCGCCTCGGTGCGATCAAACGCGGCCAGCTCGACGCGTTTCTCACCCGCGCGCGTTAGCTGCCAGGTGCCCAGCCACAGCAGCAATGCAAGCAGCGCCATCGTCACCATCGTGGCAACAGGGCGAAATTCAAAACGTTGACCCAGCATCGTTCACCTTGCGCAAACGCGATATACTCAAATGCCTTGTTGCCTGCAAACCGCCATGCCAAAAATCGTTGTTCTGCTCATGTTGGTTCTGATCATCGCCAGTCTCGGTTCGGCGATGGTTTACATGCTTCGTGGCGATAACCCTCAAGGCACCGTGCGTGCGCTTACCTACCGCATTGGACTGTCGGTGACGCTGTTTGTTCTGCTGATGGTGTTTTACAAGATCGGCTGGATCACGCCACACGGCGTTAACCCTGTGCAGCCCTGACGCGATCCGCTTCCTGGACACGCGCCGGCGTTTGCCGACGCGCCGTGCGCTGTTCGTCTACAGAAAATAGACGAACACAAACAACCCAAGCCACACCACGTCGACGAAGTGCCAGTACCAAGCCACCGCTTCAAAGCCGAAGTGATTGTCGGGCGAGAAATGGCCCTTGAGTGTGCGCAGGAAAATCGTGACGAGCATGATGGAGCCCAGCGTCACGTGCAGACCGTGGAAACCGGTGAGCAGGAAGAACGTCGAGCCATAAATGCCGCTGCTGAGCTTGAGGTTGAGGTGGTTGTAAGCTTCCGCGTACTCCAGAACCTGCAGACCGATAAACGCAAAACCCAGCACGAAAGTCATCAGCAAACCGAGCTTCATCCAGAAACGATCGTTCTTGATTAACGCATGGTGAGCGACGGTCAGCGTGACGCTCGAGGTCAGCAACAAAGCCGTGTTAATCAACGGCAAACCGCTCCAGGCCATCGGCTCGAAACCGCCGCCCAAATTGGCCGGGCCCGCAGAAGGCCAGCCGTTTTCAAATCCCGACCACAGAAGCACGTTGGTCCAGAAATTGGCGCCTTCGCCACCGAGCCACGGCAGCGCCAGGTGACGCGCGTAAAACAACGCACCAAAAAACGCCGCAAAAAACATCACTTCGGACGCGATAAACCAGATCATGCCCATGCGGAAGGACACGTCGACCTGTTTGTTGAACATGCCCGAAACGCTCTCGCGGATCACCGTGCCAAACCAGCCGAAAATCATGTAGAGCAGCGCCGCTGCGCCAAGCACCACAAAGACTTTGCCAAGACCCCAGTCGTTGAGCCACATGCCCGAACCGAACATCAACAGGAACAGGGCGACCGAACCTACGATCGGCCACTGACTGCCGTGGGGGACGTAATATTTATCAGCTGACACGTTAGCCATGTCTCATCCTCAGTTGGCGGTAGCCGCCAGTTGTTTCTCGAAAAAAGTGTACGACAAGGTGACAACGTCAACGTGTCGCGGCAAATCCGGATCCAGCACAAAACGCACCGGCATTTCTTTCTCTTCACCGGGACCGAACGCCTGCTCTTCAAAGCAGAAGCACTCGGTCTTCAGAAAATATTTCGCCGCGACGCCCGGCGACACGCTCGGGACCGCGTGCCCGATGGCGTCGCGCTCAACCTGGCTGCGCGCAAAGTAGTTGGTCACGTAGGCTTTGCCCGGACGCACCTTCATGGACGTTTCCATCGGGCGAAATTCCCACGGTGCGCTCTGATTGAGCGAGCCCATGAATTCCACCCGCACCCAGCGCGACTCGTCCGGCACTTCGGCCACGATCGCTGCGGTGTTCGAGGTCTTTCCGTTCAAACCTGTGATGTCACAAAACACGTCGTACAGCGGCACCAACAAATAGCCAAAACCAAACATGCCGACGACGATGCCGCTCAAGGCAAACACCAGCGACTGGTTTTTAGTCACGTGCGTTTAACCTGCCGCGCTGACAAAAAAGTACGCGATGTACAGCAAATAGATGCCCAGCGCCGAAGCGCCCAGGCCGATTGCCATGCGCACCGCGCGTCGTTTCTTGTCCTGCTCAGTCACCAGCGTTTCGCTCATGGCTTACGTCGATGGACTGGCGTAGCGCGACGATTCCCAGTCGGATTCGTCATCGGGCAATTCCGGTGGCGTTTCGAAGCTGTGGTACGGCGCCGGTGACGGCAGCGTCCATTCGAGCCCGTGCGCGCCATCCCAGACACGATCCGTGGCTTTCTCGCCGCCGCGCGCGTTAGCCCAGATGTTGTAGATGAACATCAGGTTGCTCAAACCGAACACAAACGCCCCGATGCTGGACATCACGTTGAAGTCGGTGAACTGCACGGCGTAATCCGGAATCCGGCGCGGCATACCGGCCAGGCCGAGGAAGTGCTGCGGGAAGAACGTCACGTTGATGGAAATCGCGGACACCCAGAAATGCCACTTACCCGTGGTTTCGTTGAGCACGTTGCCAGTCCATTTTGGCAGCCAGTAGTAAACGCCCGCCATGATGGCAAACACGGCACCTGGCACCAGCACGTAGTGGAAATGCGCCCCCACGAAGTAGCTGTCGTGGTATTGGAAATCAACCGGTGTGATGGCCAGCATCAAGCCGGAGAAACCGCCGATGGTAAACAGGAACACAAACGCCAGTGCGAACAGCATGGGCGTCTCAAAGGTCATCGAACCTTTCCACATCGTGGCGACCCAGTTGAACACTTTCACGCCCGTTGGGACTGCGATCATCATCGTCGAGAACATGAAGAACAATTCGCCAGCGAGCGGCATGCCTACGGTAAACATGTGGTGCGCCCACACGATGAACGACAGGAACGCGATGCTGGCCGTGGCGTAAACCATGGACGAGTAGCCGAACAGCTTCTTGCGCGCAAAGGTCGGGATGATTTCCGACACGATGCCGAAGGCCGGCAGAATCATGATGTACACCTCGGGGTGCCCGAAGAACCAGAAAATGTGCTGGAACATTACCGGGTCACCGCCGCCAGCCGCGTTAAAGAAGCTGGTTGCGGCGAAATGGTCGGTGAGCAGCATGGTCACCGCGCCGGCGAGCACTGGAATGGCCAGGATCAGCAGATACGCGGTGATCAGCCAGGTCCAGACGAACAGCGGCATCTTGAGCATCGACATGCCCGGCGTGCGCATGTTGAGCACCGTCACGATGATGTTGATCGACCCCATAATCGAGGAGACCCCCATCACGTGCACCGCGAGCACCATGAACGGGAACGCGGGCCCGGTCTGCAGCACAATGGGCGGATACATGGTCCAACCCGCTGCCGGAGCGCCGCCCGGCATGAACAGCGTGGACAGCAGAATCGTGAACGCCACCGGCAGCAGCCAGAAGCTCCAGTTATTCATGCGCGGCAGCGCCATATCCGGCGCGCCAATCATCAGTGGCACCATCCAGTTCGCCAAGCCCACGGTGGCGGGCATGACGGCGCCGAACACCATGATCAGGGCGTGCATCGTCACCATCGAGTTATAAAAACCCGGATCGATAAACTGCAGGCCCGGCTGGAACAGCTCAGCGCGAATGATCATGGCCATAAAGCCACCAATCATGAACATCGCCAGCGAAAACAGCAGGTACATCGTCCCGATGTCTTTGTGGTTGGTGGCGAAAAGCCACCGCTTGATGCCTTTTTCCGGCCCGTGGTCGTGATGATCGTCGTGATCGTGCGCAGCGACTTCAGTGCTCATAATCGTATTCTCCCAGGCCTTAACGTGCCGCTGCTTCGGTCGCGACAGGCGCCACGTCCGGAGTCAGATCTTGATTCTTGCGTGCGAAGCGAGCCGGATCGTCGACGCCCTGCTCACCGAGCCACGCCAGGTAGTCCGCTTCTTCCTTGACGACGACAACAATCGGCATGAAACCGTGGTCGTAGCCACACAGCTCGGCGCACTGGCCGCGATAGGTGCCCGGCGTGTCGGTTTTAAACCAGAGCTGATTGACAAAGCCTGGAATCGCGTCGCGCTTACCGGACAATTCCGGTACCCACCATGCGTGAATCACGTCGTTCGCCGTCAGCAGGATGCGCACCTTCGTGTCCACCGGCACCACCAGCGGGTTGTCAACGTCAAGCAGATAGTTGTCGACCGTTGCCGGGTCGATCCCGGAATCCAGCTGACGCGCCATGTTGCTGCTCGAATCGAGCGAGCTGAAGAAATCGACTTTTTCTTCGAGGTATTCGTAGTGCCACTTCCACTGGTAGCCCGTGACTTTGACGGTCATGTCCGGGCTGCCTGAGTCTTCAATCGCCACGAGCGTCTTGGCAGCCGGGAACGCCATCGCCACCAGGATAACGATGGGGATTGCCGTCCAGATCACTTCCGCCGCGGTGCTGTGCGAAAACTTGGCTGGCGTTGGGTGATTGGATTTTCGGTGGAACATGATCGACCAGAACATCGCCCCGAACACGACGATCCCGATCACCACACAGATCCAGAAGATCAGCATGTGCAGGTCGTAAACCTCGTTGGTGATTTCGGTGACACCACGCGGCATATTCAGCTCCCAATCCGCCAGAGCGGCTGGTGCCGCAAGGGCAGTCAGAACACCGAGGCTGCATCGGGCAGCGTGACGAGACATAAAATTGAACATGTAGTTTTCTCCCCGCGTCGTTATCGCGGATCGTTGTCTTCAAATGTCGCCAGTAGCGGCGGCGACGTGTTGTACGGCCCTATGCATTCCACCAGTCGCCGAGCAAGGCCCTGGCGCTCAGGCTCGGTCAAACATTCCCCGATCACGCAGTGCTTGCCGTGCCCGCTGATCGAGATCCGGCTTAGCGCTGCCGGACCGGGCACTTTCGCGACGTCGACCGCGGCCCAGTGGCGGGCGAATTCTACCCTTTCCTGCACCGCTTTTTCGCCCTTTTCAACGACGATTTTGTCGTCGCCGACACTCAGTATCTCGCGATAGTTGCCGCGCCGCTGTACCAGGTGAAGCACGTAGGCCAAAAGCGCGAGCTCCATGCCTGCAAACGGCAGCACCGGCCAGTAGCCCGCCAGCGCCACACTGCCCGATACCATCAACGTTCCGAACAGCACGATCAGAAAGAACCAGATCGCCCCACGTGGAGTCATCGACAGATTCGGTGAAATGTGAAACACGCGCTCAGCGGTCAACGTGGTCAAACGCCTCCGTCTTCGCCACGTCTGCTGTGGCTCCTGAAAAACCCTAATCAGAACCTAAGCCTTTGAATAAAAACCGTATTCAAAGCCCTCAAAGCTCGAGCGAAAGCGCCAAACTCAGCGCCCTCAGCAAACTCTTTCGCACCGTGCTTCACAGCCGATTCATGATAATTGACGCGGCGCGCAAGAGCAACGCTACTTTCACGACTAACTACCGAATATAGTTTAGTTTTAGGCGCTTAACGTGAACTGCGTCGCAGATTTTCGAACGGTACGGCGACATTTCCGTCAGCCAGGATTTTTTGCGGTCGCAGCGCCGCTGCCCAAGCTTGCCCATAGACGATTTCGTAGCTCAGCGGCAGCCGACCGTCCCGGCGCAGCGGGTCGTAGGCCCGGGCAAGTGCCGCCAGCCGCTGACGCCCGAACAGGCCGCGCGCGCGACCGCGGGCCACGTTGCCCGATCCCGCCGCACGCAGATCGCGCAGCAGCGCGTCCAAGTGCGGGTACGTCAGCGTCAGCGTGTCCACGTCCATCACCGGTTCGGCAAAGCCCGCACGCCCAATCGCGTCACCAATATCGTGCATATCGTAGAAGTAGTGCACGTGAATCTCGTCGTCGACCCGGGCAAAGGCGCGGCGCAGCTCCCCCAGCGTGTCCGGACCCAGTGTTGCCAGATGCAGCAGACCGCCCGGACGCAGCACGCGGCGGAACTGGGCCAGCACTTTTTCGCTGTCGTAGCACCACGGCAGCATCTGATTGCAGAACACCAGATCCACCGACGCCGTCGGCAGGTCCAGCGTGTGCGCGTCGCCCACCAGACCCGCGACGTTGTCGATGTTGGCAACGGCTCGCTCGACCATGGCTGGCGACACGTCCAGAGCGATGATCTGCGCCTCGGGATAGCGTGTACGCAGCGGCCCCAGCGCCCCGCCGTCGCCGCATCCGGCATCCAGGATCACCGACGGCTCGAGCGTCACCACTTCGAGTCGATCCAGCAATTCATCGCGAGACGCGCGAGCAACCACGGCCGCATCACGATACGTGCTCGCGGCACGATCGAACACGCGCGCCACGTCGGCCGGCAGCAACGCCATCGGGTGGTCAATCGGGTCTTCAGACATAGTGGAAATTCCGGGACAAAACTCTCGAATCTGCAAGCAACATCGACTTTTGCCCAATGCAAGAACGGGGCTCGTCTCGCTATGGTAACGCGATGTTGCACGTCATTCGAAACACGTTGCGTCGCTTGTGCCGCTGCGTGATCTGCGAGAACCCGGCGACCTGGCACAACTTGTGCGCACAGTGCCATCGCGACTTACCCGTCGCGCACTCAGCTTGCCAACGTTGCGCACTGCCTTTGCCCGAACCGGACGCGCGCTGTGGCGCCTGCCTGCTGCACACGCCGGTGTGGGACAACGCCGCCAGCGCGTTCGACTATCGCTTTCCAGTCGATTTGCTGGTGACGCGCACCAAATTCAACGGTCGTCTCGATATGGCGCGAGCGCTGGGTCACGCGAGCGCCCACCAGTTTCAAATCGCACACCCCGTCAACGCCGACGCGATACTGCCGATCCCGCTGCACTGGCGACGTCGCTGGCAACGCGGCTTCAATCAAGCGGCCGTGCTCGCCGAACCGGTCGCCGACTATCTGAATATTCCTTTTCGCTGCGATTTACTTCAGCGCAAGCGCAGCACACCAGAGCAGACCCGCCTGGACGGCGAGGCACGCAGAGAAAACCTCGACGGTGCCTTTGCAGTGACAGGCGACGTAACACATCAAAACCTGATCTTGTTCGACGATGTCATGACCACCGGGGCTACGCTTGGCGCAGCGACGACAGCGTTGAAGACATCAGGTGCCAACACGGTACGAGTCTGGACCTGCGCAAGAGTCGCGACAGGAAACCGCCAAACAAACTGAAAATAGACGGGGAGAAGATGAGTTAGGGCACAGGGGCGCCGAGCGTCACAGGGATATGCTTGAGCGGCTTTTGCAACGAGGATTGGCGACCCTGTGCCCGGCAAGATCAGTGAGATCAAAACGATCGGCAAAAAGACTCACCCCACAAAAAAAGGCCACGCTGTCGTCAGCGCGGCCTCTCGTTCGAACCCCGAATTCGATCGGGAGACGATCAGTCCTTCGGCAACCGAATCTTCTGCCCGACAAAAATCTTGTCCGGATCTTCGATCACTTCGCGGTTGGCTTCGAAAATCTTTTTGTACGCCATCGCATCGCCGTAAACGCGCTTGGCAATTTTGCTCAGCGTGTCGCCACTTTGAATTTCGTAGTATTCGACGTTCTCATTCGCCGCTTCCTCGATGTCGACGTCAACGTCTGGCGCTTCTGCCTTGCGCGGGATCTGCAGAGCCGATCCGTCGACACCTTTGACACCCGCAACATTGCCCGCCATCAGGACGCATTTTTGCATCGCTTCCACCGAGTCACACTGACCGTTCAGCGCTACCAGTCCGTCGTCGTAAGTGACCTTCAGGTCTTTTACGCCCGGATTGTTCTGGTTAATCAGTTCTTCGATTTTTTCAGCCGCTTCTTCATCGCCGTTAAAAAGACGTCGACCGATATCGCGTGCGAAACCGAATAAGCTCATTGGCTATCTCCCCTGGAATCATTCATTGAACGCGGGCGGGCAATAACTACATCCCCCATAAGGCCCCACACTCTTTACGTGGCAAAAGTATAGTGCAGGAGCACGCCACAATACACCGCTGCCCCAAACCACGAATTGTTAAGAAAAGCAGCGAAACAGGCGGCTGGCTTGCGCTCACGGATCAGAAACTGCTGCCACAGCGACGTGCCAGCGGCCAATCCAAGGCCAATCCAGTACCAAAACCCCATCCCCGCCAGCTTCCCTGCCACCATCAGCAGCCCAAGCGCCAGTGCCTGCATAAGCGCCACAGCAACGCGATCGAAGCGTCCAAGCAACACGGCAGTGGACTTTACGCCGATGCGCAAATCGTCCTCCCGATCGGTCATCGCATACATCGTGTCGTAGGCCGTTGCCCAGACTATGTTCGCGCCAAACAGCACCCAGGCCACCGATGGAATCGCGCCAGTCTGCGCCGCGAACGCCATCGGAATTCCCCAGCCAAAGGCGGCCCCCAGATACAGCTGCGGAAGGTTGGTGAAACGCTTGAAAAACGGATACGTCGCCGCGAGCACCGCGCCAATCATCGCCAGCTTGACGACGAACCCACTGAGCGTAACGACCAGCGCCAGGGCGACCGCCAGCAGCAAGAAAAACACCATCAGTGCTTCGCCCGGGCGAATCTCTCCCGCCGCGAGCGGGCGTGCGCTTGTCCGCGCGACGCTTCCGTCAATGTGCCGATCCGCGTAGTCGTTAATCGCGCAGCCCGCCGAACGCATCACGACAACGCCCAGCACAAACACAACGAACACGTGAGGATTCGGGTGCCCGCTGCCGGCGATCCACAGTGCCCACAGCGTTGGCCAGAGCAACAGCAGCGTGCCGATCGGTCGGTCAAACCGAATCAGACGCAAGTAGGCATCGACCGTTTGGGCGATACCGCGTTTTGGATTCAGCGGTGCGGACACAGGCCGGGCAAAAACACTTCGGTAATCAGAAGGCGCTCGTCGCCGAGAAAAAAGTACGAGCGTCGCGCCCACAGAAACGGCGACCGCGCGACCAGCCCAACCTCAGTCGCGCGATCGTACAACGCGCTTCCGGACGCGAGCTGCGCAAAGAGCAGGTCGGAACGCTGCACGTCAGGATGGTGAAACAAGGCGTCGCCCAAAGGTTTGCCGCCCATGGACGACAGCCACGAGTGCGCACGTGACGTAGCGAGCGGTATCAGCGTCTGGGCGAACACCCAAGGGACGTCGCGACCGCTCAATACCACCTCGCGGACGACGCCGCGTGGCGACGCCAGTTCGCCCGCCTGCAGCGGTGCCAGCTCTGTCGATTCTTCACGCAGCACTTCAAGACCCAGTTGATCGTCGCTGTGCGCGCGCAAGGCCGCGGTCAACGACGCTTCACAGCGCAACAGCGCCGCCACGTCCGGCGCGGGTGACTTTGGATGATCTTCCTGCCACGTTGCCCAGCGCGTGACGCCGTCGGGCTGCTGAAGCGTGGATGGGGAGTGAATCGTCATGGCGCGATTGTACACAGACCGAAAGACTAAACCTGTACGTAGCGCGCGGCGGCACCCACCCAACGCCGCACCAGCGCGCGGGCCGCTACCGCATCGGTTTGCAATAACGGGTCGGCGGTGGCGGCCACTTCGTCGAGCATGTCCGCATCGCGCGTCAGGTCCGCGACTTTTAACTGCGCGATGCCGGCTTGCCTGGTCCCCAACACTTCGCCCGGACCGCGCAGTTCCAGATCGCGTTGCGCGATGAAAAAGCCGTCGTTGCTGTCGCGCACAGCCCCGAGCCGGGCTTTCGCGTTTTTGGATAGAGGTGATTTGTACAGCAGCACACAGTGGCTCTTGGCCGCACCACGCCCTACCCGGCCGCGCAGCTGGTGCAACTGCGACAAGCCCATGCGCTCGGCGTTTTCGATGATCATCAATGACGCGTTGGGCACATCGACCCCCACTTCGATGACGGTGGTTGCCACCAGCAGTTGCACCTCGCCGGCGGCAAAGCGACGCATAATCCCGTCTTTTTCGCTGCTGCTCATGCGTCCGTGAATCAGCGCCACGGTGAGGCCCGGAAGCATTTCGGTCAGATTGGCCGCGGTTTCTTCCGCCGCTTGCGCTTCGAGCAATTCGGATTCTTCCACCAGCGGACAAACCCAATAGGCTTGCTGGCCCTCGGCGCACAGCGTGGCGACACGATTGACCACTTCGGGGCGACGATTCGCGCTAACCACTGCGGTAGCCACCGGCGTACGACCTGGCGGCAGTTCGTCGATGATCGACACATCGAGATCGGCGTAGTGGGTCATGGTCAGCGTGCGCGGAATGGGCGTTGCGGTCATCACCAATTGATGCGGACAAGCGCCGTCGCCTCCGCCCTTGTCGCGTAACGCCAGGCGCTGATGCACACCGAAGCGGTGCTGCTCGTCGATGATCGCCAGCGTCAGGTTGTTAAAGTCGACGCCGTCCTGAAACAGCGCGTGCGTGCCTACGACCACCTGCGCGCTGCCGTCCGCGATTGCCGCCAGCGCTTCGCGGCGCGGCTGACTGCGCATGCGCCCGACCAACCAGCCGACCGTGACGCCCAACGGCTCGAACCACGTGGTCAAACTGCGCAAGTGTTGCTCGGCCAGCAGCTCGGTCGGGGCCATCAGCGCGGCTTGCCCACCGGACTGGGCAGCCATTAAGGCCACGACGGCCGCGACGACGGTCTTGCCCGAGCCTACGTCGCCCTGCAACAGACGCAGCGCCGGCTGCGGTCTCGCCAGATCCTGCGCGATCTCAGTCACAACACGTTGCTGCGCCCCCGTCAGTTCAAACGGCAAGCTCTCGAGAAAGTGTGCGACCAGCGGCCCGTCAACCTCAAGCACCGGGGCGCGCTCGGACTGCAGCGTCTCGCGAACCAGGTTCAGACTCAGGCGCTGCGCCACCAATTCTTCGAACGCCAGTCGACGCAGATAAACGTGCTCGCCGCCGTTGAGCGCTTCTACGCGCAGTTCGCTGGACGGTCGATGTGCCAGTCGCAGCGCCTCCTCGAGCGAGAGCTGTGGCGCGGGTGCAAAACTGCCGGGCGGCAGCAGTTCCGGGATGGGGTTGTGGTTCAGCCAATCCAGCGCCAGGTCGGTCAGCACGCGCAGCCGCGGCTGCGTAACGCCCTCGGTAATCGGATAGACGGGCGTCAGTGTGTCGTGAACTTCCGCCGGTGCATTCTCGCGCACGAGTCGATATTCCGGATGCACCATTTCAAGCCCGCCCGGCCCGCGTCGCACCTCGCCAAAGCAGCGCACCAACGCGCCGCGCTTTAGCTGCGCCTGCTGCGCGCGGGAGAAATAAAAGAAGCGCAATGTTAGCTGCCCGGTCGCATCGCTGACCCGACACAGCAGTGAGCGCCGACCCCGAAACACGACTTCGGTCAATTCCACCTGGGCCTCAATCATCGCTCGACGCCCGTGGAACAGCGCGCCAATTGGATAGACCCGCGAACGATCTTCGTAACGCAGAGGCAAATGAAACAGCAGATCGGCGACTGTCGAAATGCCGAGCTTGCCAAGCTTTTCGGCCAGCGCCGGACCAACGCCCTTGAGCGTGGTCACCGACTCCGCGGCTGGGGGCGTAACGGCGGTCGATTCGGTCACGGTGGCATCCAGAACAGGTTACGCAAACGGGGGGTCGTCAACGTCGACGATGCGGCCAGAACTATCGGCTGCCGAGCGTCATCACCCCGTCCACTTCGACGATCGAGTCTTTCGGTAACTGGCTCACTGCGACCGCCGCGCGAGCCGGATAGGGCTCGCTAAAGTAACCCGCCATGCACTCGTTTACTGCGGCGAAGTGCTTGAGGTCAAGCAGGTAGACATTGAGCTTGACCATATCATCGAGCGTGCCACCGGCCGCTTCGGCGACGGCCTTGAGGTTGTCGAACACGCGCTTGACGTGCACCGGGAAATCGCCCTCAACCATTTCCTGCGTGGCGGGATCGAGTGGTATCTGACCGGAGAAATAGACCGTATCGCCGCTGCGAACTGCCTGGGAATAGGTGCCGATTGCGGCCGGTGCACCGTCGGTGGAAATCGCTTGTTTGTTCATTTCGTTACTATAATGCAATCGTGCAACACGAACACGCTCAATTATTGAGGCAAGTATGCTGCAACCCGCCCAAGTCGAAGACGCACCGGACATCGCCGCGCTGGCCGCGGTGATTTGGCCGGAGGCTTTCGCCGAGATGATCTCAGCCGCCCAAATCGACTACATGCTCGAACACTTGCAAAGCGCCGCAGCCATGGCCAATCAAATGCGTGACGGCATGGCGTATTTCTTTTTGATTCGAAACGGCGATCGAATCGGGTACGCCGCGCTCAAACATGATCCCGAGCAGCGCGTCAGCCTGCTGAGCAAATTGTACATACTGGCTGAGGCGCGCGGCTCGAACGTCAGCGCTCTGGCACTGACTGAGCTCTATGCGGTGGCGCGCGCCGCCGGTAGCGAGCGGATCTCGTTGACGGTCAACCGCTTCAACGCGCGCGCGATTCGCTTTTACGAAAAACACGACTTTGTGACCACACGAGAACTGGTTGCCGACATCGGCGGCGGTTTCGTGATGGACGACTATTGTATGGAACGGCCGTTGGCCTTGAAGGATAAGTCTGCATGACCACCGTCGAAGCACTCACACGATTCGCGCTGACCGCCGTGCTGTTCGCACTGCTGTTTGGCGGCCTGATGATGGCGCATCACCGCTCCATCGCCTACTACAAGGAAAAACCCAATCAGGAGTTTCGCCGCCAGATTCTGATGCTCGGGCTAACCATGTTTGCGATCCTTCTCGGCATTGTGATGGCCCCGTTGGGCGACAGCGATCTGCGCGGTCAACTGCTGAGCCTCTACGGCATCATCGTATCGGCAACCATCGCGCTGTCGTCCACGACCATCGTCGGCAACGCGATGGCTGGCATCATGCTGCGGTTTGTCGAGGGCTGTAAGCCCGGTGACTACATTCATGTGGGCGAACACTTCGGTCGTATTTCCGAAATGGACCTGTTGCACACAGAAATTCAAACTGAAGAACGCGATCTGACCACCTTGCCCAATCTTTTTATGGTCACCAACCCGATCAAAACGCTGCGCAAATCCGGCACGATCCTCAAAGTGGATGTGTCGCTGGGCTACGACGTACCGCGCCACAAGATCGAGCAGTTGCTCAAGGACGCCGCCGAAAAAACGGGGCTGCAGAGTCCGTTTGTGCAGATCCGCGCGCTCGGCGATTTCTCTGTGTCCTACGCCATCGCCGGTTTGCTGACCGATTTGCAGCAGCTCATCAGCAAGCGGCGCCAGCTGCGCGCCGCCACGATGGACGTGCTGCATGAAGCCGGCATCGAAATCGCATCGCCCACCATCCACAGCTTGCGCGAGTACGACAAGGGTCGGGCGTTTATCCCCGAGAAGCCCGATTTCGTTGTCGTTGAAAATGACAGCAGCGGCCCCGACGGCCTGGTCTTCGATAAGGCCAATCAGGCTGAGAATCTGGAAAACATGCGTTCTGAGCGCGACAAGAGCTTGCTCGATCTGGAACAGGTGGCGACCAAACTCAAAGAGGCCCAGACCGACGAGGCCAAAAAACCGCTTGAGCTGGAAAAAGCGCGACTGGAACGCCGTACCCAGTGGATTGCGGGGCAGATCACCAAGCTCGAGAACCGCATCGCGGCAGACAGCTAGACAAAAAAAACGGGGCTACGCTCTCGCGCAGCCCCGCTTGTTCGGTATCGCTCAGTCGCCGATCAAATCAGCGCCTGTGGTTTACGAGCGACGACGGCTCGCGCCAAAACCCACCAGCGCCAAACCGATCAGCGCCAGAACACCTGGCTCCGAAACCGCAGCGCGAGTACCGTCAACGATCAGGTTTTGAAACGCAAAGGCTTCAGAACCGCCGTTGGTGCTGGCCGTCAGGAAGATGCTCAGGATTGAGCCTTCACCGAGAATGGCCGCGCTCAGCGTCTGCAGTTCGTTGGTCAGGATCGTACCGGCAACGGTCATTGGATCGTTCAGGTCGAAGGCATCGCCGTCAGCCAGGATGTATTCCTGACTCAGCGATTCATCCACCATCGCGTCGAACAACGTTTCGACCGCTCCGCCGTCGATCGAGTAGCTGATCGAGAAGAAATCGCTGGTCTCAAAATCACCCATCGCGCCCATGTCCAGCGACAGCATCATATCGCTGACGCCAGCGACGTCGAAGTCCCACTGGGCGGTAACCGGACCGGAATTATCGCCATTGACCGTGTCGGTGATGCCGAAGAACGTGTCGGTGTTGGCTTCGGTGATGATGCCCAGGCTATCCGCCGGGAAACCCACTGCCGAATCGTCGAGCACGGCAAATGGAATGCTGCCGGAGACGCCGCGCTGATAAATCTGAAAACCGTCGCCCGGGCTCGAAAACGCATCGGTGAACGCGTTGGTGTACGCGACCAGGTTCTGACTGGCGCTGCCGACCATGTCAAAAGCGATGGTTTCAGCGAAAGCAGCCGGTGATAGAAGGAGCGCGCAGGTGGCAGCGACCAGTGGCGAGCGGTTCGAACGAATCATGAGGTACCCCAAACGTATGTCTTGATGTCGGTAAATGTGGCCGCAATAGGTCGCGAGCCCGGATTTACTGAACATAAAGCAAAGACTGTGCCAGCCAACCGGAAACCAGTCATTTCAGGGAATTACCGCAATTGGGTCTCGAGCGGAGGGGGCATAGTGTAAAGAATATGGACAATGCCCTCGCGCAGAGGGCCGCCTGGCGCCGCGACTCAGTCAGTCGCAAACGCGCGTTACGCGCATCACGTCGGGCATCGAATCAATGCGCCGCATGACCTCATCCAGATGCGTGGTGTTGCGCACCTTCACAACGAACGTCATTTCCGACGCGTCGTCCTCGTGTTCCACCACAGAGACGTGCTCAATGTTCGACCGGGTATCGGAAATGCGGCTGGCCACGGCGGCCAGAACCCCGACTTGATTGAGAGTATCAACGCGCAGCTCAACGGAGAACTCGCGATCGATCCCCGGTTCCCAGTCGACACCGAGCCACTTCTCAGGCTGCTTGCGAAATTCCGTCAGATTGCCGCATTCATTCCGGTGAACGACCACGCCGCGACCGGTGCTCAGGTAACCCATGATCGGATCGCCCGGTATCGGCGAGCAGCATTTGGCGAACGTCACCACCATGCCTTCGGTGCCGGCAATGGCGATCGAAGCCGGCGCATCTTCGTCTTCCTCGGTCCCGGGTCGTTCATCTTCAACGACCAGTCGCCTGGCGATCACCGGCGCCAGCTGTTCGCCAAGACCAAGCTGCGTGAATAACTCCGGCAGCGCACCGATACCGAGCGCATCCAGCAGATCATCGACGCGCTCGCTCGGTACCTCACGCACCGATTTGCCCAGATCGCGCAGCGCGACGTTAAGCAGTCGCTGACCGAGAGCGGCAGCTTCGCTTTCGCGCATGTTTTTCATGAACGCCTTGATCGACGTCCGCGCCTTCGCCGTCACCACGAAATGCAGCCACACCGGGTTGGGCTTTGCTCCCTTGGCCGTCACGATCTCCACCGTCTGACCGTTGCGCAGCATGGTGCGCAACGGCACACGCCGGCGGTCGACGCGCCCTTCCACACAGCGCTCACCCACCGCGGTGTGCACGGCGTAGGCAAAATCCACCACCGTCGATCCGCGCGGCAAGCGCTTGATGTCGCCGCGTGGTGTGAACACATAAACCTTGTCAGGGAACAGATCGATGCGCACGCTTTCGAGAAATTCTTCCGACGACGTATCCGCCTGCAGCTCAACCAGCGAACTGAGCCATTCGCGTGCCCGCGTGTGCGGCGTCACCGAACTGGAATCGCCCAGTTTGTACAGCCAATGCGCGGCGATACCGGTCTCAGCCACTTTCTCCATGTCCGACGTACGCAGTTGCACTTCGATGGGCACGCCGCCCGGCCCAACCAGTGTCGTGTGCAGAGACTGATAGCCATTCAGTCGCGGTATGGCGATGTAGTCTTTAAATCGCCCGGGCATGGGTTTGTAAATCTGGTGCACCAGACCGAGCGCGCGGTAGCAGTGGTCGGGCTGCTCGACAATAATGCGAAAGCCGTAGACGTCGACGATTTCGCTGAGCGGACGCCCTTTCTTTTTCATCTTTTGATAAATGCTGAACACGTGTTTTTCGCGTCCTGCCACCGTCGCTTCAAGCCCCGCCGACGCCATCACTTTGCGCAGTTTCGTGGCGATTTTACGAATGATCTGTTTCTGATCGCCGAGTGCGGCTTTCACGCTCTTTTGAATGACTTTGTAGCGCTTGGGGTAGAGCGAGCGATAGCCCAGGTCTTCAAGCTCAACGCGGATTTGGGCGATACCCAGACGGTTGGCAATGGGCGCGTAGATCTCGAGAGTCTCGCGCGCAATGCGTCGGCGTTTTTCAGCCGGCATTGCCCCGAGCGTGCGCATGTTGTGCAAGCGATCGGCAAGCTTGAGCAAAATCACGCGAATGTCCTGGGCCATGGCCAGCATCATCTTGCGCAAGCTCTCGGCTTTCGCCTCCGCCTTGGATTTGAACTGGATCTGGTCGAGCTTGCTGACGCCGTCGACCAGCTCCGCGATCTCACGGCCAAATTCGGCGGTCAGCGTCGGCTTGTCGATGCCGGTGTCTTCGATGACATCGTGCAAGATCGCCGCGGCAATGCTCTCGTAATCCAGATGCAGGTCCGCCAGGATGCTGGCGACTGCCACCGGGTGGGAGATATAGCGCTCGCCGGACTTACGGGTTTGCCCGGAGTGGGCTTTGGCGCCGAACTCGTAGGCGCGTCGAACGACGTCGAGCTGCTCGGGCGGCAGGTAGTGCTTTAATTTGGCCAACAGGCCGCGCAGCCCGTCTTGCTGCCAGGCCTGACCGAGAGGCAAACGCCCTATGAAAGAGGAGGCGGTGTCCACGTCACCATTTCTGGTGTGGCGTTACGAAGCCAACAAGGAAGGTTCGTCAACGAACCCGAAGCCGCGGACTGCCGCAAGCGAATCATGCGGTCAGTCAGCCGCCAGTGTCGGCGGGATCATCAGATCCGGTGCAATTTCGCGTGCAACGGCTTCCGCTTCACGCGCATTGTCGTCGAAGGTTTCCTCGGTTTCTTCGAGAATCTCCTTGCCGACCAGGCCTTCGGCCACTTCACGCAGCGCCACCACCGTTGGTTTGTCGTTTTCCCACGGCACCATGGCTTCGGCGCCGTTGGCCAGTCGCCGGGCGCGCTTGGCGGACACCAGCACCAGTTCAAACAAATTGTCGATGTTGCCGAGACAGTCTTCGACGGTAATGCGAGCCATGGGATCTCCAAAATTTATCGTGCGCCCAAAATCGGCGTCAGACCTTTAATAGTAACCGAATAAAAGCCGGGTTTGCACCACAAAAACCTCAATCCGCGCCATTGACGATACCTTGAGCCACAGCCCTGGCATTCGGAGCCGTGCTGGCGTATTGCTCTGCGCCACCGCCAATGATGGCCGACAGCGCGTCGCGAGCCTGATTAAAGTCATCGTTGACAACAACATAGTCGAATTCCGCCCAGTGCCCCATGTCGGCCACCGACTCCCCGAGACGCCGGGCTATGACCTCATCGCTGTCGGTTTTTCGGTTGCGCAGGCGCCGCTCCAACTCACTGCAGGAGGGTGGCAAAATGAATATGCTCTTGCACTCAGGCGCTGCCTTGCGCACCTGCTGCGCGCCCTGCCAGTCAATTTCGAGAATGACGTTGTGCCCGGCGTTGAGCAACGCATCGACCTGCCCTTTCCCCGTGCCGTAGAAATTACCGAAGACTTCGGCAGATTCGAGCATCTCGCCAGCGGCTTGCAGCTGCTGGAAGCGCGCCTGGTCGACGAAAAAGTAGTCCTGGCCTTCGCGCTCGGCCGGCCGCATCGGCCGAGTGGTGAATGACACGGACATACGCGTCGACGGGTCGTGCTCCAAAACCGCCTTTACCAGGCTGGTTTTGCCCGTGCCCGACGGCGCGGACACGACAAACAGACGACCAACCTTATCTGGCGTGGCGCCCAGCCACTGCTTCAATCGAGCCATCAATCCACTCATTCGACGTTTTGGACCTGTTCGCGCATTTGCTCGATCAGCACCTTGAGCTCCACGGACGCCTTGGTGCACTGGGCATCCTGCGATTTGGACGCCAGCGTGTTGGCCTCACGATTGAATTCCTGCATCAGAAAATCGAGTCGACGCCCCACCGGCTCGTCGAGCGCCAGCGCGGCGCGGCCCTCAGCAATGTGGCTGTCCAACCGATCAAGCTCTTCGGCGACGTCCGCCTTTTGCGCCAGCAAAGCCACTTCCTGTTCCAGACGGGCATCGTCGGCGGTGACGTCCAGCGCCGACACGCGATCGCGCATTTTTTGCAGCAGCCCGGCGTTGACCTCGGGCATCCGCGCGCGGACCAGCAGCACCTGCTCGCTGACCCCGTCGAGGCGTTCGAGCAGCATCGATTTGAGGCGCTCGCCCTCACGAGCGCGACTGTCAATCAGGTCCTGCAGCGTGTCGTCGAGAAGCGCCAGAGCAGCGTCCTGCAACGGCGCCAGATCGCGCGCCACTTCGTTGACGACGCCCGGCCAGCGCATCAAATCCAGCGTGGTTGCCGCTTGCAACGGCGCCGGCCAGTCATCGCCCAGCGTCTGCACGGCTTCGCCGAGGGTCTTGAGCAACTCTTTATCTATCTCGTAATGCCCCACAACACGGCCGCTTTTGTGCAACTTGAGCCCAACATCCACTTTGCCGCGCGCCAGATGCCCGGCAACGCGCTCTCGAACCGGCGTCTCCAGTGCGCGAAATTCCTCCGGCAGGCGCAGGCCAACCTCGAGATAACGATGATTCACACTTCGCACTTCAATGGTCAGCGCGCCCAGCTCGTGGCGGGCTTCGCGGCGCGCAAAGCCGGTCATACTCTTGATCATGTGTGTTCGAATCCTCGGGTTGGGCCAGGCACCGCGCTGCGCGTGGCTTTTTAGCCCTTATGTTGGCAAACTGCCGTCACGCGAGCGCTGGGTCAAACGCATGTTAATGAGTTTTGGCTGCCAATCCACCCATCGCCGCAAACTGTGCCCCCTGCGCGAGCAAAACGCGCCAGCAGAGCGGGCAGATCAACGGAATCAGCGGACCGACTTTAATGATGGTTGTGCAAACCGCCTCCGATAGCCTGATCGGCAATCGTGAGGAAAATCAGGATCGCCTGAGCGTTGTACGCCGCGGCGACAGCGTGCTCGCCGTGGTCGTTGACGGCATGGGCGGACACGAAGCCGGTGCCGAAGCCGCGCAGACGGCGGTCGATACTCTGCAGGAAGCGTTTTCCGTCGCTCCGCTACCCATTATCGATGCGCAGCTGTTTTTGGCCAGCCTCCTGAGTCAGGCGCACGATAAAGTGGTGGCGCTTGGCGAAAACCGGACGCTCGGTGCCAAACCGCGCGCCACCTGCGTGGTGGCGCTGATCCAGCAAGACCGCGCCTGCTGGGCGCATATTGGCGACAGCCGCGTGTATTGGCTGCGCGCTGGCAAGATGCTCGAGCGCACGCGTGATCACAGTCACGTCGAGATTTTGCTGCAGGAAGGCCTGATTACCGAAGATGAATTTCGCGAGCATCCGCTGCGCAACTACGTCGAATACTGTCTCGGTGGCGAACCCGGCGAACCGACCATGACGATTTCGCGCCTGAAAACACTGGAGGCCGACGATCAGCTCTTGCTGTGCAGCGACGGCCTGTGGAGCGGCATTGACGATGCCGACATTGCCCGCGCGCTCATGCAAAGCGATGGTGAAGACTCACTGCAAGACCAGCTCGCGTCGCTGATGGCCAAGGCCGTAAAGGCTTGCGAACCGTCAGCGGACAACACGACAGCGGCGGTTGTACACTGGCAAGGATCGACATCAGACTAAGCCTGCTGACGCACCCGGACCGGGCGCGGCCGCCAGGACGGCACTCACAACCCTGATCGTCACCTTGTGACGTTCCATACGATCACTAACTGAGGAAACCAACATGCGCCCAAGCGGTCGCGCGACCAATCAAATGCGCCCGGTGAGCTTCACCCGGCAGTTCACCAAACACGCCGAAGGCTCGGTGCTGGCTTGTTTTGGTGAAACCAAAGTGCTGTGCACCGCCAGCATCGAAGACCGGGTACCGGGCTTCTTGCGGGGCAAGAACAGCGGCTGGGTGACCGGCGAGTACGGCATGCTGCCGCGCGCAACTCACACCCGCGGGTCACGTGAAGCTGCGCGCGGAAAACAGTCCGGGCGGACACAGGAAATTCAGCGATTGATCGGCCGTTCAATGCGCTCCATCGTTGACCTCGAAGCGCTGGGCGTGCGCACCGTGACCCTAGATTGCGACGTGCTGCAAGCCGACGGCGGCACGCGCACAGCGTCGATTAGCGGCGCTTATCTCGCACTGGTCGACGCCATCGAAAGCCTGCGTCGCGAGGGCTGGGTGGATAAGCCTGTGCTGCACGGTCAGATCACCGCCGTGTCGGTGGGCATCTACAAAGGCGAACCGGTGCTCGATCTCGACTACGCCGAGGATTCGCAAGCCGAAACCGACATGAACGTGGTGATGAACGACGCCGGGCACTTAATCGAAGTGCAAGGTACGGCCGAAGGGCACGCGTTCAGCCGCGCGGAGCTTGACCGCATGCTCGATCTGGCCGCCGAAGGCGGCGTGGTCATCGCCGCCGCGCAGGAGGCGGCACTGCGTGACTGAATCACGGCGCCTGGTCGTGGCGACGGGCAACGCCGGCAAGATGCGCGAAATCGGCGAGATCTTGCGCGAACCGAACATTGAGCTGGTTCGCGACGCACCGCTGGATATGGATTCGGTGGAAGAGACCGGCTCAACCTTTGTGGAAAACGCGCTACTCAAGGCGCGCTACGCTGCCCGGGTCAGTGGCGTCGCCGCGCTGGCGGACGATTCTGGCATTGAAGTGGATGCCCTGAACGGCGCGCCGGGCATTTACTCGGCGCGCTATGCCGGGCCGGGCGCCAGCGACACCGACAACGTCGCCAAACTGCTGGCCGCTCTGCAAGGCGTCGCTGGCGAGCGGCGCAGCGCGCGATTTCGTTGCGTGATGGTGGTCCTGCGCCACGCGGCCGATCCATCGCCGCTGATCTGCGAGGGCACTTGGGAGGGCATGGTGGCGACGACGGCGCGCGGCGCCCACGGATTTGGCTACGACCCGGTGTTCGTGCCACAGGGCATGACCGAGCATTCCGCCGAGCTCGATCGCGACGTCAAAAATCGAATCAGCCATCGCGGTCAGGCGCTCAACGGGTTACGCGAACGACTGGCGGCGTTCCTTGTGCGCTGAACCGGCGCCCCTCGGGCTCTACGTGCATCTGCCCTGGTGCGTGCGCAAATGCCCTTACTGTGATTTCAACAGCCACGCGCTTGGCCCCGCGGGCTTGCCCGAAGCCGACTACGTCGATGCGCTGCGGCGAGACTTGTCCGGCGAATGGAATGAGGCCCGCGAGCAACAGCGCGCCAGACCGTTCAGCAGCGTTTTTTTTGGTGGCGGTACGCCCAGCCTGTTCAGTGCCAACGCCATTGGCGCCATTCTGAATCACGCGGCGAGCACGTTCGGCCTGTCGGACGGAGCGGAAATTACCCTCGAAGCCAACCCCGGTGCCGTGGAATACAGCGCGCTCGACGAGCTACGCGCGACCGGCGTTAACCGGCTGTCGATGGGCGCTCAGAGTTTTGACGACAAAGCGCTGGCGCGTCTTGGCCGCGTCCATAAAGCGCACGAAACGGTCACCGCCGTGCGCGCGCTGCGACGCGCCGGCTTCGACAATTTTAATCTCGACGTCATGTATGCACTGCCTGAGCAGTCGATCGATCAGGCACTGGCGGATCTGGATACGGCGCTCGCGCTCAAGCCCACCCATCTGTCGCACTACCAGCTGACCCTGGAGCCCAACACGCTGTTTCATCATGATCCGCCGCCGTTGCCCGACGTCGACACGGCGTTCGAGATGCATCAGCGCAGTCTTCAG
Organism: Gammaproteobacteria bacterium; assembly: GCA_045107005.1. Classification (GTDB taxonomy): domain Bacteria; phylum Pseudomonadota; class Gammaproteobacteria; order Steroidobacterales; family JBCCMA01; genus JBCCMA01. Next base: position 33,671 of record JBGCFP010000220.1, read on the forward strand.
CGACTTGATGCGGGCGGCTTCGAGCAATACGAAGTATCGGCTTACGCAAACGCGGGACTCGCCTCGCAGCACAATCTCAACTACTGGCGCTTCGGCGACTACGTCGGGGTGGGCGCGGGCGCGCACGGCAAGATCACCGTGGAAAACGGTATTCAAGTGCAGCGCAGCACGAAAACCAGACACCCCAAGGCGTACCTGAATGGTCGCGGCAGCGGCGCGGGATTGCGCCAGATCCACACCATTGCGCCCGGTGAGCTGCCGTTCGAGTACGCGTTGAACCAACTTCGTCTCAAGAACGAGCCACTGAGCCTGCAAGCCTACGGCGCGGCCACCGGCGCAGACCAGCAGGGCTTGCGACCCGGAATTGAGCGGGCGCAGCAAAAGGGGTTACTGAAGGCACTGGATTCGCAGACATTCTGTAAGACGGAGCTGGGTTGGCGCTTTTTGAACGACTTACAGGAACAGTTCCTCGAACGCTGACCAGTTATCAATAAGTTAGCCGAAAAACAGGCCAGCGATTGACCATCAAGACCCGGTTTATCAACACCGCTCCTCAAGGACGTAGCGGTTAGGGTCATTAACCGTAACTTGTTGCCATCAAGCAATAATTAGCGCCTGTAAACGCATGTTTTTTATTGATTATTACGAAAATGTTGCCTTTTTCGCCAATTTAACCGCGAGTGCCTTTTTCTTAGGGACAAACACCCCCGGTCGGGGTTTCTTCCACACAGTTATCCACAAAAAGTGTGCATAACCTTGAAAAGCGTTCAAATACACGCAGATAGTGCCGTTCGTTGAAAATTTTGTGACGTAGGTCACACTTTTTGCGGCAAACAAAACGCGTGTTGTATGCGACGCACCGATCCGCTATATTGCGCGGCCCTTGAGCTGCGTGCGGCAACCGTCGGTGCGCAAAGCAGAGGAACGATCAGGAGACGAAACGTCATGAAAGCCGATACTCATCCAGAATACAAAGAACTGACCGTGACCTGCAGTTGCGGTAATGATTTCAAGACTCGCTCAACGCTGTCGAAAGACCTGAGCATCGAAGTGTGCTCGAAGTGCCACCCGTTCTACACCGGGCAGCAGAAGATTCTGGACCCCGGCGGCCGCGTGGACAAACGCCGCAAGAAGGACGGCGCACCGAAGTACGCGTCTCCACACGAAGCGTCACGCGAATCTCGCGTCCTCTGCGGAGGCGACGCGGGCACTCAGATCCCCGGCATT
>JBGCFP010000023.1:0-32454 GCA_045107005.1 Gammaproteobacteria bacterium
CACGTAAGGCCGCACCGCCAGATTGACGCTGCTGTCACCAAGCGATGCAACGGTCACCTTTGTCGCCGGCTCGTCCAGCACGTATTCGCTGGCTGGCAGAGCTGCTAGCAGGGCTTCACGTGCTTTATCGATGGAATCGCCGTAGCCGATGCCAACTTCCAGATCCATGCGGCGCACTTCGGCTTCCGTGTAATTGACGATCTTGCCATCCATGACCTGGCCATTGGGAATGATGATCTTGGTCTTGTCCGGGGTACGCAAAGTGGTGGTGAAAACATCCACTTCTTCAACAAAGCCCTCGGTATCCGCGACGTTGACCAGATCGCCCAACTTGTAAGGGCGGAAAATGATCATCAGCACACCCGCCGCAAAGTTAGACAGCGAGCCTTGCAGCGCCAGACCAACGGCAAGACCGGCAGCACCGATGACCGCAACCAGCGATGCGGTTTGAATGCCAAGCGCGCTGATCGTCGCGATGACAACGAAAACCATCAGTAACGTATAGACGATGTTACGCAGGAACTTGGTCAGCATGGGGTCCATCTTCGACCGTTCCATCAGCTTCCCAACGCCTTTGGTAATCAGGTTTGCGATGAATTTACCAATGACAAAGATCGCGATGGCTTTGAGCGCGAGCAGCCCGTATTCGATCCCGTATTCCTGAATTTTCGGCAGGTACTCTTCGAAGTTCATGCGGTAACGCCCCCTTGTGTAAGAAGCGCTAATGCTACCGCGAAAGCTCGCTTACGCGGGCACGTCTGAAGAAACTTTGCATTTGACGCATAAAAAAGAGCCGCCGAAGCGACCCTTTTCCTGTTTTAGAGCTGACCGGGCGTTTCACCCGGCGGCGGGGCCCGGATTAGCTGCCTTGAGCTTCGCGCGCTTTCCTGGCTGCCGCGTCCGCTTCACGACCCAACGCTTTGGTCTCAGCCAAAATCGCGCGTCGCTGCTCTTCTTTCGAGATGTGCGTCAGCCACTGTGCCGCACGCTTGCCGTTGGAACCGCCTGACGCATTTCTGAACGCATCTTTGGCCTCGTTGAGCTTGTCGGCATTGAACAGCGCCGTTCCCATCAGGATGTAGGCTTCGCCAGTGTTACGCAGTCCACCTTTGCGGATGGCCTCACGCGCTGCCGCCGCGGCTTCGTCATGCTTATCCACGTTGATGTAGCTGTAAGCAATACGTAAATCAAGCTTGCCATCGTTGGACATTTGCGCAGCACGTTGCAGAACGGGCAGCGCTTTTTCGTCTTCGCGGGCTGCGTTCCAAGCCTGCGCCAGCAGCTTCAGATTCGCCAGATTGGTCTCGACAATACCGTCGTTCATCGATTTTTCGAGCGTCTGCGCGCCGCGCAGTGGGTCACCGTTGAGCATGAACAGCTGAGCCAGGTTACGCAGATCCTGACTGCGATCCAGGTAACCCTGCATGTTCGCCAGTTCCAGTACGGCAAGCTGGCGTTTGTTGTCACCCAGTTCGCCATATACGGCCGATAGCTGATTCCAGTATTCCCGCTTCGGGAATCGAGCGATCAGCTGATTCAGAACGTCGGCGACCACCTGGTACTCTTTGAGTTCGTAGTGATAAACACGTTTCAGCAGCAACCAGTTCTCTTTGACTTCCTGACCCTTGCTGCGCGCTATGTCCATCGCCTTGTCCAACGGGCCGATGGCTTTGCGATACTGTTTTTGCTGATAGTAAGCCTGTGACAGGAAGACGTACGGACCCGCGCCGGGATTGGTCGCGGAACGGAACCAGGTTTCCAGCAACTCGATCGCCTTGGGATAGTTCTCTACCGTGAAGTAAAGCTGGCCCAACGCGTAAATCGCCTGCGTTTCCATTGCCTCCGGCAGGTCGGGCTGCGCCCGCACGTTTTCATAGGATCGGATCGCATCCTGAAACCGTTCCTGCTGGAAATAGATGAACGCGTAGAAATTGTACATCTGCGCTTTTTCGTAACTGTTCAAGTCGTCCTTCTGACTCAACTTATCGAGCACACGAATGGCTTCGCCAAACTGTTCGGCTTCGCCCAGCTCCTGCGCTTCGGTCAGCGTCTCGTAGACTTTCTCACGCAACGCCGGCGTTTTCCGCGTCTTGCGGTCCTCTTGTCCTTGCTGCGCCATCGTCGCTGGGGCCGTCGGCATTGCGATCACAAAAGTGACAGCCGCACAGGCCGCTGCCCGAGCGAGCCAGCTCGCCTGGGCGCCATATTTGGTGAAAATGGTGTTACGCATCGAAGTCACCTCACTGATCTAAAACGTAGGTGAATCGATTCTGCACTCCCGGTACCGAGATAGCTTCACCGTCCACTACGCGTGGTTTGTATTTAAACTTCAAAGCCGCTGCCAGTGACGCCCGCTCGAACAGAGAGCTGGAGCAATCGACCACGGACGGATTTTCGACGGTTCCCAGGGTGGTTACCGTGTACTGAACCGTGCAATAGCCTTCAACGCCACGCTGCTGCGCGCGACGTGGATAGACGGGAGCGACTTTCACGATGGGCAGGTATTCACCGTCGGATGCCGACAAGCCAAAGCTGCTGGCGATATCCATCGAGCCGCCTTCGATGCCCACCGGGGCAACGTAAACAGACTCTGCCGACGGATTAATCTGATCCTGCTGCGGTTGCGGCATATCTGGCGGAGCTTCTTCAGGCTTGGGCGGCTGCTTGGGTTTGCGATCCTTGCGTTCAACGGTTTCGTCTTTCTCGACGCGGACAAAATCCATGTAACGACGAATCTTGTTGTCATCGAGCCCGTCATTGCCTGCGGCGATCATGTATTGCATGAGCCACAAAAGCGTCAGGGCGACAAAACTGCCAACCAAAAGACCGGTGATGTAACGAACCGCTGTGCCACCCATAACTTATGCCTCTTCGGCTGCAAGTGACACGTCGACACCGACGTCGCGCGCCGCATCCATCACCAACACCAGTGTCTCAACTTGCGACACTTTGTCCGCCTGGACGATAACGCTGCCCTGCGGGTTCTCGGCGTGCAAACGCTGAATCATTGGCCGCACCTGAAGTGGATCCACCCGTCGACGGTTGATCCAGATTTCGTTGGTCGGGCTGATGGCCACCAGAATGTTGGCCTTCTCCTTTTGCACGGCCGTGGCCGCTTCAGGCTTGTTGACGTCAAGACCCGATTCTTTAACAAAGGACGCCGTCACAATGAAAAAGATCAGCATGATGAACACCACGTCGAGCATCGGCGTGACGTTAATTTCTTGTTCTTCTTCCTGGTCGCCGCCCGGTTGGAACATTCTCCGCATGGGAATTACCTCGTTGTTGTAGTGATCTACTCGTCGGCCATGTGGTCGGCGAGTAATTCGATTTCCATTTTGGCTTTGCCACCCAGATACGTACTGGCGAACACGCCAGACAACGCACCGACCATGCCAGCCATGGTAGGCAAAATCGCTTTGGCAACCCCCGACGCCATCGAGCGTGCGTTACCGGTGCCGGACACCGCCATCACGTCGAAGACTTCGATCATGCCTGTCACCGTGCCCAGCAGGCCAAGTAACGGACACATGGTCACCAGAGCTTTGATCAGCGACAACGACTGGTTGGCGCCTTCGCTCACGCGCGAGATCATGGCTTCGCGGATGCGCTTGGCATGCCACGAAGTCCGATCCGTGCGGGCTTCCCACGCGGCGAGTGTTTCTTTCACCCGACGCTTATGTTCGCTATTAAAGTAGATGAACCTCTCGGTCATGATCATCCACAAAGCGCCGATTACGAAGGCGATGATGAACAGGACGTTGCCGCCCTGCTCAACAAAATCGCGGATCGCTTCGAATATTTGTTGAAGCGCGTACATCGCTTATTCGCCCTAGACGCCGCGCTCTGAGCGTTCGGCGATAATGCCGGCGCTTTGCTCGTGCAACACGTGCACGATCTTGCGACTGCGTCCGCTGACGAAGGTGTGCAGCAGCACCGTCGGAATGGCAACAGCCAGACCTTGGGCGGTGGTCACCAGCGCTTGCGAAATACCGCCGGCCATTCGAGCCGGATCACCGGTGCCGAACAGCACGATCTGCTGGAAGGTCGTGATCATACCGGTAACGGTACCGAGCAGACCAAGCAGCGGCGCGACGACAAAAATGATCTTCAAGAAGGTCAGACCGCGACTAAGCTTCGGAGTTTCCTTGAGCACCGCTTCGCCCAACTTCAGCTCCAGCGTATCGGTGCTGGCGCCCTTGTTTTCTTCGGCGACGGCGAGCACGCGACCCAGGGCATTGCCGCTGGAGATGCTGTCGCTCTTAATCTGGCGGTTGACCTTGCCGGCAGCAATGGTCAGCGTGATCAGGCGCTCCAGAGCAATCAGCAGCGCAAGCACACCCAGCCCCATGATGATGTAACCCACTTCCTTACCCTGCGCGATGCGCTGGGAAAAAGTAGGCTTGGCGATCAGGGTGTCGAGCACCTGTCCACGCGTTGGATCCAGGCCAAACTTGATCAGCGAATCGCCCGATCCATTGACCACAGCACCCGTGGTACTCATGAACCGGCTTTGCGATGGCTGGCGACGCAGCTCTTCAAGCTTGCTGCCTTCGGTTTCGTAACGCAGGTAAGCGCCGTCCGAGATCAGGGCAAAGCCGCCGACGCGCACAACCTCACGCTGTTCTTCGCCGCCCGCTGGCACCACCACCGGGGCGTTGAACTTAACGACGCGACCGGTTTCTGCCAGTTCGCGCATCATCTCAAACCAGAACTTGTCGATGTCGTCCATCGAAGGAAGTACCGACGTGGTCCCCATACGACGAGTCAGGTCAGTCAGGAACTCCACGCGATCCGGGAACTGATAGTTGATCATGGACGATCCCATATCAGCAGCCACCGCAGCCGACTCGTTACCGATCGCGCCAAAGAGTTCTTTCAGATCGCCCAGAGCGGCGTCCAATTCAACCTGCGCTTCAGTGATCTTGTCTTCGTTGGCTTCGAACGTCGATTCCAGCGTCGCACTGCGATCTTCCGCCGCCTTCTTCGCCGCACGCGCCTGCGTCAGAAGCGTCTGCTGCTCTGCTTTGTTCGCCGTGAAGCGTTGCTCGCGCTGGCGATTCTCAGCCGACTCGCTGGAGCGACCTTGTTCAACCATGCGCAGAAGTTCGGACACGCTGCGTGCGTCTTGTGCACCGGCCAGCGGTGCCGCCAGCAGGCCCGTCGCCAGGAGCGCGGCAATCAATTTAATCGATTTCATTAGCTGGCCTCCGGTGCTGAGATTGGCAACAACAGAAGGTCAGGTGCCAGTTGCTCAGACGCAATTTTCAAGCCCGTGCGCACGGCAGAGCGATATTCATCACCCAGGTCAACCCAAGCACCGGTTTTTTGATTCCAGCCTTTGGTCAGGCTTGCATCACCGGTCTGCCAGTAGAGGCCGACACGACCAATCCGCAGAAAGTCGACGTCACGTTCGACACCGCCGTCGTTCACTTTCCCTTTGTAGGTTTCAATGCTGTGTCCGAAACCCGACTCGATTCGATACGCCTCGACCACCGAGCGAAACTTCTCGGCAACGGTTACGTCCGAGCGCTCCAGCAGTGAGTTCAGGCCGTTAACGCGCTTGACCCGGTCGTCTTTTTGGAACGGCATATCCAGCGCAATGAACTGATCGAGAGCATCGATCATCTTTTTCATTTGCGGAATGATCTGGCGCTGGATAACGGCGATGCGATCAGTGTTCCCCGACAAGTTGTCGATTTCCCGCTGCTGGTTATCGACCTGGCTTTGCAGAAGCTCGATGTACACGCCAAGACCGTCGGTCTCTTTTGTGATCTGTCGATACTGGCCAGCAAGCTTTTCCGTCTGGCCGACGATATTCTCGACGCGCTGTTGAGACGCTTCGTTTGCTTGCATTTTCTTGATATCAGCAGCGAGCACGGTACCCAGGCTCTGCGCCGCCAGTGCGCTACTGAAGAAAAGTAAGACCGCTGCGGCGAATGTACGCACGGCGGCCATCGAGTGAGTTGATTTCATTGTAACCCTCTAAATCCCCTGTCAATCGGACGATTGCATGCCGCATTGGCGACAAGGTCGAGAGTATAGCCATGGATTACACATGTTTTAAAGGCAGCCTAAATGAATGCGCCGTCAACATTACGCGCCAAGCCCGAAATGCTGCGTCGCAACACCTCGCACCGCTTCGGTGCGAGGCGATTTCAGCGGTCATCCGAAGGACAGCGTATGCCGCCGTGCGTAGCGAATCAGCGTGTTGGCAGGAGCGAGTGAGCGATGATTGGGGGGCGACGATTCTTGGGTTTGAATAAGACCATCTGAACGTCACCGATCACCCTTTCGATAAATCCGGCTTCGCAATAGTGGAGATAATATCGCCACATGCGCACGAAGCGATCGTCATAGCCCTGTGCCCGCACTTTGTCGAGCGTAGCCGTAAAGCGATCACCCCAGTCGCGCAAGGTTTGCGCATAGTGGCTCGCAATGTCGGTGACGTGCATGACGTTCATGTCGGTGACGCGACCCACGCTCTCGAAGATCGTACCGACCGAAGGCAAGCACCCACCCGGAAAAATGTACTTCTTGATGAAGTCGACGTGATCCCGTGCCGCCTCATAGTTTTGTTCGTTCATCGTGATCGTCTGTAGACACATGAGTCCGTCTTCGCGCAGCAGTTCGCTGCACTTGCCAAAATACGTGTCGTAGTACTCCGCACCCACCGCTTCGAGCATTTCGATGGAGACGAGCTTGTCGAACTGACCGGTCAAGTCGCGGTAGTCAGATTCGAGTAACGTAATGCGATCGGACAGTCCCGCCTCGGCGACGCGCTCGCACGCCAGTTTGTACTGCTCGGCTGACACCGTCGTCGTCGTTACGCGACAGCCGTAATGCGTCGCGGCGTGGATGGCAAAGCCGCCCCAACCGGTGCCGATCTCGAGCAGATGATCGTTCGGATTCAAATCGAGCTTGCGGCAAATCAGGTCATTCTTGTAGCGCGCGGCTTGCTCCAGATCCATGGTCTCATCCGCGTAAACTGCGCTCGAGTACATCATGCTTTGATCGAGAAAAAGCTTGAACAGATCGTTACCAATATCGTAATGCGCGGCAATATTTCGACGACTTCCGGTGCGCGTATTTTTGGCCAAAAAACGAAACGCGTCGCGAGCCCAGCGCTTCGGCACGGAAAACGCCCCATCAATACCATCGAGCACATCGGCGTTGATAATGAACAGTCGCACCAACGCCGTCAGATCAGCACAGCGCATGTGGTCTTCCATGTAGCTTTCCGCCGCACCGACCTCACCCGACAGCGCGACGTCGCGGTAGAACCGTGGATCCGTAATTTCGATTGATGCCTCCACCTCGCCACCCTGGCCGAAGCGGGAGACCACACCGTTCTCCGTCACGGTCAGAACGCCGGAATGAATGCGCGACAATGTATCGAACAAGCGCCGCCGATAGAAATCGTAGTTACGCTTGCTCTCACGGCTCTTGGTCGCCGTCGACGTCGCTTCGTTCATACTGTGTCTCTCACTATTTGTCGTCCGGTGTCGCTGACCAGAATCGCCGGTCGGCTACCGCTCTAATATTGTTTGCCAGGGTGCGTGACGAACGGCACCCGTTTCAACCACAACCGCGCCGCTTGAAAGTAAATCAGCGCCGATACCTTGAACGTCATGATCGGCTGCATCAGCCACGTGCCCAGCAGCGCGCGATTGGACAATGGTGATCGGTTCAGCGTCAGTGTCGCATCAAACACCTTGTGCCCTTCTTTGTAGCTGTTGTTGTGCACACGCAGCGTGTCACCCGGTTCACTGAAGCGCCACTCGTATTGCATGTCCATCGTCATAAACGGCGAAACATGAAACGCTTTGTCAAACGCAAACGTTTGCCCACCCGGACCGGCGTCGCCATCGCCAAGTACGTAACAATGACGTTCGCCCCATGGCGTATTCGTTACCTCGGCGATCACGCGCTCTACGGTCACACCATCGGGCGCGAAACAGTAGTAAAAACTCACGGGATTCGAGACGTAGCCGAAGTAGCGCAAATGCGTGAGCAAACGTACCGGGCCACGCAGACGATAACCGTGTTGCGCAAGCAGCTCAGCGACAGATTCCTTCAGTGGCCGTGTCGGATCGCCCAGGTGATCGTCGCGGCGCCAGCGCGCCGGGCTGAAGCGCCGCGTGGAAAACAACCAGCGTGATCCAAGCAACTCATCGATCTCGTCCAGATCGAGATACAGCTGAAACAGGCCGTAGTCGAATTGATTGCGCACCGGTCGATGCCGCCGGTGCTGAATTCTGCCTTTGTACAAATAACTGTTCATTGCGCTTTGGCGACCGCCGTAGTACTCGCCGCCTCATCGTATTCTTTTAATGCGTCGACGGCGCGCAGCGCGCTGACCACGCCGTCCTCATGAAAGCCGTTACCCCAATAGGCACCGCAGTAGAAGCTTCGCTGGTGCCCGTTCAGTAGATTCACCTTCGCCTGCGCCGCAACCGATGACTCCGTGTACAGCGGGTGCGCCATACTGGTGGTGTGCAAAATGCTGGACGGATCAATGCGATCCCGGGCGTTGAGCGTGACACAAAGCGGAGTGGCGGTACCCAGATGCTGCAGAATGTTCATGTTGTACGTGAGCGTTGCGGCGTCAGACTGATCTTCATGCCGATGATAGTTCCACGCCGCCCACGCCCGCCTGGCGCGCGGCAACAGACGGGTATCGGTATGGAGCACGACCTCATTGTCCTGGTAAGCCATGCTGCCCAAAACCTGCGACTCGTCGGCCGTCGGCTGATCGATCATGGCGAGCGCCTGATCGCTGTGGCAGCCGAACACGACATAATCGAACGATTCACGTCCGCTACTGCGCGCGTCGATGGTGACCTGGTCGAGACCGCGCGTCACGCTGTGCACCGGGTCACTCAAGCGCAGCGCGCCTTTGAATTGGCTGAGTAATTGGGTCACATACGATGCAGACCCTCCCTTGACCACACGCCAGACTGGCCGGTCTGCAATATTGAGCAAACCGTGGTTCTCGAAAAAGCGCAGGAAGAACGCCGCCGGAAAATCGCGCACGCGCGCCGGTTCGGTCGACCAGATTGCCGCCGCCATGGGCAGTACAAACTGCTGTACGCACAGGTCGCCATAGCGATTGCGCTCAAGGAATTCGCCGAGCGTCATGGCGGTATCGTTTTGACTCAAGGCCGCTTTGCCATCACGGAAAAACCGGCTGATATCGCGCAGCATTCGATAAAATGACGGTCGCAGCGCATTGCGTTTTTGCGCGAACAATCCTGACCAGGAGCCGCCGCGATATTCGAGGCCGCTGCGCTCATCGCTCATGCTAAAGCCCATGGAGGTTGGCTCACTGGCAACACCCAATTCATCCAGCAGCGCAATGAAGTTCGGGTAGGTCCAGTCGTTGAACACGATGAATCCGATATCCACACGCCGATCGCGTCCTTCGTGTTCTACCGTGAGCGTACGCGTATGCCCGCCCGGGTAGTCCGCCGCCTCGTACAGCGTCACGTCGTACTCGTCGTCCAGGCGTCGAGCCGCCGTCAGGCCGGAAATGCCGCCGCCGATAATGGCGATACGCTTGCGAGAATCGGTCAAACCCAATGCCCCATCGCGTTTTCTGGAACCACGGTTCGCGCATTGCCTGCTTTGTATTTAGTCATCGCGCTCCACGTCCAGTAACGCCCGTTTACGTTCTACCCCCCAACGATACCCAGACAGACTCCCGTCTCCGCGCACGACGCGGTGACAAGGTACGACGACCGCCAAACTGTTCGTCGCGCAAGCTCGGGCCACCGCTCGCGCGGCAGTTGGCTGACCGATGGCCGCGGCGAGTTGGGCATAGCTGACCGTGCAGCCTGACGGGATCTCACGCAAGGCCTGCCACACTTTTTGTTGAAATGCGGTGCCGCGAATATCCAACGGTATCGCCTCGGGAACGGCGTGGCCGTCAATCAACTGGACAACGTTCGCCACCCACGAAACCGCAGCGGCTGACGCCGTGGTCACCTGTGCACCGGCAAAGCGCGTCTGCAGCGCGGACGCAACGGTCGATTCGTCGTCTCCGAGCTCCACCGCGCACACGCCCGAACGGGTGGCGGCAACGGCCACCGCGCCAAGCGCGCACGCTGCGGTGGCGATTGTAATTTCCTGACCGGTCGCCTTGCGCCGATAGTCAGCGGGTGGCATTCCCAACAAGTCATCGGCCTTGGCGTACATTCTGCTTGGCGCGCCAAACCCGGCTGCGTAGCTCGCGTCCAACACCGAATCGCTGTCCCCGAGCGCTGCCCGAAAACGCCCTGCACGCACGGCTTCAACGAATTCACGCGGTGTGATGCCCAGATTGTCCACGAACGCGCGACGCAGGCGCCGCGTGGAGACACCAAGTTCTGCGCTCAGTTGCGTCAGTGTGGGCGCCGGTTGCCCCTGCAGCGCGCGACACGCTGGCACAATACAGCTTGGCCAATGGTCCGCCGCCGACTGACCGGGGCGGCAACGCTGACACGCCCGAAAACCATCGCGCAATGCCCCTTTAAGTTCGCGGTAGAACACCACGTTCTCTCGTTTCGGCGTTCGGGAACGACAACCTGGATCGCACACCACACCGGTGCTGCGCACCGCGTAGACGAAGCGCCCGCGCGCGCCCTGATCGCGTTCGAGAACGGCCAGCCAGCGCGCGTCGTCACCACCGGATGGCGATTGTGCCGAAGCTTTGGGTGCGTTTTTCTGCATAGTCATTGGATCGGTCTCCTGTCGTGCGCCATGCACAACAGTGAGCGTAGCGCCACAGCGCCATCGAACGCGTCCCGGTTTGGGCCGTACAATCTGCGCAGCGCGATTCCGCGGGTGGCGCAATCAGATCCCGGGATAATTGGGACCGCCACCGCCTTCGGGCGTGACCCAGACAATATTCTGCTGCGGGTCCTTGATATCGCAGGTTTTGCAGTGAACGCAGTTCTGCGCATTGATCTGGAGCTGTGGATTGCCCTCTTCGCGGCCAACAATTTCATAGACGCCGGCTGGGCAATAGCGCTGTTCCGGCGATTCGAATTGCGCGAGATTCGTGTCGATTGGCAAGATCGCATTTTTCAGCGTCAGGTGCACCGGCTGATCTTCCTCATGGTTGGTGCTCGACAGGAAAACGGACGAGAGCCGATCAAAACTGATTTTGCCATCCGGTTTCGGGTAGTCGATTTGCGGACTGCTCGCCGCGGGTTGCAACTGCGTGTGGTCGGGTTTTTCGTCGCGCAGGTCGAAGGGCAAGCGCCCGCCAAACCAATTTTGATCGACATAGTTATAGGCACCACCCAGCAGAGGACCAAAGCGATGCAGCGCCGGTCCGAAACGACGCGTGCTGTGCAGTTCGTCGTGCAACCATGATGATTTGAATCGTTCTGCGTAGTCCACGAGATCCTGCGCCGCTGCAGCGTCACCGGACAGTTTCTCGTGCAGCGACTCCGCCGCCAGCATGCCCGATTTCATTGCTGTGTGGCTGCCCTTGATTTTCGCGACGTTCAGCGTGCCCGCGTCACAACCGATCAGAAGTGCTCCGGGCATCGTCATTTTGGGCAACGAGTTCAAACCGCCCTTGGTAATCGCACGAGCCCCATAAGCGATGCGCTCACCACCTTCGAACCAGTGACGAACAGACGCGTGATGCTTGAAACGCTGGAACTCAAGATAGGGGTTCAGCCAGGGATTGCGATAATTCAAATCCGTGATCATGCCCACCGAAATTTGATTGTCGTTCAAGTGATAGAGAAAGACGCCTCCGGACGCACCGCCGTCGTCCAGCGGCCAGCCGGCGCCGTGCACCACCAATCCCGGCTCGAACAGTTCGTCGGGCACCTTCCACAGTTCTTTGATGCCAATGCCGTAGTGCTGCGGCGAGACATCGTCAGCCAAACCAAACTTGTCGATCAGCTGTTTGCCCAAATGCCCGCGGCAGCCTTCGCTGAACACCGTGTATTTGGCGTGCAGCTCCATACCTGGCGCGTAGCTGTCTTTGTGTTCGCCATCCGCACCGATACCCATGTCGCCGGTGATGACGCCACTGACCGCTCCGGTGTCATCAAACATAATGTCCGCGGCAGCAAAACCGGGAAAGATATCCACGTCCAGCGCTTCGGCCTGCTCACCCAGCCAGCGACACAAATTGCCCAGGCTGATGATGTAATTGCCGTCGTTGTGCAACGGTTTGGGCACGAAGAAAGACGGGACTCTCGTTGCTTTCTCGTTATCGCGGTAGAAGTAAAACTCATCGCGCGTCACCGCGGTGGTCACGGGCGCGCCACGTTCAGCCCAATCGGGCAGCAACTCGTTCAAAGCCCTGGGCTCAAAAACCGCTCCGGAGACAATGTGCGCACCAATTTCCGAGCCTTTTTCCAAGACACAAACGGTGAGCTCCGTGGCGTGCTCAAGCGCCAGCTGGCGCAGCCGGATCGCCGCGGCCAGGCCGGCTGGCCCGGCGCCGACAATCACGACGTCGTAGTTCATTGAGTCTCTTTCCATGTCGCCATACTACCTAATCGAACAGCGCCCTCACAGCGCTTTGCGTGGTGGTCGCCCGCGCGCGACGACGGGGCGTTCGATGCCGAGACTTTTGATTCGGCCACTCAGCGTCGTTGGTTTCATGCCCAACAGGTCCGCCGCGCCGTCCACGCCCGAGACTCTCCAGTTCGCGAACTCGAGCGCACTTTTCAGATTCTGCCGTTCCTGATCGCGCATCTGATCCGCGGTGAAAAACGGTGGTGGGGCAGCGTGGCTTGCAGTGACCGACTCCGGCTCACGCGTCTCCGGGAGTTCTATTCTGAGTGTGCCGTCTTGCGACATGATGACGGCCCGTTCAAGTCGGTTGCGCAGTTCCCGGACGTTGCCCGGCCAGTGGTAGCCGCGAATCCTGAGTGCCTGCGAACGCGTAAGCTCAAGAGCCGGACGACCGAGCTCCGCACCGATCTGGCGCAACAGATGGGCCGCAATCTGCAACACGTCATCGCCGCGTTCGCGCAAGGGCGGTACGTCAACCGGGAACACGCTGAGACGATAGTAGAGATCCTCGCGAAACCGTCCGGCCTTCACCTCGCCCAGCAAGTCGCGGTTGGTCGCCGCAATCACACGCACGTCAACCACTTGGGTACGGTCGTCGCCGACTCTCTCAAATTCCTTTTCCTGCAGGACACGCAGCAGCTTGCCCTGCAGGTTGAGTGGGATTTCGCCGACCTCATCAAGGAAGATGGTCCCACCGTCGGCCAGAGCGAACCGCCCAACGCGATCACGGTGCGCGCCGGTAAACGCCCCTTTAACGTGTCCGAAAAATTCGCTTTCGAACAATTCAGCCGGGATCGACGCGCAGTTGACCTTGACCAGCGGTTCCCCGGCACGATTGCCCGCGGCGTGCGCCGCGTGCGCGACGAGCTCTTTGCCCGTTCCGGATTCACCGACAATCAGCACACTGGCGTTGGTCTGCGCAACGGCTTCGATGCGCGACAACAGAAGCTGCAGCACGTCGCTGGAACCCACAATTCGACCGAAGTTCATCGACACATTGACTTCTTCCCGCAAGTAATCGCGTTCGTTCTCCAACGACTTGCGCAACGCGGTGTTGTCATGCAGAGCATCGCGTAAGGCGCGTACGCTCGCATTGCGTTCGGTGACGTCCTTGCTCGCCACATACATTCTTTTCACTTCGCCAAACTCATCCCGCTCGGCGCGCGCGGACATCAGCACTTCGAGAATACGGCCGTCGCGCGTGACCATTTCACGCGGATGGTTGTTGTACTCAAGTTTGTCGCGCAACAGGGACAGCTGACCCTCGCGCAACTGAGCGCGCGTGCTGTCCGACAAATAGCGCCGGATGTTGTGTCCAAGCACATCTTCGCGCTCATAGCCGAGTTTGCTCAGCCACTGCTCGGAGACATCCAGTAAGCGACCGGCTCCGTCCATCGTGTGCAGCATCGTCGGTGACAGGTGATAGAAATTCTGAAAACGCCGAACCGCTTGCTCGCTGTCGCGCAGGTCTTCGTAAACCGATATCGAATACTGTTTTTCGTCCCCGGACGGACTGACCGTGAGAGTACTGACGACCAGATGCAGTGGGGTGCCGTCGGCCGCGACGAATTCAATGGGCATGGCATAGAGCTTGCCCGTGCGACGCAAGGTCGGACGATACGATTCGCGCAAACGCTGCACACTTGCCGCGGAGCAAATGTCGTCGGGCGGCATCCCGACGAACGTATCGGGCGTCCGTCCCAGGCGACGGGCGAGCTCCTTGCTCACTTGGGCAAACCGACCGTTGTGATCCACGATACTGGCGAGCAGCGGCGTGTCCTCGAACAGCCACCGAATGGTTAAGTCTTCGTTCATTTGGCAAAATTACGAAATTTCGTAATAAAAAACACGGTTTTTCGTTAATCGCGATATTCCGTGATTTAATGCTTCACCCTATATTCCACAACCATATGAATTTATTGCTTTTTATGGAATTGGCACGGTACCTGCTTAGTCGTTCACGTAGAGATACCAAGGAGCTTCGTGATGACAACGCGCCGATTACTGGTCTCTGTGACCGCACTGATAATTCTGGCCATGGTGACTGATCAATTGATCGGAACGCCTGCGGGCGCCAGCGAGCCCGCTCTGATGGCCGCCCCAGCGTCGGCGGCAGAGCAATTTGTCGCGACCAAGGCCGCGATCTCCTCCGAAGAGGCAGATCTGCACGCGGTCAGGAATGAACTGCGTTTCGAACAGCGCCAACAGCTGATCGGAATGATGGCCCGCAACTTTCGCGGCGCCCTGGATGATGTGACGGTAGTCGCGGACTAACTGTGTAGTCGAGTTTCCCCCTCGATATTTCGAGCCCGCGTTTTCGCGGGCTTTTTTTTGCCTGGCCTCCGTCTGTGTGACGTTTTTTTTCGTTTGGGCCCGACTGCGCTATTATGGCCGCGGGAGTCATCGATAAGCTGCGATTTGTGCGCGCGTGCGTGGTACAGATTGATGACGGAGGCAGACTTTTGCTCAATCGGCTACAACGATTTACGCTGGCACTTCTGTTGGCACTCGCCGCGCCATGCGGCGCCGTGCTTGCTGCAATGCCGACGGTGGATGAGTTGGCGGCAGTGCTGTGGCGCTACAACGAACTCAACCAGACCGATCTCCCGATCCCCAGTTCTGAACAACTTGGCACGCTGATCGACGGCGACATGCTCGATTTGCGTGAGCGCACCCCCATCGAAGACTGGCGCGGCAAGCCGCAGGATCGCATTCGCGTCGTGGGCTACCAACTCATCGAGCGGCCTCGCCTTCTGGTCTGGCTGGCGACGCTTAACGCCAGCGCCGAGCATTCCCAACGGCTCACCGAACACCTGGTGGACGACGACGATGCCGGAACGAGCATCTGGTACCAGCACCTGAACACGCCGTGGCCGGTGCGCAATCGCCACTGGGTGATTCGTAATGACAAGAACACCGAAATCGCCAAGGCAACCAGCGGCCTCGTGTGGGAACACAATTGGGAACTTGCCGAGCGCGGTCAAGACACCGCCCTGAACCTGCTGCTCAACGACGACGTGGAAGGACTCGATGAGAAAGACGCCGATTCGAGCATCTATCTGACGGTCAACCGCGGCGCGTGGACCATGTTTGCGGTCAATGATGAAGTCACCCTGGTGGTCGCCCATACAACCGCTGACATGGGCGGCTGGATTCCGGAAAGCTGGGTTGCCCGATTCTCGTCGCGACAATTGACGCACGTCTTGAAAAATCTGACCGCCAAGGCAGACACCGTGCACAAGGACTATACCGGCGACTACACCGTATTCGGTGGCGACGGCGTGCCTATCGCGCCAAGCCAGGCCAGCGACGTGCGTCGGCAATTTCATCTCAGCCAGGACCGCTCCGCCAGCACCCGTGCTGACGAGAGCCATCGCCAATAGATCAAGCGCTCTGAACGACCAGCGACCCTGCGCACTCAAACCTGTTTTTCTGGCCGACAAATCTGGCCATCTTTATGGAGTATTCATGTCCATCGAATCCATGACGCAGCCGACGTCCATCGGCACTTTTTCCACCTTGACACCGGGCGAGCTGAAGCACGCACTGGTCGCTAACGTTGATCTGGTTATCGTGCGTTGGCCAGATGAAGACAACGTGTCGGTTCTTTACGGGCGTTGCCAACACCGAGGCGCGCTAATGGCGGACGGTTTTGTCCGCGGCAACGACATTGTATGCGGCGTGCACGACTGGGATTACCAATTCAAATCCGGTGTCAGCAGCTACGACCCCAGCGAAAAACTGTTTCGCTTTAACAGTGTCATCGATAACGATCGCATCGTCGTCGATCAAGCACAGATCAAGGCTTGGGAAAAAGACAACCCGCAGCCGTATCAACGGGACGATTACCTGGGCTTGTACGCGGATCACACCGGTACCGCTGAAGAACCGTACACCAAATTTATCGACGAATTGGCCAAACACGGACTCAAGCGCACGGGTCATCACGGACCAATGGCAGCGATGGGTGTGCCACTGACTGAACTGCCGCGCTGGAAAGACCTTCAAATCGTCACCGCCCAGCTGGCTCGTCGCCCGCTGCTTGACGACGATGAGGTGAGCACCAACGTCGTCATCGGTCCGCGCGCGGACAAGCCGCTGACCCTGGACATTCCGCTGTTCGTGTCAGACATGAGTTTTGGCGCACTCAGTGAAGAAGCCAAAGTCGCGCTCGCCACCGGCGCGCAGCTTGCTGGCACCGGCATTTGCTCGGGTGAAGGCGGCATGTTGCCCACCGAACAGGAAGCCAACCAACGCTACTTTTATGAACTGGCGTCAGCCCGGTTCGGTTTCGACATGTCGTTGTTGCAAGGTGTTCAGGCGTTTCACTTCAAGTTTGGCCAAGGTGCGAAAACCGGTACGGGCGGGCATCTGCCCGGCGACAAAGTCAAAGGGAAAATCGCGCAGGTACGCGGTCTCGAACCCGGCACGCCCGCGATCTCTCCCGCCACGTTCAAAGATCTGATCACGACGAAGGACTATCGCGCGCTGGCTCAGGATATACGCAGCGCCACCGGCGGCATTCCGATCGGGGCAAAGCTGTCAGCACAACGCATCGAACAAGACATCGACGCCGCCCTGGACATCGGCGTCGACTACATCATTCTGGACGGACGCGGTGGCGGCACCGGTGCGGCGCCGCTGATTTTTCGCAACAACATTTCGGTCCCCACGATCCCGGCGCTGGCCCGTGCACGACGCCACCTCGATGCCCGCGGCTGCAGCGACGTCACGCTGGTGATTACCGGCGGCTTGCGCACGCCTGATGATTTCATCAAGGCAATGGCGCTGGGCGCAGATGCGGTGGCGGTGTCGAACTCGGCGCTGCAAGCCATCGGCTGTCTCGGTATGCGCGCGTGCCACACCAACAATTGCCCCGTCGGCATCGCGACGCAAAAAGATGAGCTTCGCAAGCGCCTGATTGTGGACACGTCGGCCCATCGGTTGGCGCGCTTTTTCGCCGCCAGCGTCGAACTGATGCAAGTGATGGCTCGCGCTTGCGGACACAATCATCTGTCGGCGTTTGAACACGACGACCTGGTCGCGTGGAAACGCGACATCGCCGATCTTGCGGGCGTCCGATTCGCGGGTGTCGAACCCTCTCGTGGAGTGGAATCATGAACACCAAAATCTGGCACCGCGTTGCCGATCGGGATGGCCTGCCTGAGGGTCGCGTCATCACTGTCAGTGCCGGTACTCAGACGTTCGCGCTGACGCATTTTGACGGCCGCATCAGCGCGCTGGATAACCGCTGCCCGCACCAGGGCGGGCCGCTGGGCGAAGGCAGCATTGAGAACGGCCTGCTGCGCTGTCCGTGGCACGGCTGGGACTTCCATCCGTGCACCGGCCGCTCGCCGGGCGCACACGACGACGGCGTTGACACTTATGACGTCGACGTTCGCGACGACGGAATCTACATCGCGCTTGACGCGCCGGCGGCACACGAGCGCACGGTTTCGGACGTCATGGTAGAGACGTTGGTTAACTGGGGCGTTGACAGCGTGTTCGGCATGGTCGGCCACTCGAACCTGGGCCTCGCGGATGCGGTGCGTCGACAGGTCGGCGCTGGCAATATGCGGTTTTTTGGTATTCGACATGAAGGGGCCGCGGCGTTCGCGGCGTCTGCTTACGGCAAATTGACGGGCAAACCCGCCGCTTGTCTGTCCATAGCAGGTCCGGGTGCAACCAATCTGTTGACCGGGCTGTGGGACGCTAACGTTGACGGCGCGCCGTGCCTGGCTCTGACCGGACAGGTCGATACCCAAGTGCTTGGACCCGGCGCGTTCCAGGAAATCGATCTGGTTGGTGCGTTCGGCAAAGTCGCGCAGTGGACGCAAACAGTGCTGTCGAGCAGTCGACACGCCGAGCTTGCCAATCTCGCGTGCAAGACTTCGCGCCTGAATCGCGGCGTGTCGCACCTGGTTTTTCCGGATGAAGTGCAAACCTTGCCAGCCGCTGACGCTCCTGCCGGATCGCCGCGCGGGCGCCTCGCGGCGCAAGCGATTGCGCCAGCCGTCGAGTCATTGACTGACGCGGTGGCCTTGCTGCGTGACGCCAAGCGCCCCGTCATTATTGTCGGGCACGGTGCGCGGTTCGACATGCCCGCCGTCACGGCGCTGGCCGAACGCCTGAACGCTCCGGTGCTGACGACGTTCAAGGCAAAAGGGCTGATCGCCGACAGTCACCCGCTTGGGTGCGGCGTGCTGGGCCGCAGTGGTACCCCGATCGCCAGCTGGTTTATGAACGAAACGGATTGCTTGCTGGTCCTCGGTGCGAGCTTCAGTAACCACACCGGGATCACGCCGAAGAAACCGATTATCCAGGTTGATTACGATGCCCTGGCGATCGGCAAGTTTCACCCCGTCACCGTCCCGGTCTGGGGCGAAATCGGCGCCACGCTGGAGGCGCTGGACGCTTGCCTTGGCGACCAGTGTGCAGCAACGGATCAGCGCCCTGACGTCGCCGAACGCTGGTCAATCTGGCGCGATGAAAAGCGGCGGCGTCTGGACGACGACCGGGGCGAAGGCTTGAGTGCGTCGCGTGTATTCGCCGCGCTGAACGAACACGCGCCTGACAATGCGATCATCGCCGTGGACGTCGGCAACAATACCTATTCATTCGGCCGCTACTTTGAATGCACGAATCAATCCGTATTGATGTCCGGGTATTTGGGCTCGATCGGATTCTCGCTACCCGCGGCCATGGGCGCGTGGGCGGCGACACTGGGTGACGACCCGCGCTTCAAGGATCGGCCGGTGTTGTCCATTTCCGGCGATGGCGGTCTTGGGCAATACCTCGCTGAAATCACGACGCTGGTGAAATACCGTATGAACATCACGCACATCGTGCTGAACAACAGCGAGTTGGGAAAAATATCCAAAGAGCAGCGCGCCGGACACTGGGACGTCTGGGAAACGTCGCTGCACAACCCGAACTTTGCGACGTTCGCGCGCAACTGCGGCGCGTGGGGTCAACGCGTGCGTAACGTTGACGAGCTGGCGACACGACTACCAGAAGCGCTCGCGCACGACGGGCCGGCACTGCTGGAAATCCTGACTGACGCGGAGCTGGTGTGATGGCGATTGATGTCGCCAGCGGGTTCGTGACCGTGCTCACCGCCTGGTTTGCCGCTGGGCTGGTGGTCGCCGTAGCGTTCGTTCTGTTCGGTGCCGGGCGCATTGACCCGGCGGCGCGCAGCGGCTCGCGAGGCTTTCGCCTGTTGATTGTGCCCGGGGTGGCGGCATTTTGGCCGCTGCTGCTAAAACGCTGGTTGGGTGGAACCCGTGAGCCGCCCGCCGAGTGCAACGCACATCGTCGGGCAGCCGCCAACGCGAGTGCTAAGAAATGATTGCCGCCTTGAGACGCCGGCATCGAACAATGATCGTGATCGGCGCTATCGCAGCGCCGTTGATCCTGTTTGCCGCGCTCCAGGCGCGTGCCCCCGCAGTCGCCGATGACGCGCTGCAAAAATATCGAAATATTCTGCCCTCAGGCGCGGTCCTTATGGGCGAGCACGCGATTCGCGTTGGCGCCGCGGCGCTGAGCGTTTCGTTGTACCAAACGCGTGCGTCGGGGGCATCGTGGCATTTGAATTTGAGTGCCGCAAGCAATCGACAAACGGCTGGCCCGGACGTGCTTTTGTACTGGCAACGTGGCGCAGAGGCTGACGCTCTCGCCGCCGATTCAGTGCTACTGGGACCGCTACTGGCACAACGCGACAGTGTTTTGCCACTGGCCATCCCGGAACTGACGGGGCAGCTTGTGTTTTACAGTCTGGCGCATCAGAACGTGCTCGAATCGATCGACCTGACAACATTGAATAAAGAGTAGATGACGATGCAACGAGCAATCCCCTGGATACTGGCGCTGATACCCGCCGCCGTTTTTGTGGTCTTTTTGCCCGCCAAGTTTTCTGGTGCGGCTGAGACCCAACACATTTTTTCGACCGTCGGCGCGTGGTTCGGCAGCGTAGGTCTGGGCGTGCTGGAGCAGCCCTTTTCGCAGTATGGCGGCTACGTGATCGGCGCCGTTGAACTCGTGGCGGCGGTTCTATTGATTATTGCGACCACACGTTTTTTTGGCGCGCTTCTGGGCAGCGGCGTTTTGACCGGCGCTCTGTTTTTCCATCTGTTCACGCCGCTTGGCGTCGCCGTGAAATTTCCGGGCAGTGAAGGCGGCGATCCCACGCTGTTCGTACTCGCCGTCATTTCCTGGCTGTGCTGCCTGGCAATTCTCACGCGCACTCAGTTAGCGCGCCGAGCCGCCGCATGACTCACAGCTACAAAGCCGTTGGGTGGAATCGACAGAAAAAGATCTATGATCTGACTCTGCTCGGCGGCTTGATTGTGTTTTTCGCTAGCTGGATTGGCTTTCACCTTGTCCTGCGACCGCAAGTGACCGTAGAAACCATTATCATCCGCGGCTTTGCGGTGGCCGCTTTTTTTCTGCTGCACGTTATTCTGTCCATCGGCCCGCTGTGTCGGGTCGACGCGCGATTTTTGCCACTGCTGTATAACCGCCGCCATCTTGGCGTCACCATGTTTTTACTCGCATTGGTGCACGGCGCGTTCGCACTGATTCAGTTCCACGCACTGGGTGATCTGAATCCGCTGGTCAGCATGTTGGCCGGCAATCATGACTATGCATCAGTCGCCGAATTCCCGTTCCAACCGTTTGGTTTTTTTGCACTGCTGATTTTATTTTTGATGGCGGCTACCAGCCACGATTTTTGGCTGGCAAACCTGACCGCGCCAGTGTGGAAGGCGCTGCACATGGGCGTGTACCTGGTTTACCTGTTGCTGATCGCACACGTCTCGCTCGGCATCCTTCAAAGTGAAACCGATGCGTCACTGGGCGCCGTACTGGCCCTTGGCATGATTTGGGTGTTTGGTTTGCATTTGTTTGCGGGCCTTAAGGAAGGTACTACCGACCGTCGCCTGGCGAGCACCCGTTCCTCGTCGTGGGTGGATGCCGGAACCCCCCACAGTATTGCAGACGGTCGCGCACGACTGGTGCACGTCGCCGGCGAGCGCGTAGCGGTATTCCGCTACGGCGACAAGGTGAGCGCAGTTTCCGCTGTCTGCCAACACCAAAACGGGCCGCTAGGCGAAGGGTGCGTTATCGACGGTTTGATTACCTGTCCGTGGCACGGCTATCAGTACGATCCGCAAACCGGAGCATCGCCCGCTCCATTTAACGAACGAATTCCAACGTTCAACGTGCGCATTGACCAGGGCAAGATAATGATTGATCCGGTGCCCAACCCACCCGGCACGCACACACCGGCGGCTACGCTGGAGTTGGTCTCCAATGACTGAAACACGCGAACAGCGACCCCTGTACGTTGGTTATCAGTCGCACGCTGCCAAAGGTACCGCGCGTTTTCTTGGCCCACGTATCGTCGGCATGCTGGCGATCGCTTTGTTGATCGCTCTGCTTGTTGTGTTGGTGCAGCGACCGTTTGCAGTGGCCAGCTTCGAATTCGGACAAACGCGCGAATTCAACGGCATCGTCAGCGAGTTTCCCTATCCAACCTTGCTGGTCGCGCGGCCCGGTCGCAGCGACGACATGCCCTACTCGCGTTATCTGTTGTCCGGTCAGGGCAAGTTTGGCGTGGCGGACGAACTGACCGGGCGACACGGCCAGAACGTCGCGTTGAGCGGCACGCTGATCTATCGCGACGAGCAGGCAATGATCGAAGTACTGCCCGACTCGCTGACATTTATGCCGCAAACTGCCGCCCTGCCCGTCGACGAATCGCTCGGTACCGTCACGTTGCGCGGCGAGGTGATCGACAGCAAGTGTTACCTGGGCGTTATGAAACCCGCCGCTTTCAAACCACACAAGGCGTGCGCTATCCGGTGTTTGAGCGGCGGCATCCCGGCCCTGTTCGTCGTGCGTGGCACCGACGGGAGCGCCGATCATGTGCTGCTCGCGGGGCCCGACGGGCGCGCGCTGAACCAGCAACTCCTGGACATTGTCGCAACACCGGTTGAAGTCACCGGCACTTTGCGCCGCAGTGGCAGTGATTTGATCCTGCACACTGACGCGACCGCGTTTCAAACGCTCCAGAACGTGAATTGACGGTACACTTATCCACATGAACGCACCGACCAACAACGTACGTCCGGACTATCCGCGCTCCGCGCAGTCGATCCCCAGCGTGGCCGACAAAGCCGGCGCGTATCGCCTGGTGTTCGCGGCGTCCGAGAATGACCTCGATCAGATCGCTCGACTGCGATTCGACGTGTTTAATCTGGAAATGCAGGAAGGTCTGAATGAGTCGTGGCGCACGTGCCGCGATCGCGATCAATACGATGCGTACTGCCATCACCTGATGGTCGTGCATGCAAAGACCGGCGAAGTCGTGGGCACCTACCGTATGCAAACCTACGATATGGCCACTCAGGGCGCGGGCTTTTATTCCGACACCGAATTTCAACTGCAAACACTCGGTACGCCGTTCCTGACCGCAGCGGTGGAGCTTGGGCGCGCGTGCATTGCCCATGCGCACCGCAACAGTCGCGTCCTGTATCTGCTGTGGCGCGGCCTTGCGGCTTACATGCAGCACAACCAACAACGATATTTTTTCGGCTGCTGCAGTTTGACCAGTCAGGATCCGTCGGAAGGTTGGCATGTGATGGAGTACCTGCGCAGCAAAGGGTTGCTGCACGAAACGCTGCACGTACTACCGCGCCCGGAATTGGCGTGTTTCGACGATCAGTTCGAGCCTGCACCGTGCCTCGAACGCGTGCGTCTGCCGCGCCTGATGCGCATGTATATGGATTACGGTGCGCGCATCGCGGGCGATCCGGTCATTGACCGACAGTTTAAAACCATTGACTACCTTGCGGTATTCGATATGCAACGTATCTCGTCGCGAGTACGCCGCATGTTTGTCGACTAATCGACCAGCGGCACGAACGTGAACACATTGATCGCCTTTTTCCGCGCGCTGGCATTCGTAGTCTGGACCGTCCTGGTCTCTTCGGTGATTTTCCTGCTGCAGTTTATCTTTGGCGCTGACCGTCCATCGTGGCAACCGCGCCGCCAGTGGTTGTTCCGCTGTTGGGCACGCGGCGGCTTGCGCGTTCTAAACGTCGATTTGACGATCAAGGGCGAACCGCCCGTTGCGCCGTATTTACTTATCTCCAACCATCTTGGCTATCTGGACATCGTCGTGTTTGCCGCGACGGTCGATGCCACGTTCGTGGCCAAACAGGAAGTCGCGCATTGGCCGTTTCTTGGCGCCGTGGTACGCGTTCTGGGCACGATTTTCGTCGATCGCACCAAACGCCGTGACGTCGCGCGCGTTAACGGCTTGATTGAGCAATCGCTCGGCCGCGACCGAGCCGTTATTGTGTTTGCCGAGGGCACCAGCTCGGACGGCACGCAGGTGCTGCCACTACGCCCGTCGTTGCTTAGCCCGGCAGCGGGCGGCCGCTATCCCGTGCACTACGCCAGACTCGCCTATTCGACGGGTCCGGGCTCACCGGACGCCGGCAAGGCCGTCTGCTGGTGGGGCGACGCGGAGTTTCTGCCCCACGCGTGGGGTCTGTTTCGCATCCGCCGAATCAACGCTCTGATACACTTCGGCGCTGAAACTGTAACCAGCGACAATCGCAAGGATCTGGCGGTAACGTTGCACGAACGAATCCGCTCCTTACCGATGTCACTGACCTGAACGATGAATACACTTTCACAGCCTGAACACAGCCCGCACCCGGGCGCATGCGACAGCGTTGCTTTTCTTGAGCAAGGGCTGACGCTGTTGCGCGACATTACCGACGAGCAGTTTGCGGCGACTCTCCCGCCGGTATTTCGCAGCGGCGTAGGCGCACACATTCGGCACATTCTCGATCACTTCGATTGCCTGTTGAACGGGATCGAAACCGGCCGCGTCGAGTACGATGGTCGAAAACGCGACGTACGTGTCGAGCTCGAACGCGACGCCGCGATTGCTGCGATCGAGAACATGATCAGCCGACTCGACAACGTGATGCGTGCTCCACGGGAAGTCGCGCTACTGGTCAAGATGGACAGCGGCGGCACCACAACCGAGTGGGCTGAGTCGTCCGTCAGCCGGGAATTTCAATTTTTGACCAGCCATACCATTCATCACTATGCCCTGGTGGCAGCGATCCTCGGGCACGCAGGATGCACCATGAACGCGGGCTTCGGCATTTCTCCTTCTACCTTGCGCCACGCGCAGCAGTGAGCGCACGCGCTGCGGCGGTCCACAACGGATGACTCTACGTCGCGGCCTGATTCTCGGCTATCTGGCCCTGCTGGTCGTCTCCAACGTTTACCGCGCGAGCCACGACGTCAGCGCGCCCGCCACGCTGGCACGGGCGGCCGGGATGCAGGTGGTCAGTATCCGGCCGGCTGGCGACCAATCCATCGACGTCGCGTTTCGGGAGTACGGAGCCGCCGACCGGCCGACGGTCATCGCCCTGCACGGCAGCCCGGCCACGAGCGGATTCGGCAACATTGCTCCGGGGCTAGCGCAAAATTACCGGGTCATCGTTCCCCACTTGCCAGGGTTCGGCGCGTCTGACTGGCGACTGCACGACTACTCGATCGCGGCGCACGCCCAACACATTGACGCGCTGATGACCGCCTTAAACATCGAATCGGCACATCTGGTTGGCTACAGCATGGGTGGCGGCGTGGCGCTTGAACTGTACGACCGCGACCCGCAACGGGTGCGCTCGCTGTCAATGGTTTCTGCCATCGGCGTGCAGGAACTGGAAATGTTCGGCAGTTATCAACTCAACCACGTTGTTCACGGTTTGCAGGTCGGGGCTTTCCTGGCGCTCGAATGGGGCCTGCCCCACTTCGGCGCGCTGGATCGGTTCATGCTCAACTCCCGCTACGCGCGTAACTTCTACGACACGGATCAACGGCCTCTGCGAGGCATTCTGCAGCGCTTTGAACCCCCCCTGCTCATCGTGCACGGTGTTGATGACGGTTTGGTTCCAGTTGCCGCCGCGCGCGAGCATTATCGGATCGTGCCGCACAGCGAGCTGGACGAGCTGGACGGAGGCCACGGGCTTGTTTTTCGCCAACCCGAACGCGTGCTCTTACCCTTGCGCACGTTTCTCGCGGCGGTGGAAAATGGCACCGCGCCCGGCCGCGCCGACGCATCGGTCGAACGCGCGGCGCTGGCCGGCGAGCCGATGGCCGATCATTTGCAACTGAAATTGACCGGGCTGGCGCTCGGTCTCGCGTTGATCACTCTGGCGCTGAGCACGCTGATCAGTGAAGACGCAGCGTGCATTGGTGCGGGCTTTCTGGTGGCGGGTGGCCAGATCGCGTTCTGGCCCGCAACCGTCGCCTGTCTGGTCGGCATATACGTCGGCGACGCGCTGCTGTTTTTCCTGGGTCGCCATCTGGGTGCGCCGGCGCTGCATCGCGCGCCGATGCGCTGGATGGTGAACAGTGCAGGGATTGATACGGCCAAAGCCTGGTTCCAGCGTCGCGGCGCCCTGGCTATCCTGATCAGTCGCTTCGTGCCCGGCACGCGCTTTCCAACCTACGTTGCCGCCGGCGCACTTGGCCTGTCTTTCCTGCACTTCTCCGGCTGGTTTTTGCTTGCCGCCGTACTCTGGACGCCAATTCTGGTGGCGCTATCCGCCGCAGCGGGCAGCGCTATCTGGGCCTCGTTTGATGCATTTTCCCAGTACGCGCTGCCCGTGCTTTTTAGTGCAGTCCTCGGGCTGGTGATTGCAGTGCGCCTGGTACTGCCACTCACAAACCACCGTGGACGACGTCTGCTGCTCGGCCGCTGGCGACGGCTGACACGCTGGGAGTTTTGGCCGCGCTGGGCATTTTACCCACCATTAATCGCTTACGTTCTGTGGCTGGGCTGGCGTTTTCGTAGCCTGACGGTCTTTACCGCCGCCAACCCAGCAATGCCCGACGGCGGTTTTATCGGCGAGTCGAAGAACGCCATATTGAACGCGCTTGCCGCACATCAACCGCAAAACGTGGCGCGACATGCGCTGCTGCCTGACAACGTCACGGCCGAGGTAAGGCACGCTGCGGTCATCGAGTTCATGGATGTGAACAAGCTTGACTGGCCGATCGTCCTAAAGCCCGACGTCGGCGAACGCGGCGCCGATGTCGCGATCTGTCGAACGCCTGATGCGGTGCGCGACTATCTGCAAGCGCACACCTCGGACACGTTGGTGCAAGCGTTCGCACCGGGCCATGAATTTGGTGTGTTTTACATACGTGAACCGGACCAGAAACACGGCTTCATTTTTGCGATTACCGACAAGCGTCCACCTGTCGTGACGGGCGACGGCAGCAAGACACTGGAGCGTCTGATTCTGGACGACGATCGCGCGGTGTGTATGGCCCCCACATTCCTGGATCGACACGCGGCGCACTTGTTTGACGTGCCAAAAGCCGGTGACACCATCGAGTTAATTGACATTGGCACGCACTCGCGCGGCTGCGCCTTTTTTGACGGCGAATGGGTGCGCACGGCTCAACTGGAAAAAGCCATCGACGAGCTCAGTAGCGGCTACGCAGGCTTTCACTTTGGCCGTTACGACATTCGCACGCCCGACGTCGACGCGTTTCAACGTGGCGAAGCGTTTCAGGTTGTTGAGCTCAACGGGGTCACGTCGGAAGCCACCAACATTTATGACCCGTCGAACTCGCTGCTGGATGCCTACCGCACGCTCGCCCGGCAGTGGCGCCTGGCGTTTGAGGTTGGCGCGGCGAATCGCATGGCGGGAGCGGCAGTCACGCCGGCCTGGGCGTTGCTCAGGCGCGCACTGCGCGCCTGACAGGGGCGGGGCTGACTCTAACTCTGGTGTTCGGGCATCGTGACGGTGATCCCGTCGAGCTCGTCGGTGAGTTTAATCTGACAGCTCAACCGGCTGTTGTCAGTGCTGTCTTCGGCGGTGCAGTCAAGCATGTCCAACTCGTCGTCTTCGCGCGTCGGCAGTTTGTCGATCCAGGCTGGATCCACGAACACGTGACACGTAGCGCAACTGAGACAACCGCCGCAGTCGGCATCGATGCCGGCAATATTGTTCTCGATCGCCGCTTCCATCACGCTGAAACCGGCCGGTGCGTCCACCACGGTCTCGGCGCCCGCGTGGTCAATAAAGGTAACTTTTGGCATTACGCCTCTCAATGCTGAATAAAACGCTGGTTATCAAACACTACCGCCTGCTTCGAGTCAACCGCTGTTCGACCGTTCGAAACGGCGCAATTGCTCCAGGTCCAGCGGCGTATCAACATCGAATCGAGCCGCCGGCAGTGGCACCGTGGTACATCGATGCGCCGCCAGCACGTCCCGACCTGGGCGGCCACTAGAGACCAGGCTGGCGATGGCGCCGCTGGGCCAAACCACCGGTACGCCCTCGATGTTGGAATAACTTGCCGCGGCCGGACATTGCGGTGCCTCGCGCCATGCCTCCAGCAACGCGCCAAGGTGTCCGCGATTCAACCGATATTGATCCACCACCAGCACCAGCGCCGCGTGTCCGGCACGAATGTGACGTAATCCGAACGACAGTGACGCGGCCTGCCCTTGTCGCCAACGGGCAAATTCATGAATCTCAACCGGCTCATCAGCCAGTTCGGTACGATCCGCCGCCGCATTGGCGCCGATGACGACGTTTACGGACCCGTCCACGCACGAGGCCGCGAGACGGGTGGTGCGCCTGAGGAGCGTCTGCCCGTCGAGCCTGACCGCCTGCTTGGGTTCACCAAGGCGCGTTGAGCCACCGGCAGCGAGCACCAGCGCACTGACCGGCCCCGCCACCGATGTTGTCATGCGAGCGAGCCGCCAGCCGAGCCGTGCACAACGGCCTGTGCCTGCGCGAGGATGGATAACGCAATGGTCTCTGGAAGATCGGCACCGATATCCAGCCCTGCCGGGCCGTACAGCCGCGCGTCGAGCTTGACGTTGGCGCGCGCCAGGACATCGTCACGTCGTGCGCGTGGACCGAGCAAGCCGATGTAACGGGCGCTGCCCGCCATGCCCGCGCTCACGTACGCCGCGTCGTGTTCGAGGTGGTGTGCCATCACCACCAACGCGTCGGTATCGGCCACGCACGCGACGCCATCCACTGATACGACTGGCGAGCACACGGCAACGACGCCCCGGGCAAACCGCTCGGCGCCCGTCAACGCCATGCGATGATCAACCACCGTCACTTGCCAGCCGCTGGTGACCGCGAGAGCCGCCAGCGGCACCGCATCCGGACCTGCGCCACAAATGGTCAGGCGCGGTGGCGGCAAGACTGGAATCAGCAGCGTTGAGGCGTCGCGAGCCGCGCGCCGACGATTTCGCGTTGCACCGAGCAAAGCGTGCGCCGTCGCGCCAAGCTCATGATCCTGGGCGCAGACTTGTACGGCGCCAGATGCTGCCTCTGTGATCGTCTTGACGAGCCAGCAGAAACGGTTGCTTTGCCAAAAGTGATGCACGTCGGAGAGCCCGGCAAAACCGGTGGCCGGGCCCGCGAGCTCCAGCATAATGTCAATGGCGCCGCCACAGCCAAGACCTAACCCCCACAGCGCGGCATCATCGGTCGACAAATCGTAGCGCACGAAGCGCGTGCGACCGTCGCCAAACACGACTTTGGCGTGTTCCCGTAAATCACTTTCAAGACAGCCGCCGCTGACTAAGCCTATTGAGCCTTCGGCTTGAGTAATCAGCATCATCGCGCCGCTCTTGCGATACGAGGATCCTTGCGTGCCGATCACCGTCGCCAATACGCAGGGTGCATCAGGCGTTCGTTCGAGTTGCGCAAATAACGGCGCGAGACCGAGTTGCATGGCGGACCGTTAGCTCGCGTGCGCCGCGCAGCGTTCGCAATTCACCCAGCCCGAGTCGCCGTTCACGTAGTATTCCTTTTTCCAGATGGGCAGTCGCACTTTCGCCTCATCAATCAGGAAACGACACGCTAAAAAGGCCTCATCACGATGCGCCGAGTTCACGCCCACCCACACCGCGCACTCGCCAAGCTCGAGCAAACCGGCACGATGCACCACCACCGCGTTGGTAATCCCAAACTCATCGCGCGCGTGCTGGATCAACGCTTCGCCCTCTTTAACCGCCAACGGCACGTAGACTTCGTATTCGAGCCGTTGCACGTTGTGGCCTTCGTTGTGATTGCGCACCCAGCCTTCAAAACTGGTGAATGCACCGCAGGACTGATCAAACATGGACCGACGCAGCGCGTCCACATCAATGGCTTGGGTCGCAATGTCAAAACTCACGACTACCCGCCTGCGACCGGTGGAAAAAACAGCACGCGATCGTTGTCGCGCAGTACATAGTCTGCGTCGACCATTTCGTCGTTGACCGCGAACTTCATGTTGACGTAAGCCTCCAAACCCGTGAACGTTGAGCGGAGTTCGTCAAACAATTCCCGGGCGCTGACCGCGTTGGTCGTGACCGTTTGCTCCGACACTCCCGTCTGATCGCGAAACGCGGCGAAAAAACTCACGTGGAGCGTCGTCACAACGTCACGCCTGCCAGCGCTTGCCAATCGTCAGGCGTATTGGCGTTGGCGAGCGCGTCATTGTCCGCAGGTGGCAGCAAATGCGTGTTCATGTTCAGCAGCATTTTGCGCGGGCAGCGCAGATCGTCGTTGATAAACTGTTGGATCGATGAAAGAGCGCGTGACTCGTAAACGGTGCACAACGGCTCGGGCAGAGCGTCCCTGCCACTGGCAAACGCCGTCGCGTCAGCGTTGTGATGGCGCTGTTCGATCAGCGTCTTTAGCGTCGCTGCATCGAGTTTTGGCAAATCGCAAGCCACCACCAGCCACGCTGCTTGAGGCACGCAAGCCATGGCCGAGGCGATACCGTCCGCCGGTCCGATGCCCCCGTTTTGATCTGCAATAGTTTTGAATCGGGCGCGCAGCGCATCGGTATCATCATGTCGCACCGACACAAACACCTCGTCGCAGTGCGCGTTGAGCAACTCAACACCTCGTTCCAGCGCGGTCTTGCCATCGAGCTTGAGCGCCGCTTTGTCTTTACCCATGCGCCGACTGCGTCCGCCCGCCAGAACCAACCCCAAAAGTCTGTCACCTGTGCCGGTCATTTTCCAATGTCCGATTTACCACCGGATTTTTGCAGCAAACGAGTGTTGGTAATGACGATGTCGTGACTGAGCGCCTTGAGCATGTCGTAGACCGTAAGCGCGGCGACGCTCACGCCCGTCAGCGCTTCCATCTCGACACCGGTTTTCCCCGAGAGGCCGACTTCGCAGACCAGTGTCAGGACACCGTCCGCCGACAGTTCGCTGTCAATGCGGCAGCGCTCAACAGCGAGCGGGTGGCAAAACGGAATCAGATCCGACGTCTTCTTGACCGCCATCGTGCCGGCGATAATCGCCGTCTGTACGACCGGCCCTTTCTTCGTCGAAAGCTCGCCGCTGCTAAACTGCGCGGCCACTTCCGGCGGCAAGACTACCTCAGCGGCGGCACGTGCTGTGCGGACCGTTGTCTCTTTCGCGCTCACGTCAACCATGCGCGGAGTACCCGACGCGTCGACATGACTCAGAATTTTCGTGTTTTTCGCGCTCACTTAACCACCGATCTGAAACATTTCCACTTTGTCCCCGCTGCCATCCGCGCGCCGCTGTTCACTGTAACGATCTTCGCGCACTGACCACATCCGCGCAATAAGTGCAGTCATCTCGCCAACCCCGGCGCCCGCGCGCAACGGCGTCTTGAGATCTTTACCCTCGCGCGCGAACAGGCAAGTGTAAAGTTTGCCGTCGGCCGACAAGCGGGCCCGCGTGCAGTCGCTGCAAAACGGTTGACTGATGGAACTGATAAACCCGACTTCGCCACCACCGTCCAAATACCGATAGCGGGTTGCGACTTCGCCGCGGTAACCCGGTGTTACCGCTTCGAGCGGCCATTTCGCGTGCAGCCGCTCGCGAATCTCACGCGAGGTCACAACGTCTTCCAAACGCCAACCGTTACGCGTGCCCACGTCCATGTATTCGATAAACCTGAGCGTACAGCCCTGTTCGCGAAACGCCTGCGCGAGCGGCACAATTTGATCTTCGTTTCGATTGCGCTCAATGACCGCATTGATCTTAATGGTTTCAAAGCCGGCGGCACGCGCGGCGTCTATGCCTTCGAGCACAGCCTGCAGTGATCCCTTCCCGCCCGACATTTCGAGAAACGAGTCCGCGTCGGTGCTGTCAACGCTGACGGTAATGCGTTGCAACCCCGCGTCGCGTAGCGCCTGCGCATGACGCGGCAGCAGCACACCGTTGGTGGACATCGCGATGTCTTCAATGCCATCGATGTCCATCAAACGTTGCAGCAACGTCGGCAAATCCTTGCGCAGCAGCGGCTCGCCGCCGGTCAGTCGCAGTTTGTTGACGCCCAGAGCCGCAAACGCTCGGACCAACAGCACGGTCTCGTCGTCACTGAGTCGCTGCTGCCGATTGAAGAACGCGTATTTTTCATCGTACACCTCTTCAGGCATGCAGTACGGGCAGCGGAAGTTACACCGGTCAATGACCGACAAGCGCAAGTCGCGCAACGGCCGTCCGCGACGATCCAGTGTTGTGTTTGTCACCATGCGAACCACCGTGCGCCGTAACCGACGTCAAAGACATCCTGGTTCGCCGGTAGCTCGACAAAACCGTCTGTGTTCGCCAGTGCTGTGAAGTCGCCGGATGTGTTCGTCCGGCGTACCAACACACGACGCTCGCCGGTGTCCGTTGCCACCAACGACCCCGGCGCGAACCACGTCAGCGACGGATTGAACGTCACCTTGTCTTGAAGGACCGCACGCGCCACCGAAAGATCCGTGCCGCCGCTCATTTTGTTCAAGGCTTCAGAGATGTCTTCAGAACTTGCTGCATATGA
This sequence comes from Gammaproteobacteria bacterium, assembly GCA_045107005.1. Lineage (GTDB taxonomy): Bacteria > Pseudomonadota > Gammaproteobacteria > Steroidobacterales > JBCCMA01 > JBCCMA01. The sequence continues at coordinate 32,391 of JBGCFP010000023.1, forward strand.
AATTCGAATACATTCTGGATTACCAAAAGCATCACCAGAAACAATGCTCACATGTGCAGTCTGA
>JBGCFP010000024.1:0-76835 GCA_045107005.1 Gammaproteobacteria bacterium
ACGCCAGCACACCCGCAGCGAACAACGCGTTCATGTCGGCAATCAGACCTGCGCAGAACACGACCGCACTGATTAGCGTAACGATGACCAATACCCGACGTGAGGCATGACGGCGCAGCCAGTCGTAGCGCGTATCGTGCATTTCAGCGAAGGCCTGATCCATAACCTTGGCGGCAGCGGCTTCTTGATGACTACTGTGTTTCATTTTTCTGTTCTCTCCTGAGCGTCCGTCACGAAACAGGCGTTGCCTGAGTTCGCGCCACTTACGCTCCGATTACTTGGCCAAACCCAGCTGGCTCGCCAGCGTAGGAAACGGCTCGAGCGAAAAAACCTGTTCAACCGGGAGCTCAAACAGCGCCGCGACTTTAAGCGCGAGCACCAATGACGGCTTGTATTCGCCACGCTCCAGGTAGCCAATCGTCTGATAGTGAACCCCAACTTCGTCGGCGAGCTGCTTGCGACTCCAGCCGCGATCAGCACGCAGTACCTCTAAACGGTTGTGCACGGGTGCTTCTTTGCTGCTTTCCAATCTACTCATGTTTTAAATTGTAGTATTAATACTATTTTTCGTCAAGATCATGTGTAAATCACTGAGGGATTGAGATTTTTCTTTCGAAAGCGAGACGCTGTCCTTTCTGACGCGTTGCAGAAAAGCTATAATCCCGCGGCTTTTAACGACGACTCGCATGGAGAAATGCCGTGAGCCGCAGCCAGGATCAGAAGTTTTTCGATTTATTTTCGCTTGTGCTCGCGGCACTGGTGGTGTTCACCATTGCGGTGATCGCGCTGGCGCTGACGATCTCCAATCGCACGATTGGCGAGTCGCAGAAACGCGACCCGCAAATGGTTGCGTCGAAAATGATGCGCATTTCACCGTTGGGCCGCGCGGCAGTGGCGGGTGAAAGCGCCTACACACCTGACGCCCTGCTGGCCGCAACCCGCCCAGCCGAGCCGGAACCCGAAGCGGTGGCCGCGGTGTCGAGCGAGCCGAAATCCGGTGACGCGGTGTACAACATGGCGTGCACCGCGTGTCACACGGCCGGCATCGCGGGCGCACCGAAAGTTGGAGACCCGGACGCCTGGTCGGCGCGTATCGCGCAAGGGATCGATGTGCTGTACGAGCACGCGATTCAAGGCTATCAAGGTGACGCTGGCATCATGCCTGCCAAAGGCGGCATTACGTCGCTGACCGACGGCGAAGTGCAAGCCGCTGTCGACCTGATGGTGGCGCAGTCGCAGTAAGCGCGAACGGGCGCTCGCTACTCGCCTACCGCCGCAATGAGAGACACGTCGCGAGCGGCACCGGCCTCGCCAAAATAGCGCCCCTGTACGGTGTCGCAGCCGTTTCGGCGCAGGAAGTCCAATTGCGTCTGGGCGCTGACGCCCTCCGCGCCCACGCGCAGCCCCAGGCTGTGCGCCAACGCAATAACCGCTGAACACAGACTTTGATCGGCTGCGCTTTTGTCCACGCCGTGGACCAGCGACTCGTCGAGCTTCATGCCGTCGAGCGGCATTCGACGCAAGCGGTTAATCGCCGCATAGCCGCTACCGAATCCGTCAACCCACACCTGCACCCCCAGACGCCGAACGTCGGTCAGCATGGGCGCTGCGTGCAGCACGTTGTGGAACAGGCGTGGCTCCGAGACTTCCAGCAGCAAACGCCGCGAATCCATCCCGCTTTTCTCCAGGGCGACAGCCAACGCTTCAACCAGACGCTCGCGATCGATCTGCGCGCTGATCATATTGATCGTTAGCTCGTTGTCACTGTTGAATACGTTGTTGCACTTGGCAAAGTCACAGAGCGCGCGCCCGATCATCCACTCGACCACGTCGCCCGCCAAATCCATCGATTCGGCTAACGGAATGAACGACTCGGGCTCGAGCACACCGTGCTGCGGATGCCGCCAAATCAGATGCGATTCCAGACCCGACAGCGATTCTGTCAGCGGATCGTAGATGGGCTCGTAACTTAGCTCCAGTTCCCGGCGCTCCAACGCGAAACGCAGGTCCGACTCGAGCGACAGTCGATCGTCGCTCGATTCGCGCATCGCGGGGGCGTAAGCGGCAATGCGCACGTCAGCGCGCTCCTTGGCGTGATACATAGCCACGTCTGCGAGGCCGAGCAGCGTTTGAATCTTGTCGCCGTCGGATGGATACAGCGCGATACCAATGCTCGCGCCGCCGACAATATCCATGCTGCCAATCGATACGGGCTCACGCAGCTCCGCCAGAATTTCCTGGGCGAGGCGCATGGCTGCCTCAATGTTATCGACGCCGGACAGAAACAAACTGAATTCATCACCACCCCAACGCGCCACAGGGCCTATCGAAGCGCCTTCGAAAGGCAGTGATCCAAAGCTGCGGTCGCTCACCGACTTCAACAGTCGCCGACCAAGCTGCGTCAGCATCTGATCACCGGCTTCGTGACCGAGCGTGTCGTTGACGCGCTTGAACTCGTCCAAATCCATAAACAAAACGGCGGCGTGCTGGCACTCACCGCTTGCCAGATACTGCGCCACCGCTTCGGTAAACGCGGTTCGGTTAGGCAAACCCGTCAGGCTATCCTGGAACGCCAGCGCAGAGATCCGATGATCGCGTGCCGCCAGTTCCGACGACATATGACGAAACGCCGCCGCCAGCTCGCCGATTTCGTCGGTGCGATCGACGTCCACAGAGACTTCAAACTCACCGCGCGCGACGCTCTCGGTACTCTTTACCAACTCAACAATCGGTCGCGCCATGCGCCGCGCTGCTAGCACCGACAGCAACATGCCAATGACGGTGAGAAACATTGCCCCCAAGGCGGTCGCCGTCAAATTGGCGCGACGCCGCTCCTCGGCGATTCGGTCAAACCGACTGTGCAACAGCGACAGCTGCTCAGCCACGTCTGACCGGCTAAGCGATACGTACACCTGCCCGACTCGCTTGGTGCCTGCGAACACCGGCATGACCGCCGCGTAGCTGTCCTCTCGCTGCAAACGTTGCGGTTCGTTCGCATTCGGGTCGACATCCGGTGCCAGTGTTGTGATCAACGTGCCGTAAAGTTCAATTTCCTGCGTGGCGTCGTGCAGGATCGTACCGTTGGCATCCAACAATAAGACGCGATCCACCGAATCACGGCTGGCGGCTGGAAGCAGCACTTCGTACATGGTCGTCAGATCGAAGCGCACCAGCGCATCGGCCGCACCGCTGGCCAGCACCAGTGCCATTGAATCAGCACGCGACGCCAGTTGCTGATCGAGTTGCGCGTTGAGCGATGACTCGCCAAGAATGCGCATGGCGCGCGCCGACCGATCCTGCTGAATCAACTGAATGACAAGCATCACGACAATGACGCAGGTCAGTACAGCGAGAAGATTGCGTAGATAGCGGCCGACAAGCTTCATGGAAAATCAGCGAGCCGTTAGCTCAGTAACGACACCGATGTTGCTGCGAATTCCGTCAAAGGCCCTACGCATTTCGTCGTTTATCTCGCTGAACCCGGTAGCGTGGTAATACTGATGGAGCGCCGCGGTCGCGTCCGGATCGTCAGGGGCTGCCAACAACACCTGTTTCAGGCGTTGCTTGATTGGCTCGGGCAACGAACTGCGCACCACTTCAACACTGCGCGGCAATCGTTGAGAACGCTCGAAAATAACCAGATCCTCGCGCAGTTTGGGCGGCGTTATGTACTCGGACTCCCAATCATCGTCGCTGAATACGGCCGCATCGACCAGCCCCTTGTGAACCCAAAGCGTTGAGTTGGATTCTTCACCTGAAAACAAATAGCCGATGGCATCTTTCGGCGGCTTGTCCCGCACACTGTCGAGTTGCACCAGCGACAGCCCGGCTTCCGATAGCATAGTAACGGGCATAAAAAACGCAGAGGTAGAACCGGGTTTTTCAAACGCGATGGTCTTGCCGCGCAACCCATCAAGCGAGCGCAAAGGTTGATCCTTGCGAGCAAAGAACACACTTTGATACCACGCCCGGCCGCGCGTCGCTCTCGCCAGCAACATTTCGCCGCCGCCATTGTCGGCAAAACGCACCGCATTCAACGGCGTTGCGCTAACCCAGTCCACGCGACCGTCGAGCAGCAAGCGCGACATTTTCTCGGGCTTGTCGACTGAAAACACTTCCACCGAGTCGACGCCAAGGTCACCCATGTGCTCAAGCACGTACTCAGCGATGCCCTGCATGCGACCGTAATTGAATTTCGGATTAGTGGTCACGGTGCCGATAACCAGCACCCGCCCCCCGACATGGTCACCGTATTTGAGCGGTGCAATCGGTGTCTGTGCACCGGCAGGGCAGACTGCCGTGTTGGTCAAAAAGATGAGCGCAACGACAATCGTCAAGCGAATCAATATCATGGACGTATTCTTTTTAGAGCAAATAGCGCTGGGCGGTGTACCTCACACTGCCCTGACGGTAGTTTACCCCAGACTGTCGCCGAGCAGATAAAGCGCGCGGTGGCGACCCGATACGACCAACCGAGCGTCTGGCTCGACCAAGCGGCACCAATTCTCCTGTACCGCGTGCGAGCATCATTGTGCGCACTGACCCTGCCCTACCCGGTGTGCGCCATTTTTTAACTGACGGAGAACATCACCATGAAGATCAAATCCTTGACCGCCATTGTCGCGCTCGCGTTCGCTGTACCTGCACTTGCCGGTGACAAACAGTGGTTTGCCAACACCGACAGCAACGGCGACGGTTACCTGAGCGCCGACGAGCTGGGCGAAAAGAAAGCCAAGAAAATCCAGAAACTGGACACGGACGGCGACCAGCAAATTTCGCGCGCGGAATACGACGAGTACAAGGCCCGCAAATACGGCCAGAAGAAAGACGAGGCCTGAACTCGCTTGATCAGCCCGCGGTCCTTTCCGGACCGCGGGTTACTCCCCACCTAACGGTGAGCGCGGATTGAGCAATCGATCAACGATAGCTCGGGGATCTGGCGCAAGTCATTGCAGTCATGAATGCTCCTCGCCCTTGCGTACTGCCAATCGTGATACGAACTTTGTCATCCGCTGCGAGGCGGCACGCTCTGGCGATAACTCCCCGCAAGAGCCCCCATTTTTCGAAGAAAGCGCCGGCGGCATCGTCGGTGTCGCTGCGTGCGCAGCATTGGGGGTCACCGGTCGCTTTGCCGGTTTAGCTCTCGTGCAAGCTGGGGTACTCTGGAAAGTCCGACCGCCCAGCCACCACAAGGACTTCCATGCACCGTTTCACCTCATTTTTGTTACTGACGGTCGTATTTAGTGCCTCCACGGCCGCGGCCGCCGTCAACCAGACCAAAGGCACGTTTCAGGACAAGTTTCGCCAGTTGGACGAATCGCTGCCTACGGCCAACAGCTACCGCACCGCGGGCGGCGAGCCCGGGCACGAGTATTGGCAGCAGAAGGTTGATTACGACATCGATGTGCGACTCATCGAAGACCGCCGGCGTATCGAAGGCAGCCAACGCGTCCGCTACACCAACCAAAGCCCTGACACCCTTCGTTTTCTGTGGCTGCAGCTCGACCAGAATCGCTTTCGCAGCGACTCGATCGCCGAGCGCAGTGCCGCGTTTGCCGACAGCAGCCGACGCGGGCCCAAAGAAGAAGATGCCGCAGACGGCAAACCGCCACGAATCAGCCTCGACGCGCTGCGTCGGCAACAGTTTCTCGACGACAACACGCCAGGATACGAACTTCCGTCCGTGCGTGACGCAGGCGGCAAGCTTCCCCATACCGTCGTCGGCACCAACCTGCGTATCGACCTGCGCGAACCGCTCAAGCCCGGCGAGACCGCCGAGTTCGAAATGGAGTTCGCGTTCAACATCGTTGACGAAAACGCAGTGTGGGCGCGCGCCGGTTACGAGCACTTCCCCGACGACGAACGCGAAGAGGGCAACGACATCTTCTTACTGGCCCAGTGGTTTCCGCGCCTGCACGCGTACACCGATTACGAAGGCTGGACCAATAAGGAATTTCTCGGCCGCGGGGAGTTCACGCTGGAGTTTGGCGACTACACCGTAAACATCACCGTGCCCGCGGATCACATTGTGTCGTCCACCGGTGAATTACAGAACTCAGACGACGTGCTGAGCAGCACCCAGCGAGAACGACTGGAAACGGCACGCACCGCCGATGCCCCTGTATTCATCGTCACCGCCGAAGAAGCGCTGGATAACGAACGCGAAGCGACGTCCGACGAAAAGACCTGGCGCTTTAAAGCGCTCAACGTGCGCGATTTCGCTTGGGCATCGTCGCGCAAATTCATCTGGGACGCGCAAGGCTATCAGCAAGGTGGCGACGAACAGCCCGAAGTGATGGCCATGTCGTTTTACCCCAAGGAAGGCGAACCACTCTGGTCGAAGTATTCCACGGCTGCGGTCATTCACACGATGAAAGTGTACTCGCGTTATTCCTTTGATTACCCCTACCCCGTGGCGCAGTCGGTGAACGGCCCGGTCGGTGGCATGGAATATCCCATGATTACCTTCAACGGCCCGCGTACGGATCTGCAGGACGACGGCGATCGCACTTACTCGCTGGCTGAGAAACGCTACATCGTGGGTGTGATCATTCACGAAATCGGCCACATTTATTTCCCAATGATCGTGAACTCTGACGAGCGCCAGTGGACGTGGATGGACGAAGGCCTGAACAGCTTTCTGGACGCGATGGCCGGCTGGGAGTGGGACCCGGAGATCCCCTGGAACAATCAACCGCGCGACATGATTGACTACATGAAATCCGAGGACCAGGTGCCGATCATGACGCAGTCTGATTCGGTGCTGCAGCTCGGTCCCAATGCTTACGGCAAGCCGGCCGCCGCATTGATGATCCTGCGCGAGACCATCCTGGGACGCGAGCTGTTCGACTTTGCGTTTCGCGAGTATTCGCGCCGCTGGCGATTCAAGCGTCCCGCACCGGCCGATTTTTTTCGGACCATGGAAGAGGCGTCGGGCGTAGACCTCGACTGGTTCTGGCGCGGCTGGTTCTACTCGACCGATCATGTGGACATCAGTATCGACCGGGTCCGCAAACTGCGTCTCGACACGTTGAACCCGGATGTCGACTTTGATCGCCGTCGACAGGAAGAGACGGACAAGCCCGGCTCGGTGATCATTGAGCGCAACCGCGCCGATGGCGACACCTGGGTCCAGCAAAATCCAGGTATCCGCGACTTCTACGACGAAAACGATCAGTTCACCGTGACGAACGAGGAACGCAACGAGTATCTAGAGCTGCTGTCGGATCTGGAAGACTGGGAGCGCGTGGCGCTCGACCGAGCTGTGAAAGAAGACAAGAATTACTACGTGCTCGAGTTCAGCAACCCCGGTGGCTTGGTGATGCCGATCCTTATGCAGCTGACCTACGACGACGAATCCACAGAACGAATGGATATCCCCGCCGAGATCTGGCGTCGCCACGCCAGCAGCGTCAAGAAGCTGATCGTGACCGATCGCGAACTGACCCAAATTGCGATTGACCCGAACTGGGAAACGGCGGATACCAACGTGGAGAACAATCATTTTCCACGGCAGATCGTTCCGTCACGAATCGAAATCTTCAAGACACCCGAGAAAGAAGGATTGGAGCGACGCGACATCATGCAAGGAACCAAGACGGAACTTGAAGTCGAAGGTGATGACAAGGAATGACGATAACGCTGCGCTCAATCGTTCTGGTGTTTTCGCTGATGCTTGCGGCAACCGTCGCCGCGCATCAGCAAAAAGAATCCATCACGCGAGTTCTGTTCAACGCGCGCACGGGAAACATTGAAGTCATGCATCGATTCTTGCTGCACGATGTGGAACACGCCAGTCGCCAGTTGTTCGGAAAGACAGCCGACCTTTTGAGCAACACCCAAGACCGCGATCAGTTCCAGAAATACGTGCACGGCCGCTTCGCTCTGAAAGATCAGGACGGAGCGGTCATTGCATTGACACCCATCGGCAATGAAATCGAGGGTCGCTTTCTGTGGGTCTACGCCGAAGCGCCGACGCCCGCCAAACTGTCGGCGCTGACCATATCCCACGCTTCTTTGCATGATGTCTGGTCGGAGCAGTCCAACCTGGTAAACGTTGAATACAACGGCGACGTGCGCAGCGCGGTGTTTCGTGGCGGGCATGGCGCACATACGATTGAGTTTTGATTGGCAATTCAATCCTTTGACTGTGCAAGACCGGACTTAGGCGTTACGCCAACCCGTTAGCACTACCGACGCTGCGCCACCAATCCAATAACCGCAATGTTCTCGCCCCTGTTCACCGGCGGCGTGCCGAATACAATCAAGAGCACACCGCTGGCCGGTGCTTTCACGATCTCAAGCGCATTGCCGTAGTAGTCGGTAATCGTGCCAAGCACCGTGCCTTTGTGCACGTATTGGCCCGCCTCGATACGCGGCGCCAGATGCCAGACTCCGTCATGGTCACTGTAAACACGCACGCGCTCGGCGATGAACAGCGGCGACTCGGCGAGTCTGGCTTCACCCGGAATCATTTCGAGGTCGCGCATGACACTCATCACGCCCTGCACGATCGGTTCGATAAACGTTTCCGAGACAAGGCCCAGTTGACCAGATTCCACGTCCATTGCCGGGATACCCAACGCAACGGCCTGGGCGCCGGTATAAATCTGCGATTCTCTTGCTGACAAATCCCCGCCAAATTGCACAATCGTGTCCAAGCCGAACGCCACTGCCATACGACGCGACTTCTCAACAAGCGCGTCACTACCCGCTTCAGCATAGTAGGCAGTGTAGGACGGTCCGAGGCGCTCATTGCCGTCGCCAGAGTGGATATCCATAAGGTAATTCGCCTGCCGAACCACCTGATCGGTCAGGACGTGTGCGATGCGCTCGGTGATCGTGCCTTTGGCATCGCCCGGAAAAGACCGATTGAGATTCTTGAGGTCGTGCGGACCCACGTACACGGTCCGCCCCTTGAACGCCGGCAGATTTGCGTTGTGAACGACGATGACTGCGCCCGACAATGTCGCTGAGTCCAGCAGTTTTGCGACTCGCTGCAGCGCGAGGATCGGCGAGTATTCAGAACCGTGGACGCCCGCAATCAGAGCTAATACCGGCCCATCTTTCGCACCATTGAATACCGTAACCGGAATGATTGCAGAGTGGCCGTCGCCAGTGTCAGGCACGTCAATCATGCCGGACATCCTGCTGTTGCGGGCGACAACCAGTTCGCCGACCGTCATCACTTCATTCGCGTGCACAACGCCAGTGATCGCAAGACCTGCCAAAACCAGAGCGCAGCGACGCAGTGAGAAAACGCTGACTTTTTTCACCGCGGTGACCCTCAAAGAGCGACTACGAAACGTTCATCTTAAGAACACTCGCGAACACTTTCCAATGCCAGTAGCGCTTGGGCATCGTACGGTTTGGCACCAAACAGCATGGGATAATGCGAATGTCGCAAATCGGCATGAAAATCGCGCACGCAGCGGTCGTAGCGCTGAAAGGCGGCAATATCCGTTCGCGCCAGACGTGTAAAAAATCGGTCCATCAACAAAGGGGGTGACACCAACGACACCCGCTGCATGAACCGATCACGCTCGCGCACCCCGTCGCGCAATGCCGCGGAAAGCTGTGCGACCGATTCATCGCCGACCTGCTGAAACGCGTAATACCATTCCCATGCAAAACTGTCAGAGCGCGCCGTGTACTGCGCCCACTGTGGGTGCGACGCAAAGAACACGTCCATGGTCGCCTCCTCCGGAAGATCCCAAGCCCGATTTACGGTCTCGCGCTGCTGCAACAAAATCTCACCGCCCTGCGGAACCGCCACCGTCCGTTCAGCCATCGCGCCTCCCGCCAACGGCACAATGAGCGTGACCACTGTCCATAGACCAAGCATCACCGCAGCCGTTGTTGCGCCTGACGTCGTACGCGTCGCTATCCAGGTGACCAAGGCGCCCCACGCACACACGTAGGCGGCGCTCGCCACCGACAATTGCGCGACTGCTGACGCGCTCGCGCCAGTCCACAGAGCGACAACGACAAAGGGCAACAGCAACGCCAGAATCAACACCGCGCAACGCACGGCCGCACGCCGCGCAACCAGCCTTGTCGCATCACCTGCCGTTGCCGCCAGCAAATCGTAGCGGTTCTGACGCCTTTCCTGGTCGACCACGTCGTGCAGCAGTAACACGATAAGCAGTGGCGCAAGCACCGAAACGAGAAAAGCAAAATCGATACCGCCTAACTGCCCCAGCTCAGGATTGCCCGGATCGCTCTCGTAGATCTGTCCTTCCAATGCGAGAAGACGAATTCGGTGTTTCCAAGGTAGTTCATCACGCACGCCGCGCGCCGCGAACGCCAGCTCACTGGGCGGATCGGCAACGAATCGAAAACCATAGTAAGCAGCGCTGCCGGGGTCTGATTGATCGGGTAACGTCGCCTGCAAATCCGCCTGCGTACTCGACGTCAACGACGCGATTTCAGCGCGCTGCAAAGCAACGCTCCTGGAGCCCAGCGTCACCGTCAGCAGAGCCAGCAATGCCCCGGCCACGACCGTAGCCACCGCCTGACGATCCCTCAGAAAGAACCACCACTCGCGTGTCACACTAGCTGACATGGAAACGTCGTCCTGTGTCTTTAACGCCAACGTAACCGTGGATCGCCGCAGCCAGACACCAAAGCACGAGCAGCAGGATGCTCAGACCGGCCGCTCGGAGGCGCGCGATCGAGTCGACGGGCTCAAAATCGAACGACTGCAATACGCGCCAGTTATCGGCGCTGATGCGGGCTCGCATGCCTGACTCGTGGTCGTTATTGCGATTAATATCGGCGACGTAAGACAGTTCGTTGATGTGGGCGCGGTTCAGGCCCTGGACAAAAGCAAAACGCGCCGCTTCCGCTTCACGTAAAAAGCGATGGTAGTTTGCAAGGTCACTGCCAGCGGCCCGCATGGAGACATTTCTAATCGCCATCATGGGCGAAAACCACGCGCCGTTGCTCGCAACTTGCGCTTGCTGTCTTTCCTGGCGCATCCGTTCATCGGAAAACCGATTGAGCACCTTGGTGAGTTTTTCTTCAGCCTCCGCGGCAACCATGCCTCGGATATTGACCGGCAAATCTTCGGCCTTGTCCACGTCATACTGCTCGAAGAGACGTGAACGAAGTCGATCAAACGCCGGGTCCGCCGCGTTATGACCATCACCTAAAGAACGCATCTCTTCGACCAGTGCAAGATCCGACTCAATTTTCCCCGTCATTGGCGAGAGCGAATGCGCCACGGCGCCCGCCAGCCTGGGCACCAGCACGGCAAGCACTGCCCACGCGACGCAGCACCAAAGCAGTGACATGGCCGACGTCCGTGAACGCGACGAAATACTGACAATCGCAAACGACCAGAAAGCGAGATAGACGAAGTACGCCAACACCAATACACCGGCCGCCAGTGGTGATTCGCCGACAAAAACCGCCATCGCAGCCCCTGCCGCCAGCGGCAACACAATCAGCGCGCTCAGCGAAACCAGCGCCAGACCTTTGCCCAGCCACAGTGCCAGCGGACTGACGCCTTGCGCGACGAGCTGGAGATCGGTTTGCAGTTCGCGCTCGCGCGAAACGATCGAAAATCCAACAACGATTAACACCAGAGGCACGAGAACCTGATACGCAAAGGCGGGCGTCAGACTACCGAAACCGGCCACCTGTGGCGCGCTGTACGCTGTTGGAAACGTCGCGGAGTTTTGGCGATGCCCTTCCAGAAACATGACGGTGCCGGTCAGAGGGTCGACGCCAGGATCAACGACAGCTAACGGCGCGGGGGTGCGAAACACGTAGTGGCCGTAATGCACCATGCGATGCGGGTGACGATCGGGCTGCGCCAAAAACGTTTCTTGTGCGGCGGTTTGCATCGAGCGCCGCGCGTCCGCCTCCGATTGCACTCGCGAAACCGTGCTGATCACGGCGGCCAGGACCACCATCAGCAGCAGCGCCATGGCGCCCACCGCCATGCGCGATCGAGACCAGTATCGCCATTCTTCCGTTAGTACTCGCAGACTCGCGTTCACGCCGCGCCCCGGTTCGCGAAAGCTTGATGCAGTGACTCAGGATCCAGGCGTCCACCTTCCGGCGCATCGAAGATCGTAACCAGTTTGCCGTGCCTGAGCAGCCCGACACTTCGCGCTACCTGGCAAGCGCCGTAGACATCATGGGTGACCATCATGACCGTTGTGCCCTGTGCCGATAGCGCGCCGATCAGAGCATTGAATTCGTCGACAGCAAGAGGATCGAGCCCGGAGGTTGGCTCGTCCAACAGCAACAAAGGCGTCTCCCGAAGAATTGCCAGAGCAATCGCCACCTTTTGACGCATGCCTTTCGAGTACCCGCCAAGACTTCGCCCACGCGCTTCATCGTCCAGTGCCACGCGGTCGAGCGCCTGCTCGATATCGGTCTCTGATCGAATGACGTCCGCCAACGCGAGAAAGTAGCCAAGATTTTCGCGCGCCGTCAGATGCGGATACAGATTGGCGGATTCGGGAAGGTACGCCGCCATACGTCGTATCGCCGCCGGATCATCGTGGACACGCACACCGTTAATGCGGGCCTCTCCCGACGTCGGCGTGACCAGACCGAGCATCGTCAGCAAAGTGGTGGACTTGCCCGCGCCATTGCCGCCGAGCAGTGCAAAGACGTCGCCATGCTCAACCGAGAAACTGACAGAATCGAGCACCTGACGTCCACCGCGAGATACCGACAGCTTGTCGGCGACGAGAAGAGGTTCGGTCATTGAGAGATCTCCTGCGCTAAGCTACGCGCCAGAATCACCGGCCCAAAAAGACAACACGTCCTTCCGAGCCGGTGTATCGGTTAGAAACGATAAGCCGCCGTGAAACGTACTCGACGCGGCGCACCAGGCTCAACCCAAACGTCCGCGAACGAATTGGTGTAGAACTCCTCGTCAAACAGGTTGTCGACGTCGAGGCGCAAGCTAAGGCCGTCCATCGGCTCTACCTCACCGAACAACCGGAAGGTGGTGTAGTCCGGCAGCTCGAAATCCGTCGCCGTCTGGCCGAGGCGTTCGCCAACGTACAAGACGCCGCCACCGATCTGAACCGGGGTGTTCCCAAGCTGGAAGCCCTTGCTGGCGAGCAAGCTGAGCTGATGCTCAGGCACGTTGATCAGACGATCGCCCGCCTGGATCGGCGCGACGAAATTCGCATCCGCACTGTCGTTGGAATATTCCGCGTCGATGTAGGAGTACGAAAACCAAACGTCAACATCGCCGGGCAGTTGTGCGTCCACATCGATTTCGATACCGGCGCTCTGAGCTTCACCAGCTGGGGTCAGGAAGAAGCCACCTGACGCTTCAGGCCGATCGTCGAAAACCAGGATGTTGCTTTGATCAATCTGGAACGCCGCGACCGTAGCGGAACCCACTACACCGTCAAAGAAATAGCCCAGATCAAACTTCACGCCGGCTTCGGCCGACTGGGATTTGTTTGGCTCAAACTGGTTGCCGGCAAAGTCCGCACCGGTCAGCTGACGGAAGCCTTCGCCGTAGCTCGCAAACACGCTCATGCCATCGTTAACCAGATAGACGGCGCCGACCTGCGGCGAGAAGCGGGTATCCGACTGCTCGACAACCGTCACAGGATCCGCACGCCGGTTTGTCAGTTCCTGACTGAAATCATCGTATCGACCACCAACACGAACCTGAAACTGCTCGGTGAGATCAATCTGATCCTGGAAGTAAATGCCCCAGGCTTCCAGCACTTCAAGACGATCTGTATTCGGCCCAAGCTCTGGTGCCGCGAAACGTCCGTAGACTGGATTGAGCACGTTCAAAACCCGATACAGTTCCTGGTCAATCGTGTCGACGGTCGCATCGGCGGGCAGACCCGGTGGGCGGAATCGAAGAAAGACCTGATCGTTTTCGAATTCATCGTAGTCAGCGCCGATGATCACGCGATGGCGCAGTGATCCGGTGTCAAACAGACCGGCAAGCTCGCCGCGCAACACAAAGTAGTCCGCATCGTAGTCGCGAGACCGCGTGAAGCGGGACACGGTTTCGCCATCCAGGCTCAACGTTTGGCGGCCGCCAAAGTTCGGCTCAGCGGCAATACCTTCCAGCGCAGTCTGTCGAAAGCCCAAGCCACCGAGCACGCTCCAGTTTTCGGTGAGTGCGTGCTGCACTTCCAACTGATGGCCCAACACTTCGGTTTCGATCGGGCCGTCGCTGGGCTCGCCAATGAAGGTCTCGATGGGCATGAAACCAAGCTCGCCGTTTAGCGCCACGACGCCGCGATCGAACGGGATTTCCTGCTCGGTAAATTCCAGTTCATAGGTAACACGGGTGTCTTCGCTTGCCTGCCACGTGACCGATGGGTAGAACCCGAGACGTTCGATCTCGACCGTTTCGCGGAAGCTCTCGCTGTCTTCGTAGAAGCCAACCAGTCGAACCCCCAAGGCATCGTCTTGCCCAAACGTGGTCTGGACGTCGCCTTCGAGTCGCGTTTGCTGCCAGCTACCGAAAGTGGCGCGAACATCGCCGGTCGTCTCAAACTGAGGACGCTTGGTCACCAGGTTGACCGCGCCACCCGGTTCACCGCGACCAAACAGCGCCGCCTTTGGCCCCTTGAGCACATCGACACGTTCGATGCCGACAATATCGCGCGGTCCGCCAAAACCGCGGCCGGCGTTAAATCCGTTTACGAGGAAGCCGCTCGGCAAGTTCTCGTCGCCCGCGAAGCCACGAATGGCAAAGCTGTTCCACAGCCCGCCAAAGTTGTTCTGACGAGCCACGCTCGCCGACAGATCCAGCGCGTCATTTAGATTTAGCGCGCCGACTTCTCGGATGAGTTCCGAATCCAGCTGCTGGATCACACCTGGCAGTTCCAGTTCATCGAAGACGCCCTGGTACGCCTGACGCTCGCCGATGACAAAGATATTCTCGACCGTGTCCTGCGATTCTTCAGTTTCGTTCTCCTGCGCCAGCGCGCCAGAGGAAATCAACGACAACGAAACGACACTGGCGAAAGAAATGCCTTTGCGAAAAAATTTTTGCCCGATAGTACTTTGCGGCCGGGACTCACCGTGGGTGATCTTGATCATGATCAGCTCCTGAAAATTGTCTTACTGTCAAAGTCGCACGCTCGACGTTTTCGTACGCGAGGACTTCGAATATCTGCATGCGCGGCGATGACGCTATCCGATACAAACGGATACACATGGCTCTCGCGATTGACACTACTGGTCGAAACGCGGCGCGGCGAGAACTAACAATCAGGCGGTGACGGGTGGGCCCGTAGCAGGAGGGACGCGAAGGGACAGATCAAGGTGAGCAGCGCTTGAAAAGATTGAACAGTCGAGCTCGACCCGCGCATTCGCGAGCGAACCCAAAGGCCGTGGCGGCAAGCCAGTGTCGTCGTCGTCCGTCAATCCGAAGACGCATGTCACCCCGTCGTGCACATGTTGGCCGACGCCATGCTCTGCCGCGTGCCAGCTGATGCTCAGCTGAGCGCACAGGAGAATCGCGATCGCGAGAACGCGGTTATTGCTGAGACTGCCACTCATCGCGGGAGCCTAGCACCAAAACCAGAGCGCAACAATGCGCTTATTTGCCGATTATCACAGGCCATTATCGCTCGTTCTGGAAAGCGAATTTGAGCAGGAATTACCGGAAGCAAATATCGGTCACCGACAGCACACGATCTATGGCCGTCCCGTTCCAACAGTAGCGCAGATGCTTACTCTGCGTCGGTCTTGTGACGGCTTTGGGCTGGAACGCCGCGATGCATTCACCACCACGCTTTCGAGCACTCCTGTAGAGCAAACCGCAGGCACGGTCAGCTCGTCGTTCTGCTCCAAAGCGCTGGCAGTCGGGCCAGGTGTTGAGGTCAGGCTGTTGCAGCGATAGGTAAGCCTTGCCACGGATGTCGTCCATGGGTGAAACGATTTTGCCCGTGTAACAACGCATGTCGAGCTCGATGGCCGCTTCGCTGGTTTCTCGCAGGCGGCGCTCCTGATGGAACACCGTTTCGGCAATGGCGGTTTCTTCATCCATTCCGGCGTAATAGACACCGTAAGAACCATCGCTGAAACGGCTTGCATGGCCAGTGTGTGTAAACGCCGCCATCACGACAGTGGCACCCGGACCGGTCACCCAGTCCTGTTTGTTGAGCAAGAACAAATTCCCAACGTCAGCTTGTATGCGATCGTTGGTCATTGATTCCAGCGCGTAGGCAACGTCGAGTTCGTCAGGGTCGACAAGCGCTTCGAAAAGGGAAATGGGAGGAAAGCGCGATGGGATAATACGAAACTGATCAAGACCCTTGAGATTCTTTCGCCGTGGTCTAGCCACGCCAGGCGTCCAGGTGCCGCCGAACCTGGTACAGATTGTCCATACGGCCTTTCAGCATCACCTCCAGCGCCGACTGATTGCCAAACGCCGTATTTGGCTTCTTGATGTAGGCGTCGGCACGCTCTGTCACCGGCAGCAGGATATGGGTGGCCTTGTAGATACCCAACATGAGACTGATTCGTTCCAGCGTGTCCTGAGACAACCCGGACACTTTTCCCTCGCGCCAGCGGTAATAGGTCCGTTCACTCGGCTTGCCCAGCAAGGTGATGCCCTGTTCGCGGGTGAGATCCCATTTTTCCATCAGGGCAAAAAAGGATTTCGCCGCTACGCGTTGCACCTGGGCAACGTCGTAATCACCCAATGCGGTGGTTTGTGGCAGCGGATCGAGCTGCTCTAACGTCTTTGCCATATGGCAATTATGATGATAAAAGCAGCAAATGGCAAATCACAGGCCCAACCGGCCACGGAACTCAAGGGCAATATAGAAGAGCGAACTGGTGCGCGCGTGACCCGCTGTGTGTCGAGTACCTGATGACTGGCTCGACACAAGCGTCGTGCGCATGGCCAGACAAGCCGGCGGCGTGGCTTGACCCGTGTTGCACCGTGAGCGTGCACCAACCCTTTTAGATGGTCAGCAAAAAACGGTGCATCTGGCAGTGCCGGCTCGGGCCCAAGAGCGCCGTCTTGCAGCGCGAGGACACAGATAGCCGAAAATTGTGATGGCCTGGATTTAGGTCAGGTGTTCCTGCAAATTTTGTAGTTTCGAAAGTGCGCGTAAATGAGAAACGTGGCCGAGAATAACGTCAGGACCTTTTCTGCACTTTCTCCGATGACCTCGTGCGGCAGCGTCACGGACAGGATCATGCCGACGGCCGCGACAACGGCCAGCGCCAAGACACGCCGATCCCTGTGCCTCAGGAAACCCAAGCCAAACGCGATGAGCGCGACGGGGAGGATGATCCAGACCATCGCTTGATGAAAAGACTCGCCGCCGAGCAATGACATTGGCAAGGCTGTGCCGCTGACCAACAAAACGGGAATCAACAAGCAGTGCACGGCGCACGCCGACGACGCGAACACGCCAAGCCAATCCGCCAACGGCCGTACTGTGTTTGAATTGAGAATCACCGGTCCCCGCCATCGCGCCACTGGCCGACGCCCTTGCGTCTGCGAATTGAGACGCATCGCCACACCACAATGTAATGTTATAGCATATCATGACAAGGCTGGTTCTGCGACTCACAGACCCTTGCAACAGCGTCGCAACCTGCCGCCCCAAGGTACACGTTCAATATTTTTTCGATAAATTCTTTTTTAAAACAATAATTTATATGGACATCAGCGAGCCGCTTGTCACTGCCAGACTTTTGCTGTTGATGCCGATACTGTGCAATACTTGAGCATCCAGCGCGACCAACGTCGGGCTACGACTCAGAACCAATCGGCAAACCCTATGAAAACTGTACGCGTTGTCTCATTACTACTCGTCACCGCGCTATCGTCCGGCTCGCTAGCCTGCGATTTTCACGGGGGCGCGTTCGGTATGAACTGGCGCGACTACGATGAACAGGAAGTCGAAGCACTGATTCGGGCTGCTTACGGATCGAAGAGTCAATCGACGGAAACCACAGCAGACGCAAAGCCCGCGTCGCGCCCGGTCTTCTCGAGCTCCGCCGCTCGTGCCGCCGACACCGCAAAAGAGCGAGTGAGCGACACTGACACCGAATCAAACGATGAGGGCGCTCAGCCTTAACAGCGCGCCGTTAGAACTGGATCGTCATTCCGTCAGAGAGTGATCGCTTCAGGGCAATCACTGCCGGGATGAGACCGAAGAGTCCGGCAACCACCGAGACGCCCGCGACGACCATCAAGTCGAACCAGCCCGGTAGCAGCGCCAAAGCACTCAAATTGAAACGAGACTCGACGGCCGCCTTGAGTAGCCAGCTCGTACCGTAGAGCAGCACCAGACCCAGCACCGATCCGATGAACGCAAGCAATACGGCTTCGCTGACCAGGAGCCCGATGATGTGCCGTGGTCGCGCACCCACCGATCGCAGTATCGCCATTTCGCGTCGGCGCTCGTTCAAGCTGGTGAGAATCGACGTCAGCACGCCCACCAGACCAACGAAAATCACCACGCCGGAAATCGCGGCAAGCGCACGCTCGGCGACCGACATGATCTGCCAAAGCTGGCCGAGCGCAACGCCTGGGATCACGGCCTGAAGCGCTTCGCCTCGGTAGGTATTGAGATCGCGCTGGATACGCAGCGTCCGGATTCGCGACGTCGCTCCCAGATACATGGCCGTCACTTCGTCTGGCTGAAGATCTGGCTCGCGCAGTCGATCCCCTGACACATTGCGCCTACCCGGTGCAGGCGCGCCGTTTTGCCACCCGATGTGAATCGCTTCGATGGCTGGCAAGCTGACAAAAACAGAGCGATCAACCGGCGTGCCGGTCTCGTTCAATACACCGGTGACGACAAACGGTTTGTCCTTGTGCTCCTTGAAGCTCGCGCCGCCGGTTCCGTGAGACAGAGTTAGCGAGGTGCCAACGTCGTAGTCAAGCTCGCGAGCGACCCTCGCACCGATAACCAGATCGAACAGATCGTCAAAAACCTCCCCGCGCGCCAACGCCAATGAACGCGAATCGCCGAATCGATAGCGCTCAAAGTACTCGCTCGTAGTACCGATGACCCGATAGCCCCGGTGTGAATCTCCCAGGCTGATTGGCACCGCCCACGCGACGTCCTCGCGATCGCGTATCTCTTGGAACGTTTTCCAACTGACGTTGTTGGTCGCATCGCCGATTTGGAACACCGAGTAGAGTACGAGATTAATGGCACTTGAGCGCGCCCCAACGATCAAATCGGTACCGGAGATCGTTCGCTCGAAACTTTGGCGTGCTCCCTGACGCACGTTCTCCACGGCAACGAACAGACCTACCGCCGTTGCAATGGCAAGAATGGTCAACAGTGCCGTCAGGCGACGCGATGCCAGAGACCGGCTGGCCAGCGACACGATGCGCAGCGAACTCATTGTGCGGTGGCAACCAACGAGGCCGACCGATTCAGATCCTCGAGCTCGACGATGCGATCGAAATGGCTGGCAAGCGCGCGATCATGGCTGACGAAAAGCAGACTGGCATTGGAAGCCCGGCGCTGTTCGTCAAGAAGTTTGATGAAACGATCTCGATTGTCCGCATCGAGAGCCGATGTGGGTTCGTCCGCGATGATCAGTTCCGGACTGCCAATCAGCGCCCGCGCCACCGCCACGCGCTGTTGCTGACCAACACTGAGCTTATTCACCGCCGTGTCCACCACCGCGGCGCTCAAGCCCAAGCGCGTAATCAGATCCACCGCCTCTTGCGCCGGCGCTGAAAAGCGCTCACGGCTAGCCGCGCGTCGCTTCGCTGAAAACAGGCATGGCAACGTCACGTTATCGAGCACACTTAAATAGGGCAGAAGATTGAACTGCTGGAAAATGACGCCCATGTGATCGACCCTGAGTCGATCTCGATCCGACGATCGCTGCGCGGCGATATCGACGCCGCTCAACAGTATCCGACCTACGTCAGGCATGATGACGCCGCCAATCAAACCCAGCAACGTACTCTTGCCCGACCCGCTGGGTCCGCGCAAAAAAACGCTTTCGCCGCGCCCGACCCGGAAACGGTCAATACCAATCAGTCGACTTTGCTCGTCCCATCCGAATTGCACATCCTCAAGTTCAAGGATGGCATCAGTACTCATAAGCCTCGACTTTGCTCAGCGTCAATTCGTAGGCGCTGTCAGCCAGTTCGGAGTTGTACTCACCGGTTTTGATCACGCCTTCGACCCAAACGGGGTCATAAATATTGGCAATGTTCGCACCAGAGTCCGCTTTCACGTACACGATCTGATTTGGCGGTGGCGGTGGTGTATGCAAACACGCGCCGAAGTACGGCACCAGCAAAAATTCCTGATAAGTGGCGTCGGCGCTAAAGTCAAAGGGCACCACGTAGCCCGGCAGGCGGACCAGCGCGCCATCCAGTTTGCTCACCACGTTGAACGTGCCAATTTGATCCATCGTGTCGCCGGCACTGCCTTCGACCACTGCGGCGACCAAGTCGCTCGCGTCTGATTCCGCATCCGCAGATGCCTCAGACCTTTTCTGATTCATTTCCTTGTAGAAGTTGGCATAGAGGTCCGCCAACCTCTCTTCCTCACCTTCGGGCATCAATTGTTCCCAGGTGATTTCGACCGGCTCGCTCGGCTCGGCCTTGGCCGTGACTATCGGCTCCATCTCTTTATCTGGTTGCGCGCTGTCTTGCTGATCGTCGACAGGCGCACTGCAGCCGGTGATGCCAAGCGTCAGCATCAAACACAAGCAGACCGATATTTTCATGAACGCCTCAATTTATCGTGGAAAGTCGATATCGTGGTTATCGGGAGTTAACGCCATCGTGCGCTGACTGTTTTGATCCAGAATGACCGTGTCGAGTTCCTCAATGCGGGGAAAAAACTCGAAAACGCTCACAGCCAATCGCTCAATGCGATCGGGCGACTGACAATCGAATGCGTATTCGACGACCACATCACGATGCGTGTCGGTGGATTCTGCGTGCTCGTCGTGATGATCGTCGTCGGCGTGTTCGTCCTGGGCGTGCAGTTCGAACGGCAAGCGCGACTGGCTCGTGCTCTGTTCACGCGCCTTGCAGCCAGCTTGCTCATTGATCGAGAAAAGGCGCATCGGTTGAGCGAGTAATGCTTCGACATCGCGCGCCGTGGTTTCTTCTTCCTCATTGCGGGGCGCGTGCTCGAAGCCGGTCAGGTTGTAGACCGGCGTATCGAGCTCGATAAACAACGTTTTTCCTTCCAGTGCGACAGCGAGCTTTGCGTCGCCGTGCAGATGCGCACCGACCTGGCGCCGTTCGTCGTCTGCATGGTCGTCGTGCTGCGCGTCTTCCGGATGGTCGTCGTCATGGTCATCGTTGTGGTCATCGGACTCGTGATCATCCGTCCCATTGGCCTCCACGCTCGCCGACGCCGGCGACAGTTCGTCCTCGTGAGCGTCATCAGGGTGGGATTCGCCGCAACCCGAGCAGGCAATGACTGCTCCCGCGAGCAGCAATGTCTTTAAGGTTATGTTCACTGGATGACCTCGCGCTCGAATAGACAAAGACCGGTGGCACCAAACGTTCTGCGTATCGACTTGCGATGCAACGGCATTCACCGCGCCACCAGCCGCTAGCTGGCGCAAAGTGTAAGCGAATGCCGGCGATGCGCAAACCAATGGCTGAAGCGGGCGGGACACAACGGTGTCGTTTTCGGGTGTTCGAGTGCTGGCGTCGCGACCGCGGGAGAGGCGTCGGATCAGACGTTCACCAGCGCGAATCGATCGACCCGCTATACAAAATCGGGCAACGGCAGTCCGCGCAAAACTCCAATTGATATGTTATAACATTTTGATGTTCGTCACCGCGAGATTCCGATGTCCACGTCCGCTACGTCACTTTCCCGGCTTCCAGTCACCGTCCTGTCCGGCTTTCTGGGCGCAGGCAAGACTACGGTCCTCAGCCATATTCTGAATAACCGTGAAGGCAAAAAGGTGGCCGTGATCGTTAACGACATGAGCGAGATCAACATCGACTCGGCCATCGTGCGTAACGAGGTCTCCTTGAATCGAAGCGAAGAGAAGCTCGTTGAAATGAGCAACGGGTGCATTTGCTGCACGCTACGGGAAGACTTGCTCGAGGAAGTGACCAAGCTGGCAAAAGACGGCCGGTTCGAATATCTGCTGATCGAATCCACCGGCATCTCCGAGCCGCTACCCGTGGCCGAGACGTTCACGTTCGCTGACGAAGACGGCGTATCTCTATCCGATGTCGCTCGGCTCGATACGATGGTAACCGTCGTCGACGCAGTCAATTTTTTAAAAGATTACGAAGCTGCCGAATCTCTCCAGGACAGCGGCGAATCCCTGGGGGATGACGACGAGCGCAGCGTGTCCGATCTGCTGGTCGATCAGGTGGAATTTGCCAACGTCATTCTGATCAGCAAGACCGATCTGGTGGACGACGCGCAGATTGAGCGACTGACCGCTATCCTGCGCACGCTCAACACCGACGCCCGGATCGTGCACATTGCAAACGGCAACGTGGACGCTGACGCTGTGCTGAGCACACAGCTGTTCGACTTTGAACAGGCACGACAGGCTCCGGGATGGTTGAAGAAAATGCGCGGCGATCACATCCCGGAGACCGAGGAATACGGCATTAGCAGTTTCACCTACTTGAGGCGCCGTCCGTTTCATCCCGAGAAGTTTCACCGGTTCCTTCACCAAACCGAAGACTACGGCAAGCTCATTCGTTCCAAAGGCTATTTCTGGTTGGCCACGCGGCCGCGGTACGCCGCGAGCTGGAGTCAGGCAGGTGGCATTGCGCGGTACGGATTTGCGGGCATGTTCTGGAAAGCCGTGCCCCGCTCCAACTGGCCGACAGACGAGGAAACGCTGGCGTCCATCGAATCGCAGTGGGACGAACCGTTTGGCGATATGCGTCAGGAACTGGTGTTCATCGGCCAAGGGCTCGACAAAGAGGCCATGATCAGCGCGCTGGACGCCTGCCTGTTGTCCGAAGAGGACGTACTGCGCGGCCAGGAATTCTGGCGAACGCTACCCGACCCATTTCCAGCCTGGGAGGAAGAACAATGATGACCAACAGCGAGACTGCGCTTGCTTCACCAGCGCTCAATGTCATGCAACGTGTTGCGGTCAAAGGCACCGACCCATCGACACTCGCAAGCGTTTACGAAGAACACGTCGGCATTGCCGTTTGGCAGCGACCGGTCGCTGATCGTTTACGTGCCGCCGTGGACGCTATCACTGTGCAGGAGGTGCAGAGACCAAAGTGCAGGAGGGTCGGCTGTGCAGGAGGGTCCTGTGCAGGAGGGTCAGGGTGCAGGAGGGTCAGACCAACGAAAACCCTGCTATGACAGCGGCGAGTTGCTTAGATGCCCGTTTTCAGACCTTAAATCGCGTTTTCGTGGCCAAAAACGAAGCCTAAGCAATGCGCGGTAGAAATTGGCTAGTGTCAATGGCGAACGTTAGAAGCCCGTTTCGTAGCTAAAAACAGACTGTAAGAGCTCAAGAACGCGTTTTAAGGCTTTCGACTCTGTAAAAAACGGGCTAATCCTTGGTCTGACCCCCTCACCCCGCAACGTTTAGCGAAGGTCAGTTCGGTCATTACATCAACTCGCTTGAGGGCGTCGACTACGGTCCTATGACCATCGAAGACATCACCATGATGGACTCGGACGGCGACGGCGTCTCGGACGCGATGGACAACTGCCTGGATGTCCCGAACGCGGACCAGCGAGATAGCGATGGTGACGGCTTCGGAAATCGCTGCGACGCGGATCTGAACAACGACTGTACCGTCAACGTAGTGGACCTTGGGTTGCTGCGTTCGGTCTTTTTCACCAACGACGCCGACGCGGATTTCTCTGGTGACGGCATTGTTAACGTCGTGGATCTTGGTTTGTTCCGATCGCTGTTCTTCCAGGTTCCGGGACCGAGCGGGCAGCCAAACTCGTGCGGTTGCCAAATCGAATAGCACAGATGACCGGCGCTTGACGCTGGCTTGGAAGCAGCTTTAACACCACGGTCGCCGGCGCCTGCGAGGCGGCCGTGGGTGCCAAGGGCATAGATCATCAAACACAGCGACCTCAAACGCAGCTGAAAAAACCGCGCTCAATGGCTATGATAGCAGGCTGCAGTGACCGCGCGTGGCGACGCTGCTTCCATTTGCTAAAGAACAGAGCGCCATATGCAAACGTCTGACCTGACTCCTCGCGAATACTGGGCCGAGATCAAGAAAAATCCAAACCGGGCCAAATTCGGCTTTGGCGAGAAAGCGGCGCTGATCAACATTGATTTGCAGCGCGCCTACACGGATACCGACACATTCAAAACCGCGTATCAGACTGACCCCAACCAACTCGACTACGTGAACTCGCTGTCGGCGTTAGCGCGTTCGAAGAACATGCCGGTGATCTGGACATACGTGGCGTACATGGACAATGCCGACGATGCCGGCGTGTGGGGCACGCGCACCAATACACCCGACTCGCTGCAGAACATCAACGAAGACTCGGAGCGCTCGCAGCTGGATCCCCGACTGTCGATTGATCGCAGCCGTGATGCAGTGATCAACAAACGCATGGCCAATGTCTTCCACGACACGCTGATCACGTCGCTGTTGGTCTGGCACAAAGTGGATACGGTCATTCTTACCGGCGGCAGCACGTCCGGGTGCGTACGTGCATCGTGCGTGGCCTCACTCTCACACGGCTACCGCACCATTGTTCCGGAAGAGTGCGTCGCCGATAAGCATGAGATTCCGCACTTTGCCAACCTGTGCGACATGATGCTCAAATACGCCGACGTCGAACCGTACGCGGCGGTCAAACACTGGTTCGAAGAACACCCCGGCTGCAAGCCTGTTCGCGATGCGCGCGGCTGCCCTTTCTAATGAACCATCCTGCTACCACAGCCTTTGCATGCGCCTGACACGACGCGCAAGGCAGGAGTAAACCCAATGCGTTCAGACCCCGGCCTCTACCACTATTGGCCGTACGAGAATCGACCGAAGATTTCGTGGCCAAAGGGTGCACGAGTTGCCTTTTGGGTCGCGCCGAACATAGAGTTTTACGAGCTGGATCCAGCCGTCAACCCGCATCGTCAGCCGTGGCCCAAACCGGTGCCGGACGTGCACGGCTACGGGACACGTGACTACGGCAACCGGGTCGGTCACATGCGGCTGATGCAAGTGCTCGACAAATACAACGTACGCGGCTCGATTTCGCTGTCGACGGCGCTTTGCGATCATCATCCGGAGATCATCAGGATGTGCGCCGAGCGGGATTGGGAATTCTTCAGCCACGGCATCTACAACACGCGCTACACCTACGGCATGGATGAACAACAGGAGCGTCAGGTCATCGAAGAGGCGATGGAGACGATTCTCAAGCACACCGGCAAACCCTGTGCCGGCTACCTGGCACCGGCGCTCACGCATACCGAACGCACGATGGATCTGTTCGCTGAGGCGGGCGGTCGTTACACCTGTGATCTTTTTCACGACGACCAGCCCTCGCCGGTCAACGTCCGTTCGGGCAAGAAATTTATCTCGGTACCCTATTCACTGGAGATGAACGACACCATCGTTTATGTCGTAAACAAGATTGAACCACGGCGCTACGGCGAGATGCTCAAGGCCAACTTCGATCGTCTCTACGCCGAAGGCGCCGATAATCCCGTCGTCATGTGCATCCCGCTGCACGCCTATCAGGTGTCACACCCACACCGCCTCAGGGCGTTCGAAGAGGCGTTGGAATACATTACCGGTCACAGCGACGTATGGGTCACCACCGGGCGGGAAATTGCCGAACACTGGATCGAGCATCACTACGATGCGGCCGTTGCCGACATTGCGACGCGCGGCCAAGGGGGCGCGGCATGAGTTTGGATGACAGCTATTTGCGCTATCCAAAACGTGGTTACGGCATGGATCACGATTTGTACGACTGGTCGATGCTGGCCGATCGTTCACCGGTAACGTGGCCAGACAACAAGCCGCTGGCGCTTTGGGTCAACGTCGCACTGCAGTACTTCCCGTTGGATCAGCGCGGCAAACCGTTCGCACCACCGGGCGGCATGGTGACCGCGTATCCGGACCTGCGTCACTACACGCTGCGCGACTACGGCAATCGGGTCGGTGTGTTTCGTTTGTTCAAAGCGCTGGATCGCTACAACGTGACAGCGAGCGTCGCCATGAACACACGACTCGCCGAGCGCGTCCCGTATCTGCTCCAGCGCGTTGTCGAACGTGATCATGAGTTGCTGTGCCACGGCTGGGATATGGACACGCTTCACTACGGCGGGCTCGATGAGGTCACCGAACGCGACATCGTCGCGAAATCCCTGGACCGCCTGCGAACCGCCAGCGGCAAACCGGTGGTCGGATGGATCAGCCCCGCCAAGAGCCAGAGCGCGGCGACACCGAAGCTTCTGGTGGAGCACGGCGTTGAGTTCATGTGCGACTGGATTAACGACGACATGCCGTTTGGGTTTCGCACATCCGCCGGCCACATCACAGCGCTGCCCTTGTCGACCGAACTTGAAGATCGGTTCGTCATTCTCGACAACGGGCATTCGGAAACTCAGTGGGCCGAGCAGATCATCGACGCCTGTGATTTTCTCCTGGCCGAAGCCGAAGCAACCGGGGACGGTCGCTTGCTGGCATTGAACATCCACCCTTGGATGCTCGGTCAGCCGCATCGGATCGGTGCGCTCGAGCGCGTGCTGGAACATATCACTGGCACCGGCAAAGCGTGGAATGCCGGCCCGGCGGATATTGTTGCAGCCTGGCGCGCCAGCGAGGCCTAGCGCCAGAACCCCCGTGATGGAACCGCTCTGATCCAGCGCTCGGCGAAAAGCCATGCACAATGACACGTTGGCCCGAGAGCGCGAAGACGGACCGTGACGCTAGTCGATGCGCGAAATCTCACCAATGACGGAAGTTCGAATCGACGACATTGACGAAAGCCGAATCGAGATCATCGCCGATCACATTGATGGCGTTTGGAATGAAGCACTTACGCACTGTCTAGCGTAAAGCAACGGGCCGAGTGGCAAGCGATCTTCGATCGAGACGGACGCTCGTGATGACTGTTCCCGTTTGTAACTTCGTACTGAAACGCTTGCATAGTGCCACAGCATCGGCACACTGAGGGCCTCATGCCGAGCCACCAAAACAACTTGCGTCAATGTCGTCGTCCACTCACCGCGTTTGCCGCGCTGTGCGCCGTTGTGTTGTCGCAATTTGTCTTTGCGGCGCATGAACACCTGGGCGACGAGCCGCACGAAGAGTGCGCGGTATGCTGCATTGGCAATTTGGACGAAGGCACGACGCCCGTCACCGCGGCCCCGGCCAGAATTGTCACCACAGGGATTGTGGAAAACCGGGTCGAGATCACGCGACCGGTACGGCATCAACAACTTTTCCTTGCGCGCGCACCGCCGCGTCACCTCAAAGACTAGCTCAGCTTTTCGCGCAGCCGACGCTCGGCAGCGCGCCCCCGAATCTTTGAGGTTAGAACCATGTTTGATTTACGCTTATCGGCAGGCGCGGTAGCACCCGCCTGTATTGCTCTGATTGCTCTGAACGTTTACCCGGTCGCAAAGGCAGACGACCACTGCGACTCGTCGTCCGCCACCGATTGTGTTGAAGAAGTGGTTGTGCGCGCCCATCCACTGTCGGCCGAGGGCCTGGCCCAGCCGATCAGTGTCCTTGAGGGCAAAGAACTTGCCAGAGAACTCGCGCCCAGTCTGGGCGAAACCGTTAGCGGTCTGCCAGGTATTCATTCCGCTTCTTTCGGGCCAGCCGTTGGTCGGCCGGTCATCCGTGGCTTGGGCGGTGCACGCGTGCGCGTGATGGAAGACCGCATCGATACAATGGATGCCTCGGTGGCCAGTGGTGACCACGCGACCACCGTGGAGCCCTTTATTGCCGATGGCATCGAAGTGCTCAAAGGGCCCAGTACGCTGCTCTATGGCAGCGGTGCCATTGGCGGCATTGTGGACGTGCACACCGGCCGCATTCCGCACGAGCGTGCCGGTTCGCTGGCCCAGGGACGCGTGCTCCTGCGCAATCAGTCCAACGGACAAGGCACGACAGCGGCCGGCCGTCTCGACGGCGGCACCGGCTCCATTGCCTGGCATGTGGACGGGTTTACTCGCGATCTGGACGCCTACGATATCCCGGGTTTCGCCGAGTCGGCTGGCCTGCGGGCACTGGAACAAGCCGAAGGCGAAGGCGGCGAAGACGAAGAAGAAGTCAGCGGCATTGCACCGGGCACCGATCAGGAATCTTCCGGTGGTGCGTTTGGCCTATCCTGGGTCGGTGAGCGCGGCTTCGTTGGCGCGTCGGTCAGCCTATATGACGCCAACTACGGTCTGCCCGGCGGTCACGAGGAAGAAGAAGGCGAGGAAGAGGGAGAAGGCGAGGAGGAAGGCAACCCGGTTCTGGACATGGAGCAAACTCGTGTCGACCTGGAAGCAGGCATCGACTCGCCGTTTGCCGGAATCGAAAAACTCAATATTCGCGTCGGCATTAACGACTACGAGCACACCGAATTTGAGCCCAATGGCGAGGCTGGCACGGTCTTCGCGAACGACGCGTGGGAAGCCCGCGCGGAACTCGTGCACGAAGAGCTGGGTGGCTGGCGTGGCGCATTTGGCGTACAAGCCGCCGATCGGGAATTCTCGGCGATTGGTGACGAGGCGTTTGTGCAGCCGGTGGATACGTCCAGTATCGGCGTGTTTTGGCTGGGCGAAAAACGCTTCACGGAAACGTCGGTGGAGGCTGGGGTGCGTCTTGAGCAGGTGGACCACAGCCCGGCGATGGGTAATTCGCGCGACTTCTCGCTGTTCGCCGCATCACTCGGCTTTGTCCGTGATCTAAATGACACGTTCCGCGTCAGCGGCATCCTCGATGTGAGTTCGCGCGCACCGGTATCCGAAGAGCTCTATTCCGATGGCCCACACCTCGCAACGCAGACGTTTGACATTGGCGACGACTCGCTAGGCAAAGAAGAAGCCATAAACGTATCGCTGACACTCGACTACGACAGTGACAGTTGGGGCTACTCAGCGACGGTGTTCTACACGGATTTTTCGGACTTCATATACCAGTCCTTCACCGGCGAGGAAGACGACGGTCTGCCCGTCGCACAGTTCGTGCAAAACGATGCGCGCTTCACCGGACTCGACGTTAGTGCCTACTTCAATCTCGGCAACTACGCCGGCGCCAACTGGCGTCTGGACGGTTTGTTTGACGTTGTAGATGCCACCGTGTCGGCGCCGGACACCAAGTTTTTGCCGCGCATTTCGCCGATGCGCCTTGGTCTGGGCATTGCGGCCGAATGGGAGCAGTTCAATGCGTCGGTGGATTTGCTGCGTGTTTCTGAGGTCACCGATGTCTCGGTGGGCGAACTGCCCACAGACGCCTACAACGATGTTCGCGTAGATGTGGGCTGGCGCCAGTCGCTGGCGATTGGCGAACTGAACCTGTTTCTGCGCGGTCGCAATTTAACGAACGACGAGCAGCGCAATCATACGTCTTTCGTGAAAGACTTCGTCCCGCTTCCCGGTCGCAACATCGAGATCGGCGCAAGGCTGTCTTTCTAGACGAGCCACCTTCAGCGCCAGTGGTGCTTTTTTCTCGGCCCGCGTCCGGCATTGCCGGCGCGGCGCCGGGATTCTGGATTGGAAGCGGCTTAGGCAGTGCCTATTCAAAGCGTGCCGCAGAACGTACACGCAGAACTGGCCAAGCCGCCATGACCCTTGCGGGCCTCCTGTGAGGCGCCTCACGCAGCGGATACACGCACCGCCGCATGAGGAACCCGATCAGGTGATCGCTCAGGCCGTCTCTGGGGGCGGCGCGAAAGGCAGTGAGGAATGATGCAGCACGATTCTCAGCGTGCCGTTTTCATCTTTCTTGTATCCCCAGCTCTTGTCGACCATGGTCACGTTGCCATCCTTGTCGGTCATCGTGACCCATCCCATCCACATCGCAACATCGCCTTCGATGAAGCTTGCCGACGTTTCAGAGGTGACTTCGCGCCAGCCTTTCAAAGCGAATCCGCCGTCCAGCGGATAATCGGGATCGTGGGCCACAAAATACGACAACGCGCCCTTTTGAGTCGGTCGAAACGTCTTTGGCCCGCTCGACAACGTTGGCTTGAACATGACCGGGCCAAGGTTGTAGCCATAAGCCGCGTCGAGAACGCCCGTCGCAACAGAGCGAGCGCCATCAATGCCGTCCGCCTCATAAGCTTTCGCAATCGCCACCAACGCGTCGCCCCAGGCAACTCGCGCGGCGTCCAGTTCGGCTTCAGTAATTGGCATCAAAATTCCTCCGGTGTTTGGTTTGATAACTTGAATTCGCAAGCCCGTCAGGATTGCCTCGTTCAACAGAACAAGACACTTCGAGACTTCTGACGCTTGAGACATCAAGAATACAGAATTGGTTTCCGAAGATACATAGATACAAGTGGCGCAGAAGATCGACGTCGATGCGCAAGATTGCGATAATGCACTTCCCGGTCTGGTCAGCGAGCCTATGCAATTTTCTGAAGTGTTTCTACGGCTCGGCTCTGGGCTCGTGGCGTGGCTCTTGTTGCTGACCTACATAATCTGGCTCGGCGTGGTCGGAAGCGTCGGCTGCGGCCCGGATGGCGACGAGCTGCACCGCCTCGTTCTTGGCCTTGCACCGGTTGCATTAGGCAGTGCGTTCTTGCTGCGTGCCACCCGCCCGCTGGCGGAAGTGCACGGTATTTTGCGCTGGGGAGCGGTGGTCCTGGCCATACTGGTGCCAGCGGCGCTGCACGCGGTGTGGGGCGTCTTTCGTACCGTGTGGCTCGCAAAGACGAGTATTTGCGGGTCGGGCACGGCACTGGTCTGGGAGCAATCGTGGCCTGTGGTACATGTGGCGACGTTGGTCGCTGTCGCCTTCCTCGTGACGAAAAACTGGAAGCTGCCTCAGCCCTAGCAACCAAAAATTAACACGAACTTCGCAATTTGATTTGCATTTTCGGCGATGCTACAACAACATGCGCGCCGGGGAGCTTCGATGGCGATGGATTCGCACTAGCTCGGGAACGGACCGTCGCTCGACATTTATCAAGATTAGATTGGGGATTTCTTATGTCCATGGCTTCAGAATTCAAAGATTTCGCAATGCGCGGCAACGTTGTCGACATGGCGGTGGGTATCGTCATCGGAGGCGCTTTTGGCAAAATCGTCTCGTCGTTTGTCGCAGACGTGTTAATGCCACCTATTGGATTGGCGATGGGCGGTGTCGACTTTGGCGAACTGGCGGTAACGCTCAAAGAAGCGGTCGGCGAAACCGCTGCCGTGACGCTTAACTACGGCACGTTCATTCAGACCGTAGTCGATTTCCTGATTATTGCGTTTGCCATCTTCATGGTCGTCAAGGCGATGAACGCGAGCAAGAAAAAGGAAGAAGAAGCACCGGCAGCGCCGCCAGAGCCGAGCAAGGAAGAAGTGCTTCTCACTGAAATTCGCGACGCGCTGCGCAAGTAGAAGTTCTCGCAAGATATGCGGGGGCAGTCTCGGCAGAGACTGCCCCTTTTTTTGTTTCAGGCTCAAGCCGATTGGCGTTTCCACCCACGCCAGGATGGAAGACTGGACTGGTCGCGATCAACTTGACGCCCGGCTCTGTGCTGACGACCGGCACAAGCGGCACGTTTGCCCTGCCGGCGTGAATATTGGCGCTTTGGTTTATCGGTCTCGATGTCTTTGAGCGCGCCACGGACGAGGAAATCGAGACAGTCAATCTGGTGACGCACGTCAGTGGCGCAGTGATTGGTTTCTTTTTTGGCGGCTACCTGGTTTCGAGCGCACAGAGAACACGGCGCGAACGTCTTCGCTAGCCGACCTGGTCTCAGACCGTCTGTTTGGTCCTGCGCCGCCGCCACCCACCAAGCGCTCCAAGCAATAAAACCAACGTTGCCGTCGTCCGCCACGGATAGCGAATACTCATGACGACCGGCGTGAGCCCGGCACGTACACCGGCGCGCAGTGCGGGCCGCTCGCGAATGTAATCAGCGAACGGCGGCGAAGTGCGGTAGTACCACGCAACGAAACGGCGGCCGAAGCCATGGTGCAGCAGAAACTCATCGCGAAAGCGCGTCAGCGTCACGACGTTGTCATCCCACGTCGCGCCCCACGCTGCGGTCGCGATGAAGCAGCCACCGCCGCCGTCGGCAATCTGCGTTTCAATGTTGCAGGTGGGATTGCTCGTCGACGGGATCGTGCCGGACACTACAATGTCGTTATTACTCGACACATAGTCCTCGGCACCCACCGTTACGGAAAACGCAACGCTGGCGGTAAACGGTGTCGCGTTTTCGAACGAGTCAGTAATGAAATTGGCAGTTGTGCTTTCGCCAAAGCCAAGAGGCGGGAGGGCGCACTCAAGCGCGTTGTTGCCGGCACAGGACTCGAAGCGCGCATTGGGCAGCGTGGTGGGCA
The DNA here is from genome assembly GCA_045107005.1 of Gammaproteobacteria bacterium. GTDB lineage: Bacteria > Pseudomonadota > Gammaproteobacteria > Steroidobacterales > JBCCMA01 > JBCCMA01. The sequence goes on from JBGCFP010000024.1 coordinate 32,392, forward strand.
CGTCGGACGCGCGCAAACTGACGTCGGTGGCTGTACTCGGACCGTTGTTAGTGATCGTCAACACAATTTGCGCCGATGTTCCGGTCGAGCAAAACGGTGGCAGCGCGACCAGCCCCAGAGACTCGACAGACAGCTCGACACACTCGGTTAGTACATCGTTGCGCACCACTGCCAGGGCTAGATCGCCACGCGCAGAGTCCGCCGTGCTGGGTAGCAGCTCGGCGGTATTGACATAACAAGGCTGGTCGACGTCAAGCTGCGCGGGGATGGTAAGCACGGCATTGGTCATCATCGCCACATCGCCTACGGTCCAGATGCCCGTCTGCACATCGTAATCCCCTTGCGAGGTGAACGGTGCCATGCCGTTCGGGATCGACAGTCCGTCAGGCAGCACATCCGTGACGGTGACGTCGGTCTCAACGTCGGTTCCTTCGTTGATGACCGTGATCGTGAACTCAACCGGCTGACCGATCGCGGGGACCTCTGGCTCAACGCTCTTTTCAATCGACACGGGTGTCTGGGCGTCGACTTGCAATAACGCGGCGGCAGGACCGCTGCCAAGCAGCACTGCGGCGGCGGCTGGCATACTTGCAAAGTGGCGAATATCGATGTGACGTCTCCTGGCGAATCGGGGCAATCGCTTCGCGTGTCTAACGTACTGTGGAACCCTCAGAGACGTTGCGTCAGCGAGCGAAAAGGGTGCAAGTAACGGGGAAGTCTGTCGCTCCGGACCCTTGAAAATCGGAGAGCCTGGTCGATGCGCTTGGTCATCTGTTCGGACAAGTTGCGCACGAAACCCGAAAACCGCTGCTCAAATCAGCGCCGTCAATGCTCAGCTTGCCGAACTTCACCGCCGCCCATCAAACCCTTTGTGCGTCAAAGGAATCTGGCGCTGACGCGCATGCGCCGCGGCAGACCAGAACACCGATCAATTTTTAATGACTTTTGGCGGCTTGAGTAGTGCCGTCATCGCGCCTGCGTGATTGCGTACCTCAAGGCGGTCGCTCAGTAGGCGTTCAGGCAAACTCGCAATAATCCTCTTTCGCGACCAGATCCATGACGAAAGCGAGCTTGGCCATGCCGCTGATCACTGCCATGACTGTGCCAAGTTCGCAGATCTGACCGCTGGTGAAGTGTTGTTGCAGTTGGCCGATCAACGTCGCATCCAGGCGCCCGGCCGTGTTGGTTAACGCCACCTGCTCGGCGTAACGCAACACGGCCCGCTCGGCGTCGTCAAACTCGGCCGTTGCCGGGTCGGTCATGACGGCCGCAATCTGTTCAGCGCTGAAACCCGCCTCGGCGGCCCCTGGCTGATTTTGTTTGTTGCAGGTCTGGCAGCCGTGCAGCGCGGACAGTCGCAACCGCGCCAGTTGCTTGTAGCGTTGCGCCACCTCACCACCAAAAAACAGCGTTTGATAAAAATCTCCCATGACGAACTTCATCACATGCGGTGCGGTGGCAAAGGCCTCTACGAAGGCGGGTTCGCCGGTCAGGTCATTCAACACATCCCAGGCCTGACCAAATTCGGCCGGCAGATCGGGGCGGGCGATGCGTTCCAGAGATGGGGTCATGGTGCTACTCCTTTAACTTTTTGCCAACTGTCATTGCGCTTGCATGCGTGTCTTTCGCCTGAAGTATAGCAATCGCGTTGCCGATCGAATCAGACGCAGTCTTGGCAGCTTCGATGTCGGGCGCTGCAACGGTTTCCTGAAACGTTCACTACCGGCTCAACGCTCGACGCTTCGGATGCTCTCGCCAGCCAAAGACACATCCAGCGCCACGCTACATTGACGCTGATGACTACGCAACGCGACTTGTTGGCAACCAGCTCATATTTTCAGTGACGACGTCTATGCGGTGAATGTCACGTACTTTGAGTTGATGCCGGATCTTCAATTCCGCATCATGGGCGAACTCGCGGGCATCCTCAATCGGGAAGACCGGTGCCAGGTTTCGTGCGAGAGTTTTTATGGCGAAGCGCGCCCGCTGTTCATGGACGACAAGATTTATGCTCTGGTCGGCTATGAATTGATCCAAGGCTATGTCTCCGGCGGCAACGTCTACGAGAAACACAGAGTCGATGCTTTGCCCTTGATCGTACAGTAGTGTGCGCAGCGCGAATCGGGCTACTGGCCGTGCTTGCCCTCCGGCGTCCGGGCGCAGGTCGGGCCAGCCTTGGTCCGTCACGCTTGTCACCCGAAGCGGCGTTCGCCCCAAAATTTTCACGACCGATTCCAGCTGGCCCGGCGGTGAACTACGTCATCGAAGAGCTGGCCGGCTTACTGGCTGGCAAGAAAGGCCGTTTCACGCGACCGCACAGGCGCTACGTGGATGAGAATGGTCCGCTATTGAATGTCAGCAAGCTCGGGCACGCTGGTCATCGAACCGCTAGAGGAAGGTCGTGCGCACTATCGTAATCTACGGGCTTTAGACCCGAACAAAACGCCTAGCACTGCGTTTCATAGGTGGCAGAAATCAGCGACTCGAGTTTTTCTGCGCTCAGCGGCTTTTCGACGTACTCGGTCACAAAATCGTATTCCAGTGATTTCTGACGATCAGCGCCATTGCTTGATGAGGTTAGCATCACCACAACAAACTCTTGTTCCGGATTTACCACGCCGTCGTCTTTCAGTTTTTGTAAGCCCGCGAGCATCTCAAAACCGTCCATCCCCGGCATGTTGATATCCAAAAAAATCAACGGGCGTGGTGGTATAGGACTAAAGCGCTTGGTAAATTCATCGCGATCGGCAAGCATGCCCAGACCTTCCGCCCCATCGCTGGCCTCCTCCACGCGCTCAACCAAGTCAGAGCGACTCAACACTCTGCCTGCGATATAGCGATCGATCTCACTATCATCAATTACAAACGTGCGTATTTTGTTCACAGTTGCTCTGCTTCGATATCCGTGAGCTCTATCGAAAAGGTTGTGCCGTTTGGACTGCTGCAAAACGAAATCTCGCCGCCAAGTTGATCGACGTGCGTTTTTACTAATGCGAGCCCCAACCCGTGGCCCGGCCGTTTATGATTGCCGAAGCGCTTAAAAACCTCAAACACATGCGCCTGGCGCTCGGCAGGAATCCCGATGCCGTTGTCCTCGACACTGACCACCATGTTTCGCCCTATCCTGTTCGCCCCCACTTTAACAAATGGTTCAGACTTGTTGGAATCGGCATAGTGAATACCATTATAAACAAGGTTTTCAATAATTTGTCGAAATCGCGCAGGCTGTGTCCGGATCTTGACCGTGGTCTCAACATCGGTGGTGAGGGCCACACCGCGCTGCCCGGCCAACACCTGTGCCGTTTGATAAATGTCGGCCACGACCTCCGCGAGGCTGAGCTCCGCGTTGTTTTCCTGCGCGGTGCCGGCTCGCGCCACACCCAATATGCTCTCAATGAGCGACTTCAGTTTTCTCGTAAGTCTGCGCGCCATCACCGCACTGGACTGAGCCGAGTCAAGCTGTTGGTCCAGCAGATCGGCCTCGATGCAACCGAGCAGGCCCTCAACCGAGGCTAGCGGCGCTTTAAGATCGTGAGAGGCGCTGTAAGCAAACTGCGCCAGCTCTTTATTGAGCCGTTTCAGCTCCACATTCTTTCGCCGCATCAGTGCCGTTTGTTGTTGTCGCTCGGTGATATCAATCACCGTGGCCATGATCAGCGCGCCATCGGCGCTGTCAATTGGTGTCAGGCCAATTTCCAACGGAAACTCTGACCCATCCTTGCGTTGACCCATCAACGTCAGATCACGCCCCATCGCGCGTTTTGACGGCGCTGCAGAAAAATCGGAACGATGTCCCTGGTGCCGCGCCCGCAAAGCCTCCGGCAGCAAGGAATCGATGCCCGCCCCGACCAGTTCACCGAGCGCGTAACCAAAAATATCGTGTGCGTGGGTATTGGCCAGAACAATAGTCCCGTGGTCATCTGACATGATCATGGCGCTCGCCGCCGAATCGACGGCCAGACGCAGCATTTCCTCTGATTGTCGGCGCGAGGTTAAGTCGACTACCGAAGCGATGACGTAGGTTTTTTGATCCAGCTCGAAATGGCTCAGACCGATTTCCACCGGAACGTGGACGCCGGTTCGGGTGACACCGAACAAATCGCGACCTGCCCCCATTTCCCGATTTTGCGGAACGCGTAAATATCCGGCGCGCAGCGCCGTGTGCTTTTCCCGACCATGCGCTGGCACCAGTTGCTCTATTCCCTGTCCGAGCAACATCCCGCGCTCATACTCAAACAGGTTATCCAGTGCATTGTTTGTAAAAACAATATGGCCGCCGTCATCCGCAATAAGCATTGCGCTGGGCGCCGCATCAAAAGCAAGCGAAAACTGCTCGAAGACTTTCACGACACTCGTGTATCCGTACTACGTAAAAACCGATTCCGATTTTACGCTTTATCGACCGATTGCTGAAATCCATTAATCGGAGGACGGGCAAAAAACCTATTTCGGCGCCGCCAGACAGCAACCGAACCAATGTCGCCTGCGCAAAATTGACAAACGGTCCTGATCCGCCATTGAACTCCCGGGCGTTTGCGGGCGTCACGAGCAGGCACGAGCGACTCTTTTGCCTCCCGTGACAGCCGACAGACTTTCCGGGCAATGTTCACCGCCGAGTCGTCTTTCCACTTAATCCGGATAATCAATTTTTAGTGTAAATTTGCTGCGCTTTCTGAGGGCTTGCGTTTTGGTCTCCTCACCCTCCAAAGACACAACCCTAGCGACGCGGCACAGCGCTGTCCCACGCCGCGCGATAGTAAGCGTAACCGCCCATCGCGCCGCGCGTTACGCCGTCCAGATCCTCGGTGCCGACGGATTGCACCAGCTCGAGCGTGCGTGGCCAGCGCTGCGACACGCTGGTTGCGCTCACTTGCATAAACGCTGTCGCTGACCAGCTCTGAAAGTCGGCATTCTCGCTCAAGGCACGCAGCATCTGACCGGTACCGTGGCACGCACCTTCAACGACGTAGATCAATCCCACCGCGACGGCCAAGCCCCCGAGTGGCACGTCAGGCAGTTTCATTTGCAGCATTGCAGAAGCGCTCGCGCCCAGCTGCGTCAGATCGGCTTGCAGCGCAGGCAATCGCTCACACGCCGGCCAGTCCAGCAAACGCAGGGCGCCACACGACGCGGCAGCTGCCGTGTGTGTAGCGACCAACTGATGCAAGGCGTAATGGGCGCGCAGCATTTGTACGTAACGGTCGTGTTCGAGCTTACCCTCAAGAATGCGCTGGCCGTCCACGTGCTGATCAAGATCCGCATGCAACGCGTTAGTTGCTGCGCGCAAGTCCGTGAGAACCTGGCGCGAAGCGGCATCACGCTTAGGCATCGCCAGCCACAAAGCGCGCCACCATATCGCGCATGATCTGCGCCGTCAGCGGCTTGTTGACGAAATCAGCGACATGCGCATTTCGTTGCGCACGTTCCCTATCTTCGGGATGCGGCGAGGTCGTCAGCATCACGATCACCGCACTTGCCTGCACGGTTTCAGGCAATTCGGCGTAAACGCTCAGAAATTCCCAGCCGGTCATCCGCGGCATATTAATGTCGAGAAAAATCAGATCAGGCCCGCGACTGCGGCTTCCGATGCTCTGCAGAAAGCCAATCGCCTCTTCGCCGTCGGTGGCAACGGTCACCATCGCATCAAGGCCCGATTTCTTGATCGCGCGCTGATGAAAAAAGTTGTCGTCAGGACTGTCGTCGACGAGCAAGATATGGGTTGGTCTTTCCTGATCACTCATTTTACTAACTGCGCCTCGTGGAAGCGGCAGCGAAAAACACTCCCACCGCCAAGCTTGGACTCTACGCTGATGGTTCCGCCAAGGATACTGACAGCCCGCTTGGTAATCGCAAGACCGATCCCCGTGCCTTTGAAACGGTTGCGGTCGTGCAACCGGGCGAACATCGTGAAAATGCGCTCGTGGTGCTCAGGCTCAATACCAATCCCGTTGTCAGCCACACACAATTCAAACGCGCGCTTGTGATGGCGAATCGACACGTCGACCTGCGGCTTTACACCGTCGTCCACATACTTGATCGCATTATTAATCAGGTTTTGCAAAATAGAGCGCAGGTGACGCGGGTCGCCTGACATAATCGGCATGTCCGACCAGGTCAGTTCACCACTCGTGCGTGCCAGCGCGTCGGCGTAGTCGGTGTGGATGTTCTGCAGGAGCTGGTCCAGATCCACTTCTTCCCATTCGGCATCGCGCCCAAGCTGCGCGTACTCGAGCATGTCACCCACCAGATCGCGCATGCGCACGATGGCGCGCGTCGCGCCTTCGATGTACATGTTGAATTCGTCATTGCCCAACTCTTCGAGCTCTTCTTGCAAAATCTCGAGATAGTTGAGCTGCGTGCGCAGCGGCTCCTGCAGATCGTGGGACGCCGCAAAAGTAAGCTGCATAAACTCATCGTTCGCGCGCTTGACCAGTGCGGCATTGTGCTTGAGCTCCAGCTTCAGAATGCTTTGACGCAGTTGCTCCGCCATACGCAGGGTCCAAGCTTCCCACGGCGGGCTGCGATCAATGACTTCCTGCTCCCACTTAGCGAACGATTGTCGCGGACTTACGCGTGTCTTGCCCTCTGGCGACACGCTGCTGACCATCTGCGGCGCACGCGGATCGCCAGCCCAGCGAATCTGCTGACGCTGAGGCGCGCGAAACCACAGCACGAACGTCTCGGTTATTTCGGATACGCGGATAGCCAATACGCCGCCGCGATATTCGTCGAGCAGCGCACCCTCCGAGGTCTCACTGACAATATCGTCGGTGGAAAACAGGTTGCCCGCCTCGCTGGTAACCAGCCAGTCACGCAGCGCGAGCAAGGCCTCATTCGACGGCGTGGTACCGCTTTTGAAGGCAACATTCGACGCCGATACGACCGCCGCGCCGTCGCTCGGGCACAGCGCCTGCAGCGGCGCCTGAGCACGCATCACCCGGAGCTGAAACTGGTCTTCAATGCGCAGTTCGTCCAGAAACCCGGCAGCGGTTGCGCGTGATGTGTGCTCCGCTTGTTCCAGGTCGGCCTGCTCGATCTCCAACAAACGCTGGGCAAACGACGACGACAGCATCTCGGCGTCCAGTCGCGCGGTAAACTGGGGATTGATGGCGCTGTAGTGATGCAGGGCAAACAACCCCCACAGCTTGCCGTGCACAATGATGGCAATGGTCATCGTCGCCCGTACACCCATGTTCATCAGATATTCAATGTGAATCGCCGACGCGGCGCGCAGCTGGCAGCGGCTCAGATCAAGATGCCCTTGCTGGCGAGGGGTGAAGCGCACGGCGCGGTTGGCCAGCTCGATATCCGGAATGGCCCGTGAGCGGGTCAGCAGGAAAATATCGCGTGCCGGTTTCGGAATGTCGGTGGCCGGATAATGCAGCCCGAGGAACGGTTCCAGATCGTCGCGCTTGGCTTCTCCAACAACGAAACCGTGGTTATCGGTGTCAAACTGGTACACCATCACGCGGTCAAAACCAAAGCAATCGCGGAAAAACTCGGCGCCCAACTGAAACAACGCATCCAGATCAGTGATCACACGCAGTGTTTCCAGATAGCGGGATTTCTGATCCGGGGAGACAACGATCGTGTCGCCGAGCTCTTGCTCCAGAAACAAAACCCCGTTGTGGCGGTGGCAAATCACCGAGCGGTTCTTGCCCTTCGCGTTGATCGAGCCTGCCGTCACGTTCATGTTGACGCCACCTTCTTGCAGCGCCTGGATTTGCGCGCGAGACTCTTGGGGCAACGCCGTCAGTCCCTGTTCGTCAAGTTCCTTTTCCTCGCAGCCGAACGCTTGTGCTGCGCCATCGGAGATGGCCAGCAGCGCACCGTCTTCATCATCGCCAAAGGCGAGCAGGTGCCCGGTGCCTTCAACCCATTCGGGTCGATGTATCGGTTCGCGGTGACAATTGTCGAGCGTCAGCTCGAAATCAGAGTAGTGATTGCTCATCCGTGGGCTACCCAACGATCGGATCACGATAGTGACATGTGTCCACCGCCTTGGAAAGCGGTATCGGGATGCAAGTTGACGCTGCTTCCACCCAACGCTGACATAGCGCGCGCACTCGCTGGGCGCTGCGCGAGCTGCGAACCGCTGTCCGTCGCATACGCTGTTCGTGCTGCTCAAGCCCGGCGTGACGAAGAATTGCGCCCGTAGAAGCCTATGGGCCAAACCCCTGAGTGCAGTTATTTAGGTGACCCGACAGCGAGAAAACGCCGTCCGGGTGCCTATTGGATCGAGGCGTCGTCGACGGCGGGCTTGATGATCAAGGTGTCGGCGGAAAGCTGATCGAGAACTTTTTCTGCGGTATTGCCGATCAATAGATTGCGCAACGCGGAACGGGACACGGCGCCCATCACCACCAGGTCGGCTTTCTGAGCGTTGGCGTGCCTGACAATTTCCTGCGCCGGCACACCCGGAATTACGCAAATTTCGTGAGCATCACAATCGAGCTCTTCTACCATGCTCGTCAGGCGCGCGCGATGGTTGGCCACGATCTGTTCACTCACGAGAGGCGTATCCGCCACCGGTGCGGCAACAATATTGGATGTCACAGCGATCGGTACAGCGACATTCAATACGCACAACGACGCGTTGTGACGCACGGAAATCTCTGCCGCATGGTGCAAAATTCGATGGTCGAGTTCGGCGGGCTTGTCGTCTGCGTGCAGCGGGTCTACCGCGGCAAGGATTTGATTGTACTGGTGGCGGCACTCAGGCCGCGACAGCAGCAGCGGCACTGGACAGTGGCGGATCAGTTGCCAGTCATCATTGGCGCGCGACAGGGGTCGCCAACGACTGGGTCGGTCGCTCTCAACAACTAGCATGCTCGCCTTTTGCGCGTTTACAAAATGGATCAGCGATTGCCAGCCGTTTTCGGCCCACACCACGTCGCACGATACATCGTGCTCCCGCAAGGTCTCCGCCAATATCGCGAGCTGTTCCTTGCGGCTCGACACAATGAGGTCTCGTGCTTCAGCAACCAACTGATGCGCCGGGTTGCCGGGCTCCTCTACCAACCGGGTGTGAAACACATGGTGAAACAACGCGACCCGATCGCCCTTCTCAAGCAGCGCAAGTGCGGCGGCTACACTGGAGGGCTGCGATTCGGTTGGATCAGCAATGTCGATCACATAGGTTTTCAATCGCGCTCCCCGTGCGGAAATGGCATTGGCGTTCTCACTGGCAAAAGGTACTCTGTGAGCGCGTTGAGCACAGCGCGGAATATCCGCCGCCAACCCTCGGTAAATACCTAGATGAGTAAACGGCCAGATCCATGAGCGACCGTCAGGAGATCATTGAGAGCGCCAGCGACAAGCTGCTGGAGGCTCTATTGGGGGCTGCCGTTGACGGGATCGTAGTGATCGATGAGAAGGCCCGGATTCTGTCCTTTAGCGCCGGTGCGCAGAAAATGTTCGGCTTGCCAACCGAACTGGTGATCGGAAAAAACGTCACGGTACTGATGCCTGAGCCCTATCACGGCGAACACGACGGCTACATGGATCGCTATCTTGACACTGGTCAGGCGCGCATCATCGGAATCGGACGTGAGGTGAAGGCCAGACACAGCGACGGCACGGTGTTTCCCATCGATTTGTCCGTCGGCGAGGCGCCCATGGGCGATCACTCGCTGTTCGTGGGCGTCATGCGCGACTTGCGCCGTCGGACGAGCCTTGAGAACGAGCTAAAAAGTGAACGTGCCCACGGGCGTCAGCTTGAGCGCTCGCTGGAGCACGTGCATCGTGTGTCGACGCTGGGCGAGATGACCGCAGGCATTGCCCACGAGATCAATCAACCACTGGCGGCAATCGCCACTTACGCCGACGCGGCTAAGCGCCTGACGGCGCAAGACGTCCCGCAGGTCGAGAAAATCGCCTACGCGCTGAGTAGTATTGCGCAGCAAGCCAGACGCGCCGGTGATGTCGTGCAGCGCATGCGCGACCTGGCCCAACAGACCGAAACGCCGCGCACGCTGCGCTGCGTTAACGACGTGCTGCGAGATCTGCTGGTCCTCATGGAAACGGAGGGGCGCGACAGTGACGCGCCGATCACCCTGGAACTGGAAAGCGGTTTGCCGGCGGTGAAGATTGATCCGGTGCAAATCCAGCAGGTCGTGATCAATTTGGTACGCAATGGCCTCGAGGCGATGATTCTGCGTTCGCAAGCCGCGAAAGGCATTCGAATTGAGAGTCATGCGCGTGGCGACAGCGTTGAAGTGGTCGTGGTCGATCATGGTGAAGGCGTGCCGCTGGATAAAATGGACAGTATATTTTTGCCGTTCGAGACATCGAAGCCTCAGGGCATGGGCATTGGTTTGTCCATTTGCAGTACGATAGTACAGCGCCACGGCGGCCAGCTTAGTTGTGAGCCCAACCCGGACGGTGGCTCTCGTTTCCGGTTTACGTTACCTGCTGCGGAGGATACTGCGGGTGGAAATGAAAAATAGCAGTGAGACGAACGGACAACGCATCTATATCGTGGATGACGATACGGCGGTCCGTGACAGTCTTGGATTTTTGCTGGACTCCGTCGGTCTTGATGCGAGCAGCTTTGCATCCGCGGCCGCATTTCTCGAGGCTTACGACAACTCGCACGGTGTGCTGGTACTCGATGTCCGCATGCCCTCCATGAGCGGGCTGGAGTTACAGGCGTTACTGGCCGAACGCGGCTGCACGAAACTCAAAATCATATTTATCTCCGGCCACGGCGACATCGAAATGGCCGTTGAAGCGCTCAAGCGCGGCGCTACCGATTTTCTGGCCAAGCCGTTTAGAGATCAGGATTTACTCGATCGTATACATCAGGCGATAGACGGTAATCGGGCCCAATTGGAGAAAACCGCGTCCGCTGCTCACACTCGCGAACGTCTGGAGTCCCTCACGCCACGCGAGCGCGATGTGCTGGAGATGGTCGCTGACGGCAAAGCCAACAAGGTAGTGGCCATGGATTTGGATATCTCGCAGCGAACGGTTGAGATCCACCGCGCGCACGTGATGGAAAAAATGCAGGTTGCATCACTGGCGCAACTGATTCGCCAGCTGCATCGTGTGAATTACTTCAACGACTAAAAAACGCTAGTGATGATGCATGTGTTGATGGGGCGCGTGGGTGCCGTCATCCTGCTCGCCCAAGGTGGCGTAAAGTGGCATCGCGGCCATCCAGATACCGGCCAGAATCATACCCAGCCCAAGCGCGCGGCGTGATTTTAGACTGCGCAGCAGGCGCAACCGGGAACCGGCCAGTGACAAACCCAGCAGCGCGGGCAAGGTGCCCAGACCGAACGCCAGCATGACGCCCGCACCGCTACTGGCGCTGCCGGAGACGGCGGCAACGGCCAGCATGCTGTACACCATTCCGCACGGCAGCCAGCCCCACAGCAGACCCATGGCGAACAGATCTACGCTACGTCCGGCCGGATTCAGGTGGCGGGTTAACGGAGCCAGACGCGCCCAAATACGGGTGCCAAAGCGTTCGAACGCCGAGGCGCCGCCGCGTCGACGCAGAAGCTGCAGGCCGATCAGCAGCATGACGGCGCCCAAAGCAACGCGTAAAACGACTGACCAACGTGCGATACCAGCAGCATCGCCGAGTGCGAAGCCGAGGTAACCAAACGCGGCACCGATAAAGCTGTAGCTGGCAAGCCGACCCGCGTTGTAGGCCAGTGCGCGGCGTCCGGTGGCGTTTTTACCGGGCGCCGCTGCAAGCGCCGTCATTGGACCGCACATCCCGAGACAGTGGCCGCTGGCCATGAAGCCAGCTAGCAGGGCGGCCGAGAATGTCATCGTCTGCATCATCATGGACGTGATGACTCCTCTTGGTCATCCAGCAGGACGCGCCATCCGGCCGAATCGAGATCTTCAAACTGACGGTTGCGCACCATCCAGAAGAAGCCCCACACCGCCAGCGCGAATAAAGACAAACTCAACGGAATCAAGACGAACAAAATTTTCATGCGGCGTCTCTTACGTCGAGCAGCGTTTCGTTGATGGTTTCAGGTGCACCCGGGTCGGGTGTGGTGCGCATATCAACGTTTACCGGCTGCGCTGCGGGTGGCCCCTTGCCGCGCGCAAGGCGAGCGGAATTGAGCACGACGAAGAGCGAACTCAGTGACATGCCCAGTGCCGCCAGACCCGGACCGACCAGACCCGCCGCGGCCAGCGGCACGGCAATAACGTTGTAGCCAATCGCCCAGCCGAGGTTCTGCCTCACGGTGCGTCGCCAATGTTGTGCTACCAGCGGCAGTTGGGTCAGCGTACTGAGGCTGGAACTGGTCATGACAATATCCGCGCCGCTTTGCGCCAGCTGGGCACCGCTGGCTACCGCAACGGAGACATCCGCACCGGCGAGCAGCGTTGCATCGTTAACCCCATCGCCCACGGCCAGAACCACCTCGCCAGCGTCCTGTAGCCGCCGGAGGTGGCCCAGCTTGTCCTCTGGCAGGCACGAGCCAAAGCCGGTGTGCAATCCGAGCGAAGTCACGGCATCCGCGACGCGTTCGGGTCGGTCACCACTGACAATGACGCTGCGAACGTCCCGTTCACGCAGGTGCGTAATCGTGTCGCGGGCATCGTCACGCCACTCGTCGCCCAAAATAACGCCACCCAAAAAACCGCTCTGATCGCTGACCAGCACATGGGCAGACACGGCCAACGCGTGGTCGGCGGGCAATCCAACGAACTGTGCATGACCCACACGCACGTGGCGCTGCCCAATGACACCGAGCAAACCGCGCCCGGCGATGTTTTCAACCTGATGCGCCGATTCGGCTGGCGTCACGTGACGAAACGCCTCGGCCAAAGGGTGCGCGCTGTGCGCTTCAAGACTGGCAATCAACCTCAGCAGCTCGTCTTCGTCCACGGGTGTCGGGTGCTCGGTGTTGGTAATGACCTGTTCGATAACCGGAGTACCGCGTGTGAGCGTTCCGGTCTTGTCAAACAGGGCGTGAGTCACATCGCCCAGGGTCTCCACGGCCTCGAGCCGGTTGACCAGCAGACCGCGGGACGCCAGTTTCATCGCTGCGGCCGACAGCGCGGTGGGAATGGCGAGCGAAAGCGCGCAAGGACAGGTCACGACAAGGACCGCCAGCACGATGCCCAGCGCGCGACTGGGATCGATCCACCACCAGGCGGCGCCGACGAGGGTTGCGACAATCAACAAGGCGAGTACGAAACGTGCTGCGAGGCGCTCGGTCAGGCGCGCGCTGGCCGGTCGTTTGTCGCGCACCGTGGCAAGCGTTGCGGCAATGCCCGCGACGCGGCTGCGGGAATCTGTCGCCGTAACCTCGACGATCAGGGAACCGTCCACGATCAGGCTCGATGCCAGCACGCGATCGCCTGCGATGCGCAAAACGGGTTCGGATTCGCCAGACAACAGCGATTCGTCGATACGAGCGCTGCCCTCCACAATCGTCCCATCCGCTGCCACGGCATCGCCGGCGCGGATTCGAATTCGGTCGCCGAGCTGCAGCGCGGTGCGCGGTACCGGCTGGGTTTTGTCGCCGCACTCGTTGTCAAACTTTAGTGCGACGTCGGGCAGCATGGGGGCCAGCGCGAGCTTCGAGTCCAGTGAGCGATGTCGCACCACCATCGCGACAAACCGCGCGCACAGTAAGAAAAACACGAACATGCTGACGGATTCGAAATACGTGGTGCCGCTGTCACGAAAAAAGTGCAGACAACTTGCTCCATAGGCAAGCAGCAGCGCCAGCGCGACCGGCACGTCCATACTCAAATGCCGACTCAAAATGGCGCGCAGGGCGCCCGTGAGAAATGGCGAGCCGGCGTAAAAAACCACCGGTGTTGCCACCAGCATCGAGACGCCTAAAAGAAGTTTCTCGATAGCCGGATCAATCCCCTCAAGCGCCCCTGCGTAGGTCGCCACAGCGAACATCATTATCTGCATCATGCCCAAGCCACCCACGCCAAGGCGACGCAACAGCCCGTTGCGTTCTTGTGCGTGTACTTGTCTGGCGCGGTCATTGTCGAGCGGGTGAGGCCGGTAACCAAGCCGGACGAGGTTGCAAAGTACATCGCTGAGCAGAATCGTCGCCGGGGACCAAGTCAACGTGGCGGCTGAGCTCTGTACGTCGACAGTGATATCGGCGACACCATTTAGCGCCTGTAAACGTGTCTCAATCAGCCAGCCGCAGGCGCCACAGTGCAGGCCTTCTACAAAAAGATGAATCTGGGACAAGCCATCATCGTCACTGGGGTATTGCGTGTCGAAGGCCTGCCAGTGCGCCAACGATTCCAGATCCTGCGGCGTTAGCCTCTGGCCCGGTCCTTCGCGGAAGCGGTAATACTCTGCGTTGCCGCCGTCGATGATCAGCGTCGCGACGGCCTGACAACCGGCGCAACACACCGGTTTTTCCTCGCCATCTATGCATACCGTCAGGTGCAGCCCTGGCGGTACGTCTTCATGGCAATGGAAACAGGGTTCAGTCATCGTCGGGCAACGCCTTGGTCGCGCGCATATCGTCACGCCATTCGCGATAATCCTGATCGCTCATGATGAGCTTGTCATGGCCGTTGCTGGCGACGGCCAGCATGGCGACGCCGGCGATTACGGTGAAACTCAGCACGCCAGCCACAATCATCATGGTCGGGACGCGATACCAGGGAGTAGACGATTCAGTTTTCATCTGTCGCTCGATATGGGGAAAAAGAAGTTAGTGGTGCGCTGCACGTTTGCGCGGTCATCGCTTTGCGAGGTCAACGTTACGGTCACCGGGACGCGCCCAGCGCCGTTGGCTTGATCCGTGCGCAGGCGAATCGGAAACGCCTGGGTTTGGGCAGCCGCGACGGTGAGCGCGGGCACGTCGGCTTCGAAACCATCGGCGTTGTGCATTGAAAATTCGTAGGTTTGGGCTTCGTTCGTCATGTTGATGACGCGTAGCGTATAGACGTTTTCTACTTGCCCGTCGGCAACCAGACGGTAGAGCGCATTGCGATCCCGGATTACCTCCATCCGCAGCGGCGTGCGTGTTCCGAGAGATACGAGCATGCCGGTGATGAGGGTCAGTAGCAGAGCGCTGTACAGCAGAATGCGTGGACGGAGGACTTTGGCCGCCACGCCATTGTCTGCGTTTTGCGTGGTGTAACGAATCAGGTTGCGCGGATAGTCCATTTTGGTCATGACGTCGTTGCACACATCAATGCACGCGGCGCAGGCAATACACTCGTACTGCAGACCTTCGCGGATATCAATCCCGGTGGGGCACACCTGCACGCACAGCGTGCAGTCGATGCAATCACCCACGCCCTCGGCACGCGGTGCTGTTTTCTTGCGTCCACCGCGCGTTTCGCCGCGCTGTTCGTCGTAGGCAATGACGAGGGTGTTCTTGTCGAACATGGCGCTTTGAAAGCGCGCATAGGGACACATGTATTTACACACCTGTTCGCGCAGGTAGCCGGCGTTGCCGTAGGTGGCGAAACCGTAGAACACCAGCCAGAACACGGCCCACGGATGAACCGACCAGGTCAGTGCGTCTGCAAGCAACCCGCGGATCGGCGTGAAGTAACCGACGAATGTCAGGCCCGTCCACACAGAAAGCGTAATCCACAGAAATTGCTTGGCGGATTTGCGCACCAGCTTTTGGCGCGACAGCGGTCTACGGTCCATCTTGATTCGCTTGTTGCGCGGGCCCTCTGTCCAACGCTCGATGAGCAGGAAGGCTTCCGTCCAGACGGTTTGTGGACAGGCATAGCCGCACCACAGACGACCGGCCAGTGCGGTGACAAAAAACAAGACAAGGGCGAGGATCAGCAGCAGTAACGCCAGATAAATGAAATCCTGTGGCCAGAGCGTCAGACCAAAGATATGAAACTGACGCGCAGGAAGGTCGAAAAGGACCGCCTGCCTGGCGTCCCACGTCAGCCAGACCACCCCGTAAAACAAGCCGAGCAGCACGTACATGGCAACCCGGCGCAACGTCGCGAACGGTCCCGTGACGTCGTGCGGGTAAATTTTGGCCTGCTTCTCGTACAGCGAAGCGGCGCTTGCGATGTTACTCATGCGACGATCGACCGCCCTTAATGTTGGTGGTCATCGGCGACCGGAGGGAAGTCGTTAACACGTCGCTCCGTGCGAATCAGCCATGTGGACAGCGCCGATGCGGTGACAGCGATAATCCAGAAAAACAGAAAGCCAACGGAGTACACGGCCTGGTCGCTCAAGTGAACGTCGAAAACGAATGCCTGTTGCAATCGCGTTGCGTCAAATTTGGCAAAGAACAGCAGCGTACCGAGGCACGCTGCGAGGAACGATGGCCACAGCACAACGGCAACGCTGCGCTGACGCCAGTTCCAGTGTTGCATGAGCTACTGCCCGCCCGTGGTCGTGCCGGAACCCGACTTGCCGAGGGTCATGACGTAAGCCGTTAGAAGCTTGATCTCCTGCGGACTCAGAAGGTTTGCGTGTGCCGGCATGTTGCCCATTCGCCCGTGCGTAATGGTCTGGGTCAACGCCGCCGTATCACTGCCGTAAAGCCAGATCTCATCGGTCAGGTTTGGCGCACCGAGCACCTGCATGCCTTTGCCGGTGGGGCCGTGGCAGGCCATGCACAACGTGTTGTAGTGGGTTTTGCCGGTCTCAAGCAAGGTGTTGTCGACTTCCTTGTCGGCCAGCGAACGCACGTAGGCGATCGTCGCTTTCACCCCGTCTTCACCCAAGGCGGCGCCCCAGGCGGGCATGGCGGCAACGCGACCGTTGGTAATCGTCGCGGTGATGGCGTTGGCATCACCGCCCCAGAGCCAGTCTGCATCCGCGAGATTCGGGAAACCGCGTGCACCGCGGGCATCCGAGCCGTGACAGGTTGCGCAGTTGGCCCCATACAATCGTCCGGCAATTTCCATGCCCTCCGCGTGTTGGCCGAGTGTCGCGTAATCCAGGCTTGCGAGCTGACTGAATTTTTGTTCGTAGATCGCGTCGATCCGCTGACGTTCTTCCAGATACTGATCCACCGACGACCAGTTGCCGGCACCGGCAAATGCGCCCAAGCCTGGGTACCAGGCGAGGTAGCCGAAGCCCCAGATGATCGTGCCGACAAACAGGAACAACCACCAGCGCGGCAGCGGATTGTTGCGCTCCTGAAGATCGCCGTCCCAGCTGTGGTCGAGCGTATCCATGGCGCCTTTTTCTGCATCGCCCTGACGCGTCGTCCAGACGATCAACCACAATCAGCCGATGATGTTGATCACTGAAAAAATTGTGATGAACCAATGCCAGGTGCTGCTCATGATGACTCTCCTTGCGCCCGCGACGTCGAACCCACGGGCGTATCGTCTTCCAACGGCAACTGTGCGGCCGCACCGAACTCGCTCTCACGGCGCCCGGAGTAGGCCCAGAAAACCAGGCCCATAAAGGCCGCGAAGACAATGGCGGTCAAGACGCCGCGAATCACGCCGATATCGATCATCGATTCCATTACTGGACTCCGGTATTGGTGTTGTTGCTCGTCGTCGCAGCGGCGCCAATCGGCGCGGCGTTGCGCTCAATATTGGCGCCAAGTCCCTGCAAATACGCGATCAACGCGTCGAGCTCTGTGGCATCGCCAATGGCTTCGGCGGCAGCGGCAATTTGTTCATCGGTGTAGGGATCGCCGAGCTTGCGCAATGCGCGCATTCTGCCGGCGATGACGGCCGGGTCGAGCGACGCCTTGGCCAGCCACGGGAAGGCAGGCATATTTGATTCCGGCACCACGTCACGCGGGTTGATCAGATGCACGCGCTGCCATTCGTCACTGTAGCGACCGCCGACCCTGGCCAGATCAGGTCCCGTGCGTTTCGAACCCCACTGATGTGGCCGGTCGTACACCGATTCACCTGCCAGTGAGTAGTGCCCGTAGCGACGCGTTTCGGCGCGAAAAGGCCGGATTTGCTGCGAATGGCACAGGTAACAACCTTCACGTACGTAAACGTCGCGGCCGGCCAGCTCAAGGGCGCCGTAGGGCTCAATGCCCGCGGCGGGCTCGATGATTTTGGCCTGAGAGGCCAGTGGCACAATCTCGACCAGACCCGCGACACTAATCACAATCAAGACCAATACGCCCATCAGGCCAATGTTCTTTTCCACAATTTCGTGTTTCATGCTGCTGCTCCGGCTGGGGTCATGACCGCAACATCTGTTGCGTCTCCGCTTTGCACGGTCTTGAACACGTTGTAGGCCATGATGAACATGCCTGCCAGAACCGTGATGCCACCGATCAGACGCATCAGATAGTAGGGATAGGTTGCGACCAGCGACTCGATAAAGGTGTAGGTGAGCGTGCCGTCCGCGTTTGTTGCGCGCCACATGAGGCCCTGCGTGATGCCGGCGATCCACATCGAAACGGTGTAGAGCACGATGCCGATCGTCATCACCCAAAAATGGGTGTTGATCAGACTGGTTGAGTACATCTTCTCCCGTCCGAAGAGTTTGGGCAGCAGGCTATACATGCAACCAATGGTCATCATGGCGACCCAGCCCAGAGCGCCGGAGTGCACGTGGCCAATTGTCCAGTCGGTGTAGTGCGATAGCGCGTTGACCGACTTGATCGACATCATCGGTCCTTCGAATGTCGACATGCCGTAAAAACTCAAAGATACGATCATGAACTTGAGGACCGGGTCGTCGCGCAGTTTGTCCCACGCGCCACTCAAGGTCATCATGCCGTTGATCATGCCGCCCCAGCTTGGCGCCAGCAGAATTAGCGAAAACACCATGCCGAGCGACTGGGCCCAATCGGGTACCGATGTGTAGTGCAGGTGATGCGGGCCTGCCCACATATAGATGGAGATCAGCGCCCAGAAGTGCACGACGGACAAGCGATACGAGTAGATCGGACGCTGGGCTTGCTTCGGCACGTAGTAGTACATCATGCCGAGGAAGCCGGCGGTCAGGAAGAAGCCAACGGCGTTGTGGCCGTACCACCATTGCACCATGGCGTCGATCACGCCGGAGTAGATCGGGTAAGAGTGGGTGAGTGACGTCGGGATCGCCAGCGAGTTGACGATATGAAGAACGGCGATCGTCAGCACAAACGCGCCGTAGAACCAGTTGGCAACGTAGATGTGTTTGACCTGACGCTTGACGATTGTGCCGAAGAATACGACGGCATAAGCCACCCAGACCACAGCGATCAAAACGTCGATGGGCCAGATCAACTCGGCGTACTCCTTGCTTTGGGTTAACCCCAAAGGCAACGTCACCGCGGCCAGCACGATCACAGTCTGCCAACCCCAGAAAACGAACGCGGCCAACTTGTCACTGAAAACACGAGTGTGGCAGGTGCGCTGGACGACGTGCAGTGACGTGCCGATCAGTGCACTGCCGCCGAAAGCGAAGATCACCGCGTTGGTGTGCAATGGACGTAAACGACCGTAGCTGAGCCAAGGCAATTCGAAGCCCAGCTGCGGCCAATAGAGCTGGGCGGCGATAATGACGCCAACGAGCATACCGACGATCCCCCAGACCAACGTCATAATGGCGAACTGGCGAACGACACGATCGTTATAGGTATGAGCGCTACTGCTGTGAGCGAGGTCCATGAAAGACTCCTGCGATGACCTTGACTGCGGATGAACGCTATTGTGCGGACACGGTTTCGACAGGCCCATTCGGGATGGCCGCACGACCTCTCGGAAACTACCTAGCGGCAGCCTTCATTTTTCATGAAATCTGTTTCGTGTTTTCTGTGTTCAGGGACAAGACTTCAGAGGCACCCTCCGTGGCAAGCAGCACCGCAAATCGGACGTCGATTCGTCGTCGAGTGCAGGTATTTGTCGGCGCCCAAATGTGTCAGCTGCTGCGTGACCTAACGACCGATGCAGACGTGGTCCGCTGTCTTTCGGACGCGTCCACGCACTGGAGCGGGCGCGATGTGTCGTCAATAGTGCGACTGACTGCGCGCGTCCGGGCGTGATGGCGAAGTGTCTTGGTCGGTTTGGCGCCGGTGTGCTCAGACCTTTTGGCCCGGCCAAAGCCCGGGTGCTGGTTCACGGCTACGACTATCGGCTTCCTGACGGGCGCGCCAGGCTTCATCAACCAGCGCTGGTGCGTTAGTCGCAGTCAGACACCAGCCCGCTCGGGCCCGGCGGCTGAAAATACAGGGACCGAAAAAGCGCAAGATCCTGAACATTGACGACGCCATCGGCGTTAACGTCGACCACCGGATCGTCGCTGAAAAAGCGTGAGCGCATCACGCCGAGGTCGATCACGCCGGGCCATCCGTCCTGGTTAAAATCAATGTCACAGCGGTTGCCAAAACCGTCGCCATCGGCGTCCACCTGGGCCGGGTTGGCATCAAAGATACAGTTATCCACCGCGTCGGCAACGCCGTCTGAGTCGGAATCCGCGTCGGGTACGATAGTTGCCTGGGCATCGAGGAACCAGGATGAAAACATGTCCGCATCGAGTCGCAGTCGCTCATCGCTCACCAGTTCGAGCGACTGGCCTTGAGCAACGGCGACACACAGCAGCATGACCGTCCATGCGAAACCTGAGAAACAAAGATTTTTCATGTCATTTGCCCGCTGTATCTGAGAGGGCGCCAGGCCTTACAGCAGTTTCAGGATCTTCTCTTCGAGTTCGTCCGCTCTGGTCCGCCCTTTCACAATGAAATCTGCGACGAAATCATGTGCAAGGGCGCGCTTGCGTTCGTCGGGCCGCTCGGATGAGCTAAACATCATGACAACGCATGTGTGGTAAACGTTGTCATGATTTCGCAACGCTTCGAACTCTTTCAGAAACTCAAATCCGTTAACGCGTGGCATATTGATATCCAGAAAAATCAATACCGGTGGAAAGTCTTCACCGTGAAGCCGTTTATTTTCGTCATAGGCGCGCAAGAAATTCAGCGCTTCGGCACCATCGGTCGATTCGAATATCTTGGCTTCAATGCCTGTCTTGGACAAGTCGCGCGTCAGTAAATAACGGTCGAGTTCGTCGTCGTCAATGATCAGTACGGTTACACGATTCATAATGGTGTTCTGTGGTACGGGATTGTCAGCTCGAAGCGCGTTCCGGCAGGGCTGGTTTTGAGAATGATATCACCGCCCAATGATTCAACATGTTTCTTGACAATGTACAGACCTAACCCGGAGCCCGATACATCGGAATGAAACCGGCTGAACATCTTGTATGGCTCAGCGTTGCCAACGTCGGGAAGTCCTTGGCCGTTGTCTTCTACCGATAGCTCCAGATGGGCTGAGTGACCGGTCGCCCTGATTTCAACAAAGCGTTCCGCGCGCTCGCTGTTCGCGTATTTTATTCCGTTAGAGGTGAGGTTGTAGAGTATCTGGTACAAACGAATATAGGGCAGGTTTGGCGGCGTCGCGCAGTCCACAAAGGAACGCACAGCCACATCTTTTTCTTCCCACAAGGGTTCTACACTGTTGACAATTTCCCGGACGATACCGCCAATATCAATCGGTTCCGCTGGTGCTTCAGTCAATTCGGCCTTGGCCGCATCCAGGATACCGAGCACCATGGATTCCATGGCACTTGCCCGGTGCTCGATCTGCTCAACATTGCGTTTGACTTCCTTGATATCGCCGTCTTTCAAATCTTGCAACATGTAGGCCGCCACGCGCCGGATGGACGTGAGCGGCCCTTTAAGATCATGGGATGAGCGATAGGCGAATTGTGCGAGCTCTTCATTGGATCGTTCGAGTTCGCGACGAATGGCGATTACCTCCGTGATATCCCAATTGACACCGACCATCCTTTGCACTTCACCTTTGTCATCCAGAATCATATCCGCAACACCTTGAATGGTGCAGACAGTGCGATTCGGCCAGACGACTCGGAATGTGGCATCAAACTTTGTGTTTGTAGCGACCGCATGCTGGATCTGTGCTTCTGCAGCCTCTCGATCGTCGGGATGTAAGCCGTTTTGCCACGCCTCATAGGCGCCGCTAAATTCGCGCTCGCTGATGCCGTAAAGCGCGTACATGCGGTTATCCCAAATCAGCGCATCGGTTCGAATGTCCCACTCCCATACACCGATTTGAGATACCTCCAGTGCAAGCATCAGTCTCGTGTTGAGCTCCTCAATCTTGCGGCGTGCTTCGAACTCGTTGGTACGGTCGATCGTGACACCAACCAGAGCGCTTAACTTACCGTCCTTGGTTAACCGCGGAAAACTCTCGGTGTGAATGTACTTTTCTTTGCCATCAATGACGACGCGATAATTAACCTCGAAGCCCTGATTCAACGTAAGGGCATCTTGCCGTGTTTGCTCGAGTGCTTCACGGTCCGCAGGATGAACGATTGCCATGTGTTGCTCAGTGTTCAACGGCTCATCGTTTTCAGAGCGGCCGAACATTTTATGAACACCCGGTGACCATTGGAGCGAGTCGTTTTCGATGTCCCAATACCAATGCCCGAGCTTCGCGATGCGCTCGCCTTCTATCATCCGTTGAAGCAATGTCTCGCGTTCAACTTCGAGGCTCTTGCGTTCGTCGATATCTTCAAAAATGCCATGAAGATGCGTCAGCGCATCCGCGCCAAACACCGGTTCGCCGATAGCCCTTACCCATCTGCGCTTCCCTCGAGTGGTCAGGATTTGCAGCTCCTTGTCCCACGGCTTTTTCTCTTCTATCGCTTCCTTGATGCAAAGCTCGATTATCGGACGATGTTCAGGTACGTAATACTCGATGGCTTCTGCAACGACAATGCGTTTGGCGGGATCCTCTTCATGGATTGCGTAGGTCGCCGGGCTCCAGTGACAAACGCCTTCATTAATATCGACCAACCACGTGCCAATGCTACGCGTGCGTTCCAGCAGATTGAGTAGTGAGCTTTCCATCTAAAATGCCAACGCTTTCACGAATGAACCCGTGCAGAACAAGTAGTGCAGAGTCCGGTCTGCGCGAGTATAACACCTGTTGTTCGGTAACATGTTAGCGCTCCTTAGTGCTGGCGCCACAATACTGCAGGTGTTGGCGTTTCGCCCGCAGCGCTACTTGCGACAGTCAACAAGATTCCTATTCTCAGTCGAGCATAGTGGATAAATAGAAAGATCTGATTTTTTGATGAGGGCCTTACAGTTGCTCAAGAGCATTTCAAAAAGCACTGAGCGGACGAAAACTATCCTTACGATAACGAAAGGTTATCCCTGCCGCTGGAATGGGACGGCTAAGCCCCTATTTAGGGGATTCAATGCTCGATGTCGCTATTGCATATTAGGGCCAACAAATTCTGTTCAGGCTCGTTATGGAGTATCCCAATGAATCGCATCTCACTCTGCGCGCTTTTCGTTTCCGGCTTCGCTCTCGTATCCCCTGCCTACGCTCAGGTCATTCAGCTGAATGATTCGACGCTGCCGGCCTCCGCCGACGGGTTCAATATCACCCGCGATCCGGACACCGGCTTCGAATGGCTGGATGTTGACGTGACTGCCGGGCGGACCTACGACGATCTGGTCGGAAATGACGGCAGCAATGAATTCACTGCGGGCGGTGATTTCGAAGGCTTTCGCTATGCCACGTATCTGGAATTGACCGGCGCATTTAATGGCCCACAGTTGCCGAGTCTTTACCGCAGCCTCAACATCTCGCCGTTTTCGTTTTCCTCTATCGGTGGCTACAACGTGGTGCGCAGCTTTCTCGGCATCGTCGGCTGCTTCGGCGATTGTGCCACCTGGGGCTATGTTTCGGGCAACCTCATTGGCCAAAACGGGGAGATGCCCGGCGGCGCATCGATGGAGGCGTTTCCTTCCCAGTCTTCTACCCTCGGGCAGTCAAGACCCACTGACTTCGCAGCCGTCATCGCACCCAATGACTCGCTGCCCGAGCAGCGCGGCAACTGGCTGGTGCGTACGGCCGGCGATGTGGATGCGGACGACGATTTGATATACGACATGTTCGACAACTGTGTAAGCGTGGCGAACACCCAGCAAACAGACGCCGACGGTGACAATTTTGGCAACGCCTGCGATGCGGATCTCAACAACGACTGCGTGGTCAACATTGCCGACCTAGGTTTGATGCGCGCTGTGTTTTTTAGCGCGGACCCGGTCGCCGATCTAAATTCGGACGGCACGGTGAATGTGTCAGACCTTGGATTGATGCGGGCCGCCTTCTTCGGGCCGCCTGGGCCAAGTGGATTAAGCACCAATTGTCCATGACATCGAGGGCCGCCGGAAGAAGGACGGGTTGATCGACTCTCTGTGCGTAGTCGGCCAACTGTCCTTCGCGGGCCACTGAGACATGCCATTAATCCGCAGCAGCCGCGATACACCGGCTCAAGTTCACTACCGATTCAAAGCTCGACGCCGTGTACAGATTTAGGCGCTGACTAACAACCTCGGGCACTCGCCCACCAAAGACTCATCGGACGACACGTTACTTTGGCGCTTCTTTTACTTCAGGCACTCACGTGGACTACTTTGTGCAGGGCCTTGTGGCGCCCTATTCTCTGCCGGCGCCAACGGCGGTTGGCCGATCCACACCACCGGCAAATGCCGTGCCCAACAGGACGCACTTCCACAATTTCTTCATATTGCAGTCACAGTCACTGCATGTTTGACAATTAGCGTGGGTGGACAGGTGATGTAGCACGGCATACAAGGAACTTTTCGCATGCGCCATATTTGTTGCAGCAATATCCCGGTTGCGGCGTTGGTCGGCGCCGCGTGCCTTTTGGTCAGCGCCTGCGGAGGCGGCGGCATTGGCGAAGACACCCCGCCGGTCACCCCAATCGACGCCAGTGCCCCCACTATTCAACTCACAGGCCTCGCGTCGATCGAAATCGTCGTGGGCACGGACTACATTGATCCCGGCGCCACCGCATCCGACGATCAGGATGGCGACATAACGAACCAAATCCTCATAGCCAACGACGTCGATACCGCCGTTGTTGGCGGGTATGTGGTGTCTTACAACGTCTCCGATGCCGCCAGCAATGCTGCCACCACGGTTACGCGGATGGTTAACGTCGTTGCACCTTCGGCGGCCAAAGCTCAGTTTGGTCCCGTGGGGTTTGTGGAGATTGAGTCTGGACTCAACGGCTTCCCGGACATTATTGACAACGGCGATCGATTCTCGCGTGATCACGATATCGCTGGCGACATCGATGGCGACGGCGTCACGGATTTGGTGGTCGGCGCTCGCTCTGACGACGACGGCGCGACCGATGCCGGCGCTGTCTATGTGTTGTTCATGAACAGTGATCGCAGCGTCAAGGCGCACCAAAAGATTTCGAATTTCGAGGGCGGCTTTACGGACGTTCTGGTGGCCGGCAATTTCTTCGGCTACGGCGTTGCGGGCATTGGCGACTACGATGGTGATGGCATACCAGACATCGCTGCCACGGCATCCGCCGCGTCAAACCGCGCGCTCTATATCTTGCATCTCAATGCAGATGGCACCGTCAAATCGATGGTGAAAAACTCGGGCGTTCCTGGCACCGGACTGTCGTCCGCCGGCGATTTGGACGGTGACGGGCGCATTGATCTGTTCGCAGCCGAGCCCGGCGCAGCCGGCGGCGGCGCCGTTCATCTGCTTTTTCTGGACACCAACTCGATGGTGCAACCCGCACGCACCGTGATCATCGGTGCCAACCGTGGCGGCTTTGGCGGCAACCTGAGCGAGGGCGATGAGTTTGGCGGGCGCGAGTCGGCTGTGCTCGGCGACATGGATGGTGACGGCACCATTGAGCTTGCTGTGGGTGCATTTCAAACCAATGGTGGCGACGGTGCCGTCTGGATACTGTCGCTGGATCCCAACACTTTTAACGTGGTGCAAGAAGGTAAAATTGCGCCCGGCGAGTCGGGCTTCGATGAGCAGATTCCAAACGATGTCAATCCAAACGGCACCTCCGGTGGCCAGTTTGGCCACGCGCTTGTCGCCGTCGGCGACCTCAACGGCGACGGGATCCCCGATCTGGTTAGCGGCGCGAATCAGTACGACGAGGGCAACGCCTATATTCTGTATCTGGCCCCCGACAAAACGGTGAAGACCTTCACCCGCATCAATGCAAGCGAAGGCGGGTTCGGCCTCAACCTTGCCGCAGAAGAGCGATTCTCCCGATCCATGTCAACCGCGGGCGATCCTGCGGGCAACGGAAATTTAGTCATTAACGTTGGCGGCGGCGCCAGTGGTGCAGCCGGCGCAGAAGCCTCTGGCACGCTATATCAACTCGAGCTGCAGCGGTGCGATTTTGTCTTTCAAGGTGCCAACACGTTCTGGAGCGCCGACACTCCGCTCTTTAGCAACTGGGACCACACGGCTCAGCTGGTGACCGATCCGATCTTGTTTGAAGATTGTGCCACGCAGGCTTTTGACACGGGCGGCAACTACGTCACGTTTAACGGCGTCGATGGACGCTGCATCGTGCACGAGATGGCGGCGCTTGGCGACAGCACCGAGGGCAGCACGGCCTATCTGCGGCAGTGCCCCTGAGACAAGCATTGACCAACACACGGTCACTGCAATGCTGGAGTACCAACAGCAGTCCACCGGACTAACGCTCCTGTTCACGGAAGTTGCGCCTGGTCGACGCGCGCACAGAGCGCATGCGGGCCTGTCTTGGCAGACACATCAAGCGCAGGTTGACGATGAAGTGCCCACGACCTGCCCTGACTTTGTCGCGGAATATACAAATGTACAGGCCGCACTGACCCCGCGGCAGGCGAATGCCCAGTTAGATTCCGGGGACCGGCAATTCAACACTGGGCAGCGACGGCCACGGCTTAAGCCTATCACCAATTGAGATAGCAGCCATCACAAATCTGCGTACAGAACGCCCGTAGATGTCCAATAGTATGTCTGAGACACCATTTGGCAGCTCGGCGAACATGCTATGCACAAAACAACAATTCTCGGTTTAGCTTCTTTCCTACTTTCCACGTTCAGCGCTACCGCTTTCGCTCAGGATCAATCGCGTCTCGAAGAGGTCGTCGTGACGGCGCGAAAAACGGAAGAGTCGCTGCAGAGCGTGCCGCTATCGATTACGGCACTGACTTCACAAACGCTTGAGCGGGCGACCGTACAGGCCATCGACGACGTCTCCAACTTGACACCTGGCCTGATCTTTCAGGATTTTAACGTTGGGGCATTGTCGACACCGGTTATTCGCGGGCTAGCGCAGTCCAACATTCAGGGTCGAGAAAACAACGTTGGCGTTTTTCTCGACGGCATCTATATCCCCAGCCGAAACAACCTGGATCTGGAGTTACTGGACCTGCAACGAGTCGAGGTCGTAAAGGGTCCGCAAAGCGCTTTGTATGGTCGCAGTACGTTTGCCGGGGCGATTAACTACGTGACGAATGACCCGTCCGATGAAACCGACTTAGGCTTCTACATGTCGGCGGGTTCCGACGAATATTTTGACGCCAATGTCAATTTCAGCGGAGCGCTGTCCGACACTTTTTCCGCCACGGCAGCATTCGGCATTCGGGAGTTCGACGGGACCATCGACAACGCGGCGTCCGAAAACAACCTTGGGGGATACGACAACACCTCTGGTCTGGTGACTTTGCTGTGGGAGCCCAATGAACAGTGGTCAGCAAGATTCATGGGTTACTTTACCGACCGCACAACAGAGTCTGCCGGCATCCACAATGTGGATCCCAACTGTGGCAGCAGCGCGCCGAGCTTTTTTCCGCCGCCGGGAAACCCGGGCGGTGATCCAACCTACACGTGTGGATCGTTGCCCTTTGAGACGGACATCAGTGCCAATCCTTTGGCGCGCGGCGGTGAATCCGACAACACAATTTTTGCGCTCAACGTGTCATACGATGCCGATTGGTACCGGTTCACCAGCGTCACATCCGTGACCGACGCACAATTTGATTCGATTACCGATTACGACGCGGATGCCAACGGCGTCGCCTACTTCATTACCGATGCGGCAGGCCCTCCGAGCTTCACAAACTTGAACAACCTGTTCTTCAATGCCTCTAAAGACGAGACCATCAGCCAGGAATTCAGAGTGGACGGTGGTAACGAAACGCTCACCTGGTTGGCGGGCGGTTACTGGACTTCCGAAGAATCCGACAGCAGCAGTTCGTTAACATTGGACTCATCGCCGCTTTCTGCAACGCAAAGCATCGTGCCGGGTTTCCTTGGTGCATTCCTTACCACGAACCCGCTGGTCCCCAATGTGCAGGCAAATATTGCAACCGCAGACGTTGAAATTTGGGCTCTGTTCGCGCGCGTTGGGTGGAACGTAAGCGATCGAAGTCGTTGGTCTTTTGAGGGGCGCTACACTGAGGAAGACAAGGCAGTTAACGGCGTCGCCAGTTTTTTTGGCGCGCCATCGGGACCACAGGCAAATACATGGAGCTATTTCGCGCCACGAGTCACCTTTGACTACGAGCTAAACGACAGCACCTTGCTCTATGCGTCCGCTGCACAGGGAATCAAGTCAGGTGGCTTTAACACAAGCTTTTCAACAGCGTTTCCGGGTGAACAGTTTTTTGATGAGGAATCCAATACAACCATCGAGTTTGGTGCGAAAGGTATGCTCGCAAACAATCGCATTCGCTACGACCTGGCCGTGTATTTTGTAGATTGGGAAGATCTTCAGATTAGTGGTGCGTCAGAGGACCCGGCATTCATCAACGCGATCGTTCGTAACAGCGGTTCGGCTACCTCACAAGGGCTTGAACTGCAGGTTGATGGCTACATCAATGATTCATTCGACGTGGGTTTCGGTTTTGCCTACGCCGATCCTGAATTCGATAGCGGGGTCATCGATCGGGCCGTTACCGCCCTGTGCGGCGATGGCACTCTTTGTACAAACGATGTCGGCGGCCAGCAAGTCGGCCGCACGGTCAAAACGCAGTTCAATCTTTACGGCAACTTCCACCGTGAATTGGCCAATGACTGGCGCTGGTATGCTCGCGCGGACTACATCTATCGCGACGAAAGCCCGACCCGCTCTGCCAATCTGCAGTTTATTGATTCGTGGAGTATCGTGAATGCCCGTGTCGGGTTTGCCAATGAGAAATGGGATGTGGCGTTATGGGCCAAGAACCTGTTTGACGAGGAGTTTGTGACGTCACAAATTCGTCAGCCTCGGTTGAATGACTTCGTTAGTCCGACCACCGTGATTCAGGGCAACACTCGTCAACTCGCATTAACTGTCGCCTACCGCCACTAAAACGATTCGAGGCAAGACCTGTAGTGAGACGTCAAACAGGTCTTGCCTCGACATTGCTGCTCCTGGCGTTATTCGCCGCCGTATTGTGTGTGCGTTGGTTTTTGGCTGGCCGTGGATAGCGCCAGACCGACAAAAACTCAGCCTCGAAACGCTCGAGGCCCGCTACTCGACACCTGACTCCCGGTTCGCTGCTGTGGATGGCCTACGTCTGCACTATGTGGATCAGGGGCCTGGTCCCGCCGTCGTGCTGTTGCACGCGTCCTTCATGAACTTGCGTAGCTGGGACCAACTTGCCACGGCCTTGCGAGCACCATGTATGCACAAAAATTCGGCCACGATCCCAATGAAGTCACCGGCTTCAATGTTAGTGTGCGAGGCTGGAAGGCCGACCGGCTGGACCGTCTGAATCCGCAAGTAGCGGCCGCAATGGTTATTCGGGAGATTGAGCGAGTACGGCCAGCCGCGAAAGGTCAACTCGAATTCGGCGCCTACCAATCATGGTGGCAGGATCCATTTTCGGCCGGCTCCTGGTCGGCAAATGTGACGGTTTCGGCAATACCGATACCCGCCGCTGTCTGGTTGTTCGGTACCGCTCTTGCAGGTCTGCTGGGATTTGCGAAGAAACGTTCCTACAACCCAAAGCGGTAGTGACCACGGACATCAAACTTGAGCAACACATCCTCCGATTGGGGGCCGGCCCCGATATTGTGCACCACCAAATAGCGCGGTGAATTGGGCACGCGATTCGGGCCCACGATACCAATGTGCGGTCGGCCGTTCGGCAGCCGCCAGCTCACAATATCGCCGGGCCGGTGATCCTGCGCCACGCGCGACGGCGGCAGCGACTTGCCGTGGCGACTAAAAAATACTTCGAGATTTGGCACGCGGCGATGATCGATGTTGGTGTCCGGCCGGGTCATGCCCCAAATGGACGGGTACAGATCGAAATGGGCCGACATGTCCTCATGCACTAACTGCTGCAGATCGGTGCCAAGCGCACGCAAAGCGCGAATCACAACGTCGGTACATACCCCCAAATTGGCGGGCACGTCGCCCCCGGGATATTCGATACGCCGGTAGGCGCCGTCGTAGGTAACCGTCACGTTTGTCCTTGCGAGCGCGGCTTCGGCCAGCGCGTTGGCAAAAGCCGGCGTTGTCGCAGACCAAAGCAACGACAAGAGAAGCGCCTTGACCGTCGCGTCAGGCAGGTTGCGAATCGTGACGATGACGCCGCACGTTCGCGACGTGTACGGATACGCAGCGTACGCAAAAATAATACCCAAGAACAACGAAAATCCCATCTGTGCTCCCAATCTAGCCGACAACATTGACGCTCACGCGAAAATCGAGCATGCCAACGTTCATGACGTGGATCGCAGCGCCTCGTGCCTGATATTCGGTCAAACGCTCAAACCAGGGCAATGTTCAATCCCCTTAACCGCCCGCGGCAAGTCATATCGTTTGCAGCACCATGACCGTTCACACGTTTAAGTTTTCTCGCACGTTCATTGACGCCGCAACAGCGGCTGGCATCACCACCTTTGACCATGCTGACATTCAATACCGACGCTGCTTTCGGTGACGCACTCAAGGCCGGTCCGAGCGTGCGCAAGTCCGTGATCCTGCGGTCGAGTTTCGGCATTTTTTTTGGGGCATTCACGCGCTGCTCATGCTTTTGCGTTGCCGATTTCAGGGCGCGTCCGTCTCCGCGATCTCGTCCACGGCTTCGATGTGCAGGCGCTTTTTCTTAATGTCCATCGTCAGTTGGAAGTGGCGCAGGATGTCGTAGCCCAGCAGGCCACTGTCGACAGCCAGTTTCTCTCCCTTACCGGGCACGGTCACCGGCACGTCCTCCAGCGTGTAGGGGCCAATGGTTAACGTGGGAAGATTAAACGTCTCGGTGACCATTGGCCGCCCGCTTACGCCCACCATCCGGCCTTCGATCGTGGGGAACTGGTCGAGCCAGCCGTTACGCTTGGCGTAGCGCCGCGGCAGTATCAAGCCACCCGTCGCGCCGGTGTCGAGCATGATCCAGAGGTTGGCTTCGTCGTTCAGGCGAATGCGCACCGTTGGTGATCCGCCGTTTGGCTGGCGTCGCGTTTTGACGTTGGCCAGTTTTTTGAGATTTAGCGATTCGCGTTCGATCAGGCGCAGACGACTGTTTGGGTAGTCGATCTGCACGATGGACCGCTCGAAGAAATCAACGCCTAGTATCAGGCCCGCCGGATCAATCGAGACGGGGGCCAACCCATCAAAATCGAAGGTCGATCCGAAGATGTGCACGGGCACATCGAAAACCAGGCGCTTTTCAAACGTGCCGGCGATACCGGTAATCCGGACAACGTCGTTCCGGGTACCGCGGTTGAAATCCTGTCCGTAGTCGCGCAGATAGGCTTCGTCGATGCCGTTGATACTGGCGCCGGTGTCGAGGATGGCGCTGGTTTCGTAACCGTCGATGACGGCGTCTACGTGGAGGTGGCCACCGCGCAGTTCGAAGTCGACCCATGGGGTGACGGCGGCGAGACAGGATGGGGCAAACGTCAGTAGAAGCAGTGCGCTGTGCCGAGTGAGTTTTGGAATTATTCCAGGCATGGACAGAAACGCCTTAGTTGATAAAACGAAGTGTGATGACGAAATGATCGCTAATCAAACGCGTCGTTGCCACTAGTGAGGTCTTGGACTGACTCCGGGGTCGGCGTCTATCTACTCACCCGAAGCGGCGTTCGCCGCAAATTTTCTGTGCGCACAGGCAGCAAGATTTCTACGCCTTGAAACCAAACTACCGGAAGACCAGCAACGTACAGTCCTCATTGCCATCGAGTCTAACTACAGTGTATTATTGTATTAATACACCTAGCTAATAAACAATAGTATCTCGTGCAACACAGCCCCCTGATTTTCCGGGTCTCACCAAGCAGCAGCGAACCCATCTACCGCCAACTGATGGACCAGCTGGAACGCCTCATCGTCAGCGGCCAGCTGAACGCCGGGGACCGATTGCCGTCCGTACGCGATGTCGCCACGGAGCTGGAGATCAATCCGATGACTGTCTCCAAGGCCTACGGATTGATGGAATCCACTGGGTGGCTGTCGCGACAACGCGGCAAGGGTATGGCCGTGCGCGCGGACGATGCTCGGCCCGCGGCCCCATCCGACGCAGCCGAACTACTGCGTCCCGCGGTTATCGAGCTGGTGGAGCAGGCACGCCAAGCTGGCGTCAAAAGGCGCGAACTACTGCGCCTGGTCACAAAAATAGTGAAGGAGAATGAGCCATGAGCCGTTGTGCGGTTGAGATTACTGGCGTTCACAAGAATCTTGATGGGGCACCCGTATTGCGTGATCTGCAATGGCGAGTGCCCGAAGGCTCAGTCGTTGGCTTGCTCGGACGCAACGGCGCTGGCAAAACGACTCTGCTTAACTGTCTTCTTGGCATTTCGCCGTTTGACGATGGGCGCATAGAAGTGTTTGGTCAGAGCGCCAACGCCCTTGACGACGAGGTTAAGGGGCGCATTGGATTCGTACCGCAATCCAGTGACGATCTGGCGTGGATGACCATAGAAGAAGCCCTTGACTACACGGGTTTGTTTTACGCCAACTGGCGCCATGACTTCGTCAAGAACCTGATGTCGCAATGGCATCTTGTACCAGACCGCCCCTTGCAAAAGCTGTCCAAGGGCGAGCGGCAAAAAGTCGACATCCTCAGAGCGCTCGGACACAACCCGGATTTATTGTTGCTCGACGAACCGGTCGCGGCGCTCGATCCGATCGCACGTCAGGCCTTTATCAGCGAGCTGGTAGACATCGCCCTGGAAGACGCCAAGACCATCATCTTTTCTACCCATATCACCTCAGACCTGGAACGTATCGCCGCCGACGTGGTGTTTTTGCACGAGGGTCGCATCGCCCTTAGTGGTCCCGTCGATGAACTGAAAGAGCGCATTGTCCGCCTGCGCCTTGCCGATCGAGATCTGGAAAAACTCGACTTGCCGGGCGTCATTCAAATGCACAGCAACGGCGGGCAAAGCGTTGTAACACTCAACGATTATCCACCGTCGCTGGTTAGACAACTGCGACAAGACGGCATCGCTGTCGACGTCGAGCACTTGAATCTTGAGCAGATCTTTGTGGAGTTGTGCGCATGATGCGCGCCGTTTTTTCACACTATTGTCCCGCCGGCATTGACCTTGTTATGGGCGCGATGAACGCCGTCTTTTGGGGGGTCCTGATTTTCGTGATTTTCTATCTGGACGCCGAAAGAATGAACTTCGATTTCATTCTCTTTCTCGTTTGCTTCTGCGGGCCCGCGGTGTGGGTGGGCCGGCGTTACGCCAGTTTCTTCAACGGACCAACGGCTGCGATTGTCCCAGGTCTTCTCAGGGCACATCGGCGAGCTTTGTGTTTGCTTGCGCTGCCACTTTTGATTTTGCCTTCGCTAATTGTCGCCGGCATTCTGGGTCCTGCGGTCGGTGGCGCAATTTGGCTTTTTATCTGCCTTAGCTTTTGGTCCGGTGTGAGACTGACTTGGCAATATTTACCAACGTATTTGGTCATCCCCTTGCTTATCGATATCGAAAGGTTTACGGCGACTGTTAGTCAGCCAGCACTCGCGATCGCCGGATGGAGTATTTTGTGGGTTGCCATCAGCGTACCCTTTGTATGGAACGCACTGGATTTCGTTCAGCAGCGAACGCTTCGCCTTAGTCCTGCCGTTCCCCATGACCACAGAACCGATGCGCCTGACAGTTTTTCCCTCTATGAGGAAGTGGCCATTTCGTTGGCGCAAGGGCCACTCGCGAGGGCAATGCGGGCTGGCTACCGTACCCGCAAACTTTGGCAGCACGCGGAACTTCTGCGCTTCTCGCTTCCCGGGTACGGTGGGGAGCATGTTGGGGCGCTGACCATGCGGTGCTGCCTGGTGCTCGGCGCGGTAGGCGGCGTTGCACCAGGCTTGCTCCCTGAGGACCAATCAGCCATCGGGTTGCTTGCGGCGTTGGGCGTAAGCGTTCTTGTGTGTCTGTGGGCGGGTGCGGGCAGCGGGATACCGACAGATAGCCACTACTGGCAATCACGAGCTCTTCTATTGCCCGGTGCGGGACGCGCGACGCCAGCGTTGGTGACAACCCTCGTATTTGCAGGTCAACTCGCACGACGCGTATTCGCGGTGACCGCAGGTCTTTGGTGTGCAGCTGTCCTATCAGATGGGGTCTTAACGCTAATGGACGCTTTTTTTGCAACGCTGTGGCTTATACAAGCTGTAATCGCCTCATTTGCAATCGCTCTACTCGGTCAAACGGCGCCGCATCGCATTAAGAAAATTAGCCAAATTGCCCCATACGTAATCATCGCCATCACCGCCTGGTTTGCGACGCGACGTTATTGGGATGATACCCACGCTGTCGACAGGGCAATCGAATACGGCATGCCGTTGTGGGCCATGCTTGCGGCCAGTTTCGTGCTGCTTCGCTTTGCGTACATGCGTCTTCAGACAAATCCGCGGTCTTGTTGCATGACTCAAATTTGAGACAAGCGGGTGAAGCGACCTGAAATCTTGTTGATGCAATGACCGTCCGGCATTCCGAGACTTGCCATCGTGTTTAAGATGGAACAATCAAATTGGGGCATTTCGGTCTCCATCGCGAAGAATGTCAGGCAATCATGCGCACAATTGCGGAGCCATGTACCAAGGTCCCTCACTCCAATCAATGAGAAGTCCTCTGACAGTAGCTAAGGGGCCAGACCGCTCGGCCCCGGCGCCGTGAAAAACCGCGAGCGCAGGATGCCAAGGTCCTGAACATTGACGATGCCGTCACCGTTGAGGTCCGCGTCAGCATCGGACGTGAAGAAACTTGCTCGAAGCAAACCGAGGTCGGCCACATTCGTAACGTTGTCGTTGTTCAGGTCCGCATCGCACGCATTGCCAAAACCGTCGCCATTGCTGTCGCGCTGGTCCGAGTTTGCATCCTGCGAACAGTTATCCATGAAGTCGCGGACAGTGTCGGTATCGGTATCCGGCGGCGCCAGAAACCCGGGCTGCAGGCGATAACTGGCGCTGCTGCTCATGCCAAGCGCGCCGGGCTGCGCGACGCTGTCATGCAACGTAAAGCTGCTTGACAGCGCTGTGCTGCCACCGCCGTCGAGCACATCCCATTTGATTTCGTAACTGGCGCTCATCGGTCCGGCCGATGCCGACAGGCCAAAGGCAAGCAGGATCGAAGTGAGCGGTAACTGTTTAAACAAAGACATGGACGCCTTCCCCGCGTTGTTGGATAAGTGATTCACGGCGTTTTGTCTGCCAGAGCAGATACCGCGCTCGCCGGTACCGTGAACGTCGGTCGCTGTGCGGCTTGTCCGACGGCGCGAGCCGAGCTTCTGTCGGCCATCATCGCGCGATGGTAAGCCGCTTTTTGACGCGTAATCGTCGGGGTCTGTTCCATGGCGACGACCAGGTCGTTTTTCGATCCGGGAATCATCGTTACCGCTTGATCAGCGAATCGAACTTGCAGTGTTCGTTTGTCCTGCGCATTGACCAGCTCGATCTCGATCCTGTCCGCGCCGCCGCCACGATGAATCACTAACGCTTCGGTGTCGTCAAGCGTGGCGATCTTTGACCAAAGTACGGGTTGGCAAATGTCGTTTGTGATCGGCAGCGCTTCACCGCTGGCATTGAGCTTGTAGCCAGGGTGCTCGCATTGTTCGACGATCAGTTCGCGACGCTGCGGATCGAACAGCGCCGCATACCCGACGGCGCTCGGCGTCACAGCCGTACGCCATTCGGTCGGCAGATTCGCAAAATGGTCGGGTATCACATACGGTGTTGGTACCTCCCGGGCCGGGTCCTCGGCTTTCGATGGCTGCGTTTGCACGTGGCTCACGCTGTACCGCGACGGTGCAGGATCAGCGTCCGCCGCCTTGCCTGCAATGTAACCCAACGCGCCGACGGCGATCAGCGTGGCCGTGCCGGCCCAGATGGTGACCAGCCGCACGCTTATTGCACCCGGCCGCAAATGGCGTAGCACACGCGGGATATTTGCAGGTCATAGGATGCACCGCAGGCCCAAGCGGTCGATCCCGATGGGATACTGGTGGCAATGGAGCCGTAGCGAGCCGTCCCAGACGCCGTGCCGCCGCTGATAATTGACGTGCCGACTGGGCAAACCGCCAGACCGGTGCCATAGAAACACGGCAGATTCCCGTGTGAGTGACACTGCGGCACGGTTGAATTCAAGTCGTAGGTCGTATTGACAATGGTACGGCCAATATCGAGGTAACCCGTGACACTCAGACTCGGCACCGTGGCGGCGTAACCGGGTGTGATCGAGTTGGTACCGATGCCAACGCCGTTTGCCTGAGAGCTGAAAATGAACCGATCCTGATTGTAATCGAAGAACTCCACCCTCGCGTCATTGACCAGCGTTGCCGCCATTTGTGTTACGCCATCCGCCTTGTACCAGCGCAGACCGTGGAAATCATCATGGATGCGAAGATCGAAAATCGAATTGAAGATCGTGCCTCCTGTCACATCAAGACTGCCGGTGGACAACCCGCCCAACGTGTAGGCGGCTGTGTCATCGATCGCAACCGGGCCAACGCTGCCTGAGGACAGTTGGGCACTACCAACACTGCCGGACTGCAGAGCGCTTGTGCCCACGGAGCCAGCGGCCAACATGCCGGCACTGACGCCGCCCGCAGCAATGCCCAGCGACACGTTGCCACTGGCACCGCCGCCGGTAAGCCCGCTGCCAGCGCTCACGCCAGTGATGTCGCCGCTGGACGCTTCCAGTGACGAGATTCGTGCGTCGTTGTTGCTGACGTCGGACTGCACGGCGGACACGTCACCGCTCACGCCGCCTAAATCAGACTGCAACGAGGAGATATCGGACGACTGATCCAAAGCGGCCGCGTCGACGCCGTCGAGTGTGTCGGCGTCACCGGCTTTGAACGAATAGGCGGTGCTGCTCAGCGCACGGCGCGGCAGCAGTTCTTCACCGGCAATGAACAGGCCGATGTAGACCGGTCCGTCAAACAGACCAGCGGGAAAAGGATTCACCGGATTGCCCAGCGTGACGTCAAACAGACCTTGCTCGACCCCAACGGACTGAGTCTGGTTCCACAACGGGACCCCACCGATGTCGACGTTGTAGGCGGCAAACGTGATCGTCACACTGGTGTCGATCGGACTGCCGTCGGTCGCCGTCAGATAGGCCTGGTAATTAATGCCGTCGGGAACGGCAGCATTGCCACTCGGCGCGACGGCGACAAGCAGAAATACCAGGGCTGTGGCCAGATGCATCACCGTGGTGCGGTACGAATGCGATTTCATTGTTGATTCCCCATGTCATGAGCATG
Organism: Gammaproteobacteria bacterium; assembly: GCA_045107005.1. Taxonomy (GTDB): domain Bacteria; phylum Pseudomonadota; class Gammaproteobacteria; order Steroidobacterales; family JBCCMA01; genus JBCCMA01. The sequence continues at coordinate 69,824 of JBGCFP010000024.1, forward strand.
TTGATCGCGATGGAATCCAGCTCGTACACGCTAACGCGGTGTTCAGAACGGCCCTGATCTGCTCTGTTTTCATTGTTCTCACTAACTAATGCGACGCGCGAACTGAGAAAACCTCACGCTAGTGCAATAACCGTTCGTTTGCGATGCTCATGACGCTGATCCCGATTCCATTGTGGGGACGCGGGGCGTATGCCACCTGCTCACTCGGAATTTCGAGTGTCGGGGTTGTGCTGTGCCGAAGTGCCAGAGATTGAAGTTCGCCGATTCGACGTGCGGTGGGACGCCCGCAGACGTCCCACCGTCGATATGCGATTCAGCTTAGCGCAGACTCACCACCTCGGCCTTCAGCTCTTCAATCTGACGCTGCTGATCTTTGATGGCCTCAACCAAAACCGGAATAACGGCCATATAGCCAACTGACTCCAGGCCGGTAAACTCATCCGTCTTGACCAACTGCGGCAGAATTTTCTCGACGTCCTGTGCAATAAAACCAAGCTGGTGCGTGCGGTCATATTCCTCTTCGGCACTAAGAGTCCGTTCGCGATCGTCCATCGGATGTTTGTTCAGCTCGTAAGTGACACCCTCGAGCGCCTGAACGATATCCAACGCGTTGGGAATGGCCGCGACGTTTTGCTTGAGCGAGCGATCCGAGTAGGTGCGGTATTCGATCGGCGACTGAGCGTAGAACTCACGGCTGTACATGCGCCAAAAAGGTCGTGCGCTGCCACCGACCAGACCCTCTTCAAATAGCGTGGGCTCGAGCAACGCATTGGTCGGACTGGAGGTCGTCGCGGTAAACCGCATGCCACTGTTGCCGCCGTTGTCAAAATAGGCACGACCCCGAACTTCGAACGCATCACTATCCCGCGTGCCGCCTGAATTAATGCGTACTTCGCCGCCTTCTGCGTTCAGCGAAAGCGTTGAAACGCTCCCATTGCTACGCGCCATGATCTCGTTGTTGTCCCACGCGATGTTGGAGCTGGTCGCCGAGCCGGCAATAATATAGCCACCTCCACCTGGCGTCACATCGGTGCCGCTGCCAACATGCAGCCTGCCCAGCGGGTCGGTGGTGCCGATGCCGACGTCCTTGTTGCTGTCGATCACAAACGCCGCGCCATTTGAGTTGTTGGTGCTGTTGATCACCAGTTTGCCGCCTCCGGCCGCCCAAGCGTTGGCACTCGACCCGAGGTACCAACTGCCACCACCGGCATCGGTGTTGGCGAGCGCAAACTGCCAGTTGATATCGGATGCAGCCAGGCGAGCGTTGGGGCTCGAGGTCCCAATACCGGCAGACCCGCTGACAAAGAGGCCATCCGTCGGACCTGCGGCGCTGGTACCCACCGACACGCTGCCGTTACTCGAATGCACCCGCAGTTTTGTCGAACTTTGCACGCGCGCGCGAAACGGATCTTCGTCGATCGGCGCGTCAATTTGCAGCGATGCCGCCGGCGCGGAGGTATTTAGCCCCACTCTGGTGCCGGTCAAATAGGCGTCGCCGTCAAACAACCACGGGCCCGCATCATCCGTTTCGCAGGTCACGTTGCCGTTTGCCAAAACCTGACGAATAGACGAACCGCTGGCGCAACTGCCGTTTACGCGATTTTGCAGACCGGGCAACGTGGCCTCAATGCTGTTGATGTCGGCCTCGGCGGTGTTGACGTCGGACTGCAGAGCGGACACGTCCTGCTCGATACCGGCGATATCGGTGCCGATGTTGCCAATGTCGCTGGCATTGCCGTTTACGCCCACCTGAACACCACTAATTTGCGATGACAGGTTACTGATATTGCCAAACAACGTGGACACGTCGGCCGCCTGATTCAGTGCCGCGCTTGGCAACCCTCCAAGGGTATCAGCGTCCGCTGCGCGGCGCGCATAGGGCACCGTTGTCAGGCCGCGCCGTGGCGTCATTTCCGCGTCATTGCCAACGGTGATACCCACCCACACCGGAGTCGAAAATAGTCCGGTAGGGAACGGCGATAAACCCACCCCCAGCTCGGTGGCAAACAAGCCCTGCGTCGGTACCAGCGACATCGTTTCGGTCCACAGCGGCGAACCGCCGGCCGGCACGGCATACATAGAAAAAGTGACGTTCACCGGCTCATCAATCGGCTGCCCGGCGGCGTCGCTCAGGTAGCCCTGATAGTTTAGGCCCGCGGGAATTTGCGCCTGCGCGGGCAAGGCGAACAGCACAAGGCCGCAAAGCAGCACGCCGACGCGCGCAAAAGAAGATGTGGTCATAACATGACTCCAGCATGGATGAACGATGGGCACGAGCGTCCCACGCATTACGGAGCTTGTCAGTCACATAAAGTGGTGATGGGGTAAACACGCTGCCAGAGCCCGGGGCACCTTTGGTCCCGGCGATCTTCTCGATGGAAAAAAAAGGCCCTGGCGAATGCCGAGGCTTTTCTCCAACCTCAAGTCGCGCTATTGAGGGCGGCGTTTTTCAATTCGGGCGCGGGACAGGACGTCGAGAACACCACTATCGATGACAAAAAACGGCGTCGCTTTTCGTAGTCACCAATAGACTCACCAAATCGGAGCATGATCATGTTGATACTTCAAACCTATCCTCGTCGAACCCGTTCTGCCTTTGCAACATTGGCCCTCGTCACCACCGCATTCATGGCGACTGCGGAAGCAGTGCCGGTTATCACTCCATAACATTTTGTCCACTGCTAGCGATTCTGATTTAGGGGCTTTGGGTGCCGGTCCACGACAGTGCCCGAAGCCACGAAGTCATAGTGTTATGACCGGCACCCTATCTCCCCATTCACTTGCGGTTCACGCAGCGAAAGCTATGCTTAGGTTTGCATCGAAAAGACAACGAGAACAGCATGATTCGCGTCTACTTCCTACTGCTGACCATTTCGAGCGCGTTGGCCCTGAGCGGCTGCGCGAGCATGAGCGCCGAGGAGTGCCACACGGCCGACTGGCGTACCATTGGTTTTGAAGACGGCGCGCAAGGGCGCACTGCCGACAGTATCAGACGCCATCGAAAAGCTTGCGCCAAGGCGGGTGTCACGGCGGATCAGGCGGCCTATGAGAACGGCAGGCAGAGCGGCTTGCGCTCATTCTGTCAGCCGGGCCGCGGCTATGATCTTGGACGCAATGGTGGTCGCTACCAGGGGGTTTGCCCAGCGGATCTGGAAGCGACGTTCTTACAAGCCTACGAAGAAGGTCGCTATTTGTACGATCTGGAACAAGCAGTGCGCGAGGTCGAAAACCAGATCCAGGCCACGGACCGTGATCTGGCCACGCGCCGCGATGATCTCGCAGCCGGCGAGCGTGAGCTGATCGATGGCGTCGGTGACCGGAGCACCCGCTCGGCCCTGGTGGACAACAATCGCGAGCTCGCACAAACCATTGCGCAACTTGAGCTTGAACGTGAGCAGTTGCTGATCGAGTTAGGTGTGCGTCGCGCAGCGCTGGCGGATTACGCTCAATAGCTGTCGCCTGCGTGGGTGCAATGCGTCTGATACAGCAATCGCCATACGCGTGGTCGCCGGTAATGGCCACGCATCGTGTTGCGCAAGAACGATGCGCATATTGAGTTTTCCTGATTTGGAGGCACTTTGACATGACCAGCGTTCAAACAATGATTAGTGACCTTTACCGCAACCGTGCCAAGGGTGGGAGCAGTGGCTACTCAGTCAGCAGTTCCGGCGCGAAAAAAACCAGATATAGCCCCAGCAACCCAAAGAGCCAGAACACCACTCCGAATATGATCCACGCCCAGTTGGCGCCTGTGAAATTAGCATTGCCGCGACCGTCTGGGTCGTCGCAAGCGGCATTGATCGCCTTTTGACCTGCCACTGCCGCCAGCGCCAGCACCGGCACGAGGAGAACCGACAAGAAATCGGTGGCGGGGCTTCCGATCTCACGGCTGGACAAGCGGCCCAGCACGTTAGTGAGCAGTGTGAGCACGACGACGGCCAACGTCACCGCGCCGGGAGACCAGGAATACTCGGGTTTCTTGGATTCCAGATCACCGTCCACTCGCATCAAGAGCGAGTAGGTAAAAAAAATGTAGAAGAGGCCGCGCATCACCGGCCACACATCGACGTTGTCGGTTATTTTGACTTGACGCCAGTTGCGATAGAACCAGTAGATCAAGTAGAAGTTCATTGTGGCGATGGACAGCGTCAAAAACTTTTTGACGCTGACAACATAGTAGGGACTGGTAGCCGCTTTACTTGAGAGCACATCCGATTCTGGAGCGGCGTAAACGTTCGTCATAGTTGTCCAGTCTGCTATTCGTGTTATTGGCTTGATCCAGCTGCAACAATATCAGACTGGGGCAACGAAGCGGAGGCTCATGCCATGGTCGATTATTTCACCTTAATGGGCTTCCACATCTTCGCCATATCATTGGTCAGGTCTTCATTGCATCCGGCCATCCTGACGCGTCTGTCTGTTGCCGCGTGGATAAGACATTTTCCGACGGCATTTCGCAATCGACCGATCTCGGGATTGTCGTGCGCCAGGGCAAAGTGCCAGGAAGTTATATTGTTATGACCGGCACCCGATTTCGTTGATGAAAGACGCAGCCCGGGCAACGGTCAGATAGTCAGCAATCGAACGTTGTACCGCTGCTTGATCTGCACATCGAAATGTTGCAAAAACGACGGGCCAAGCAGTCCGTACAGCTACCCCTTTTATTGGAGCAACACCAGCGGCACGCGCTAGCCAATGGTGCCGCCGACTTGGAGTGACTCCAGGCTAAAAGACGGCACAGAGCTACGACCGTTGGCCGCCGGAGTAAGTGAACGGTCGCACTGGTTCGCTTCGCACGCCGGGCGTCGCGAGAGACCGGGACGTGATAGCAGCGGACCTGTCGTTAGTTCCCTCGCGGTTTTGCGCATCGGGTTCCCTGCTTGACAGCCGTTGTGGCATTCAACTAGCGTATTGCTATAAGAAAAATATTAAAGCAGAGCACCACGATATGTTGACTTTCAGCTATCCCAAGGCTGTGCACAGTGCAGTCTTGTGCGGCCTTCTAGTTCCAAGCCCAGCCATTAATGCGGCGCCAGCGGATGTCGATGACGACGGCGTTCTTGACGCGGTCGACAACTGCACGTCCGTCGCAAACCCACGCCAACTCGACACGGACGAAGACGGCTACGGCAACGCGTGCGATGCCGACCTGAACAACGACGGTATCGTCAACGTCGTCGATCTCGGTGCACTGCGCAGCGTGTTTTTCGCCACGGACGAACCAGCGGCGGACCTGAATGGCGACGGCGTTGTGAATGTCGCCGACCTGGGCGTGTTTCGGACCCTGTTTTTCGCGCCACCTGGACCGAGCGCCTTGGCACCCGTACCGCCCGGGTTGGGGTCGGTGATTGACGCCATCGCGGCGCTGCCGGAAGGGGAGTGGTACCTGGCCAGCAACAACCTGTTCTCCGACGTGTGGACACCCGAAGCACTGCGGCCGCTCAAAGACGGTTCCAACCCAACACCGGATCGCATTATCGCCGCCTGGAGTGGCTTTGGCTGGGACTCGAATCGGGCCCAGTTGATTCTTTACGGCGGCGGACACGCCACCTATTCGGGCAATGATGTCTACGCGTTTCGAGCGGCGACAGGCTTATGGGAACGCGCAGCCTTGCCCAGCGAAATCACCCTCAACAGCCTCGGCGAGTACGAATCGATTGACGGCGTCGATGCGGCTCCGGGCTCGGCGCACACCTATGACAACGCGCTGTTCCTGCCACAGTTCGATCGCTACCTGAACTTTGGCGGCGCGCAGTGGAACAGCGGCGGGCCGTTTATTCGCGTCAACGACGACGAGACGTTCGCGCTGACTGGTCCCTATTTTTTCGATCCGTCGCGCGCCGATGCCAACTCGGTCGGCGGTACGACGGGTTCACATGTGCAACGTGAAGGGCCTTACCCGGACATCACGGGCGGCAACATGTGGGTGAACCGCGACATCTACGCAAACGCGACTTTCCTGCAGACGAGCCCGTCGAATTTTGTCAACGGGACCACCGCCTACGCGTCGGAAAACGGTCACGAAGTGGTCTATTTTGGCGCGCGTGTCGGCACCAACACCTCTCCCAACCTGTTCAAACTGACGATGCCGAGCCTGGCGGATGCGACGCTCGACACGGTAGAGTTGATTGGTGTTTTCAATTCCGGCCCGGGCAACCGCAGTGCCGCGGCGTACGATCCGGTTAACGGCGTTTTCCTGCGCACAGGGTCATTCCTCGTACCGTTTACGTATTGGAACGTAAACACGCCGGGCGTCGCAAATCGCGATGTCAATTTGTATCCGCAGGATCAAGGTGGCGACTACGAGCTCGGCGTCGACTATGGCATCGATTTCGATCCGATCCGGCGTCATTTCGCAATGTGGAAAGGCGGGCCGGACGTGCACACATTGACAGCGCCCGAGCCGTTAAACGCCAACGGTTGGGTGCTGCGACGGGCGCCTTCCGCGACGCTCGCGGCGCCCGCGGGCCCGGTGGATAATGGCGTGCTCGGGAAATGGAAATACGCGTCGAATCTGGACGTTTTTGTCGGGCTGCGCGACTCGGTTGCCGGCAGCGTGTGGTACTACAAGCCAGTGGGTTGGCGGGCGCCCCCGCGGGGTGTCATCGCGACGCGCTACGTGGAATAGGAAAGTGACCGTTGGGGAACTGCGTGCCCAACCGGCCTGACCAGGTGTCGCGTGAGTTGCCGGGGTAACGCGTAACGAGTCAACGCCGGTGCCGGCGGTCCCGGTCCGTGTTGCACCTCGCGTTCGACAACCGAATCACGCTAGTTTTTTTCGACCCGCAAACGGCACGCTGACTCCAGCGCCTGCTCGACACCGCGCAATCCCTTTAGCAACGAATAGCCACCGAGTTCTTCCGTCCGTGCGGGCAATGTGGGCGTTCCAAGCAGCGCCATCGCCGGCGCATAAGTGAACGGGTCCGTGGCGGCTGAACCGAATTTCTGTAGCGCAAATTCGATCGCGAGAACATAAGGCGTTGGAATGTGCGGGTGCAGCGGATCGCCAGTG
>JBGCFP010000025.1:0-5111 GCA_045107005.1 Gammaproteobacteria bacterium
CGGCGATGAAGGAATTGACCTTCGAATTCGATCCAGATACTTACGTCATGAAAGGGATCGAAAATCCCAAAGACGTGTTGTACGAGGCTGACGCTGGCGCGCTGAAACTTGCAGTAAAAGAAGCGGGCTTCTTTAGCTGGACCGGGAAACCCACGTTCCTGCGCAGCGATGCGCAGGAAGGCTGGGTTGAGATTGCTCGCCAATTGCGCATGTGCGGCGATCAGCAAACCACAGAGTACAAGTGCAGTGATACCGTGCGATCAAAACGCCGCGACATACAGTTCCTGTCGCCGCCGTGGTTCAAAAACGAATCTCACGCCGTGGCGCTCGCGCGCATCGACCGCCCCCAGGACCGCTACGCCGAAACACCGACAGAGCCGAGAATATTGGTCACCGACGATGGCGGGAAGACCTGGACGCTAACTGACCACAAGGTCCCCGAGCCCTACTGCGCCAGTTTGATCGCGCAGGTTGATGACCGACTCTTGCTATCGTGCCGCGGCGTAAACGGCGATTTTTTCGAGTCGTTTGACGACGGCGCAAGCTGGACGCAGGTTCGGGAGCACGAAAACTTCTAACCAGGTTCGCTTTACTGCCGCCGCCGCATCATCGCATTGCGAAGCGGATGATTTGTGTGATCTCGCGCGGCTGCGGCTCGCCACCGACGAAGCTGGGCGCAAACCGCCACCGTTTGATCGCGTCAACTGCGGCTTGTTCGAAGACTTTGGGCCCAACACTCTCAACGACTTTCGGGTCTGTCACGAAACCGTTTTGGTCGATTGTCAGCGCTATCGAAACTCGACCTTGCTGGGCGCGGTTTTGCGCACTCGCAGGGTAGCGCGGCGCAACGCGTACTAACGGTACGACGTCCTGGTCCTCCACCCAAGGCGTTACCTTGCCGATGGCGCGGCAGTAGGGGGTCGCCTTGTCCCGTTCGCCAAGCTGCTCATACGTATCGACCAGCAATCCGAGCGTCTTGAGGTGATGATTGCGAAATTGCGGCGCTTTCTCAAAGACCGAAACCGCCTGGGTCAAATACGGCTCCGCCTTGGCCGGACGCCGGGACGCCAATTGGAAACGTGCCATACTCAACGCCGCGTTGGCCGTCTTGATGTGATTCTGACCTAAGTTTTTCTCAAAAATCTGATACGCGTCATCGAGGTAGCGGCGACCTTTGGGCGAACCCGCCATCGACATCAAATGCAGGCCTGCCTTGTGCATGAAGTCGGCATGCACAATTGGATCGCCACTGGCTTGCGCAATTTTTATGGCCCGGGCGTAGTAGCGTCGCGGTATCGCATCGCGTTTCGCCGTGCCCGTGTGCGCATCGCCAAGCGACATCAATAACGTCGCCAGCTCCATGGACGCTTCACCATAATTGGTCTCGAAAACACTCAGTGCGTTCTCGAGCATCGGCACGGCCCCGTCTTTATCGACATTGGTCGAAGCAATCAAAGCACCGCCTCTAGCCGCCAGATGCGCGTGCGCCAGCGTGGCCGTCGGGTTCGACGCACGCTGGATCGTCAGCGCGCGATCCACCAGTTCCCGTTGCAAAGCGCCGTAACTTGCCTCCGCGAAATCCATCAGCACCGGTACCAGCTCCACGGCGGTTTCACTGTGCGTCTGCTCATAGCTTTTTAGCGCCGCTTCGAACAACGGGCGAGCCGCGCTATGGGATCCAACGTGATTGAGCAGACGAGCGTAGTTCGCAGTCAGCACAGCGGTGTCGATATTCTCAACGCCCCACGCGCCTAGGGCAAGTTCGTAAGCGGTCTTGGCACTGGCCAGTGCCTTGTCAATTTGGCCTTGCTTGATGAACAGCGACGACTGCGAGTTGGCCGACGCGATCTGCTCTGTCAGTTCGCTGGCGTCTTGTGCGGTGCTGATACCACACCAGAACAACGCGACGGATGCGGCCAAGCCTATACTGAGTCTATGCATCGGGCGACGGTCTTTGGTCTTGGTACCTGTAAATCTAACAGTATACCCTTGCAATGCAAGGACCGACCCGAGCATCCGTGTATAGGAAGCTGGCAAGACCTGACCAAAAAGAAACGGCGGTACCTTTCGATACCGCCGTTTTTCTGTGCCGGTCAGCTAACGCCACCAGCCACGGGCGGCGACACTGACTCAATGCGCGACTAGATCGTGTCGAATCGATCCAAGGTCATGACTTTGGTCCACGCGCCCACAAAGTCGCTGACGAACATGTCACCGGCATTGCTGGCCGCATAGGCTTCCGCCACGGCGCGCAGTTCCGAGTTGGAGCCAAAGATCAGATCGACCGGTGTGGCCGTCCACTTCAGCTGACCGGTTGCGCGATCACGTCCCTCGTAAACCGCTTGCTGATTCGACGCTTTCGACCACTGCGTGGACATATCGAGCAGGTTGACGAAAAAGTCGTTCGACAACGTGCCCGGACGATCGGTAAACACGCCGTGCGCGGCACCGGCCTTGTTCGCGTTGAGCGTTCGCAAACCGCCAACGAGCGCCGTCATTTCCGGCACCGTCAACGTGAGCTTGTCCGCGTGATCCACCAGCATTTCCGCTGGCGAGCGATAGTTGCCTTCGCCAAAGTAGTTGCGGAAGCCATCGGCATTGGGCTCTAGCGCCGTGAACGACATCACGTCGGTTTGCGCCTGAGTTGCGTCGGTACGCCCGGGTGTAAACGGCACTTCGATTTTGTACCCGGCGTCTTTCGCCGCTTTCTCAATCGCAGCCGCGCCACCGAGCACGATCAGATCGGCCAGCGACACCGGCGTCTTGCGATTCTTGTCATTGAACTTCGACTGAATGCTTTCCAGTCGACCGATGACGGTCGCTAGCTCCGCCGCGTCGTTTACCGCCCAGTCGCTCTGGGGAGCCAGACGAACGCGAGCGCCGTTGGCACCACCGCGCATGTCCGTGCCGCGGAAAGTCGACGCTGACGCCCATGCCGTGCGCACTAGCTGCGGTACGGTCAGATCGGAATCAAGAATCTCTTTTTTGAGCCTGGTCGCATCTCTGGCGGTGATCAAATCTGAACCCGCGGCCGGTACTGGGTCTTGCCAAGCCAGAACTTCCTTCGGCACTTCCGGACCGAGGTATCGGCTGCGCGGCCCCAGATCACGATGCGTAAGCTTGAACCAGGCTTTCGCGAATGCCAGTCGGAAAGCCTCAGGGTCATCCAGAAAGCGGCTCGTGATTTCGCGATAGCTCGGATCAAACTTCAGCGCGAGATCCGTCGTGAACATGATCGGCGCATGGCGCTTCGATTTGTCGTGCGCATCGGGCACCAGGTTTGCCGCCTCACCGTCCGCCGGGATCCACTGCGTCGCACCTGCCGGGCTCTTGGTTTTGACCCAATCAAATGCGTACAGGTTGGTTAGATATTGCGACGTCCACTGAATTGGATTCGCTGTCCATGCGCCTTCGAGCCCACTGGTCACCGCATCCACGCCCTTGCCTTTTCCGCACTTGTTCTTCCAGCCAAAGCCTTGCTCTTCCAACGCCGCGCCAGCCGGTTCGACGCCAACGCAATCGCCCGGCTTGTGCGCACCGTGCGCTTTGCCAAAGGTGTGACCACCGGCGATCAATGCGACGGTCTCTTCGTCGTTCATGGCCATGCGACCAAATGTCTCGCGTATGTCCTTGGCGGCCAGTAGCGGATCCGGGTTGCCGTTAGGGCCTTCCGGGTTCACGTAGATCAAGCCCATTTGGACCGCTGCAAGCGGGTTCGCCAGTTTGCGATCGCCGCTGTAGCGCTCGTCGGCCAGAAATTCATTTTCCGGGCCCCAGAAAACCAGATCCGGTTCCCAGTCGTCCGTGCGTCCGGCGCCAAAGCCGAAAGTCTCAAAACCCATGGATTCCAGTGCGACGTTGCCGGTCAGAACCATCAGGTCGGCCCACGAAATCTTGTTGCCGTATTTCTGTTTAATCGGCCACAGCAAACGTCTCGCCTTGTCGAGGTTGCCGTTGTCCGGCCAGCTGTTCAACGGCTCGAAGCGCTGCTGACCGCCACCGGCCCCACCGCGTCCATCGGCAATCCGATAGGTGCCGGCACTGTGCCAGGCCATGCGAATAAAGAACGGGCCATAGTGGCCGTAGTCCGATGGCCACCAGTCTTGCGAGGTGGTCATCAGATCTTCGATGTCTTTCTTGACCGCTTTGAAATCGAGGGAGTTAAAGGCAGCTGCGTAGTCAAAATCAGCGCCGTAGGGATTGGATGCCGGTGCGTGCTGACGCAGTGGGCTGAGGTTAAGCTGGTCGGGCCACCAAAACTTGTTGGTTTTCGCCTCGCCAGCCGCGAGTGCCGGGCTTGCCAGCGCTATCATAGATAGCGCGACCGCGAGGGTCTTGGTCGTTTGTTTAAGCATTGCAAAGATTCCTTGTCGGATGCGTACTAGCCGAGAGTCTGGTGCTATTAGACCTCATTTTACACATGGGCATGATTGATTGTTTGAATCAGAACAAGAGGCAACGCCTATCAGTGAGTAGCAATACACTTAGCTTACGATTGCCGAGTGCGAGGGTTCGTCGCGCAGGGCGAGCAAACGGTCGACGGCCGCGTTGAGATCCTTGGCGCCCGAGGGCTTGAGCAAATAGTCATTGGCGCCAGCTGCCGTGGCCACCTCGCGGTGATCCAGCGCGCCACTTAGCATACACACCGGCGTGCGCCCCGCCCGCCCCGGCAACGCGCGCAGTGATTTGAGCGCGTCGATACCTGAGACTGGCCCGAGATTGACGTCGAGAATAATGACGTCCACCGTTTGGCCCTTCAAGTAGGCGAGCATCCCTGCAGGCGTATCAAAGCACACCGTTTCATGGCCGGCCATCTCGAGCGTGGCCGAAATAATGTGGCGAATCTGACCGTCGTCATCGCAAATCAGACACCGTCCCGCGCGCGTTGGCAAAGCCACGTGCTCGGTCTTGTCAGGTGACGGTGACGTCTCACGGCCACCGAGTTCATTCAGGCTTGCCGCGAGCGTGGCGATGCAGCCTGCTGGCAATGGACTGTTCGCTTCGAGGTGCAGCGGCTCGCCTGTGGCGCGCAATCCGATTCCCCAACTGGTGAGCCATGAGCGCGCCCACTCTAACGCAGGCCCCATGTCGCCGGTCAGGAATACCGCGGA
>JBGCFP010000026.1:0-114062 GCA_045107005.1 Gammaproteobacteria bacterium
CCGCCAACGGCAAACCAGTCGGTCAGGTCCAGCGTGATTGAATCAGCAGTGAACGAGACGTTCGCCATCGTCACTTCTGGAATCGTGCTGGCCAGCGTCACACCACCGATACCTGCACCGAAGTCCAGGTCGCTGAAGGTCAGCATGGCGAATTCGCCCAGCGACGTGTCAAACGCCATTGAGATCGTGGTGGCGTCGATGTCGATCGACTCACTCGGGAACAGGAAAGCACCCCAGTTCGTTGAAGCGTCGCCACCCTGCAATTCAACGCCAGGACCAACCAGCACGCCGGTATCGAGCACTGAAAGGCCACCGGTCAATTCAACGTCGATGGTGTCGCCGATTAAGGTCGAAGCGCTCGCGCTCGCCGTGGTCCATGCGCATGCGCCAAGGATAGCGATGGCGCAGGTTTTGGATACAAATTTCAATGTATTCTCCCTCTAAAATATCTCAGCCTGAGGCTGAATCGTTTGTTGTATATCGTTCTGCCTAAACAGTTTACATGGCGAGCGTTCATTGTCACGCACTGTATCGACCCTTGTGCGAGCAACGGCGCAAATCAGCCCCAAGTGGGTGCGATGCACCCAATTATGTCGGATTCGATGTGCCCAACCGGTGCCAAACGCCTATTTGGCGTGGCCGGCCGGCACAGCCAACAAGCCCACCGCGCGATTGGCGCGCCAACAAACCGCGTCTGCCCGCTTTTGCATTGCAGCAAAGCGGTCCGCTTAGCGTCGGGCGACATTGATGTGGAAAACAACGTCAGGCACGGTGCGCGGCGCGATGTCCTCGATCAACGCCAGCTGCAGCCACCAGCGACGGCTCAGTCGCACATCGCCGCCCAACGTCAGCGCCGCCGCCTCACGTAACCCACGCAACTCGCTGTCGTAGTAAGCGCTATGAACGTCGAGTTGGCCACGCAACACAATCGACGGTCGCAGCGCCCACTGCGCGCCAGCGTAAGCGCTGGCCACGAACGGTCGATGAATCGATGACAAGACGTCAGACCCGTCGTGCCACTGGGCGCCGACACCGCCAAACCACTGACCGGCACCGCCCCACCACACTCGATTCAGCGCGCCGTGCACAGATCCGCCAACGCCAACCGTGCCGCTGCCGTGCAAACGTTCGCTGCGCCCGGTGGGCAGTTTCAGATGCACGCGCCAGGCCAACTGTCGACCGTCACCCTGGACCAGAGCTCTGCCGGCGTGCAGCGACACGTCGCCCAAGCCTTTGCTGGTGCCACGAACATCCAGCGCGGAACCGTCGTTGCGTCGGTAGGCGTAAACCAGTGCGTCCTGTGCAAGATCGGGTCGGTCGCCTTCTGGAAAATTGAACAGCTCGTGAAACCCGTCGATAAAACCGTCGAGCACGCCGCCGGACTGATACAACAGCGGCACATCAACGCCGATGCGCCAGCCGCCGGTGTGCCACGCCCAGCGACCGGTGACGCCGACGGTTTCGCCATCCAGCACCAGACGCTCGCCACTTTTGGCCGACACGGTCGCCGAAGACGACCAGTCAGTGGCCACGGAAAACGATGTCGTTGCGCTTGGCTCGAACGCAGCCGACGTTGGCGCAGGCGGCGCGAAGATCCGCGCGACCGGGTAGCGATCCGTAACCACAAACGGATCGGCAGCACAGCACACGGCGCTCGCCGCGAGCGCTGCGGCGATGATCAGTCGCGAGACCGCCACGTTAAAAATCGCTGGTGACCGCCACAAGCGTCAGCAGTACCGCTTGCGTCGCCAAATGGGTGTCGCGATCTTCCCAGGATTCATCCAGTGAGTGAGCGCGCTTTGAAACGCCGCCGCGACTCATGGTCACCGCCGGGATGCCCAGTGACATAGGGACGTTCGCATCGGTGGACGACGCGACAAACGTGGGCTCAATGCCCACTTCGCGCAGCGCCGCGGCGGCGTACTGCACCAGCGGGGCCGAGCGATCCACACCGCCGGCCGGGCGCTCGCCGATGGGTTTGAGTTCCAGGGTCAATACCCCATCGTTACCACCGGACTCGTTTTGCTGCGATAGCGTCTCGCGCATGGCGGTCTTGAACGTCTGCGTCAGCGCTTCGAGACGTCCAGCGTCAACGCTGCGCATGTCGACTTCCATCCACGATTCGAACGCAATGGAATTGACGGACGTACCGCCGCCAATGCGCCCAACATTAAATGAGGTGCGCGGACCGTTTGCCACCAGCGGCTTGGCCCGCTCAACAAACAGCTTGATGGCGGTGCCCAACGCGTGATGCGGGCTGACCAGACCAAAATCACCCCAGGAATGACCACCCGGACCGCCGAAGGTCACGCGGAAACGATTGGAACCCACCGCATCGGTAACAAGACGCCCGGCATTGCCACCGTCAATCGCAATCATCGCGTCGATGGGCGGCGCCCCCTCACGAAACAGATGTCGCGCGCCACGCAGATCGCCCAAGCCCTCTTCGCCAACGTTGCCGACCAGCCAGATATCGGAATCGGTCTGCAGCTCTGTTGCGACAAACGCGCGCGCCAGTTCCAGCAGCAAAACCAATCCGCGGGTGTTATCGCCGATGCCCGGTGCGCGGTAAAGATTGCCGTCGACTTTGACTCGCACATCGGTGTCCGCCGGGAAGACGGTATCGAGATGCGCCAGCACGGCGACGACACCCGACCCGCGACCACCGCGTCGCACGCTAATCACATTGCCGACTTCATCGGTGTGCACCGGGCCAAAGCCCGTGCCTTCCAACATTTTCGCAAACAAGACACCGCGCTGCGCTTCGCCAAACGGCGGCGCCGGCGTCTCGTTCAATTTAATCAATTCGCCAAGCCCCGCTTCACGATGGGCCTCGATATGCGCGAGCGCTTGCGCAACTTTGGCGCGCGACGTGACCTCGGCGAGACTCAGCGTTTGCGGTGCAACCACGTCAATCTGTGGCTGGGACGACGCAGGGGCACAGCCGACCACCATCAACACGGCCAGAACCAACGTTGTCCAGCGGCAGGCCATGGGCAGCGCGGGAACGTCAAATCGGTTCAGAGCGTCAGCGGAAAATCGGACCATGTATATCCCTCAAAAGGTCTCCCTACCCCGGGTGCGGCGCCAGGGCAACAGTTGCAAGCATAGCGCTATGGCGAGCAGTATAAATCCCACCAGTACGTTGAGTCAGTTATTCGCCGCACTAATTGGCAATTTCGCGATCCGGCGAGCTGGCGATTGAGCAACCCCAAACAGCACTTTCAAGGACGATTGGCGCTCACGGTCTCAGGCTATGTACCGCGACCGGGCACCACGGCATTTTGACCAGCTGGATGTATCGCATCCGGCACCGAAGACTTTTGGGGAGATCACCATGATTGGGACCTTTTTGCGCACGGCATCCGTGCCTTCGCTGCTGCTGATGCTCTGCATTACGCACACTGCGATGGCCATCGACAGCGATGGCGACGGCATCGATAACACCGCCGACAACTGTCAGCTCTTGAACAACGTTGACCAACGTGACACTGACGGTGACGGCTTCGGCAACCTGTGCGACGCCGATTTCAATAACGACGGCGTCGTCAACGTTGTCGACCTGGGCCTCTTGCGCACCGTGTTTTTCAGCACACGCCCGCACGTCAATCCACTGGCCGAACACGCCGACATGAACGGCGACGCAACGGTCAATATCCCGGATCTGGGCTTGCTGCGCTCGGGCTTTGGCTTGCCGCCGGGCCCCGCCGCCGACCAGGCCATATCCGCCGATGAGGCCGCCCGCTTCCTGACCCAAGCCACCTACGGCGCCACGCAGGAAGAAATTGATCAGCTCGTTGCGCTGGGGGATTACGACGCGTGGATCACCGCGCAAATGGCCGAACCGATGTCACTGCACAATCCGTTGTCGTGGGATTTGGCGACGCGCATGTGCTTCGATGTGAATGTGAACGACGCCTGGTACTCCGACGCACGCATTTCGGCGTGGTGGGAAATCGCTCTGCTGCGCGACGATCAGTTGCGCCAGCGCATGGCCTTCGCGCTAAGCCAGATTCTGGTCGTGGCAACCTCGGGCGAGAAGCTGGTTAACTCGCAGTTCGCGATGGCCGACTACTACGACATGCTGGTGGAGAACGCGTTCGGCAACTATCGCGATCTGCTTGAAGACATGACCAAGCACACGATCATGGGCATCTATCTCGGTCACGTGCGCAATCAGCGCGCGCAACCTGAGCTCAGCATTCGCCCCGACGAAAATTTCGCGCGCGAAATGATGCAGCTGTTCACCATCGGCGTGCAGATGCTGAACCTCGACGGCACCGCCCAGCTCGACGGCAACAGCAACCCGATCCCCACATACAATCAGGCCGACATCGAAGAATTTGCGCGTGTCTACACCGGCTGGAACTACGCCGGCATCAGTTGGACGCAGTGGTGGGGCATTGCTGATCGCACGGCACCGATGGAGCCGGTTGAGCAATATCATGACGACGATCCCAAAACGCTGTTTGGCGTGGACGTGCCGGGCGGCCAGACGGCACAACAGGATCTCGACGCGGCCATCGACATCTTGTTCAACCATCCGAACGTCGGTCCATTTCTCGCATCGCGCTTGATTCAGCGGCTGACGACGTCCAACCCCAGCGCCGGCTACATTGCGCGTGTTGCGACGACTTTTAACGACAACGGTCAGGGCGTACGCGGTGATCTCGCCGCGGTGGTACGCACGATTCTTCTTGATCCCGAAGCGCGAGACGGGCACGTCTTTATCCCGGACCGCTTTGGCAAACTGCGTGAACCTCTGCTGCGTCTGAGCCACGTACGCCGCACGTTCGACATGATCGTGCCGCAACGTACCGGCTACATTTACGACAACTCGCAGCAGTGCGGTCAACCTGCGTGGGGCTTCTATCGCAGCATCTTTGGCAACTTCGCCAACGAGCTGGGACAGTCGCCGCAGGGTTCACCGTCGGTGTTCAATTTCTACCTGCCTGACTATGCACCGCCCGGGTTCATTCGCGACGAGGGCCTCGTGGCGCCGGAGTTCCAGATCTTCAACGCCAACACGATGCAGACCTCATCGCAGGCGATCTCGTGGGAAATCTGGAACGAAGATCAGTGGGGCGAAGGCTGGCCGAAGATCGACGTGTCCACGGAAGCCGCCCTGGCCGACGACCCGGACGCGCTGCTCAACCACCTCGACCTGTTGATGCTGTCGGGCCAAATGAGTACCGGGGTGCGCAATCGTATTCGTGATCATCTGACCACCGACGTGTTTCCAGACGGTGCAGAGGGGCGCAATGTCAAAGCGCGCGACGCGATTATGTTGATCGCCAATACCCCCGAATACCTCATCCAGAAGTAGGAGATGAAAATGAATACGAAAAAGACACTTTCTCGTCGCCGGTTTCTGGAAAGACTGGCGGTCACGGCTGTCGGTTCCGGAGCAATTGCGACTCAGGGCAAACTCGGACTGATGCAGTCGGCGCTCGCGGCTACCGGGGACTACAGCAACCTGACCGACTACAAGTCGCTGGTCTGTGTGTTTCTGTTTGGCGGTAACGATTCGTTTAATACGATCGTGCCGACCAACGACGGGCCGTACGCGCAGTACCAAAACCTGCGTGGCGCGATGGCACTGCCGCAGAACTCGCTGCTCGGACTCAACGGCAGCAACTACGGTTTTCACCCGACCATGGGTGGACTGCAAAACATGTACAACACGGGCAAGCTTGCCGTGGTGGGCAACGTCGGCACTTTGTTCGAACCGACCGATCGCGAGTCGTATCAGAACGGCACGGCGTTACTGCCGCCCGATTTGTTCTCGCACAACGATCAACAGGAAATCTGGCAAACCGCGCGCGCGCCGCTGTCCGGCATCACGCAGCCCGGCTGGGGCGGACGCATGGCCGATCTGCTGGGTGAAGCCAATTCGAACCCTTACGTGCCGCCGACCATTACCATGGCCGGTAACAACAACTTCCAGGCGGGCGTGAATGCGCTGCCCTTCAGCATGAACGCGTTTAGTGGTGTGGAAGAGTTTCGCTTTCTGTCCAACAGCGGCTGGCCGCCGTGGGAAGCCAGTCGTTCAGAAACCTGGAGCGAGATTCTCAGCGCACCTTACAACCACGCGCTGGAGCGGCAGGCGGCAGAAGGGCTGGCGACGGCAAAACTGCAGATTGCCGAGCTCAACGACACGTTGGATCAGGCGCCGGCAATTGTCACCGAGTATCCCGAGGACAGCTACATCGCCGCGCAGTTGCGCATGGTCGCGCGCGTCATCTCGATTCGCGAACAGCTCGGTATGAAACGGCAGATCTTCTTTGTCGGTTTTGGCAGTTTCGACTTCCACGGCTCGCAGCTCAACGAACAGGCCGCGAAGCTGCAGGAACTGAGCGGTGCCATGAGTGCGTTCCAGGCCAACATGGACGAGCTGAGTCTTGGCGATACCGTGACGGCGTTTACCTCATCCGACTTCGGGCGCACGCTCAGCGTCAACGGCGACGGTACTGACCACGGCTGGGGCAACGCGGCTATGGTGATGGGCGGTGCCGTGAACGGCGGCGCCATTTACGGCTCACCGCCGTCGCTCGACATTGGCGGTCCGCAGGACACCGATAACGCGGGTCGCATGATTCCGGAGTATTCGCTTGGGCAGTACGGGGCGACGCTCGCGCGTTGGATGGGCATTGAGGACAGTGACCTCGGTGACATCTTCCCTTACCTGAACAACTTCGGGAGCACCGACATCGGGTTTATGGGTTAGTACCCTGCCACGCCGGCGAGCGGCAATGATTTGCCGCTCGCCGGTTACCTGCCGCCGGTTTTTGACCCATTGGCCCGAATGTTCCGGGCGTATTCGAGCGTGGCACAAATCTTGCTCCTCTAACTCCTGCCCACACAGTGACGTGTGGGAATTCGATGATCATCGACACAAGGAGTAACCATATGAACCCAACTGCAACCGCGCAGCCGCTCGGAGCGGTCTCGGCAGTGCAAAAGGCGCCCATGACGCCCGTTGCCGCGCCGTCGTCGTCCGATCCGCCGCGTGCCGCAACCCCGGTTTACGGGGCGAAACCCAACGCCGATAGCGTCACGATCAGTGATGCGGCAAGGCTGGCGGTTTCTGATGATCCACCGCGTGCGCAAGCACCGCCAGATCGGATCGGTGCACTGACGCCTGACGCCGAGATGACGCGTGCCGAGCAAATCATGGCGGATCTTAAATCCAGCTTTTTCACCAGCGCAGGCGAAGAGGGCTTCGATACGAAACTCGACTTCAACAAAGACGGTGTGATTAACGCTGGAGATCTTGGCATCTTCCGCGAGAAGATGGCGGGTCGGACCATGCCAGACGAGAGCGGGGCTTCGGCACCAACAGCACCGCCGACGCTCAACAGCATCCGTGATTCATTCTTTACCCAGAAGGGTGAGGAAGGTTTTGATGCGTCGGCCGATCTCAACGGTGACGGCGTCGTCAACGCTCAGGATCTTGGCTTGTACAAGCAGGCGCTGGCAGAAAGCGCGCAGCCTGTGCAACCGGTTCCAGCCGAGCTCAACAGCACCGGGGTCGATGCGGCCAATCCGGCGACGTTGAACACGACGGAGTCGGTCGACACGGCAACGCCGGGTAGCGTGATTGTGGATGAAGGCACACTGAGCAGCCCTACGGCGCTGAGTGTGACGATTCCCGACGTCACGGCAACGGCCAGTGAAGCGGGCACAACACAGTCCGCCGACCCAGCCGCCGCACGACTGAATCTGCTCGATCAACTGCGCGAGGCACTTTTCGCGCGCGGTGAGGATCGCCCTGATTCGAGCCCGGGCGGCGCCCGAAACGGCATTTCCAACGTCGGAGATTTCATCTCCATTCGGGAGAGCGTCTAACGACGTTTGATCTGCGCCCTGCCCGATTTCCTGTCGGGCAGGGTTTTTCGGCATGACCGGTTTCACACTTGTCCGCACCTCTCACTGGTATGCTAAAAGCATGCGCCTGATCCCCGTTTTTCTTTGTTTGTTGTTTGCCGCCAGTGCGAGCGCGCAGACGCTTTATCGTTATCAGGACGAGCAAGGTCAGTGGCAATTCACGGACCGGCCGCCCGAGGACGAAAAAGCCAAGGCCAAGGTCAGCACTGAGCGCCTCTCGCCAAAGCACGTTGCGGCGACGGTTGAACTCGAGCGTGTGCAAACCGAGAACGGCGTGTCGATCGTCGCCACCAATCACTTTCACTGTCCCGTGCAGCTGGTTTTCGAGCTCGGTAAAACGCGCAATGTGCCGAGTAAATTTCTCAAGCGCCACGACGTTGTATTGCGACCGGACAGCCGGGCGTCGGTTTTGGAAATACCGATGGAACGAGGCACCGGCACCTCTTTTGAAATCGCCTTCAGCTATCTGCCGGGCGACCCCACGGCCGAGCACGATGACAGCACGCCCTATCGTTTGCCCTACGCGATCAGTACATCGCAGTTGGTAACGCAAGCTTTCCCGACGCGCATCACCCACACCACGCCATCGAGCGAACACGCGATGGATTTTGCGATGCCCGAAGGCACGCCAATCTACGCGGCGCGGGCAGGTGTTGTGTTTGATATCGCCTACGGATCGTTCAGCGGCGGCGTCAGCGTAGCCGACCTCCCCAAAGCCAATTTTGTGCGGATCGCCCACGACGACGGCACGATGGCGGTTTATGCACACCTGTCATGGAATGCGATCCGTGTTCGGCCAGGCAAACGCGTGAGGCGCGGCGAGTACATTGCCGACAGCGGCAACACCGGCTTTTCCAGCGGACCGCATTTGCACTTCGCCGTGCAGCGAAATAATGGGAGAGAAATTGTGTCAGTGCCGATCGCGTTTGCCGGCGCCGGTGGAAAAGTGGTCACACCCGCCACGGGCGCTACGCTTACTGCCTATTGATGCCCCGGGAAAGCGACGAATCGCGCATCAATCCGCTCAGTTTGTCGAGCGCCCACAGATCGTAAACCGTGTGACCGATCATCACGACGACCAGGCTGTCTGAGACCAGATACACGGCGCCCAGAATCCAGCCGATCAAGGCGGCGTAAACAAAGTACGCAGTGCTCGCGGCGTGCATTAGTCCGAACCCAAGGCCGGCAACGATGACCGCGATCCACGGCGGCATTAGCGTGGTCAGGAACGTCTGCACCCCGGCACGGAAGAAGAGCTCTTCACCAATGCCGGCACCGAGTGCCGTCAAGACTACGACTGTCGGTGTGAAGCGGATCCCAATTTCTGTCCAAATCGAAACGACCTTTTGTTCAAGCTCGTGCATGATTCGTGGGAATAAAGCGTCAGCGGTCAAAGCCAGCGCAACCAGTGCCCCAGCCAGGCCAAAGCCCCAGACTACGCGTTGCAGTGTAATGTCGAGCTGGTTCGTCGCCAGTAAACCCATCGAAATGGCCCAGTAGGCGCCTATGGCACCAAAACCAATCTGCTGCAGCATCAGCAAAAGGACCTTGCGACGCGGACCCATTCGTTTGTTTTTCATGCGGTCAGTTTTGCGTTGTGCACGGCGCCGGAACCCGGCTGACCGGACCAGCCGAACGGCCGGTGGGAGAGAGTAACCGGAGCGGCGTGCGCCGCTCCGGTATCAGAAGTCAGACTTCTTTTACTGGCGCCTTGGGCGCATTCTTGCCGACACTCTTGATGCCGTTGTTGCGGGCTGCCGTTGAGTTGTAGGTTTCACTGGTCCCGATTACCTGGTTATTACCGGCGCGCAGATTAAACCGCGGCTTGCCGTTCTTGGTTTCGGTTTTTTCAAAACGATCTGCGATGGCCGCATTCTTGCGCACCGACTCAATACCGTTCTTGCAGCTCGCTTTCGACTTGTAGCCCTGGCTGGCAAGGATGACCTCGCCGTTGCCCGCTTTTAAGCGAAAGCAGTGCTTACCGCCTTTGTCTGTGAAAATTTCGAATGATCCAGCCATGAGATACCTACTCCGGGTTGTCAGTTGTTTGCGTCGAGAGTGTAGCAGCCAATGCCAAGTGCACCAAAATCAGGCCCAGTACCACGCGTCATATTTTAGTATCTCTACGCGCGTCGCGACGCTGCGGGTGGTCGCCGGGAACCACGCGAGTTCGCGGCCAGCCCCGTCACGCGACTGGGCACTGCGCGCTCGAACACCCCGCAAGCCCTCGTCTCTAACGCTCGCACCCAGTGGCTGGCACTGATCGTGTGACACCGTCTTTTTTCGCGTGGTGAGTGGGTAACTCTTTGGCAGCCCGAGCGCGAGCAAGCCGGCCGGCGAGTGCGCATCGCAAACGGTTTGCTGGCGCGGCAGGGTTGCGCCCACCAGTAACGGACCGCGATCCGATCTCAAGTCTTCGGGTTCGAACGGCCAGTCTTGAATGAACGCGCGCAGATTCAGGCGCGCGGTCACCTGGTCTTCGTTGAGATAGAGCGTTGGAAAACTGCGCGGCGGATTCCAGCGGCCACCGTGCTCCTGCGCAAAACCCGGATCGAGCGGGTTGTGCCAGGAGACGTTGGCAATGCGCCACCATGTCCAACTGTCGGGCAAGCGTTCGGCTTTCAATGGCCTCAGCTGTGCGCCTGACTAAAGTCGAACATATGGCGACACGCGTCGAGCACGGCCGCAGTCTCGCCCAGCGCAAACAGATCAAGCAGGGAACGATCGCCAAGCGCCGGCGCCGCACGTCGTACGACGGCGGCGACACGATCGCGCTTCAAATAGTGCAGCAGCAAATCGGTGGCTGCCGCCAGATCAGATACTTGCTCGGCGCGTTCGTTGGGCACGCCGTGTTGCATCCACTTGCTCAGCGCCTGACGACTGACGCCGAACAGTCGCGCCGCTTCAGATTGGCTCAAATCCCAAACGCTGAGGGTACGCGCCAGCGACTGCCCGCCGCGACGTCGCTCGAAATGATCGGCAAAGTCATCGAGCCAGTCGGTGTCGTCGTGCCCAGCCGCCAGCAGACGCTCAGCCGCTTCGCGCGGGTTTAGATCCAGCATTGTGTGAACAGAATTTGCGGGCGCACTCATGCCACTTGTCTCCAAAAGGTACCTGGCAACCATATGTCAACCGCAACCGTTTGTCAATCTACAGTGGCTTAAGTCAACCGCTCAGCGATTGCACGAAAGCGACGGCATCGCCACCCTCTTCGATGACCTCGATGATGCGCGAACCGACTACAACGCCCTCGGCGTGCGCCTTGAGCGCCGCAACTTGTTGTGGCCCGCGAATGCCAAAGCCCGCGCACACCGGGATGTCACTGTGAGCCCGAACCCGCTGCAGATAGGTCGCCACCGTGTCGAGGTTTGGCGCCGCGTCACCGGTGGGCGCGCCCGCCTGCGCACCGCCGGTAATCCCGGCAACGGTGACGGCGTAGACGAAACCACGGCTCGCGCCACACAACGTAGCCAGGCGTTCGTCGGGCGTCACCGGCGTGACCAACTGAATCAGGCCAAGTCCGTGAGCCTCCAGCGGCTCGCGCATGGGTGCGCTCTCTTCAAACGGCAGATCCGGCACGATAAAGCCGCCGACGTTGCTGCGCGCGGCGCGCTCGGCGAGCGTGTCGAAACCCATCGCCAGCATTGGATTGAGATAGCCCATCAGCACGAGCGGCGCACCCCAATCACCAGATGCCGTCGTCTTCAAAATCCAGTCCAGCGTTACGCCGTTCGCCAGTGCGACCTGGCTGGAACGCTGAATCGTCAATCCATCAGCCATGGGATCGGTAAACGGTACGCCCACTTCCACCACATCGGCCACGTCCGTCAGCTGTGCCAACAACTCAACAAATCGGTCCTTCGTCGGGAACCCGGCGGTCAGAAACGCAACGACTGCCGGTCGCCCTGCGTCGTTAGCCGCGCGAATAGCGGCTTCAATTCCGGCCGCTCCGCTACCGACACTCATGCTTTTGGCTCCAGCGCCAGCAGCGTCGGCAAATCCTTATCACCGCGACCTGAGAATCCAATCAACAGGTGCTTGCCCGGATGGCGTCGCGCCCAGTTGCGCGCACCGGCCATAGCGTGAGCGGTTTCGATGGCGGGCAAGATGCCCTCCATGCGACAACACTCATCCAAGGCGTCGAGCGCTTCGTCGTCGCCAATCGACACGTACTGCGCCCTTTCCGTCACCTGCAGCAGCGAGTGCTCCGGGCCCACGCCCGGGTAGTCGAGGCCAGCAGACACCGAATGCGTTTCCTGGATCTGACCGTCGGTGTCGTGCAGCAGCATCGACATCGCGCCGTGCAACACACCGGGACGTCCGGCGACCAAACTCGCCGCGTTATCACCAAGGCCCGCGCCGCGACCGCCCGCCTCCACGCCGAGCAACGCCGTCTCAGTGTCGTTAATCAGCGGGTGAAACAAACCAATGGCGTTCGAACCACCGCCCACGCAGGCAATCGCCACGTCGGCTTTAACGCCCGCGCGCGCCATCAACTGCTCCCGCGCTTCCTCGCCAATGACCGATTGAAAATGACAGACCAGATACGGATACGGGTGCGGCCCCACGGCCGAGCCCAACAGGTAGTAAGTGTCCATCGGCGACGCGACCCAATCGCGCAGCGCTTCGTCGATGGCGGCGCGCAGCGTGCGATCACCCGTTTCCACGGGCACGACTTCGGCGCCGAGTCGACGCATGCGATCGACATTGGGCGCCTGGCGCTCCACATCCACCGCCCCCATGTAAACGCGGCACGGCATACCAAGCCGCGCACACGCTGCCGCGCTGGCGACGCCGTGCTGGCCAGCACCGGTTTCTGCAATGATTCGATTCACGCCCAGGTGTTTTGCCAACAGCGCCTGACCAATCGCGTTGTTGATCTTATGGGCGCCGGTATGCGCTAAATCTTCGCGTTTGAGCCACACGTGCGCGCCCCAGGCTTCGCTCAGGCGCGTGGCGTAAGTCAGCGGCGTAGGTCGACCAACCCAGTGTTTCAATTCTTTCTGAAACTGCGCGGCGAACGCGTCACTTTGCAGCGCTTCACGCATCCCGTTTTCCAGACGCTCCAGTGCCGGCACCAGGGTTTCGGGCACATAGCGACCGCCGAAGGGCCCGTAGCGGCCTCGAGCGTCGGGAAACTCGCCGGCGAGCAAAGCCGCATGCAGCGCCTGCGTATCAACTTGGGTCATCATGACTCGGGTTCCTTAACAGTTAGCCACGGCGCGGGGGCAGCGTGCACAGCCCGCGCGAAACGTCGAATTAATTCAGCATCTTTTTCACCGCGACGCGCCTCGACGCCGCTGCTCACATCAACACCAAACGGCTGCACGGTAGCAATCGCAGCGGTCACGTTGGCGGGATTCAGACCGCCGGCAAGAATCAGCTGCGTTCGCGTCGTCAGCTCGCGCGCCTCGGACCAATCCGACAGCTCACCGGCGCCGCTCACGGCGCCCTCGTACAGAAGTCTGGGCGGCGCTTTCTTGCGCACGTCACGACCACGAAACACCGGCAGGATCTGCACCGAGTCAGGTACGTTCAACGCGTCGAGATCGCCCGCGTCGGTTTGCAGGTAATCAGGCTCCAGCGTGCCGAGCACGTCGTCAATCTCCGCTTGCGTCGGATGACGCATCACGGCCACGACAGCGGCGCGCCGTTCAATCCGGCGCTTCAGTGTCAGTGCCGCTTTGGGCTCTATCCGACGCGGCGAAGCGGCAAAGACAAAACCGATCGCGTCGACGTTCTCCGCCAGCGCCACATCGACGCTGGACGCTTGCGTCAGCCCGCACACTTTGAGCCAGACGCTCATGCGTGGCCCGGTACCGAATGCACGCCGACGCCGCGGCCGCGTGTCAGCATTGCGCGCAGCAGTGCGCCCGGATCGTCGGCCTGCATCAACGCTGTGCCGATTAGCGCAACGCGATAGCCCATCGCCACCACGGTCGCCGCCTGGCGCACATCCGTCACCCCGCTTTCCGCTACGGCGACGACGTCGCCGGTGAAGTCTTCAGCATGGGTCGCCAACCGCGTCGTATCAATTTGCAACGTCGTCAAATCTCGCGTGTTGATGCCAACCAACTGCGGCGCCGGTCGACCGGCGACCAGCGCGTGACTGCGCTCGAGATCATGTTTGTCGAACGCCTCAACCAGCGCGAACAACCCAACGCTGTGCGCGGCATCGAGCATTTCACCCATCTGGTTGTCGTCCAGCATGCGCGTAATCAACAGCACGCCACCTGCGCCAGCCGCGCGGGCTTCGAAGATCTGATACGGGTCGACCAGAAAATCCTTGCGCATCACCGGCACGCCCAGCGACTCGACGGCGGCCGACGCCACCGACAGATGCGCCAGATCACCGTCGAATCTCGTCGGCTCGGTCAGAACAGAAATCGCGCACGCGCCGCCACGTGCATAGCGCACGGCGCGCTCAGCAATTTGACGGTGAACGTCGGCCGGTGCGTCGTCATCCGCCAGCGCACCGATCGCGGGCGAGCGGCGTTTGATTTCAGCAATCACGTCGAAACCGTGATGACTTAAAGACAGCGCCGGTGCCGACGGCATTTCGCGGGCGCGCGCCTCGAGCTCACCAAACGGGCGCTCGGCCAACGCTTTGTACAGACGCAGCTCACTGGCCGCGCGCATTTGGGCCAGGAAATCGCCGCTCACAAGCCGCTCGACTGACGGGCAAGGCCGTCGACCAGTTCGCGACCACGGCCTGCATTGATCGCTTCTTTCACCTGCGCGATGGCCGCTCGACGAGACGACGTAACGCCGGTGACTTCCAACGCCAAAGAGGCGCCGAGCACCAACGCATCGTAGTGCGCGCCTTGCTCATGACCGCTTATCACGTCGCGCAAACAGCGCGCGTTAAACTCGGCGTCACCACCGGCCAGATCGTCGGGCGCACAGCGCGCGAATTTTTCATCCTGCGGATCGCGCCGCTCGTGCGCCACTCGACCGTCGCGCACATCAAACAAATCGTAGACCCCCACCGGGGTCGCCTCATCCCAGCCCGGCTCACCGTGGATCACAAACGCCCGCTCGATCGGCATTCCCGCCAGCGCGTCGGCCATCAGTTTCGCCATGGGCAGACTGAACGCCCCTATCAACAGATACGGCGGTGCTGCAGGATTGGTCAGCGGCCCGAGAATATTGAACACGGTGCGCACGCCCATGGCTTGGCGCACCGGAGCGACCGTCTTCATCGCCGGATGATAGTAAGGCGCAAACAAAAACGTAAAACCGGTCTGGGCCAGTGCGCGAGCCGCGGCCGCTTCGTCCAGAGGCATCGGCAAGCCAAGGGTTTCGAGGACGTCGGCACTGCCGCTTTTGCTCGACACCGATCGGTTGCCGTGTTTGATCACCGGTACACCGCAAGCGGCTGTCAGCAGCGCACTGCCGGTGGAAATATTGAAACTGCCCGAACCGTCACCGCCTGTACCAACAATGTCGATGGCACCCACGGTATCGGCAATGTCCGGCCGGCGTGCCAGAGCGCGCATGGCTGTGGCGAAACCACGGATTTCGTCGGCGGTTTCTCCCTTCATGCGCAGTGCGCTGAGCAAGCCGCCGCACAGCGCCGGCGACACACTGTCGTCCGTGAGCGCGCGCAGTACGTCATCCGCACGCTGTTGCGCCAGGTCTTCGCCGTCCAGCACGTCATTCAAGGCGGCGCGCAACAGACTGGTTGATTCGCTCACGGTTGCTCCAGCTGCAGGAAATTATTCAGCAGCGTATCGCCCAGCGGCGTGAGGA
Source organism: Gammaproteobacteria bacterium (assembly GCA_045107005.1). Lineage (GTDB taxonomy): Bacteria > Pseudomonadota > Gammaproteobacteria > Steroidobacterales > JBCCMA01 > JBCCMA01. The sequence continues at coordinate 15,640 of JBGCFP010000026.1, forward strand.
CGCTCTCGGGATGAAACTGTACGCCTTCGATGCACAGCGATTTGTGACGCACCCCCATGATCTCCCCGCGCGCCGTTTGCGCGGTGATGCCAAGCGCATCGGGCAACGAGGGCTCGCTGGCGATCAGGGAGTGGTAGCGACCAATTTCCATAGGACTATCGAGACCGGTAAAGACCCCTTGGCCGTCGTGCTCAATGGGCGACGTCTTGCCGTGCATCTGTCGCCCCGCCCGAACAATCTCGCCGCCAAACGCGCTGACGATCGCCTGATGCCCCAGGCACACCCCCAGAATCGGCACACGACCGGCAAAGGCCTTGATGGCATCGATGCTGATTCCCGCTGCGATCGGTTCGCCTGGCCCTGGCGAAATGACCAGATGCGTGATGTCCAGAGCCTGCGCCTCTTCAAGGGAAATCTTGTCGTTGCGATGCACCGGCACGTCGGCGCCCAGTGCGCGAAACGCCTGCACCAGGTTATAGGTGAACGAATCGTAATTATCGATCAGCAGAACCCGCGCGCTCACAGTCCACCCTCCGCCAGTTGCAGCGCCTGACGCAGTATTTGCGACTTGGCCAACACTTCATTGTATTCGCTTACCGGATCGCTGTCGGCAACGATGCCGGCACCGGCCTGGAAGCTGTACCGGCCGTTGCGCAGGATCATGGTGCGAATCGCGATGGCCTGATCCATCGTATTGCCATGACCAAAATATCCGACGGTGCCCGCGTACCAACCTCGGCGCACGGGCTCAGCCGCTTCAATCAACTGCATCGCCCGCACTTTCGGCGCGCCCACCAGCGTGCCCGCCGGAAACGCCGCCGCAAACAAATCGAACGCGTCATGCGGCGCTTCCATTTTTCCGCTGACACCACTGACCAGATGCATGACGTGACTGTAGCGTTCGATAACGCGATACGGATCAACGGTGACGCTGCCGGGCATGGCAACCCGCCCAAGGTCATTGCGCGCCAGATCCACCAGCATCACGTGCTCGGCAATTTCTTTCGGGTCGGCGCACAGATCTTTCTCGTGTTGCAGATCGGCATCGCGATCGTCGTCGCGCGGCCGCGTCCCTGCGATGGGTCGCAAGCTTGCAACGCCCTCGTCGTTGAGCTTAACCAGCGCTTCGGGCGACGAACCCACGACGTGCACATCGTCAAGCTGCATGAAATACATGTACGGCGAAGGATTGAGCAGCCGCAGAGCGCGATAGACTTCAAACGGGTGCACATCGCACTCGCCGCTGAAGCAAATCGACAGCACCAGTTGATACACGTCGCCCGCGGCGATGTGCTCCTTGGTGTCGGCGATGTGCTGCAAAAAATCCTCGCGCGAAATACTCTGCTCCGCGGGCCCGACGCGCGCACCGTCTGGCGACGGTGGCAGTGGGCCCCGCAATGCGGCTGCGATATTCCCGCGCAGCGCTCTGCGCGCTACATCACTGCCGCCGTGCAGCACGCCCGCGCGACGCGTCAGATGGTCGAACACCAGCACCGATTCTGGCGCCACGTAGGCCAGATCCGGCAGACCGTCCAGCGGCGCGTTGTCGTCGGGGAGATCTTCGAAATAGCGCACGACGTCGTAACTGGCTGCGCCCACCAGCCCGCCGCGAAACGGCAGCGCAATGTCATCGGGGCCGAGTACCGGGGCAGCCTCCAGTGCCTCACGCAACGCGTCCATCAGTTCGCGCTGGCTGCGCGGACGTGGAAGCTGCTTGTCGCCAACGCGCAGTCCGTCACGATCAAGCCGCACGTGAAGCGCATCACCAAAGCCGATGAACGAGTAACGCCCGACGTGCTCGCCGCCGGTGACGCTCTCCAGCAGGAAATGCGGCTGGAAATCCCTGAGCTTCAGAAACGCAGACACCGGCGTATCCAGATCGGCGGTGATATCAAACGGCGCGGTCATCTGCACGGCGCGCCCTCGGGGTATTCGCTGTTCATCCTGAAGTCTCTGTCATTCATCGTTCTACCGCTGATTCTACTGGTCGCATAAAAAAACCCATCTTCGGTCTGAAGATGGGTTTTTTCAAAAACTGACAACAACAACTAGCGCGTGGCTGGTCTACCCATCGTACGGAGCTTCCCACCACCAACGGTGGCAGACGATTGCGGACGGGCTGTGGACGCGAGTGCTCATGACTCTGTTTTAACGCGTTGTCGCAGCCCGGTCAACCCTGTACCCGCGTTATGTAGTCATCGACCAACTCCTCGAGCACGGCCAAAGGCACGGGCCCGTTCTTCAGTACCACGTCGTGAAATTCGCGCAGATCGAATCGGTCGCCAAGTTGCGCTTTGGCTTTAGCGCGCAGCTCGACAATTTTGATCATGCCAATCTTGTAGGCGGTCGCTTGCGACGGCATCACGATGTAGCGCTCGATCGCCTTGACCACGTCACCCATCGGATTGGGTGAATTGGTCGACAGATAGTCGATGGCTTCTTCGCGCGTCCAGCGTTGATCGTGAATGCCGGTGTCCACGACCAGTCGGCACGCGCGCCACAGCTCCATCGCCAGCCGACCAAAATCGGAGTACGGATCTTCGTAAAAGCCAAATTCCTTGGGCAGCAGCTCGGAATACAAACCCCAACCTTCCGAGTAGGCGGTCACCCGATTCCATTTGCGAAATTGCGGCACGTTCTCCAACTCAAGGGCGATGGCAATCTGCATGTGATGACCGGGAATGCCCTCATGATAAGCCAGCGCCTCCATCTGATAGGTTGGCATGTCGCTCATGCGATACAGATTGGCGTAGTAGGTGCCGGGTCGCGATCCGTCCGGCGCCGGTCGGTTGTAAAACGCCTTGCCCGCCGACGCCTCGCGAAACGGCTCGACGGCTTTGACGATCAAATCGGCTTTGGGCTTGACGATGAACATCTTGTCTAACTGTTCGCGCATCGTGTCAATCAGCGCCGTCGCCTGCGACAGATACGCTTCGCGCCCAGCTTCCGTTTCATCGAGATAAAACTGCGGGTCTTCACGCATGAATTTGAAAAACGCCTGGAGCGAACCTGCATAGCCGACCTTGACCATGATCCCGCGCATCTCGTCGTGGATGCGCGCTACTTCAGACAAACCCAGGTCGTGAATCTGTTGCGGCGTCATGTCGGTGGTTGTCGTGCGCTGCAGAGCGTGGGCGTAAAACTCGCCGCCGTCCGGCCACTTCCACGCACCGGCGTCGGTCGTAGCGCGCTCCGCCAGGCCAGTGACGTAGTCGATCAAACGACCGTAGGCGGGCTGCACGCTTTCGATCAAGGCTTCGGTTGCGCGCTCTTCAAGTTGGGCACGCTGCGCTTCATCGATATCGAGTTTGCTCACTTTGCCGGTGAAATCCGCCAGCAGCGTGCTGGGCTCGCCCTCATCGAACGGCGCGCCACTGAGTACCCGCTTGCTGTCGTCAATCACGTAGGGGTACACGAACTTCGGGGCGACGATACCCAGTGATTCGCGCTTTTTCAGGTTGGCAATTAGTTGATCAAAGAACGGAGCGATCCCCTTAAGACGAGCTATGTAGTTGTCAGCATCCTGGACGTCGGTAATACGATGTAAATTGATCAGGTGCGTCGGGGCGCCGGACTGCAAACCAAACATCTGGTTGACGGGATAGTTGTGATAGCGCCAGCGATAACCGTCAATCTGATTTTGCACGTTGCGCTTGAACAGTTGGTAGCTGAGCTTCGTGCTGTCATCGAGCTGATCGTAGTCAATGTTAGCGGCGAGGTTCGCCAGGTTCTCTTTGGCAATCTGTTGCTCGCGCTCGGCGTCGGCATCGGAGATGTCCGGCCATTTATCCTGATCCTGCTTGATACCAAGATAGTCCTGACGCATCGGGTTACGCATGATCGCCGCCATGAACACTTCATCGAAAAAGGCGACTGCCTTCTGCGACTCGGTGAGCGTGGTGGTGTCTGGCGAAGGCGCTGGCGGATCAACCGGAACCGGTTCGGCGCGTTCGCAGCCGCTCAAACCCAGCGCCATCAACAGAGCCAGAAGGATCGGACGCATAGTGTGTTCTCCAGCGCTACAGTTTGTACATGATGGGCAGGATCAAAGAGAAGCTCAGCCACATGATCAGCGTAAGCGGAATGCCGATACGCAAGAAATCGGAAAATCGGTAACCGCCGGCGCTCATCACAAGAAGATTTGTCTGATAGCCCATCGGCGTTGCGAAACTCATGTTGGCGCCGAACAGTACCGCGAGAAAAAACGGCTCGGCCGGCGCGCCGATCTGGTTTGCTACGCTCAGCGCAATCGGCGTTCCGATGCCTGCTGCTGCGGCGTTGGAGACCACGTTGGTGAGGACCGCCATGGCCAGCATCAGGCCACTGAGAATAAAGGGTGTGGGCAAGCCCTGGGTACTGGCGACAAAGACCTGGGCGATGTATTCCGCACCGCCAGTGCGAATCAGCGCGTGACTGAGCGCGAGACTGGTCACAATGATCATGATCACCGAGACACTCAATGCGCTCATGGCGTTACGCCAACTCAACGTGTTGGTCAGGATCAACATGCCCACGCCGATAATCGCGCTGATCGCGATGGGCAACAAACCGAAAGCGGCGGTACCGATCACAAAGCCCGATATGATCGTCGCCCGCGTTGCCCGCTTGCCGTGGGGCAGCTCAGACGTGCCGTCGAGAACAAGCAGTTCGCCGCTGCGCTTCAGATCCCCGACCGTTTCATTGGACCCTTGCACCAGCAGAACGTCACCGGCACGCAGCTGTATCTCGCCGATGTCGCCATCGGTGTCGACGTCGTTGGGCTGCGCGCGATGAATGGCCAGTGGTATCAAGCCGTAGCGCTCGATAAAGCGCACGGCGTTGAGCGTGCGGTGATGCAGAACCGACCCACGCGTAACAACCACTTCGGCCAGAGACTGACCTTCGGCAACCAGCGGGTGTGATTCATCGATGGGTACCGCCGTGTCCTGATCGTTGACGTTGTGCAGAGTGACCTGGAGTGCCGCCTCGTATTCCTTGAGTCGATCGGGCGTGTCATCCACGTAGAGCAGATCGCCCGGCTGCAACATGACCGACGGCAGCTTAGTGATAAACAGTGCTTCACCGTACAGATCCTTGCCACGCTGAATGCGAGTCACGCGCATGCGCTTGTCGGTTTGGGCCAGCACTTCGGTCAACGTGCGACCGTGCGGGAAGCTGCGCTCGGTCACGTGCAGCATGGCGCTGAATACTCGCGGCGAGGTGTCGGCCATGGGTGGCGTACGTTCGGGCAGCATGCGCGGCGCCACGTAGGTGAGAAAGGCAATGCCCACAACGCCCGCGGCCATTACCGGCAACGTAAAGTGAAACAGCCCCGTGAGGTTCAAACCAAGATCCGCAGCAATGTCGACGGCCATCAGGTTGGTCGAGGTGCCGATGGTGGTGGCCATGCCGCCGATAATCGTCGCCAGCCCCATGGGCATGAGCAGGCCCGACACCGACTGATTGGTGCGCAGCCCCGCCGCCACGAGCACGGGCAGCATCATCACGACGATGGGTGTGTTGTTCAAAAACGCACTGGCAATGGCGCTGGTGACCAGCGTCAGCAGCAACGTGGTCTTCGGCCGACGCTTCCAGCCGCTGGTCATCAGCCGGACAATGGGCGCCAGCGCACCGGTCATTTCCATGGCTTTGCCGACGATCATCAGGCACGCAATGGCAACCACAGCCTGGTTACCGAAAAAATCGAAAAACTCGCGCACATTAATAAGAGGACCGCTGCCCTTATCGTAAGGGGCGAGAAAGAAAACCGTGACCAATGCGACCAACACCGCGAGACAGGATGTCTCCAGCGGAATGCGATCGCGCGAGAACAACACGAGCGCGACGATGGTCAGCCCCATCGTGAAAAGGGCGTGCGGGTCAGGTAAAGGGGGCAAGATCGGATATCCGAAACGCTTAGGTCGCTCTGATGCTAGCGCATGCGTGGCGGGTACAGCAAAGTTGCGGACAGACCGCCGGGTGTGCTTGCGCCCCGCCGGTGCTGCCCCGCAACATACCGTGCCGACTGGAGGCTGCGGCGGTGTTTTCTAGCGCCCGGACGCCCGGGCCGCTTTCTCAGGCAAAGCGCGAATACGGCAACAAGCGCAGACGCTGGGCGCTGCCGACAGCAAATCGTAGACAAACGGACCGTTGCAATCGCCACACGGCGCCAGGGTCACTTCATCGCCGCGTTCGAGGGCGCGGCACAGCGACCAGGCTTGCTCAAAGGACAGCCCGGAACCGGGACAAACGGTCGTAAACAGGGCGTAGACACGGCACAACCGCCGTCCGAAGCGCACGTTGTTGCGAGCAAACGTTGGGGCGAGCGCGCCGTCCACCGCCACGGCGAACAGGCCGTAGTGAACCATAAGCAGTGCCAGCGTCGTGGCTTCCATCTGGGCGCTGCTGCTGCGAAAGAAAACGTCTACGCGGCGCGGCGACTTGCCGCGCTGGCGGCGCACCACGACCGCGTTCTTGCTGTGCTTGAAATAGGTGGCATAAAGCTTGCGGATGCGATCGTCGGACAAGCCGGTGCAACCTCGAATGGTGCGCGTTCGCGCTTCGAAAGCGATCATCTCGAGCGCAAGTTCGAGTTGGGAACGCTCACGCTCGTAACGGGTTTCGGTCACTTTCATGATGTCACTGATATGCTGCAACGCATCAGTCTACCCCCCGATTTTTGTGCAAATTTGCACAGGTTTGAGTGAAAAACTAGCATATTTGGTCCGTATGGCCCAATCTGAGAAAAACTATACGTCGATCGGGCGAGCGCAACGAACAGCAGTATGTCCACGATTTGTCCGGTTTTGGAACTGTGCGGTGACCGGAAATTGCCCGACTATGAAACCTGGGGCGCTGCCGCCAACTGGATGAATTCGCATGGATGAACTGAGCTACCTGAGCCGACCACCGCGGCGCTCACCGAGCACGTTACTGGGCGATCTGCACGGTTTGAACCGGCAGTTCGTTGCGCTGATGCTGCAATCGGATACGCCCAAGACCACGGCCGGGCTCGACGATTGCCAGCGAGAAACCCTGAGCTCGCTGGATGACGATCAGCTGGAGCGGCTCGCCACCTGTCCCTACAGCTTGTTTGACGTCAGTTTTGCCGATGCGTCGACCTGGCGACACGAGCTTGCTCTTGCTCAAGACCCGCTCGACGCGCGGCTCGACGTGGTCTCCCCGGCCGCCGGTACGTTTGTGCTCGCAACGCTCCTTTACACCCGGCAGCTGTGCCAGCACCACGACGACATGGCGAGGTTGCTGTTAGGCATGACCGAGGAAGTGGTGCGTATTCTTGCGTCACCGAGTTTGAGCGCACTGACTGCCTGCGCCTTTTCCGGGCGTCCGCCGCTGACCGCGAAACTCGCCAGCCATCCGCACTTCTGGTCCGACCTAATGGATTTTGTGCGCGACGGCACACGCGAGCGACATCTCGCCGCGCATACTCTGGGCGTGCAGCATTCAGCGGCGAAGTTCTAGCCGTTATGGTTCACAAAACGCGCGGGGCTCGCAGCGTTCATCCCGCCAGTCAGGTTACATGGCCCGCGCGAGGATCCGTCGCATGACGGCTGTATCGGCATTTCCGCCGCTGAGCACGACGCCCGTGCGACCGCTCCCTTGGACAACGCCAGCAAGGAGCGCGGCAACGCCCAACGCCCCCGACGGTTCGACCACCATCTTGGTACGTTCAAACAAGAACGCAACGGCGTCCATAATCGCTTCTTCGGACACGGTTACGATGTCGTGGGTGAAAGTCTGCAGCAGCGCGAAGTTGCGCTGACCGACGCTTTTGGTCCGTGTGCCGTCAGCGATCGTGCGCTGCGTGTCGTGCGCCTCTTCTATGCGTCCGCTGACCAAAGAACGCGCCGCATCGTCCGCAAGCTCCGGCTCGACACCAATTACCTGACAGCCGGGGCTCAGGTAATGCGCTGCCACCGAACAACCCGCCAGCAAGCCGGCGCCGCCCGTTGGTACCAGCAACCGATCAAGTTCGCCGGCGTGTTCGATTAACTCGAAAGCGGTTGTACCTTGGCCGGCGATAATGTCGTAGTGGTCGAACGGTGGAATCAACGTATGCGTCTGTGCCTCGGGCAGCTGCGCCGCCAACGCTTCGCGTGTGGCGGAGGCGGGATCGTAGGTCACCACTTTCGCGCCGTAGCCACGCGTGGCTGCGAGTTTCAGAGGCGGCGCGTTGTCCGGCATGACAACGACCACCGGAATACCCAGCAGTTGTCCCGAACGGGCAATAGCCTGACCGTGGTTGCCAGAGGAATAGGTCAGCACACCCGCGCGGCGTGCGCGCTCATCCAGCTGCACCATCGCGTTGTAGGCGCCGCGAAATTTGAAAGCTCCGACGTTTTGCAGATTCTCGCATTTGAGAAAAACCGCGCCGCCCGCGCGCGCATCGAGTGTGCGGCTGGACATCACTGGCGTGACGCGAGCCACCCCTTCGAGACGACGCGCAGCCGCACGAATCTCGTGCATCACTGCATGGCCATGCTTGTGCTCAACATCCTGTAGGTCAGCGCTCATGAAAAGGATGCTAGCTCGAATGCCACGGGATTGCCACGGCCATTCAACCCGTCACGTTGCCCGCGGCACGGCGTTTTTTTTGTTAGAGTCGCGCGATGGCGAAACTCTACTTTTATTACTCAGCAATGAACGCTGGGAAGTCCACGGCGCTGCTGCAATCGAGTCACAACTACCGCGAACGGGGCATGAACACGATTGTGTTTACGCCGGTCGTGGACACGCGTTTTGGTGAAGGCGTCGTCAAGTCGCGCATCGGTATTGAAACCAAGGCGGTCAGCGTCGCAACAGACGAAAATCTGCTCGCCTACGTGCGCCGCGAAGCCCTCCAGCAACAAATTCACTGTGTACTGATCGACGAGGCACAGTTCCTGACCCGGGATCAGGTGTTCCAACTGGGCGAAGTGTGCGACCGGCTTGATATTCCGGTGCTGTGCTACGGCTTGCGCACCGATTTCCAGGGTGAGCTGTTTCCCGGCAGCCAGTATCTTTTAGCCTGGGCCGACAACCTCAATGAGATCAAGACGGTGTGCCACTGTGGAAAGAAAGCCACAATGGTCGTACGCATGAACGAAGACGGGACGCCGGTGGCCGATGGCGAACAAGTCGCCATCGGCGGCAACGAACTCTATGTGTCGACGTGTCGCCGACACTACAAGGAAGCGCTGCGACTATAGCGCGAGCTGCGCACGCCCCTGCTCAAACACGATGTCGACCGGAATGCCCGCGCTGGCCAAACGATCCAGCGCGTCCTGGAGATCTTGGGGCACGATGCCTTTCTCATTCATCAACGTCCGTGTGCCGGCGTAATCGCCATTACCCTGAAGCGTTAGCAGTGTTTCGGTCAAGGCCGCCATGGCCGCCTGCATCTGGTCGAAATCGACACGGTAGTGACCGGTCGCCGAGTCATATTGAAACGCGCCCATTTCCTTGAACACATTGAAACGCAACATGTTCGCCCGGCCGTGAGCGCTGGTGGCGCCAAAGCGTACCGAGCGGAAAATGCCGGCGAGGAAAGTCACGTAGTTGTCCATCAGCTCGCCCGACTCCATCTCGCCTTTCTCGTGCAAACGCGTGACCATGTATAGCCCCAGAATGTCGGCTTTGCCCTCTTCCGTGGCGGACGCCAGCTCTTTGAGCGCGGTACGGACCATGCCGTTGCCATTAATCGTGTTCTTGATCCCGAGGCCGTGCGCGACTTCGTGGAACATGGTATTGCCGAAAAACGCATCGAAGGTGATGTGCTTGCGTTGATCGGTCGCAATCAACTCTTCGGAAATCGGCAGCAGGATTTTGTCGAACTTGGCGCGCATGGCGTTTTTGAGCTGCAACCGACGCGTGCCTTTTTGCAACTGCACGTGCTCATCGTTTGGCAGATTAATCGCGATGGTTTTGGAACCGGCGTTGCTGTGCCCCGCGTAGTACACCACGTCGTAGGCATTCAGATCCGAGTCCGACCCGGGGGTCTCCGTTTTGTACTCGTCGCCAACCGGCAGCCCGCGCTGCAGTTCCGGCAAAAACGACGCAAAGCGGGCAAGACGCTCGCTCCACTCGAGATCCTTGATGAGCACATAAGCCTCGTAAGCCGTGCGATAACCGTAGAGCTGATCTTCGTAGGACTCGATAGCGCCGATCACCAGATCAATCGCGTTGTCTTTCATGTCCATCCAGGCCAGATCGCTCGGTTGATAGCGATCGGTGATCAGCGCGTCGGCGCGCAAATTCAGATAGTTTTGAAACTGTGGGTCGTCCGCATAGCTTGCCGCTTCGCGCAGCAGTCCCGCCGCCTTTTCAAGCTCGCTGGCGTATTCCACGTGGTAGGGCACCACCGCCAATCCCCCTTCGTCATCGCGGCGTACCAGCGAGTACAAACCCTGTTTGCCGCGAACGGACGCACTGTCAAATTCGTCGCGGGTCATATCCGCCGGGTAGAACTGCGCACCTTCAGGTTTGGGCCCGACACCACTTAGAAACGGGGCATCACCGTTCAAGCGATCCCAAGGGCCGTAATTGATGTCGGCGAAACGGCGTGTCGCCGGATCGGCGATGGACGACAACAACGCCTGCTTGTCGCCGTAAGCCTGGCGCCAAAACAAATCGTCCATGATTTTCGAGGCGTCGATCATCAACGGCAGCATCTTTTTCTGGTTGGCACTCAAACCGGACAAATCCGCGGTCAGCTCAAACGTTGCGTAAATATCGAGACGATCCTGGGCCGACTCGAGCAAACGTGGCGCCGCGGTGGTCAACGCTGTCTTGGCAGGCGTCGACGCTGTCGCCTCCGGCGCATCGCTCGCCACCTTGTCTTTGGCCCCACAACCAGCCATCAGCATGCTGCCGACCGCCACTACCCACAAACCACCACGTTTCATGTTCAGACTCCTCATTCTCTACAGCGGGTGAGACGGCGCGAGAGGCACGCTCACCATTTCCAACGGCAACGAACAGCCGTCATCAAATTGACAGGCCGCGCGCATTCCGGCCTCGGCGATGGCTGACGCGTCGTCAAGCACGTCGTAAGCCGCGTGCATGGCGCCGATGGCCAGGCGCTTGCCCGATCCAATGGCCCAGAATTTCGTATACTGCGCCACCGATCGATAGCTCTCGAGTTCAAAAATGCCCGACGGATTAACGATCAGTGCGCTGATCTGGCTCGACTCAACCGGCTGTTCTTTTTCTTCCTGCGGATCCATGAAGTAATCACTTTTCATGACTTCATGCAGTTTGCGCGACGTTTCGAAAATGTCGGCACCGCTGCTGAAATTCAACTCCACTGCCTTGCTGCGCACCACCGATTCGATGATGTGCTGCGTGGCCGACCAGCCCGCCATGCCCAACACGCTGTCGCCCGCGCGTAGCAGCTTGCTGTGATTCACAATGTAATCGGCGCTGATCACCAGATCGTCTTCGCTTTCTGCGGTGTCGGCACCGATGACCGCTGTATCGCCCTTGCGCACGGCAACGATAATAGACATCAGCTGCGCACCCGGGGTTCGAGTGGTGACGCGCTCTGGCACTGCCAGCAGGTTTCAAAGGCGGCGGTATTGGCTTCGCCACACTGCCCGCAGGTCCAGTGTTTGGCTTCGGCGTTACGGGTTTCATAGTGTTTGATGATGCGCTTGGCCTCATCGCGACAGCGCGGCGCCACAAACACCCGTGTGTCACCGACTTTGAATATTCCCGGGTACGCACCGGACAGCGCCTCACCACGCAATTCCACCTCGATGCCCGACGATTCAAGCAAGCCTCGAATCAAATTGCCCTCGACCGGGTTGGGGGCGTTATAAACGCAGATGCGCGCATCGCTTTGCAGCGTCATGTTCATTCCTGTGCACAGAGGTTGAGAGCGGCCGACTGGAAACGCGTTTCGACCTTGATGCGGCATTGTACGTGATTCGCGACCGATTGCCTGCGCCGCGTGCGCAGCGCTTTTCTCGCATCGACCCAACCGCACTGCGCAGGACTTGGCCAGTCAGGCGATCCCAGCCGCCCGCGCGACCGTCCAAATCCACATGGCCAGCAACACCAACAAGCTGACCGCGAATACGCGCATGCGCACTAAAACCGTATTGTGGGTGACGTGAATATAGCTGTGAAAATAGCGAATCACGACGTAAGCCCAAGCCATTGCTACCATCACCAGGTCGGTCGTTCCCAGTACCATTGCACTCAGGCAAACCGCGTAAAACAGCACGGGCGTTTCAAACAGATTGCTGAAGTTGCGAGCGGCGGTGATCATGGTTTCAGGCACGTCGTCACCGAACTGATAGATCCTGAAATCGTTGACCTTGACTTGCCGATTACGCGCGGCCGCAATCCGGCGGCGGAGCATGACCACGGCCACGCAAAAGGTCAGCAGCACCAGAGCCGCCATCGGATAAAGCAAGTGAGCGTTCTGCATCATGTTTTCTCTTTTTCAGAAGGTTACTGCAGCAGCGGGTTGGTTCGCTCTTGTCGACAGGCATCGGGGGCTTTTGCTTTGGCGCGTGCGTCACGCCATACCAGCGCGCAGTCCGCACGCTGGCGAAAAAAATCGTCGCACTGCCCGTCGCCATTGCCACCCAAACCGCCCGTCGGATAGCACATGACCGCTCCGCTGGCGTCATAGATAACACCGGGGATATCGCAGCAGTAGGGCGGGCGATAGAACACCGTTTGCTGCCGGTAGCGAAAACTCAGGATCTGACTGGGCGGATCGGTCAGCCTGTCTTCACCGATTTGCTCGGTTAACGCATCGAGCCAGGGCCCGTAAGGATCTTGTGCGCCGGTGTTCGCTTGCTTGCCAACCGGCTCACAACCTGCGGTAACCCAGGTCATGGCAACCAGAAGGCAAACGTTACGAGGGTTTACTGCTTTCATACTCACCCCATACACCGTACAAGAAACCGAGGATCAGCGCTGGCGCAGCCCCAATGGAAAACAGCGCCGTCGCCGGGGCAATAAAATCCTGATAAAACCACTCGCTCGGGCTCATCCCCGCTCCCGGTGGCCGAAAAACTGGCGCAATAAAGCCGTTGACGTTAACCAGCACGCCGACGAACACGCCGAGCAGGGCAACGCCGGCCAGCGCGCCCCGCCACGTGCTGTGGCGCCCACCGCGAGCGTAGACCAGCGTTTGCAAGCGCGGGCCGAACGCCGTGGCAACCAACAACGTGACGCTTAACGCAATGAAGGCGGCGGGCAACGTCACGCGCAAACCGCTGTGCAGCATGATCGGCCACGCGATGAGCACGCCCAGCGCCGCTTGCAACAGCACCAGAGCCTGTGTCGCACGTGCGGCGGGCGCAACACGCAGACCGCCCAGCAACAACAGCGTGGCGCCGAACAACAACAGCGCGGGACCCGGCACAGCCGCAACAACGCGCGGATGCACGCCAACCGTGTCAGCGAGACGCGCGCTGCGCTGGGCCGGTGTCGCGACCGAGTGTTCGCTCACCGTCGGCGGTCCTGTGTCGGTGAAAGCGATCACGCGAACACGGTCCGGCGCCAGGGTTTCGAGCAAATGCCAATCCACTTCGTCTCGCGTTGGCGCATACAGCGAGAATCGGCTGCCGTAACGCGCCGGGTAATCGAGCTCACTAGCTCGGGCGTTAAGGGTCACAGGCTCAGTCGCTGCCACGTTGTTATTGCCAACGCGAATATCGACCCACCACTGCGTCCCTTGTGTTCGTTCGCGCAACGAGAGGGTGCGCCCGGCCGCTTCCACCGAACCGTCAAATGCAACGCGTTCGCGCTGCGGTACCGGATGCGCCAGATCTCCGATCAACAGCCACAGGCCCGCTATCGCCAATACGGCACTGACGATGCGGACGGTTGTTCGGCTGGGGCGTGGCGTCATGACACAAAATTATACGTGCATGACGCGCGGCAAGGCAGACTGCCGCCATTTCGCTGTCCTGCTACACTTTGGCCACAATCAATAATATTGCCACGGGGTGGGGAGACAACGATGCGCTGGGAAAAAGGTCGACGAAGCAAGAACGTGGTAGACGTGCGCGGCTCGCGCAAAAAAAAAGGCGCCACGCTGGGTGGCGGTGCGATCATCATGGCGCTCATCGCCATCTTTTTCTTCGGGCAGGATCCGGCGCAGGTGTTGCAGCAAGCCGGTGGCAACGGTGCTTCTGTACCGAGTTCATCAACGAATAATCCTGCCAATGAACAGGTCAAGGATTTCCTCTCTGTTGTTCTTGCCGACACCGAAGACGTCTGGGCGCAGCTATTTGCGGCGTCCGGCAGTCGCTATCAGCAACCGAGGCTGGTGATCTTTGAGGGGCAAGTGCAGTCACGCTGCGGTTTCGCGTCAGCGGCAAGCGGCCCGTTTTACTGCCCGGGCGACAACCAGCTCTACATGGATCTGAGTTTCTTGTCGCAGCTACAGAAGATGGGCGCGAACGGTGACTTTGCACTGGCCTACGTCATTGCTCATGAAGTCGGACATCACGTACAAAATCTGACGGGGCGTGCGATGAACGTACAGCAAGCCAAAGCCCGTTCAAGCAAAACCGAAGCGAACGCGCTGCAAGTACGGATGGAACTCGAGGCCGACTGCTACGCCGGCGTCTGGGCGCACCACGGACAGAAGCAACGCAATATTTTGGAGAAGGGCGACATTGAAGAAGGGCTCGGCGCCGCGGCCGCGGTGGGTGACGACAACCTCCAGCGGCAAGCGCGCGGTTACGTCGTGCCCGAGTCGTTTACGCACGGCTCTTCGCAGCAGCGCATGACCTGGTTCAAGCGCGGCCTGGAAACGGGTGAAGTGGGTGCCTGCAATACGTTCGGCTAGCGTCTTGATCGGGGCCAGAGTCATCGTCTCCGGCCCCGTCTTGCCGTTTGTTTAGCCGCCCGCCATCTTGCCCAGATCCTGGACCGGCAACGAATCCAAAACATCTTTGACGTCGTCGAACTCGAGGTTCTCGGCCGCCACGTCAACCAGAAAACGACCGTCGATGAACACCATCAACTGCGTATTCGCTGACGATCCATTGTCTTCGTAACTTTCGAGCGCTTGGAAACCTTTGTAGGTCGTCGTGCGATAAAAACCCTGATCCGATTCTTCGTCGACTTCCACACTGAGCCAGTCCAGGCCCATACGCGCCATCTTCTGCATCGAGCCCAGATCCGAAATCTTCACCGTGACCGTTTGGTCGTCCTGCGGATCGTTGCCCTCGTAGAACGCTTCGGCGTTCGAAATCTTGAAGCCCATGGCGCCACTCTTGGAGCCGCTCGCACGCACTCGCTTCATTCCTGAGATCGACTCGGGCAACATGCCTTTCAAGTCGCTCGCGGACACCGTTTCCATGGCTTTGCCACTAAACGCATCGACCAGATCGTCGACGGCGTCCTCAATATTCGCGGGCATGTTTTCTGCCGCAGACCGCGCCTCGCTGCGGATTTCGTCCACCGTCACGTCCTGCGGCGCATCGTCGCCACCACACGCGGTCAGTGCCAGACACATCGCCGCCATCGAAACCAAACGAATCTTCATTGAAATCCCCTTACACAAAAACCAGATTCTAACGATCCGGGTAGAAAGACCAGGCTAATCCTGGCGATGCTTGCGAACGGGTTCTGCCGACCCTGCCGTCACGGTCTGTGCCTTTTGACGTATCGCTCGAACACTAATTAGTTCACGCACCGAAACCAGACGATAACCGGTAGCGGCCAGTCGCGGCAACGCCGCGTCGAGCATATCGAGTGTGACGGTGAACGGATGACCGATGCCAAGCGCATAGCCCTGGCGGCGTGCCGAGCGTTTCAGCAGCTCGAACTGCGACGCCACATGCTTGGCCTCTTGTACGTGATCGAGGAACACGTCACGGCGCGCATTCGCAATTCCCGCAAGCTCAGCCTGCTGCTGTCCGCGCGTGCCGCCGGTGGTCACGCTGTCCACAAAGTACAGATCACCGGTCGCCTGCAGCTCGCGCATTAACCAGCCCATTTGCTGAGCGTGCCGCGTAAAAAAACTGCCCATGTGATTGTTCACACCGCTGACGTAGCGCAGCGTCGCCAGATTATCGCGCAACGTCGCACGCATCTGAGCGCGCGTAATGCCCAGTCGCATCGCGCCGGGGCCAAGCAAATGATTGCGGGTATCCGCTTCGAGTGGCTGGTGCAGCAGGACTTCCTTACCGCGAGCGTGCGCCGTCACCGAAAACTCACGCGCGTACGGCGTGTGCGGCAAAATGGAGCAAGCCACCGGCCCGGGCAACGCCAGCGCATGGCGACCTTCCACCGCTCGATCACCCAGATCGTCGATGATGATCGCGATGACGGGCCAGGTATCTTGATCCGCCGGATCAAAATCGCTGTCGTAATCGTAAGCCAGGGCGGCAGGCAGCAGCGCCCAAATCAACGCGCCACAAAGCGCGGCTTGCAGACGAGGCATACGTTTAACGAGCGGCGCTGGTGTGGCGTGATGGCGCCGAGTGAAGTTCATCAACCGCGCGAGCCACCGAGTAGTCGCGCTCAACCAATGGCGCATCCGCAGTAGCTGCGGCGAAATCGGCTGGGCGAGTGCCGGTCAGACTGCGATCGGGCCGAATACCGAAGCCGTGAATGGAGCGACCTGAGGGCGTGAAATAACGCGACGTCGTGAGTTTCATTGCCCGGCCTTTGGACAACGGCACGATCGTCTGGACCGAGCCTTTGCCGTAGGTGACGTCGCCCATGATCGTCGCGCGTCCATGATCCTGTAACGCGCCAGCCACAATTTCTGACGCGGACGCGGTGCCCGCGTTGACCAACACGACAATGTTCGCATTGTTCGTCAGATCGCCGGCATGCGCGGCGTAGTCGAAGTCGGCGCCATCGAGGCGGCCGTCCGCACTGACAATTTGCCCTTCTTCCAAAAACGCATCTGAGACGGCGACGGCCGCGTCGAGCAGCCCGCCCGGATTGTTCCGCAAATCGAGCACCAGTCCCGTCAGGCTGCCGCCGTTATTGTCCTGCAATGCGAGCAGAGCATCGGTCACTTCGGTGCCGGTGGTCTCGGAAAACTGACTGATCCGAACGTAACCGACGCCGGGCTCAAGCATTTCGTGGCGAACGCTGTGCACGGCAATCTGCGTGCGCTCCAAATCAAAATGCAGAATGTCGTCCGTTTGCTCGCGCGACACCGACAAACGCACCTGCGTGCCCACTTCGCCGCGCATGCGTTCAATCGTGGCATCGAGATCTTCGGGATCTACCGGTTCTTCATCAACCATGACGATGACGTCGCCCGCTTCCATCCCGGCACGCTGCGCCGGCGTCGCGTCGATGGGCGATACAACAACGACCATGCCGTCGCGCAAACTCACTTCCACGCCAACGCCAGCGTAGTTGCCGGACGTCGTAATGCGCATTTCGCGGTATTCGGATTCGGTCAGAAAGTTGGAATGGGGATCGAGACTGGTCAGCACGCCACGCACGGCCGCCTCGACCAACTCGGCATCATCGATGTGATCAACGTAGTCGCGCTTCACCCGTTCAAACACTTCGGCCAGCAGGCGAGCTTCTTCCCACGGCAGCGTGCTGTTCGCCTCGGCCTTGTCGGGTTTGGCGTGCACGCGCGGTCCGAAGGACAAACCGGCCCCCAGAATCACGCCAATAACAACGGCTAATATGCCTCGGTGCAGCAACGACATAACGAGCGTTTCTCGTCAGTGATTAAAAAACCAACATAGCACACGCCCAAATAGGGAGACAGGACCTGATCGACAGTCGCACGCTGTCACGAAAATTAACGTGCCGAGACCGTCGATTTGAACCACGGGTGCGGATTTTGGGGGTTACGGCCCCGACGAATCTCGAAATACAGGGCGCTCTGCGGCTGCCCACCGCTGTCACCAACCGTTGCCAGTTCGTCGCCAGCGTCGACCCATTCGCCCGACTGCTTGGCGAGCGTTTCATTGTGTCCGTACAGGCTGATGTAACCGTCGCTGTGCTCGAGCACCGTGAGCAAACCGAGGCCGGGGAGCCACTCTGCGTACGCCACCCGACCGCGCGCGATGGCACGCACCGGAGTGCCGCGCTCAGCCGCCACCAGTACGCCGTTCCACTTGAGCTTCTGGCCGGCACGGGGCTGACCGAAATCCGCGAGCAACCGACCTGTCAAGGGCCACGCCAACTTCCCCTTGAGTTTGGGAAAGGCGTCACGGCTGGCCACCGGATACTCTTTCAACAACTGCTGAAGTTCGGCGATCAGTGACTCCAGACGTTTTTCTTCGCGTTCCAACCGGGTCACTTCGGACTCACCGGCCGCAATTTTTTTGGCAATCTGAGCCACCAGAGTCTGGCGCTCGGTGCGCGCCGCTTGCAGTGCGCTGCGCTCCGTCTCGCGCTGCGTTTGCAAATCGGCGATGCGTTGAGTCTGGACGGCGACTTGACGCGTGGTCTCGCGCAGCGCCTCGAGTTTGTCCACAACGGCGCGAATATTGTCAGCCCGGTGCTCGGCAAACATTTGATAGTAGACGCTCATGCGACCCAACTGCGCCGGGTCGCGCTGGTTGAGCAACAGCTTAAGCTGCTCCTGACCACCGTTCATGAAAGCGGTGCGCACTTCCAGTGCGAGCGTGGACTTGTCGTCGTCCAGTGCCGCCGCACGCTCGCGTTCCTGCTGAGTCAAAGCAGCAAGCCGGGTCTCACCCGCGCGGCGTTCGTCCTTGAGCCTGACGATGTTCTTACCCAGATCCTGGATCCGCGATTCGATCTCACGCAGCTTGTCGCTTTGCGCGTCGCGTCGTTTCACATCGCGCTGCATCTCGCCGCGCACTTTGTCGATCTTAGCGCGCAGCGCCTTGAGCTCACGATCCTGCGAGGGGTCAGCGAACACCGGCGCCGTGGCGCCGACGGCCATCAGCGCCACCGCGCAGACTATCGCTCGCAGCCCGGTTACTAGCAAAGCAGGGAACGCCCCGTCATGTCGTCAGGCTGCTCCAAACCCATCATCGCGAGCAGCGTCGGCGCGATGTCGGACAGAACGCCACCGTCGCTAAGCTCACCGTCCATGCCATAGAGCAGCAGCGGCACCGGGTTGGTCGTGTGCGCCGTGTGCGCCTGCCCGCTGTGCGCATCGCTCATCTGCTCGGCATTGCCGTGATCGGCCGTCAGCAGGAACGCGCCGCCGGCCGCCAAGATTGCGTCGGCAACCCGCCCGACGCAGGTGTCGAGGGCTTCGATGGCCTTGACTGCCGCATCGAAATTTCCGGTGTGGCCGACCATGTCCGCATTGGCGTAATTGCAAATGATCAGATCAAACTCACCGCCCTCGATCGCGGCCACCAGTTTGTCAGTGAGCGCCGGTGCGTTCATCTCCGGCTGCAGATCATAGGTGCGCACGTCCGGCGACGGCACAAGGATGCGCTCTTCGCCGGCAAACGGCGTTTCTTCGCCACCGTTAAAGAAGAACGTCACGTGTGCGTACTTTTCCGTCTCGGCGATGCGCAGCTGCTTGAGGCCCAAGCCTGACACGACGGCCCCAAGTGTGTTCGGTAACTCATTGGGACCGTACGCCACGGGCGCATCGAAATCGGCCTGGTATTGCGTCATGCAAACGAAGTGGCGCAGCTTGACGAAGCGCCGCGGTGAAAACCCGTCGAAATCCGGTTCGATGAACGCGCGCGTCATCTCACGCGCCCGATCAGCGCGGTAGTTCCAGAAAATCACAGCGTCGTTGTCGGCCACGACCGCCTCGTCACCCACGGCGGTCGGCACCACAAACTCGTCAGTCTCGTCGCGGGCATAAGCGGCGTCCAGCGCGTCGCCAGCGTTTTCGAATTGATGCTCGGTCGTCCCGTCAACGTACAGCTGGTAAGCCGCGCTGACCCGATCCCAGCGATTGTCTCGATCCATCGCGTAAAAGCGGCCGCACAGCGACCCGACCCGCCCGAGTTCGCATTCGTCGAAAACGGCCTGCAAGCGCTGCAACGACGGTGCGGCGCTTTTCGGTGGCATGTCCCGGCCGTCAAGAATCGCGTGCACGACCAGCTTGGACACGCCTCGCGCTTTGGCCATGCGCACCAGCGCAAACAGGTGTTCCTCGTGCGAATGAACGCCGCCCGGGCTCAGCAAGCCGAGCAGATGCAAGGTTGTATTGTCCCGAGCGCAGCCGTCCATGGCAGCGAGAAGGACCGCGTTGTCGCTCAAGCTGCCGTCCTCGATAGCCGCGCTGATGCGCGTGTAATCCTGATAAACGACCCGGCCGGCGCCCAGGTTCAGGTGGCCGACTTCGGAATTGCCCATTTGGCCATGGGGCAAACCCACGTCGATCCCGGAGGTTTCAATCAGCGAGCGCGTCCCGGCCGCGCACAGACGCGCCCAATGGGGTTTGCGCGCTGCGGCAATAGCGTTGCCATCCGTGTCCTCCCGGTGGCCAAAACCATCGAGAATCAACAAAGCAACGGGACGAGGGCGATTTGTCATAGTCTGAATTTCCTGCGCGAACCGCGAAAAGGGGCGATTCTAACGCTATCTCATGATCAGGTCAGGCGGCGGTGGCTCAGCCCCCGCCAGCCCCTCTGGTCGTGGCGCAGTGAGGCCGAGGTGCTATAATCGCGCGCCGTTTCGCCGTGTCAGCGGTCGCGACGTCTTTCCACCTCACAACGGACCCGTCTATGGATCGCCTGCTTGAATTTGCCACGAACCACCCCATCTTGATCTCGAGCGCGGTGTTTCTGACCATTCTCACTCTCGCGAACGAATTCAGGACGGTCAGCCGTCGCGGCGTGGATTTGTCGCCGCAGGATGCTATCGCGCTGATTAACAGCGGCGCGACCGTCGTGGACGTGCGCGGTATTGACCACTACAAGAACGGCCACATTATTAATGCTCGCCACATCCCCATGGATGAACTGGCCGACAAAGCCGACAACAAGCTCGGTGGCAACAAGGAAGCCCCGGTTGTTATTTACGACGAGAACGGCTCCCAAGGTGCCCGTGCCGTCAACGTGCTGCGTGCGCAGCAGTTCACCAACGTCGTCAACATCAAAGGCGGTGTCGGTGCCTGGGCGCGCGAGAACTTTCCGCTCGAAGCAGGGAAATGACCCATGAACGCCAACACGCCCACCGTCACCATGTACGCCACCCGCTACTGCCCGTACTGCATGCAGGCCAAGGCACTGCTTGAACGCAAAGGCGTGGCGTACAAGAACATCGATGTACAAGCGGATGCCGCCCAGCGCGACATCATGATTGAGCGCGCCGGTCGCACCAGCGTGCCGCAGATTTTTGTTGGCGATCACCACGTGGGCGGCAGCGACGAACTGCACGCACTGGATCGCGAAGGCAAACTCGATCCGCTGCTCGAAGGCGCCACCGACTAGTTTTACTGGCCGCGGGCCATGCGCACCGCGGTTTCCTTTTTTCCTACTCTATATCATTGCGAGACAACACCATGGCAAACGAAACCACCGCTGCGAGCGATGCGATGCAAAGCAAGCAGGTTGGCATCCAGCGTATCTACTTGAAAGACTGCTCGTTTGAAGCGCCGGGCACGCCCGCCGTTTTCACCCAGGAATGGAAACCTACGATCAACCTGAACCTGACCACCGCCAATCGCAAGATGGATGTGGAAGTGGAAGAGGGCACGGAAGATCCGGGCGACGTCTATGAAGTGACGCTGACCGTTGAAGCGCGGGCGATGCTCGGTGAAGCCACGGCGTTCCTGTGTGAAGTCAAACAGTCCGGCTTGTTTTTCCTCAAAGGCCTGTCCAAGGAAGAATTGGCTCAGGTGCTGGGCAGTTTTTGTCCGTCGCAGCTCTATCCGTACGCCCGCGAAGCCATCTCGGATCTGGTCGGCAAAGGCGGCTTCCCGTCGCTCGCGCTGCAACCGGTCAACTTCGACGGCATGCTCGCCGAACACCAGCGCAAAGCCGCCGAAGGCGCGCACTAGTCCGGCGTATTGGTGAACGATTTGCTGTCATCGCCCATCGCCGTACTCGGCGCTGGCTCGTGGGGGACGGCGCTCGCGATCCAACTCGCGCGCGTCGGTCGCCCGGTGATTCTTTGGGGTCGTGACGCCGCAGCGGTCGAGCAGATGGCGGTCGACCGTTGCAACAAGCGTTACCTGCCCGACGCGGCGTTTCCGGAGTCGCTGACGCTGCAAACCGATCTGACGCATGCCGTGCGTGAAGTGGGCGACGTTCTCGTTGTCGTGCCGAGCCACGCGTTTCGCGGCATGCTTGAATCACTCGAGTATCTGGTGCCGCGGGAAACCCGCCTCGCCTGGGCCACGAAAGGTTTTGAGCAGGGCTCGGGCAAGCTGCCGCATCAGGTCGCTTGCGACGTGCTGGGTAGCGAACAGGCGATGGCCGTTTTGTCGGGCCCCACGTTTGCGAAGGAAGTGGGCGATGGATTCCCCACCTTGATCACCGTCGCGGCCAACGATGCCGCGTTCGCTGACGACATGGCGCTGAGCCTGTCCAATGCGAGTTTTCGCGCCTACACCACCAATGACATGACCGGTGTTGAAGTGGGCGCAGCGGTCAAAAATGCGCTGGCCATCGGGGCCGGGATCTCCGACGGTCTGGGCTTTGGGGCCAACACCCGCATCGCACTGATCACGCGCGGGCTGGCAGAGATGTCGCGACTCGGTATGGCGCTTGGTGCCGAGCAGGAAACGTTCATGGGTCTCGCCGGCATGGGCGATCTCGTGCTGACCTGCACAGACAATCTGTCGCGCAACCGGCGGATGGGTTTGAAGCTTGCCGAGGGCAAGAGCATCGACGAAGCCGCCGAAGAAATCGGACAGGTGGTCGAAGGTGTGCGCGCGGCCAAAGCGGTGCACGAGGTGGCCAGGCAGCTGGCCGTGGATACGCCGATCATCGATCGGATCTATGCCGTGCTCTACGAGGGCAAAAACACGCGCGAGGCCGTCGCCGAGCTCATGCAGCGCGGCCTCACTCGCGAGTAACGCTTAACGTCGCTTTAGAAATTCCAGCTGAAGCCCAGCGACAGCACGGGATACAAATCGAAATCGTCGATTTCCTCTTGCAGCTCCATGCGCTCTACTTCGAGTTCACTCTGGAACGTCGGATCGTCGGCCAGCAAGCCGTCAGCGGTTACCGTGAGCGCTGGTGAACCCTGCATCAGTACCCCAAGGTCGACATTCAACCCGAACGTATCGAACACGCGAAAGTCCGCACCGACGCCCGCGTAGGGCGCAATCGTATCGAAGTCCGCATCGGCTCTGAGCGTACCGACCTGCGCGCCGGTGAATGTCGAACCGCCAATTTGAAACGTGCTGCTGTCGCGACTGACCAGATTTATCTCATTGCCGTTGCGAAAGACACCTGCGGTGAATCGAAACGGTGACAGCGGCACGCGCAAATTGCCGGTCAGATAGAAACTCTGCAGATCGATGTCACCATCGTAATCAACGCCCGCTTCGCTGCCGTCCTGGTCGAACGAAAATCCGTTCAGCCCCGCGCGAAAATCAAGAAAGGGCACAGCGCGCCAGGTGGCTTCCAGCCCCAAACCGAGTGTGCCCGCGCGCACGCCGAACCACAGATCGTCGTCGGCATGTGCCGACATTGTGACGATGGATGCGACGACCAACGCCGCGGTCTTGCGAAAAAGAGCCATGGTGCTTCCCTGCCTGTTTCAGTGAATGGGACGTGCAGGCTACTGGCTTGGTGAGACCCGCTTTGTGACGCAGGTCGCGAACCGCTTAATCGATGGGCTTGCAAGCCTCGCCGGCACCGTCGAAAGACAGCTGACGCCACGCTTCGTAAATAACCACCGCAACGGAATTCGACAGATTCAGACTGCGGTTGTCCGGCCGCATCGGTATGCGCAAACGTTGGTCGTTGGTCTTGGTATCCAGAAATGCGTCGGGAAGGCCACGGGTCTCAGGGCCGAAGATCACGGCATCGCCCGCTTCGAAACGCGTGGCGTAGAGCGAGGTCGTGGCGCGAGTGGTTAGCGCGAAAACCCGACCCGGGCAGCTCGCCAATGCGTCGTCGAGCGAATCGTGCTCAATGACTTGCGCCCAATCCAGATAGTCCATCCCGGCGCGGCGCAGTTTTTTCTCGTCCAGCGCAAATCCCAGCGGGTGCACAAGATGCAGAGTGGCACCGGTGTTGGCGCAAAGACGCATGACGTTACCGGTGTTGGGCGGAATTTCCGGCTCGAACATAATCACGTGGAGCCACGGTGGCGAAGACTGTGAATTCATGGCGCGAGAGTACCGGCGCCGCGGCTTGACTGCTACCATCGCCGCTATGCCAGATTCACGCTTACACAGTCAGTTTTGCGGCCTGCCGCTGTCGTCACCCATCGTACTCCTGTCGGGCTGCGTGGGCTTTGGCGAGGAGTACACTCGGGTCGAGGGATTTTCCAATACCGACGTCGGAGCGATCGTGCTCAAGGGTACGACGCTGGAGCCACGTCTTGGCAATCCGGCCCACCGCGTCTACGAGACGCCCATGGGCATGCTCAACGCGATCGGGTTGCAAAACCCGGGCGTCGATCACGTCATCAACCAGACGTTGGGCACTCTGGATTTTTCTGAAACGCGCTTTATCGCCAACGTATGCGGCTCGACGGTCGAAGATTATGCCGAAGTCACCCGGCGCTTTGACGACTCGCCGATTGACGCCATCGAGATCAATATCTCGTGCCCGAACATCAAGGAAGGCGGCGTCGCGTTTGGCAATGATCCGGATATGTCGGCGCGCGTCGTTGAAGTATGCCGCAAGGCGACCAGCAAACCGATTATCACCAAGCTCTCGCCCAACCAGACCGACATCCAGACCAACGCCCGGCGGTGCATCGAGGCGGGCAGCGACGCGCTGGCGGTGATCAATACGGTCATGGGCATGGCCATTGATGTGAACAAACGCACGCCGGTTATCGGCAACGTGCAGGGCGGTTTATCGGGCCCCGCCATCAAGCCGATTGCACTTTTGAAGGTGCATCAGGTCTATCAAGTGGCGCGCGAGCACAATATTCCGATCATCGGGCAAGGCGGCATTCACACCGTCACCGACGCACTGGAGTTCATTATTGCCGGTGCTGCCACCGTGGGCATTGGCACGGCGCTGTTTTACGACCCACTTCTGTGCACGAAGATCAACGATGGTATTGTGCAGTATCTGGACGATAACGATATTGCCGATGTGCAGGCGCTGTGCGGAAGCTTGCAGTTGCCCGGTTAAGGAAACCCAACTATGCGACATTTGCTTCTTTCTATGGTGAGCATCGCGGCTCTGGCCGGCTGCACCGGTCAGCAGGTCAAGAACGTGTCGGGGGCCGTTGCCGAGGCGGCGCTCAAAGAGACCGTTTACCATGCTTCCGGCGCGCGCTCGAACGACGAGCAAGCCTGCCGAGCCGGCGGGGATCGCAACCAGATTTGCGAGAACAGCAAACGACAGAGTTTTATGGGCGAAACGCCCGCGCAAAAACAAGCCAGGGCGGCGGCACAGCGCCAGGCAACGCGCGATCAGGCTGAGAGCTTCAAGCAGGGTTGGTCGAGCGTACGCGGTACGCCCAACTGCGTCGACGACGGTGTCGAGTGTGACGACACGCCGGTCGTGGGAGAAACGATAGTGAAAAAGAAAAAGCCCAAACGGGTCGTTTCGCGCAACACGAACGACTTCACACGAGAACTGAAAACACTCCTGGCGCAGTAGCCGCCGGGTGTCTTAGTCGGTCGCCAGAAACGCGATCGCCAGGCAGGTCCAGGCCGCAATGAGGGCCAAGCCGCCGAGCGGTGTGATTGCGCCGAGTGCCGATTTTCCGCTCAAGGCCAATGCGTACAGACTGCCGCTAAACAGCAGCATACCCGCCAGCATCAGGTAAAACGCCCGTACGACCCACGGCGAGTCGGGCAAGCGGGTCAGCGCGAACGCCAACGCGAACAATCCCAACGCGTGGTAGAAGTGATACTGCGCACCCGTTTCGAAGGCTCGCAACAGGGGCGCCGTCAGTTTTTCTCGCAGCGCGTGAGCGCCGAACGCGCCCGCAACAATGGCCAGCGCCGCATTGATGGCGCCAAGCGCCGCTACAGTGTTTTGGCTCACCATGACATCGAATGCTGCTGACACCACTCCTCAAACATCGCCAGCACCCATACGAAGTTACCGTAGTAAGCCGCATGATCCGACGCGTGTTGCTGCAGCAACTGATCAATGTAACCGGGCGCAAACACGCCGCGTTGCTTCAAGCTGGCAACGCGATTGCCCACCAAATCACGCAGGTCGTCATCTTTGCGTAACCACTCGCCAAACGGCAAACCGAAGCCGTGCTTGGACTTGTTGATGATCTCATCGGGCAAAAACTGGCGCGTCTGATTCTTGTAATAACTGCGCAACTCCATGCGCTTGAGTTTGAGCGAGCTCGGTACCGATATAGAGTGATCAATGACGGCATCGTCGATCAGTGGATAGTGCACCGTAACGCCCGCCAGATCGCACATGCGACCGACCTTGCGCAAATCGTTATCCGCCAGCGTAAATTTCCAATCGGTTTGCAACATGCGATCCAGGAAATCGGCTTCATCGCCGGCGTTGTAGGCCTCAGCCATGCCGTCGAGCGGCGCGTTTTGATCGACCTGCTTCAGGAAATCGGGATCGAATACGTCGCTTGGCGAACTGGTGTGCAGCAGGTTGTAGGTCTGCGTCCGCGCCGGCATCGGGATGTTGGCCTGCTCGATGTAGCGCCGGGCTTTATGCTGGAAGCCGCGATCGCGAGCAACCACCGAGGCTCGTCCAAAGAACGGCTCGAGCAAGCCACGGCGCAGAAACGCCGGGATGTGCTGATAGTAGCCAAACAGTTTTTGCGTGGCGTAACGTTCATTGCCGGCAAACAACTCGTCGCCACCGTCGCCCGCGAGCAACGTGTCGACGCCGTTCTTCGCGGCAAGGCGCGCGCAGATCAAGGTCGGGGCAGCGGAGCTGTTCCCAAACGGTTCATCGTAAGCTTGTGCAACTTCGCCAAACGCGGACGCCACGTCCTGCCCGGTGATGTAATACTCGTGCAGATTCAGTCCGAAGTGCTTGGTTGCCGTGCGGGCGTATTCGATTTCATCGTAGCCCTCCTGCGCAAACCCGATCGTGAACGATTTGGCCGGACCGTCGGTTTGCTCATTGAGCACACCCGCGACCGTCGAGCTGTCCAGACCGCCCGACAGAAAGCTGCCAATGGTTGGCGTGACACCGCAGCGCTCAACCGCCTCACGCACGACGGGCAAGAGCGGCCCCGACGGGCGGCGCGGACGACGTCCGAACTGCGGAATCCAGTAGCGTTTGCTCGTCGCCTTGCCGTGACGAATGTGCACGGCGTGGCCTGGCCTTACCTTGCGAATGCCACGAAAAATCGTCGACGGACTTGGCACCGCGTGGAAATACACATAGTGATAGATGCTTTGCGGGTCGACGCGGTCATCAACACCGGCGATCCCGCGCATGGCCGTCGCGTGACTGGCGACGACAACCGCGCCCTCATCTACCAGCGCATACGCGAGCGGACGGCGGCCCATGCGATCCACCGCGAGCACGACATCCCCGGTCTGCTGGTTGTGAGCGACCAGCGTGAAGCCACCGCCAAGTTTGGTCAGTGTCGCTTCCACATTGTCGAGCAACGCGCTGGCAATCGCCGTTAGAAAACCGTTCTGACTCGCACGTTGGCTCAACGCCGGATCGTTGATGTACGGCGACCCTTCGATGGCTAGTAGCAAGCCGTTATGTTCAATGACACCGCTGTTGTCGTCGGTGGCGAGCACTTTCAGCGCGTGCTGATCGCGCGTCAGCTCGACCTGCCGCGTGTGATGATCGGGCAATCGCCGCGCCGTTGCCTGGAGGTCGGGGGCAGCGCCCGAAAGCGAAAACCAGCCGCAGAGTCCGGCCATGGAACAGATCCTTTATTTGATTAATCAAGACTTTGGCGCAAGACAAAGCGCCAGGCAAAACGCTCGCCATTATACAAAGCGGGTGGCCGGGAAAAAGAGGCGCAGGCCACAGAACCCGTCCGCAACGTCGAATTTCCGGGTTTTTGTCTCCTCGACCGACTCGGCCAACGATTGTTTGCAATCGAAATGCAACGTATTCAACGCGTTGAGGGTCAAACTTTTTAGAAAATGCGCATCGGCGCGGCGTATGCACGGCCGCGATGAGCTAGACTTGGGACTTCAACGAAGCATAGACCAAACTCGGAGACCGCTTTGCGACACGTATTCCGCACATTTCTTGCCGTAGCGACGCTGACCGTACTCAGCAGCGCGCATGCGCAATATCTCTCGCCGGGTTGTGGCTCGCTTGAGAATGCGTACGGCCCGTTCGACTACACCAATGCGCAGCACTTTCGCGAGATGCTGCCGCGCGTCGAACGCGTGCACTTTGACGCCGGCGTAGAGAGCCTGCGCGGTCACGCCCAGCATCCCAATCAACTCGGGGGCGATCTGGATTACACCTTGCGCGCGTTCCCTAACCATCACCGTGCGCTGTACTCGATGGCGCGCTATTACCTGACCAAACGCTCGTTCAAACGCGATCCGTTGCGCTACACCGCCCAGTGCTATTTTGAGCGCGCCATGACATTTAAACCGAGTGACGGTGTCGTACGCATGGTTTACGGCGTGTATCTGTACAAGGCGGGCAGCCTCAAAGAGGCCACGCGCCGATTCCGCGAGGCGCTCGAACTGTCGCCTAACGATGCCGAAGTGCACTACAACCTCGGATTAGTGTTGGTCGAAACCAAAAAGTGGGACGACGCGAAAATTCACGCGCAAAAAGCGTACGAGTTGGGGCATCCCATGCCCGGGCTGCGCAAGAAGCTGCAGCGCGCCGGTCACTGGGAGTAAGCTTAGGCGGTACTGCGGATGCGCAAGTGTCCGAACTGCGTTTTATCCATCAGACGCAGAGCCCGGTCGACTTCATCCTGAGTCGGCCGGAACAACTGTTCGTTAAACCAGCGCTGCGCCAAAACCTGGTGCGACAAGCCGTCGTCGGCGTGCGCGACGAAATAGCCACGTAGCGCCTCGACAATGGCGAGAATCGCTTCATCCGGATGGTGGTCAGTGCGCACGTGTTCTATTGCATCCCCAGCGGTGAGAAAAACCAGTAGTCCGCCACAATTAAGCCTGCAAGCAGCACAGCAATCAACAGCGCCAGCGGCCACGTGCCGGGCCGCTCGCCGGGCGTAGCGGCCACCACATCCGCGTAAGGTCGGGACAACACGTAACCGGCCCTCGGCGACAGCAAAATATAAAACGGCAGCGCGTGCAGCACGGCGAACACGAACGCGAATCGACCGTCAGGGCCACCGGACGTCGCACCCGACGTCACCAGCCCAAAGCCAAAACCCGCGAGTAAATAGAACGTGTGTAGCAGCGCAATCAGCCGCGACCACTGCGCCAGCGCGCGCAATCCAAACCCAGCCACCATCAGCACCAGTGACAGTACAAAGCAGTAGACCGCCGCGGACAAGACGTGGGCCAGGTGTTCCTGCCCACTGGTCAGCAGCATGAACGACACCAACACAACGCAAAGCGCCTGAATCAGGTACACCAGACCAACACTGCGCACCAAGCGTTCGACACCGCGAAAGTGCTGACGCGTCGCCAACGCCTGCTCAGGGCTCAAATCCGAGCGTGTCAGCAAGCCTTTGGACTGGGGTGCCGCGTAGGGGTTCTCATCCATCAGCGGAAGAGGCGCAGAAACTCAACCAGACTCGGGACGCCGCCTTCCACCGAAAGCTCGCCTTTGGCCAGGGCAACGCCAAGATTGCGCTCCCCGATCACAATGCGTCGCCAGACTTCGGTACTGGTTGTGACTGTCAGCGCGGGATCGTCGGGGAAATAACCCATAAACTGCGCCACGCCATACCGCACGTGCAGACCGTAAGCCTGCTCGGTATCCGTGAACTTGAACGCGACCAGCGTGTTGTCATCGATACTCAGTTCCGGATCAAGACGGGTTGGCATCGCGGCGAGAAAGTTCTCGATAGGAATGGAATAGATCAATGCACGCACACGATCATCAAGCGTTGAGGTACCGGCTACGGTGATTTCGTTGGTGGCTTCCATGGCGGCCGTCAGGTAGTAGTGCCGTCCGTTTGGACTGGTCGACAGCGTCGCCAGTTCCCGCAAAGCGCGATGACGCAATTCACGGGCGTCATTGTCACCCGAATCGAGCCAGATCAAATAGCCGGCGAACTCGGCAGCCAGGGACAAATTACCGTCCGCCGCGTGATCCTGGGCCGCCTTGAGCAAGCCGTCGCGCCCGCCCGCCAAATCCATCATCGCTTGCGCACGGACGATGGGCGACGCGGGATCCAGCTCTGCCGCATCGCCGCTGTACCAGCCCAGATATCCGTCGAAAATCGCCCGCACCGACCACGCCACGGTGCCGTAGAGCTCCTGCAGATAGGGGTGACGTGCCAGATGTTCGGGCAGCTGCACGGTGTGCACCAACTCGTCGGGCGTGAGCCCCTGATTGATACCGCGCACGGTTTGATCGTGCACAAACGCAATGCCATCGCGATAGGCGGTCAGCGTTTGCGCGATCTCTTCGGCCCCGCTGACGGACCGTGTGTGGCTCGGCACAAGATGCTCGGCGCCGAGCCTGCGCATCTTGTCGAGACTGTTGACCCAGTCGAGCACATTGCGATGCGGCGTGCCGCGGATTGTGTAGAGATTGGGAAACGCCTTATAAATGTTGTCGCCGGGAAACAGCACTTTGGAGTCGGGCAACCACACAAACAGCTGATCGTCGGTTTCGCCCGGCGCGTGCACCAGCGACACCTTGATGCCGCAGATTTCCTGGTCGAGGCGCTCATCGACGGTCACGGTCGGTCGCACCAACCCAACAGTGCCGGCGGTGGCACTGATCTCCAGAAACGGCCCGATCCCTGCGTTGATCACCGCATCCGGTCCGCGCCGCGGCAAGTCGCTGCCAAACATCCGCGCGCTGCGCTTGGCAATGATCGGGCGCAGAATATTGACCACCCTGTCGATGTAGTACTCCGTGGACTTGTGCGCGTAGACGTCCAATTCGACATCGGTATCAAAGCCGGCACCGCCAAAGACATGGTCGGCGTGGTTGTGGGTGTAAATAAACGCCTTGATGGGTTTGTCACTGACCGTGCGAAACGCCTCCTGCACGGCGCCTGCGGCCTCCACCGAGCCCATGACGTCGATCACAAAGGCACAGTCTTCTCCCTCAACCAGCATGGAATTGGCCAAACCGAATCCGATCGCCTGATAGACGTTATCGGTGACTCGCCGGACGCCACGTTCAAATTCCGCACTGTGGGCCACAATCGCCGCGTGGGCGCTGGGCGCCGTGGTCTCTGGTTGCGGCGCAGCATCTTCTGCAGGCTGGCAGCCCCACAGCGCAGCCGCCAGGAACAGGGCGCATCGCAGCGAATTTGGCGACATGTGGGCTCCGCAATCCATAAAGGCTGCAATGTTACCTCGCTTACCCCGGTCTTGTTCATTGCACGTTACGAAAGCGTGAAGATTCCCCCCTAAACTAACGCCCGGACGTTACATCGAGAACTTCGACATAACGCGGGGCACATGGAGAACTTTCATGTCATTGGCCAAAAATACGAGACGCTTGTGAAACGCCGGATCCTGATTGTAGAAGACGAAGCCGACATCGCGAACCTGGTGCAACTGCATCTGGGCGAACTGGCCGACGAGGTGTTAATCGCACGTGACGGGCGCGACGGCCTCGCGCGCGCCACTTCCGAGGACTGGGATCTGGTGGTGCTGGATTTACGCCTGCCGGGCGTGGACGGCCTCGATATCTGCCGCCGTTTGCGCGAAGCCGAAACCTACACGCCGGTTCTGATGCTGACCGCTCGCTCCACGGAACCTGACCGCATCGTCGGCCTGGAAATTGGCGCAGACGACTACCTGACCAAGCCTTTCAGCGTACGCGAACTGGTCGCACGGGTACGGGCCATTTTCCGGCGTTCCGACGCCTTGCAAAGCGCCGACGATGCCGCGACTCGCGAATACATCAAAGCCGAGGAACTGGCCATCGACGCGGCGTCGCGCGACGTTCAGCTTGCCGGTCACAGCGTATCGCTCACCGCGAAAGAGTTTGACCTGTTGCTGCATTTTGCTCGGCACCCCGGCGTGGTGTTCACCCGCTCGCAACTGCTCGATCAGGTGTGGGGCTACGGGCACGACGGCTACGAACACACCGTTAACTCGCACATCAATCGCCTGCGCGCGAAAATCGAGCCGGATCCGGCGACGCCGCACTACGTCAACACCGTTTGGGGCGTTGGCTACCGCTTTATGGCACGCTGACCGGATAACAGGACCTCAACGATGATTCGATCGCTGTCGACAAAACTGGTGGTTGCCCTGCTCGTCATTCTGGTGTGCGTGGGGCTGGTTTTTATCTGGCTCGCCGAGTGGAGCTCGGATCGGTACCACCAGGAGATCACGCAGCGGCTCAATGCGAGCATTGCGATGTACATCGTTAATGAGGAAGCCTTGCTTGATGCCGAAGAGGTCAACACGTCGGCGCTCGAGCACGTCGCGCACATGGCCATGGTCGTCAACCCGGTTGCCGAGGTCTACCTGCTCGACGAGCGCGGCAATATCCTGGGCCACGCGCTGCCGCTTGCGGAAGTCAACGCGACGCGCGTCGACATTGCGCCGATCCAGCGCTATCTGGGCGGCGGCGCGAAACCGCCGGTGCGCGGTGATGATCCGCGCAATCCCGGCCAGCAAAAAGTGTTTTCGGTCGCGCCGGTTGAAGTCGAAGGCGAGCTGGCAGGGTATGTCTATGTAGTGTTAGGCGGGGCCGCGTACCAAAGCGAAGCGGAACGTGTGCTCGACAGCCACATCTTGCGCATCAGTATGATGTCGGTGGGTGCGGTCATCTCGATTTCCGCGCTGGTGGGGCTGCTGGTGGTGTCGTTTCTGACGCGTCGACTGCGCCGTCTGGTCGGTGATCTGCGCACCTTCGAATCCGGCGGCTTTCGTGAGCCCATCGACAGTGTGCGCGCTATTGATCGGGACCCGGATGAGGGCGACGAAATCGACGCATTGCGTGGCACCTTCCACGACATGTCGAGCACGATTGTCGACCAGATTCAGCGACTCGAAAACACGGATCGCACGCGCCGCGAACTCATCGCCAATGTCTCGCACGATTTGCGCACGCCGATCGCGTCGATGAAAGGCTATCTCGATACGCTGCTGATGAAACACGAATCTCTGGACGACGCCAAACGCAAGCGCTACCTGGAAGTCGCGAGTCATCACAGCGCGTATCTTGGCAAACTGGTGGAAGATTTGTTCGAGCTGTCGTGTCTCGACAGCGGCATGGTGCAGCCCAGCCCCGAATCGTTCAGCCTGAGTGAACTGGTGCAGGACGTGGCGCAAAAATATCAGCTGCAGGCCGCTCAGGCGCGCATCACGCTAGAGCCCCACGTCGACAGCGGAATCCCGCTGGTGGCCGCAGACATCGGCATGATTCAGCAGGTGCTCGAAAACCTGATTGGTAACGCGCTGCGCCACACGCCGGCGCAGGGCCACATCTCTGTGTCGGTAACGCCAACCGCCGGCCACGTGACGACCGTCGTGGCCGACACCGGGCAGGGCATCGCCAGCGATGACCTGCCGCACATTTTCAATCGTGCCTACAGCGGTGGCGACAGCGCCACCAAAACGCGCGCTAACGCCGGACTCGGCCTTGCCATCGTCAAGCGCATTCTCGATCTGCACCATTGCCACATCAATGTGACCAGCAAGGTTGGCGAAGGCTCCGCGTTTCGCTTTGAACTGCCCGTCGCGAGAGTTGCCTAGCGCGGACTCCCAAGGCGCACCCCGGGTTCAGCCTGGCGTCTGTGCTGCGGCTTTTGCCTGACTGCGCGCGCGCTTGGCGTTCAGTTTTTTCTGATAGCGGGTTTGCACGACGTCGGTTACCACCAGCACGCCAATAACAAAGTAGAAGGTCGTTTTGGTCATCGGCATCACCGCTGAGCCAAACAGCGTCAGATGGGCCAGGTGACCGCCCTCGGTCACCAGCATGATGCCGACAACGAACAGGATAAACAGCCCGAGCACCTCGTACATCCGATTTTTTTCCAGAAACGCGGACACTTTGTCGGCCAGGAAAATCATCAGTGCACCGCAGATCAGGATCGAGATGGCCATGACGGCAAACACGTCGGTGAGCGCAATCGCGCTCAAAATAGAATCAAAGGAGAACACCAGGTTCATCAGGACAATCCAGAAAATGATGTTTCCCACCGAGCGCTTGTTGCGCGGCCCCTCGTGCAAATCTTCCACCGCCATCATGTGCAGAATTTCTTTGGTCGCGGTGTACAGAATGAACGCACCACCGAACAGCACGATCACCGCGTGCAACGTGAATTCGCCGTGCGCGATGTCGCCCCAGTTGATGGAGAAGAGCGTGTTGTCCACCGCTTCAATCAGGTTGATCACGACAAACAACAAGACGATGCGCAAAGCCACGGCGATCCCGATGCCCCACCGTCGCACAGCCGCCTGTTTGTCCGCGGGCGCTCGCTTGGACTCCAAAGAGACGTACAGCAGGTTATCGAAACCTAGCACCGCCTGAAGCAGTGTGAGCATGAACAGTGTGAAGAGGTTATCGAGCGTGAGCAGCTGGGACATAGTTCAGGACCTTACCTTGAGCGAAGAGCGCGCAGGGGTCGCGCGGACGCTATGGTACTAAAAATCCTGAAGGGGGATGCAAACCCGTCCACCACTGGTGCGACGGGTCGCGATTGGCAATGCGCCCGCAAACGGGGCAATTGCCGGTTACTGGCGTGGACGCGCCTCGTTCACGCGCACGGGACGGCCGTTCAGGTCCTGCCCGTTCAAGGCCTCGATGGCCGAATTCGCTTCACTATCATTTGACATTTCAACAAAACCGAAGCCTTTCGAACGACCGGTATCGCGGTCGCTGATAATTTTCGCCGATGACACGTCACCATGAGCGGCGAACGCGTCACGCAGTTCTTCTTCGGTTAAACTGAAGGCCAAATTTCCAACGTAAATATTCATCTAACTTTCCTGATCCTCAACAATCAACATCAGCGTTACGGGGAACTGAAACTACAGGGCGGTTACCGCGTTGGCAACATCAAAAACCGCTCAAAAACCGTTCGTTTTTAGTATGTTACAAATTGGTAATAATTGGCTGACACATATGAATCCAAGGAAGATTGGCATGCGATTTAATCAGGTGAGGCCCAAAAAACGTGCGCTTCGGGCAGCGTGTTTTTTCCTCTGTGTCGCCTCGTTCCTCGCCACTGATTTTTCTGCAGCAGAGCAGTTCCATGTCTTTCCGCTAAACGCCGACGGCGACTGCGATGAGCCATTCGAGCGACTGGCTAACAGTCTCAAACCCGGCGACGAGCTAATTGTCCATGACGGCGTTTACTCTCAAACCTGCACCAGACGACTGCAGGTGAACGGCACCGCCGAGCAGCCCATACTGATCCGCGCCGCCGATGGCGCCCGCCCCACGCTCACACGCCCCGTCACCCACAATGCCACGCAAAACAATCTGGAGATCGTCGATTCGTCCTTCGTGACGATCCGCGGACTGCGCTTTTTTGGCGGCAGCATAGGCGTGCGTTTCATGGGCGGCAGCGACATCGTGTTCGAGGGCAATGAGGTAGCCGGCACTGACACCAGTGCGATCACCATCAACAGCGGCGACGCCACCCGGCTAACGCTGCGCAACAACCACATCCACCACACAGGGCAGTCACGTGTTGCACCGGTCACCGGCGAGGGCATTTACGTTGGCTGCAACGACGCGGAGTGCATCGTTACCGACAGTGTTTTCGCGTACAACCGCATTCACGATCTGCGAGCGACCCACGGCGGCGGCAATGACGGTATCGAAATCAAACCCGGCAGTGGCGGCAACGTCGTGCGCGGCAATCGCATCCGCAACACGACCATCGGTCGCGCCTTCCCGTGCATCTTCGCCTACGGTGGCGGCGTTGAACCCAACCTGATCGAAGACAACCATTTGGCACAGTGCGGTGAAGCGATTCAGGTAGTGTCGGACGCCATCGTGCGCAACAACACGATTGTGGATTCGACGATCGCCGGCATTGTGTCGGCGCCCCATGTCCAGGTAGGTACACCGAAAGATCTGGTGATTGCGGATAATCAGGTCAGTGGCCATCCCATGTGCCTGCAACTTGACTGGCGCGACGCGACCAACGTCACGCTGACCGGCAACCGCTTTGATTGTGCCGATACCACGGCGGTGCGTGCGCAGGGCGTAACGGCTGAGCAGCTGCGCGACAACGACATCAACGGTCGTTCAAACGTCGCACTTGATTAACCGTTACGTCTCGCGCTTTGCCGCGCAGTCGATGCACAACGTCGCCGTCGGGTCGAATCGCAAACGCGCCAGCGCAATGGGCTCGTCGCAGTCCATGCAGTCACCGAAGGCGTCATCACGCAGGCGCTGCAGCGCCCGTTCGATGCCGTTCAGCGTTCGCTCTCGTCGCTGCTTTGCGTTCAGGGACATCGCCTGGGCTTGCATGGCATCCATGCGGGACAGCCGACCGACGGCCGTCTGGTCAAGCGTCACGATGGCTGCCGCGTCGTCGCCGGTGGCAGCCACTTGTTCAATGTCGTCGCGCAGCGCGATCAGCCGCGCGCGAAACGCGTCACGTTCGCTCGCGTTCACACGCGACGCTCGGCGGTCGCCCGACGACGGGAACCTTGACGCACAACGACACACGAACTCTTCATGCCCATTCGCCTGACCTATTGATGAGACCCAGGATTATGGCACTGGATGCTCTGTGCCTGGGCGTTTTCACGTCGCAGCACAATACCCCGCGGTATGACCGCCTCGGCGAGCGCGCCCGTGCGCGCGAATCGTCGATCTCATGCAAGCACAGGGCTAGTATGAATCGGATGTACAGACCTCTCCACATCCGTCTACTGCTCCTGTGCCTGTGTTTCGCGTCCACGAGCGCGCACGCGGAGATTACGCTACGCGGCCTCGACAAGGCGCAAGAGACCAACGTACGCAACGCGCTTTTGCTGGCGCGCACGCCCTGCGATGCCCCGGAGTGGCAACTGCGGCGCCAGACCGCGCAAGCCGCAGAACAGATTGGCGGCGCCTTGGAAGCGCTGGGCTTCTACCGCTCCACGGTGACAGTGACGACCGATCCGCCCAAGAAAAAATGCTGGCGCAAGACGGTTGAAGTCACGCCGGGACCACCCACCACCTATCGCACCGCCCAAGTGCGCATCGAAGGGCAAGCCCGTGACGACCCGGCGTTTCAGAAATTGCTCGCGAGCCAACCTTTGCTACCCGGTGCCATCGTGCACCACGGACGCTATCGCCGCTTCAAACGCGACTTGGCCAATCTCGCCACCGCGCGCGGTTATTTTGACGCGCGTTTTGCCGAAGCATCCGTGACCGTCGATGAAACACTCGCTGGCGCTGAGGCGCAGCTGACATTCGACAGCGGCGAGCGCTACACGTTTGGCGAGGTCTCGATCGACAGCGAGTTGCTCACCGAGCGCCTGTTCAACGTTCTGCAGGACATCGAGCCCGGCTCGGCGTACGACGCCAATCAGATCGCGTCCACGCACCGCAACTTTCTGGACAGCGGCTATTTCGGTTTCGTCAATGTGTCCGCCGATCCGGAGAAGGCCCACGGGCAGACCGTGCCGGTGGTCATCGACGTATCACCCGCGAAACGCCGCGTCTATACCGGCGGGCTTGGTTTTGCGACGGATGTCGGGCCACGATTTCGTCTGAACTACCGCAACCGCCGGATCAATCGTCGTGGTCACGCCCTCGACTCACAACTGTTAACGTCGCCGGTGCAATCCGTGCTGGGGCTCGAGTACCGCGTGCCGATCGGCGATGATCGCCGTGACGTGCTGGCGTTCAGCACGGCGTTCGAAGAGCAGGATACCGACACCAGCGAATTCAGTTCGTTCGAGCTAGGCGCAAGACGCACCGTCGCGCGCGACAGCGGTTGGCTTAACACGGCGTTCATCGACCTGCGCCGCGAAGATTTTAAAGTGGGTGACCAGGACGAAGTCTCGACCCTGCTGGTGCCAGGCATGAGCTGGTGGCGGGGCACGGATACCTCGAGCGCGCGACCCGCCAACGCCTACAGACTCGCTTTTGACGTTCGCGGCACCAGCACCGCCCTGGGCTCCGACACCAGTTTCATTCAGGTTGAGGCGCGCGCCCGTGTCATCAAGACACTGACCGAGCGTACGCGTCTTCTGACACGTCTTAACCTCGGCGCAACCGCCAAGGAAAGCCGCGACGAACTGCCGCCATCACTGCGCTTTTTCGCCGG
This sequence comes from Gammaproteobacteria bacterium, assembly GCA_045107005.1. Taxonomy (GTDB): domain Bacteria; phylum Pseudomonadota; class Gammaproteobacteria; order Steroidobacterales; family JBCCMA01; genus JBCCMA01. The sequence continues at coordinate 53,920 of JBGCFP010000026.1, forward strand.
CGGCGACAGCAGCGTGCGCGGCTACGGTTTCGAAACCATCGGCCCATTGAACGACGACGGCGTGGTCATCGGCGGCGGCAAACTGCTGAGCGCGAGCGTAGAAATTGACTGGAAGTTGAGCAAGAACTGGGCGTTCGCCGTGTTCGCCGATACCGGTTCAGCGTTTGACGACGACAAGCCGGATTTCAAGACCGGCGTTGGGCTTGGCATCCGACGCCTGACGCCGGTGGGGCCGCTGCGACTGGATTTGGCCGCCCCGCTTGATCGCGATCGCCTGGTTCGACTGCACGTGTCCATCGGCAGCGATTTGTAGCGTGCGTAAACGCTGGCAATTGTGGTTACTTCGAGGCGGCCTTGGCGCGCTGGCGCTGGTGTTGGCGCTGGCAATCGTGATCGCAGCACTTGTGCACACCGAATCCGGCACGCGCTTCGCCGTAGAGCGCGTTGTGGCCCTCGAGGCGGTGCCGGTCACCGTAACGCGTACGAGCGGCAGTTTCGCCGACGGCTTAACGCTGCACGATTTGCGCTTCGAAAACCCGAGTGTCGACGTCAGCGTTACGCGCGTGGATCTGCTTGTCGCGCTGTCGCCGCTGCTGCGCGCATCGGTTAACGTCAGGCGTCTGGCAACGGACGGTGTGCACATCGTCGTCAAACCCGGCGAAGCGGCGCCCGAGCCAAAGCCGCTGACGGTGCCAACGCTCAGAGCTCCGGTGTTCATTTCGGTCGATTCGTTTAGCGCTCGCAACACAACCGTCACGACGCAAACCGATGTGGTCATCGATACGATTGACGCCGCGCTGAGCTGGAATGAGACGCGTCTCGATGTGACCCGTCTTGACGTACACGCGGCGCCAGGGTCATTCAGTGCGCGCGGCAACGCCACGCTTGAGGGCGAGGTCAGGCTCGGTCTTAATATCGAGTGGAGTGCCCCGCCGCAGCAGCTCGCCGGCAGTGCAAAACTCGCCGGCTCGCTCGAGACGCTTAACGCAGAGCACTCACTCAGCGGCGCTTTCAATCTCGAGAGCCAAGGCACGATTCAAGCTCTCGGCCGAGTCACGCCAGCGGCCAATATGACGCATCGCTGCGCCCGCGACTGCGGGGTCGCGGAAGTGACGCTGCGCGACTTCGCGCTGAGCCACATGGGGCCCATTGACGATTCGGCGGTTACGCTAGACGTCAATCTTACCCACGCAAAACTGCCGGCAACCGATGTGCAGCTGCGCGGCACGTCCACGCTAGAGACACTGCACATTGACTCGGTGACCGCCCAAGGCGACGCGCTCGATGTGACCGCCACGGGTGATGTGCGCTGGGCACCGAGCCCTTTTGCTGATCTGAACGCGACCATCGCGGCGCTCGATACATCAATCATTCACCCGGATGCAGTCGGCATCGTGAGCGGCAAGGCAATGCTACGCGGTGGCAGTGCCGACCAATTTGCCGTTGCTCTCGAAGAGGTGAGCGGTCGGATCAACGGCTATCAACTCGACGCCAGGGCGGACATTGAGCGCAGCGGCGAGCGCATCGATGTCCAGCCGCTGGCCGTGAGCATCGGCGACAATCGTTTGGAAGCATCGGGTAGCGTGCGCGACAACCGTTTCGACTTCGACGTAGATGCGATGTTGCCGAAGCTCGAACAGATTGTGCCGACGCTAGGCGGTTCGGTGAAGGCTTCGGGTGAGGTCAAAGGATCTGCCGAGCGACCAGAGATTGATCTGGCGCTGGAAGCGGCTGATCTTGCCTACGCGCAATGGCGCGTCGGCGCGGTGACCAGCGATGTGCGTATCGTCGAAGACGGCGCGGTCGGCGGTACGCTCAAGGTGCAATCCATTGTTGGTGATCAACGCGCGTTTGGGGACACCACTGTGCGCCTGGGTGGCACACGGCAAACCGTGACGACCGACGTCGACTGGACCATGCCCGGCAATCGTTTCGCCACAGCGCTCACCATCACGCCGCACGAACAGGGCGCCGCGATCGAGATCGTCAACGCGCAGGTGACGAACGACACCTTGGGAGAATGGAAATTGGACAGCGCGTTCGGCGTCGGTCTCGTCGGCAGTGCGGTAGAGATCGCTGCACATCGCTGGAGTAACGATAGGGCGTTTGCCCGGATTGATGAAGTTCGCCTGGACGGCACAGCCGCCACGGTGAGAGCGCAGCTGGCGGATATGCCGTTGCAAACGTTTGATCCGTTTCTGCCCGCGGGCACGCGTCTCGCCGGCTCGGTCGATGCCAGCGTCGCACTGGAGCGCGACGATGAGGGTTGGCAGGGCGACGTCGAATGGCAGCAAAGCGACACGGTTATTCGAGTGGCACAGGGCGCGCGCAGCCGTCGACTCGCGCTGCAGACCGTGGCGCTGAGCACGCGGATTGCCGGGGCGACAGCGAGCTGCAACGTGGAAGTCGCCGGAGATCACGAGTTGTCGATTCGCGGGACGGCCGACCTGAGCGAGCTGCAAAGTACGGCGGGCCCAACCGTTGACGGTGCCCTCGACGTGACCTTGCCGGATCTGGCCTGGCTGAGCCCGTGGATTGACGGTGTCTCTGAGTTGGCAGGTAGCGTCGCGCTAAATTTGAAAGCAGCAGGAACAACCAGTGCGCCCACCTTGGAGGGAACATTCGCTTTGGATGATGGCGTAGTGAGCCTCGCCGACGCGGGCATTCGACTCGAGAATCTCACGCTCAACGGCCAAGGTCGTGAAACGGGCGCACTGGCGCTAAGCGGCCAAGCCACATCGGGAGGCGGAACACTGCGCTTTGACGGTGAGGTCAGCCAGGCGTGGAGCGCCGAACGCGCGCTCGACCTGTCGATTAAAGGTAACGATGTTCAGGCGTTTAATGCGCGCGACTATCGCGTTTGGATATCGCCTGATCTCACATTGAAAGTGGATGAACAGGGAGCGCGGATCGCCGGACGAGTCGATGTACCGCGCGCCGACGTGCGGGTCGCCGACGTGCCGCCGGACGTGGTCGGTGCATCCGACGACATTAAAGTCGCCGGACGCGAAACCAAAGAGGCCTTCCGCTTACCGGTTGAGGGCAGCGTGACGCTCGCCCTGGGTGACGACGTTCACCTTTACGCCCTGGGACTCGACGCCGATTTGCGGGGCAATCTCGATCTGATCGTCGCCCGCGACAAGAAGCCGCGTTTTAACGGTCGGCTGTATTTGGAAAACGGGAAATTCGCCGCCTACGGTCAGAAACTCAGCGTGGATCGCGGCAACGTGTTCTACGCCGGCGCCATAGACAACCCCACGCTGGATTTTCGCGCGACGCGCACAATCGAAGACGTCACGCAGACGATTGTGGCCGGCGTGCGCGTGAGCGGGCCTGCCCAGAACCCTTCCATTGACGTCTTTGCCGAACCCGCCGTGTCCCAAACCGATGCACTGTCTTATTTACTGTTGGGGCGCGCGGCGAACGACACGTCGAGTGCAGACGGCGAGGCGCTCAGCCAGGCCGCCGTTGCGATCGGCATGTCGCGTTCGGCGCCACTGACCACGCAGCTGGCCGCTGGCCTGGGGTTGGACGAGCTGACCGTCGCGGGCGACAGCCTGGACGCTGCCGAGCTGGTGGCGGGAAAACAGATCAATGATCGGCTATATATAAAGTATACCTACGGGGTGTTCTCGAACCTGGGGGCTATCTTGCTGCGCTATCGCCTGTCCAAGAGGCTGGCACTGGAAGCCGGAAGCGACGATGCTCAGTTTATTGATGCACTCTACACCATTGAAAAATAACGATTTAGTGTGGTTCTAAGACCGAATTCGGCGGCTTGCCCCAAATACACGCAAATCAGGTATTCCCTCAGAACGAATATTTTGTATAATCAAAACTTCGGGAGAGAGAACGACGGACAACTGCCCCCGTTGCCAGCAGGTCTGGCAGCAATAAAGGGTCAGTCACAACAAAAAACTGGCTAGCAAGGTCAGAGGACATAACTAAATGAAAATGAAACGGTTTTTCGCGGCGAGTGTATTCGCTGCATTGGTAATGACAGGATTGTCAGCGCAAGCCAGCACCATTACGTTTGCGTACGACGGTACGGTCCGTCAGTGCCCAGACAACCCATTGGTTGGTATCTGCGGCTCGACTTTGGACGTGGATGACGCCATTGGTGGTTTCCTCGAAGTTGACGCAGCGGCTGTTGTGCCGGGCGGTCAAGTGGGTTCTGGCGACATCGTCAGCTACTCGTTTGATTTCGGCGTTGATCTGTCTTTCAACTCGGGCAACTCAACGATCACTCAGAGCTTCATCAGCGTTGACGCTGGTGGCGAACTCGACGCAGGCGCGTTGGTTCTGAGTTCGACGATGGTTCTGCCCGGCTTGGGTACCGAAACGCTAACGCTGAACTTCGGCGCGGCTGCGTGGGATATTATTGCTTCGATCGACGGTGTCGACACGCTGGTCGCCAGCGGCGTTGGCAAGATCACCGCAGTGCCAGTGCCAGGCGCACTGTTCCTGTTCGGTCCTGCACTGTTGGGCTTCCTGGGTCTGCGCCGTCGCGCTGCCTGAGTTCGCTCACACACAGAACGAGAGACGGCGCCTTCGGGCGCCGTTTTTTTTTGCCTGAAAGAAACAGGGGCGGCTTTGGAGCCGTGCCACTCCGCGGTCCTTACGTTTCAACGGGCCTTCCAACGTTGATACCCACGCCCACTCACTATGCTTTCACTGTCCCAGCTGGCCAGCCGGCATGGTTCTGACTGACGCGGCTGCCCCCACAGCGCGTCAGTCGGGACTGTGCCACCCGCCATTCGGACGATTAAACGGTTTCCATAGCGAAAGCAAAAGGATTGGAGAAAGCAATGAAGAAGAAATTAGGCAAGAGCCTGTTGTTAGCGCTGGGGTTTTTTATTGTCGGCACGGCTGATGCGACACCGACCCTGATTGGCGATTTGGTCGATCTGGAGATTACTGGCGAATTCGCGGCCTCTGCCACCGACATTCTGGTCAGTGACGATATCGAAATTGGCGCTGATTTCGACGTCAACCCGGACGATTTCTTTTTCGGTGAAGAATTCATCGATATTCAGGAGTCCGTGTTCGTAATGGAGTTTGAGGAGAGCTTGGGCGAAAACGCTTTTTTGACGTTCAGCAACCTCGATTTCGGAACGGGTATTGTGGATATTCTCTTTGCGACCTCGAACACCGATCTGGTGCTCAGTTCGTTCACGGCGTCCTCTTTCACCATCGACGCGACCGCGTTCGCGATTAACTCGCCAGACGATCCGGCTTCAATTCGTGTGGAGCTGTTCAGCTTCGTGCTGTTACCCGTGCCGGGCACGTTGGCACTGCTCGGTCTTGGCTGTATGGCGGCCGGCATTGCGAGACGCCGAGAGAAAGGCTAGGCGCGACTCCGATATTGCGCGCTCTTTTTTGCCCTCGGGATCGTCCCCGGGGGCTTTTTTTGTGGCGAAAATCGGACGCAGGCTCCGGTCAGTTCAATGACGTCTCGGTGCAGCGGGCTGATGGCAATACGGATCCTGGCTATAGATCAAGCTCTTTGATTTTCCGCGTCAGCGTGTTGCGACCCCAACCCAGAAGTTTTGCCGCGCGCTGACGTTTGCCGCGTGTTTTGGCCAACGCCGCACGAATCAGCATTTTTTCAAACATCGGCACCGCTTTGTTCAGCAATGGGGTGGTTGACGTATCCAGATGTTCCGTCGCCCATCGAGACAAATGCTGCGCCCACTGCGTGTTATCTGACGCCACGTGGTGACCGAGATCGGCAGGAATATCCTGCACGCGAATTTCCCGTCCGGGCGCAAGCGCCGTCAGGCGGCGGCACACGTTGACCAGTTGACGAACGTTACCGGGCCACTCCAATTCCCGCAGCACGGCTTGCGCCTTGAGCGTCAGGACTTTGGGCGCGACGCCCATCTCCGTCGCGGCAACCGTCAAATAGTGTTCCATCAACGGCTCGATGTCTTCGCGCCGGTTACGTAGCGGCGGCGCTTCGATCTGAATCACGTTCAGGCGGTGATACAGGTCTTCGCGAAAATCGCCGCTGGCCACCAGTTCTTCGAGGTTTTGATGCGTGGCGGCGATGACGCGTGTATCCACGTGCACGGGTGCTTGGCCGCCAACGCGATAGAACTCCCCCTCAGCGAGAACGCGCAGCAACCTTGTCTGAAGCGGCGCCGGCATGTCGCCGATTTCATCCAGAAACAGCGTACCGCCGTCCGCTTGTTCGAAGCGCCCAACGCGCTGGTTCTGAGCGCCGGTGAACGCACCGCGCTCGTGCCCGAATAATTCCGACTCAAGAAGTTCGGAGGGAATCGCCGACGTGTTCAACGCGACAAACGGCCGCCCTGAGCGCGGTGAATGCTCGTGCAGCGCGTTGGCAATCAACTCTTTGCCGGTGCCGCTCTCGCCGGTAATCATCACCGTCATCGATGACTTTGACAGTCGACCGATCGCTCGATACACGTCCTGCATGGCCGGTGCGCGGCCGATAATATTGGACAGCTGCATTGGCTGCTCGGCGTTTGCGGCACGAGCCCCACGACGTACGGCGCGACGAACCAGATCCACGGCTTCGTCGATGTCGAAGGGTTTGGGCAAGTACTCAAACGCTCCGGCTTGATAAGAATCCACGGCGTTGTCCAGATCACTGTGCGCAGTCGTCACGATGACCGGTAAGCTTGGATCGCTTTGTTGCAGCTCGCTGAGCAGCTCCAGACCGCTCATGCCGGGCATACGGATATCGGTGATGACGACATCCGGTCGATTGATTTTCAGTGCACGCAAAAATTTTCGTGCCCCTTCAAAGCTGGTTGGCTTCATGCCAGCGTCGCGGAGCGACTGCTCAAGCACCCAGCGGATCGACGCATCGTCGTCCACTAACCAAACTGCGATATCTTTATTCACGATGTTTGTTCTCCAGAATTGGGCTCTCGTCGCAAGTACGGGAAATACAGACTAAATACGGTCGGGTTCTTACCCGTTACTTTGATCAGGCCGCCGTGGCGACTCACCAGGTCTTGCGCAACGGTCAGGCCAAGGCCGGTACCGCTGGCGCGGCCGGTGACCAAAGGAAAAAACAGGCGGTCTTTGAGTTCATCGGAAATGCCTGGGCCAGAGTCGACAATGTCGATGCGCAGCACCAATGCATGACGGTGATCGGCAATGGTAAAGCCGCTGATGGCTCGCGTGCGCAGCGTGATTGTGCCTTCGCCGTCGATGGCCTGCAGCGCATTACGCATGACGTTTAGCACCGCCTGGATAACGCGATCTTCATCGATACTGATGTCGGGCAAACTTGGGTCGTAGTCTTCAACCAGCGTCAGGGCGTCACCGGCTTCAGCTGCCACCAGGCGATTCACGTGCTGCAATACGCGGTGGATATTGGTGTCTTGAAACTGCGTGGGCCCGGATGGACCGAGCATGCGATCGACCAAGCCAACCAGGCGATCCGATTCACGAATAATGACATCGGTAAACGCCGACAAACCCGGATCATTGAGGCGCTTGGCCAGCAGCTGGGCCGCGCCGCGCAAACCGCCCAACGGGTTTTTGATCTCGTGGGCCAGTTGCCCGGCCATGGTGCGGCCGATGCCGCGCTGTTCCAACAGCCGGTTTTCCTTGTCGATACGCAACTGTTGTTCGTTGTCGCGCCATTCAAGCAACAGGTGACGGTCGCCGTAGGGACTAACAACCACGTCGGCGCGCAGACTTTGATCAGCGCTGTAAATGGGGTGAACGTAGAATTCGCGCAGTACCAGCGTGACGCGTTCGCTTAAGGCACGTTGACACATATCGGTCAGCTTGGTCGCATCACGTAGCACACTCGCGATCGGTCGACCTCGCAACTGGGCGCGCGTGTTGCTAAAAAGACGTTCGGCTGACGCGTTGGCAAAATCAATCGTGAGATCGAGGTTGAGCAACGCGACGCCACCGTCGAGCGCATCGAGCAGATCAGTGGCTTGCGCCGGACTTAGATTAACGGCTGCGGCCACGTCACGCAGCCGCGAAGAATCGAAGTGAGTTTAGTTGACCGTGTTCTGCTGAACGACAAATCGCACAGGTACGCTGGTGACCTGTACTGTGCCATCGGTCGAGCGGACCGAGGCGGTCATGACGTGTTCGCCGCGATAAACACCCTGCAACGAAATTGACGTGCTGCGTATCGGCTGCGGCGTCATTTGCTTGCCATCGATCATGATGACGACGCCGTCTCCGGCATTTAAGCCCGGTGCTACCTGTACGCCGACGTTCAGATTGCCGCCGGTGTTCCATAGTGTGTCGCCGTTGGCCGGTGCAATGATCTTGATCCCGGTGTAGGGCACCGGAGCGGCATCGACCGGTCCTGGCGCTCTGTTGGGTGTGGCAGAGGCGTTCGTGCGCGAACTTGTTCGCGGCCTTACCCGAGGCGCCTGTGACACGTTCGGCTGACGCAGCTCGAAGGCGTCGCGCGACGGATCGTTGCTGCCAGGTCGTGGCGAATCGGAAAAATGCGTGACACCAGCGTCGTCGACCCACTTGTAAAAGGTCGGCGCAGCCGATGATCGAGTGTTGGATTCGGTCTGCGCATTGGCCCACCCGCAGGTGATCAAGAGCAGACCCAATCCCAAGGTGGACCGGTAGTACATAACTTCGCATGGTAGCCGTTAACACCTTGTTTGACCAAGACGGAAGCCAGAAATTCCGGCTTCCGTCACAGTTTTGAGCCTAGAGGCTGTAATACATGTCAAATTCGACCGGATGGGTCGACATGCGCAGTCGCTGAACGTCTTCGGTTTTTAGCTCGATGTAGGCATCAATCACGTCATCGGTGAACACATCTCCGGCTTTCAGGAACTCGCGATCGTCCGACAGAGCTTGCAGCGCTTCGTCAAACGAAAACGCGACTTCCGGGATTTCTTTCTCTTCTTCCGGCGGCAGGTCGTACAGATCTTTGTCCATGGCTTCGCCCGGGTGGATCTTGTTTTTGATCCCGTCGAGGCCGGCCATCAGCATCGAAGCAAAGACGAAGTAAGGGTTGGCTGTCGAATCCGGAAAGCGCACTTCGATACGTCGTGCTTTTGGATTTGGAATGTAAGGCACACGAATTGAGGCCGAACGATTACGCGCAGAGTAGGCCAGTTTGACCGGCGCTTCGAAGCCCGGCACCAGTCGCTTGTAGCTGTTGGTGCTGGCGTTGGCAAACGCGTTCAGCGCTTTGGCGTGCTTGATGATGCCGCCGATGTAGAACAGCGCGGTTTCAGACAGACCGCCGTACTCATCACCGGTGAACAGGTTAGTGCCGTCTTTTACCAGCGACTGGTGAATGTGCATGCCGTTGCCGTTATCGCCAACCAATGGTTTGGGCATAAACGTCGCGGTCTTGCCAAACACGTGCGCGACGTTATGCACACAGTATTTAAAGATCTGCACTTCGTCGGCTTTCGCGACGAGCGAGTTGAACAATGTGCCAATCTCGCACTGACCAGCTGTCGCCACTTCGTGGTGATGCACTTCCGTCGTGACGCCCATATCTTCGATGGCCAGGCACATGGCCGAGCGTAAATCGTGCAAGGAATCGACTGGCGGAACCGGGAAGTAACCGCCTTTGAGGCCAGGGCGGTGACCGGTGTTGTTATCGGGGTACTCTTTACCGGAGTTCCAGCCCGCTTCGACCGAGTCGACGGCGAACATGGAGCGACCAATTTGGTCATCCCACTTCACGTCGTCAAAAACGAAGAATTCGTTTTCCGGTCCGAATAACGCGCTGTCGGCAATGCCGGTGGATTTCAAATAGGCTTCTGCGCGCTTGGCCAGCGACCGCGGATCGCGTTCGTAACCTTGGCCCGTGGCAGGCTCGATCACGTCACAGCGCAGATTCAGCGTTGGCTCCTCGGAGAACACGTCACGCACGACCGTCGTTTGATCCGGCATCAGAATCATGTCGGACTCATTAATACCCTTCCAGCCGGCGATCGACGAGCCGTCGAACATCTTGCCGTCTTCCAGGAAGCTCTGGTCGATTTGATGAGCGGGCACCGTCACGTGCTGCTCTTTGCCTTTGGTGTCCGTGAAACGCAGATCCACAAATCTGATTTCGTCGTCTTTGATCTGCTTGAGAATATCCGGGGATGCCATGAGTATTTTGCTCCGAGTTTTTCGAAAAGTGGACGAGACGACCGTTTGCGGAGCACCAACACAGTGCGCCGCGAGTCGCATTCTGATTCAATACCAACGGGAGTCTGCACAAACCGTGCCACAGGCTAAACTACTGAAAAGCCTGAATAAAAAAACCGTCCCTGTCGATTATACGCACAATTATAGTGCACTACTGAGGCGTTTCGCATTAATTTGGGGCGATCTGCACTCCGGGCCCAACTATGCACGTTTGCGGCGCAACGAGCGAGGACGCAGCACACATAGTGCATTGCACAGCGCATCGCTATACTGGCCCGCTGAATTTTCATCGAATAGCACGCTTTAAAAGGAGTCACGCGCATGACGGCGCCACCAGACAGCGACGCATTACCGTCGCCGCCCGCGACCTTTCAGGATCTGATTCTCGCCCTGCAGAGTTATTGGGCGAATCGCGGCTGCGTCATTTTGCAACCCGTCGACCTGCCCATGGGAGCCGGAACGTTTCATCCTGCGACATTTTTGCGCAGCATCGGTCCCGAGCCCTGGAATGTGGCTTATGTGCAGCCGTGTCGACGACCCACTGACGGCCGCTACGGCGAAAATCCGTTCCGTTTGCAGCACTACTATCAGTTTCAGGTGCTGCTCAAACCGTCGCCGATGGACATCATGGAGCTCTATCTTGATTCCCTGCGCGCGCTCGGTCTCGACACGCTGACGCACGATGTTCGCTTTGTCGAAGACAACTGGGAGTCACCCACACTCGGCGCCTGGGGGTTGGGTTGGGAAGTTTGGCTTAACGGGATGGAGGTGACGCAGTTCACTTACTTCCAGCAAACGGGCGGGCTGGATTGCAGCCCGGTATCCGGTGAACTCACCTACGGTCTTGAGCGCATCGCAATGTACCTGCAAGGCGTCGAGAGCATTTTTGATCTGGTGTGGACCAAAGGCCCGGCCGGCACCGTGACCTACGGCGACGTTTATCTGCAAAACGAAAAAGAAATGTCGGCGTACAACTTCGACCACGCGGATATCGACGCGCTATTTAGTGAATTCGACACCTGCGAAAAAGAGTGCGCCAAGCTCATGAGCGCGGAACTGCCGCTCGCCGCGTACGAACAAGTGTTGCGCGCTTCGCATGCGTTTAACCTGCTCGACGCGCGTCACGCGATTTCGGTCACCGAACGTCAGGCTTACATTCTGCGCGTGCGCACGCTGGCGCGCGACGTGGCGACGCTGTATTACGCCAGTCGCGAAGCGGCTGGGTTTCCGCTGCTCGACAGTGCGGCAGGTGCCGCATGAGTCCGCGCGATTGCTTGTTTGAGCTGGGCACCGAAGAGCTGCCTCCGAAGTCGCTTAAGACTCTGAGCGACGCTTTGGAAAAAGGCGTGCGTGATCGTCTCGACGCACTGGGTCTGGCCTTTGAAGACTTCGCGTCCTACGCGACGCCTCGCCGCTTGGCCTTTGTGGTCACCGCACTCGACGCTCGCCAGAGCGACACGCGGGTGGAGCGACGTGGCCCTCCAGTAAAGATTGCGTTCACGCCCGACGGTGAACCAACCAAGGCCGCGCAAAAATTCATCGAAAGCTGCGGCGTGGCACTCGAAGACCTGAGCACGCAAAAAACGGACAAGGGCGAATGGCTGTTCTTTGAAGGCGTAGAGAAAGGGCGCGAAACACGAGACTTGTTACCGGACCTTGTTCGTGACGCACTCGCAGCTCTACCCATCGCTAGGCGTATGCGCTGGGGATCACGCAGCGAGGAATTCGTCCGGCCCGTCCACTGGTCGATTCTGCTGTGGGGCGATGACGTCATTGAAACGGAAATTGTCGGTACCACGACGGGACGCGAGACCCGCGGGCATCGCTTCCACGCGCCGGGCGCCATCAGTATTGACACACCTGCCAGTTATCCCTCTGTCCTGCTGGAAAACGGACACGTTATGGCCAACTTCGCACAACGTCGCCGTCACATCGAAGACGCCATCGCGACAACGGCGGGCGAGCTAAACGGTTCGGCCATCACCGACAATGCGCTGCTAAACGAAGTGACGGCGCTGGTTGAGTGGCCCGTGCCGGTCGCCGGTCGATTCAACGAGCGGTTCTTGCAACTGCCCGAGGAAGTACTGGTGTCAACGCTGAAAGATCATCAGCGCTATTTTCCGCTGCGCGACGCGCAGGGCGGCCTTCTCCCGTGGTTCATAACCCTGTCGAACATCCAGAGCAAGAACCCCGACGCGGTGCGCGACGGCAACGAGCGCGTGGTGCACCCTCGCTTGAGCGACGCCGAGTTTTTCTACCAGGTGGACCGCAAACAAACCCTGGCACAGCGCACTGATGCGCTGGGCTCCGTACTGTTCCAGAAGCAGCTGGGAACGCTGCAGGACAAAACCAATCGTATTGCGCTTCTCGCTGCGTCTGTCGCCGAGAACATCGGTGCCGACAGTGCGCACACCGCGCGCGCTGCCGCGTTATGCAAATGCGATCTGCAAACCGAGATGGTTGGCGAGTTTCCCGAACTTCAGGGCATTATGGGTCGCTACTACGCGACGCACGATAACGAACCATTGGATGTTGCCGCTGCGATGGCGGAACACTATCTGCCACGATTTGCCGGTGACGACCTGCCGATCACCAACGTCGGTCGCGCCGTGGCAATAGCAGATCGCCTTGATACGATTACCGGCATCTTCGGTATCGGCAAGCCACCCAGTGGCACGCGCGATCCGTTTGGTCTGCGCCGTTGTGCACTCGGCGTGCTGCGCATCGTGACCGAAGCAAAGCTCGACCTGAACCTGCGGGCATTGATCAACATCGCCGCTGATGCACTGCCCGCCGACGCTGTGGACGGCAAAAAGAAAAAACCGCTACCTCGCGGTGACGAGCTGATCGATCAAGTGATGCAATACTTGAACGAACGACTTCGCGGCCTGGCAGCGGACGAGCACGGCGCGACGCAAGGCCAGTTCGATGCGGTGCTTGCCAACAGTGCGGATCGACCTCTGGATCTGATGATGCGTCTGGACGCCGTGCAGTCTTTCGCGCGCGAAGAAGCGGCGCAATCGCTGATCGCCGCCAACAAGCGCATTGCCAACATCTTGAAGAAAGTCGACGGCGTGATGCCGGAAATCGACCCGTCACTGTTTAGCGAAGCGGCTGAGACCACGCTGCACGGCGCGCTGCTAAGCGTGGCGGACGACGTGGCCACGTGCGTCGCCGCGCGTGACTACGCGGGCGCGTTGCAAAAACTGTCGACACTGCGCGAACCGGTCGACGTGTTTTTCGATGATGTGCTGGTAATGGCGGACGATGACGGCGTGCGGACAAATCGTCTGGCCTTGCTGCAGCGTTTGCGGGAACTGTTCCTCGGCATTGCCGACTTCTCCCTCGCCGCGCAGTGACAACCACGGACAATCCTGCAAACGGTGACACGCGACTGAGCGTCAAACTGTCGCTGATGGCCATGGTCATGGGGTTGTCCTATTTTTTTCTCAATGAAATGGCGCAGGCGTTTTTCACGCGCCAGCGTTTACCGGGGCTGGTTCAGGAGTTTTGGTACACCCATCCGCTGCTGGGTGCGTGGCTGATCGGTGGACTCAAGGCGCTAGTGGTGCACTGGCTCATTGGCATCACGGTCGGTTTGGCACTGGCACTGTTGGTGCGCCGTGACCATTTCTTTTTCGGCGCCGTTGCGACGGGCGCGTTTTTGATGATGGCGCTGCAAATGCGGCTCGACGGAATGTTCGCCCTGTTGCAGGTCGGACCAGAGTTCTGGCTGTCGTTGCGCTGGGACGCGCTGACGCTCGATCCGCTTGGTTCGCTGAGCGCGCTGCTGGCGTTACCCGTCTGCACCTGGTGGTGGGGCAAAGTGCTGCCCAAGTACGGTCGCTCCGTTAAACCAAAGATCGAATGATAGAATTGGATTTTTCGCTAACATGCAAAGCCAAATGCAGTCACCACTAGCCGTCCTCGACCGCGACGGTGTGATCAATCGGGAATCTGCCGAGTTCGTCAAATCGGCGGAAGAATGGCAGGCACTCCCCGGTTCCCTGGACGCGGTCGCCAGACTGCACGGTGCGGGCTGGACCGTCGTTGTGGCCACGAATCAATCGGGACTGGCGCGGCGAAAATTCAGCTACCGTGATCTGGCCGCCATGCACGCGAAATTTGAGCGCGCATTGGCCACGCGCGGCGCACGCATCCACGGTATCTTCTTTTGCCCCCACGGTCCTGACGATGGCTGTGGCTGTCGCAAGCCGCTGTCCGGTCTCTACGATCAGATCGGTCGGCACTTGCATCGCTCGGTCGAAGGCGCCATGTGCATCGGCGATTCGCGGCGTGATCTCACCGCGGCAACCGCGGCTGGCGGTGTCCCCATTCTGGTGCGCACCGGTAACGGGCGCAAAACCGAAGAGCAGTTGCCCTCAGGCCATGATATTGCCGTTTACGACGACTTGAAGTCAGCGGTCGACGTGCTGTTGAGGGCGTAATCGTGCAGCTAATCGGTTCGTTCATTTTTACGCTGTATTTCCTCGTCTCCATTTTGGCATGGAGCGTCGTGGTGGCGCTGATGATCTTCGCCTCGCACGCCACCCGTTTTCGCGCGGTGCAGATGTGGTCGCGCTCGATCATGACCATGCTGCGGGTCTGCTGCGGTCTGACCTACCGGGTCGAAGGCGCGGACAATTTTCCAGACGACGCCGTCGTAATCTTGCAAAAGCACTCGTCCACTTGGGAAACCATCGCCGGCATGCTGTATTGCCCGCCGCACACCTGGGTGCTCAAACGTGAGCTGATGTGGATTCCGTTGCTCGGCATCGCCCTGCGTTCCGTGCGCGTAATCCCGATCAACCGAAAAGGGCGGCGCGACGCGATCAACCAGGTTATCGAACACGGAACCGACCGACTCAGTGCGGGCATCAACGTCATGATTTACCCGGAAGGCACGCGTGTCCAAGGTGCTCGCAACGGTCGCTTCGGACGCAGCGGCTCACTGTTGGCCGCAAGTTCCGGCGCATCGGTGGTGCCGGTGGCGCACAACGCTGGCGAGTTCTGGGGTCGCCACAGTTTGCGCAAGCGCGCCGGCTGCGTGCAGGTGGTCATCGGGAAACCCATTCCCACTCAAGGACGCAGCGCTGAACAGATCAATACTGAGGCGGCCCGCTGGATGGACGAGACGATGGCGCGCATCAGCCATGTAGGTCACCCGCCTTCGTCCACGGCTGAGCCTTCCTCTTGAGCGATCCGATCAAAGTCTTGTGCATCGCCAATCACGGCGATACCTGGAACTCCGTGCGTCCCGAGGCGGAGATTTTTGTCGGTGCGCAAAAGGCCGGAATTAGTGTGGAGATGCTGATTGACCGGGACAGCGTTTATCGTCCACGTCTCGAGGAACACGGAATCGTGATTCACGAGTCGTTCATCAAGAAGAAATTTGATCGCGAAGCGGTCAGGCAGCTTGGTGCGCTGATTGACGACCGACGTATTGATATTCTCCACATGTTTAACAATCCGGCCATCGTGACCGGTTTACGCGCGGCGCGCGGTCGCAAGGTAAAGTGCGTGACGTATCGCGGGCAGACCGGCAACGTCAATCGCTTTGATCCAACCTGCTATCTCACGCATCTGCATCCGCGAGTTGATTGCATTACCTGCGTTGCCGATTCGGTGCGCGCTGACCTTGCCCAACAGCTGTTCAACCCCGCCAAAGCCATCACCATTTACAAAGGCCACGATCTCGAGTGGTATCGGGATGCACCGGCCGACTTGGCAATGTTTGGTATCGAGCCCGGCGAGTTTGTGATCGGCGCCGTAGCGAATCTGCGCCCACGCAAGGGCCTGAATTTTTTGATCGGCGCCGCACGGTATCTACCCGCCGACTGCCCCATCAAGATTCTGCTGGTCGGCAGCGGCACCGATAGCGACGCGGTACGTGAAGCCATCGAGCCCTACCCAAACCGGTTTGCGCTGGCGGGTTTTCGCACTGACGCCCCGGCCATTATTGCAGCCTGTCAGGCGTCAGTGCTGGCGGCCACCAAGCGTGAAGGGCTGCCCAAGACTGTGGTCGAGTCGATGGCTTACGGGGTGACACCCATCGTGACCAGTACTGGCGGCAGTCCGGAGCTGGTGGAAGACGGAGTGTCTGGTCTGGTGGTGCCACCCTCCAACAGCGAGGCCATCGCGCACGCCATGCTTGAACTGTGGCGCAACCCGGAACAAAACCTGGCCATGGGCCAGCGCGCTCGACAGCGCATTGATACACACTTCAACAAGAAAGATACCGTTTCAGCGCACGTGACGCTCTACCACAGACTCATGGGCCTGGCCGTTCCACGCGCGGCCGCTTCGTGATTCGTCTGCTCATCACCACGATACTGTTGGCGCTGGCCATAAGCGGCGCGGCGCAATCAGCACCGGAAGGCGTTGAAAAAGAATTCTCTCGACCGCGCCCGGCCGGCTTGCCCAGTGACGAACAACTGCAGGCGAGCGGTGCACGCATAGGAAAAATTGTCATCGATCGACTGGGTATCTTTGATACCAGCGATCCCGCGCTCGACCGGTGGGTGTTTCGCACCGCGAACCAACTGCATCGAATCACGCGCGACAACGTGGTGCGCAGTCAGCTTCTTCTGGTACCTGGCGATCTTTTTGATCCTCGCGTTCTCCGTGAGTCTGAGCGACTTCTGCGCAGCAATCAGTTTTTGTTTGACGCGGCGGTCGTGCCAGTCGCCTACGCCGACGGTTTGGTCGACATTCACGTTACGACGCGCGACTTGTGGTCAATTGAACCTACGTTGTCCCTGTCGCGCTCGGGTGGCAAGACGCAAGGCAGGTTTGGGCTCGAAGATGAGAACTTCCTGGGTACCGGCGCGCTGCTTGGCGCGCAGTTTGAGCGCGATCTTGATCGCGATTCGGTACTAATCTATTTCTCCGATCGCCAAATCTTTAATCGCTGGCTGTCGGTGTCTGGCAGCTATGCGGATAACAGTGACGGCTCCCGCATCACGTTTTCCCTGTCGCAACCCTTTTTCGAATTGGACGCACGCCGTGCGTGGGGTGTCGCGTTTGTTGACGATACCCGCGTCGACTCGCTGTATCGACGCGGCATCGAGACGGTGGACTATCGGCATGAGGAAGAGTTTCTCGACGTCTGGGGCGGCTGGTCGGCGGGACTGCGCAACGGTTGGGTGCAGCGATATCGAGCTGGGCTGGTACGCCATGACAACCGCTTTTTCGACCCACCAGACGGCATTCGCGCCGGACCGGTGCCGCGCGACCGCAAGTTGGTTTATCCCTACCTGAGCATTGACGTGCTGCAGGATAAATTCATTGAAGCGAGTAACGTCGAACAAATGGCGCGCACCGAGGATTTCTTTCTCGGTACACGATTAGCAGCCAGCATCGGCTACGCCGGGACATCAATCGGCGCCGATCGCAGCGCGTGGCTGTTGTCGGGCAGCGTACAGCGCGGGTTCGGCAGCGCGCAGAAGCGCATGCTGCTTTTGGACAGCCAGACGAGCGGCCGTATCGAATCGGGAAAAACCGCCAACGGCGTACTTAGCGCACGCGCGCGCTACTTTCATCGATTGACACCGAAATGGCTGCGCTTTGTCAGCGTGCGCGCAACCAAAGGCGTGCGACTGGATCTGGATCGTCCGTTGCAATTGGGTGGCGAAAGCGGTTTGCGCGGCTTTCCGGCCCGCTATCAAAGCGGTGACAGTTTGGTGGTGTTATCTGCTGAGCAGCGCTATTTTACCGACTGGTATCCGTTCCAGTTGATGCGCGTAGGCGGCGCGGTATTCGCCGACGTCGGGCGGACGTTTGGCGACAATCCCATCGGTGGTGAGAGCGCCGGTTGGCTGACCAACGTTGGCCTGGGTTTACGGCTGGCGTTAACGCGTGGGGGCAGCAAGGTGATACATGTGGATCTGGCGTTTCCAGTGGACGCGCCCGACGATGTGGATGCCGTGCAGTTCAATATTGAGGCGAAACGGAGCTTTTAGGCGACCTGAATGTCACCGGTCGCTATCGACTGAGCCGGACCAAGACCTGCGTGCCGTGGTCATCGCTTTGCACATCCAGCATGGCGCCAATATTCAACGCTCGACTTTTCATGTTTGACATACCGCGCCCGGTCAGGTTTTTGTTCTGCAACCCAACGCCGTTGTCGCGCACTTCGATGATGACCTGACGTCCGCCACCAACGCGCGCACGATCCTTTGCGCTTAGCCACACTTGAGTTGCCTGACTGTGTTTGATCGCGTTGGTCACCGCTTCTTGCAGAATGCGCAGCACGTGCAGCGCTTTGGCCGAGCCGAAGTCCGGAATTTCTCCGATGGGCTCAACGTTCCAGTTCAACGTCATGTTGTGTGTATTGAGCGCCGGTTCCATGCGCGCGCGAAACATGCCGAGCATGGTCGTGATGTCTTCGCCCGCGACGTCGAGCGAGTCGATCATCAAACGCAGGTCTTGCAGCGCGGCGCGCAGGGAATCGGCCACCCGCGGCAGGTCCGCTTTCTTTTCTTCGATCAACGCGAGCGTCGTAATGAGCTGACCACCCATGCCGTCGTGCATGTCGCGCATGATGCGATCGCGCTCTTCAGCGACGACACGGCGATTTTCCAGAGCACTGTTTTTCAAATAGGTGTCAGCCAATTCCTGGCGCGTTTCGTTAACGCGAATTTCGAGCACGTGGTTCAGACGTTCCGCTTCATTCAGAGCCCCAACAAAACGCTTGAGCAGGACGGCGCAAAACAGGGCGAGGGCGTAAGCCATCGCGTAGTGCAAGACATAGCCGCGGTGCCACGGTGCAATGCCCCAGGTTGTCAGCAAATCGTGATTGCCAAACACAAACAACGCGAGGGCGGACGATGAAATCACGTGCAGCTCGATGTCCGCTCGCGACCACGCCCGATGCAGCATGCGCAGCAAACCGTAAGCGGCGATCAACAGGCAGAACGGGTGCCAGACGTAGTAAGCGAAAAAGTAGAACGCCGAATCGCGCAGCAGAGCCATGGCGAACGCCGCGACGAGCACCACCACGAGCAATCGACGCTCGAGGAAAGGCTGGCGCAATTTCAGGTAGCGGTGAACATAGAGCACGCCACCGAGGTAAGCGAAAAAGCCCATGGTTGAGAAGCGTAGCCAGTCGAAAATTCGATCGGTGACCGGGATGTCAACGAGGAAGTAGGCACTACTGTGGACGGCCCAGACAAGCGTGCCCAAACAGTAGTAAAGGTACTCACGGTCACCGCGCCGAACGTATGCGAGCACGCCGATGACGATCGACATGAGCAGGACCAGTGCGGTGATCGCTTTGGGCAGCGTGACGCGCAGCAAATTGTGTTGCTCCAGGCGCGGGCGCAGGCTCGCGTCGGGCCCGATGATGACGTAGTCGAGATAGCCAATGCCGTCGGGCGCGCGACGCAGTTCGATGGTGATTTCGTTGGCGCCCGGACGCAACGCCTGAGCGGGGATGCTAAAGGCGAGGGCTTTGCGAGCGTTGCGCGCGACCGGCACTTCCATGCGACCGGCAGTGCCGAGGTTGACCTGGTTTAGCGTGACACCGACGTTGTAGCGCACGGTGGGCAAAACGATGGTCCACGCGACACTAGGTAAAGTCTGCAGCTCGAAACTCAGACGATACCAAGCGGCATTTGAGTCGTCGGTCGCGTCGCGCCACTCGTGCGGCAACGATACCGGTACGGGTGCCGCGCTCTGAACGTTCGGGGAAAACAGCGCTTGTTCAACGGCGATGGCATCGCCAGGAGCCGTCAGGCGGTAAAGCAGAAAAGGGGCCGCGGTGGCCAGCACCAGGACGTACACCAGCAACGCCAGCGTGGTGCGCCGCGCGCTCGCGGTCACAACGTTACGATTCCCAATTTGACCGCTTCGTACACGGCTTCGGAACGTGAGCCGACTTCGAGTTTTTTGTAGATGTGCTTGATGTGCGAACGGACGGTGTGCACCGACATGTCGAGCATGTCCGCGACTTCGTTGTATTTGAAACCGCGGGCGATGCACTGCAGAACTTCATCTTCACGCGGTGTTAGCTGCGGCACGCTGCTCGGATCGATACTCGGATCCTGGCTCGTGGACGGACCTCGATCTGCAAACTGCTTGAGAACGTGACGCGCGATCGCTGCGCTGATCGGCGAATTGCCGTGGATCAGATCGAGGATAGACTCGGCAATGTGGTCGCGGTCACTGTCTTTGAGCAGATAGCCGGTGGCGCCGGCCTTGATGGCGGAGACGACGTTATGTTCATCGGCAAATACGGAGATCACCATGCTTTCAATGCTGGGATCTTTTTCCTTGGCGTAGCGAATGATCCCGGTGCCGTGTCCGTCGGGCAGACCGAGATCGACCAGCAGCACGTCCGGTCGATGATGTTCCAGCCACGCGAGCGCGCTGGCGACGTCGCCGCTGGCTTCGCTCAGCTCGAGCTGAGGGTGCTCGTCGATGATTCGGCCCATGCGTTGGCGCAAGACCTGATCATCTTCGACCAGCAACACGCGATAGATTTTGTCGGGCATTTTCACAGACTCAAGGTAGCACTAAAAATAGGCGCTCGGAGCTACCCGTTTGGGGGATAGCGTTCGCTCGCGACGCGCTGATCGGCGAGGATCTTGATGTATTTGTAGAACACGCCGTTGGCGTTGGACCAGGCGATGGTTAACCCGCGCCAGCCGGCGAGAAAGCCGCGCTGCAGCACGTAGCTGCGAAAAAACGCGAAGCCGGCCTTGATGACAATCACCACGGCCGGGTAGGTACGAGTGTGAGTCTCTCGTCGGATCTCCGTGTAGCGATCTATTTTTTGCAAGAACTGGCCAACGTGTCGTACGGCGATATGTTGGACCGTGCCGGGCAGCGCCACGGTTCTGCTGGCGTCGTGCAGCATCACTTTTTCGTGAACCTGGGCCGTATTAAAACGGTGGTGGCGACGGTGGAAGAGGCGCACCAGGTGATCGTTGCCCCAACCGCCATGGTGTATGGCGCGACCCATGAAGTGATTCTCACGCAGAATTTCACCAACCGTATTGGGTGCGTCGAGCGGCCATTTGCGTAACGCAGTGACCAGTTGGTGATCGAGCCGTTCGTCGGCATCGAGCGAGAACACCCAGTCGTTTTGAGCAAGATCACAGGCGGCATTCTTCGACGGTCCGAAACCGAGAAACTCGGCGTGATGGAGCTCGACGTTTTCAAACGACTGCGCGATCTCATGCGTGCCATCGTCCGAACCGTTGTCCCACACAATAACGTTGTCGAACGCGGACACGGAGTCGAGCGTCGCGCGCAAGGTGTCTGCCGCGTTGCGCGTGATAATGACAATGCTGATGTGGTCGATCATGAGTCCGGTACCGAGTAACATTTGGATTATGGACTACCGTCGTTTAGATCGCGAAAGCTTGCTTGAGGGGTGCCACGCGCTGGCGGATGGTGACGCGCGACTTCGCGAGTTGTTTGTGCGCAATGGAGCGCCACCTTTGTGGTCGCGCAGACCGGGTTTCGCAACGCTGGTGCAGTTGATCCTGGAGCAGCAGGTGTCATTGGCGAGTGCGGCGGCGGTCTATCGACGCTTGCGCGAAGTGGTTGACAGAATGACGCCTATAGCGTTTCTGGCGTTGTCGGACGACACGCTATTGAGCTGTGGGTTCAGTCGGCAAAAGACGCGTTACGTGCGTTTGCTCGCGACCAACTTGCAGGATAAGCAGTGGCGCCTTGCGGATTTGCATCGGGCGACCGAAGATGAAGCGCGCGCGCTGCTGGTGGCTCAGATTGGTATCGGGCCGTGGACTGCTGACGTGTATTTGCTGATGGCGTTGCGTCACCCGGACGTTTGGCCGCCAGGGGATATCGCGTTAATCCGGCAGTTTGAAAAACTCATGCCGATGCGCTCGATTGACAGCCGTCGCGCTGTGCAACGCATCCGGCAGTGGTCACCGTGGCGAGCGGTGGCCGCTCGCCTGATTTGGCATGATTACCTGATTGAACGCGGTCGCGCTTAAGTTAGCCCGCGCGTTTTAGCATCTGCTGCGCCGCGGGCAAATCGCCGTAGCGACGCTGGTGGTCGTGCGTGCCCAGGTAGAAAAGATCGCCGTCGAGTTGCCAGCGCGCCGGGTCGAGATTGGCCGCTTCGTTTTCGTCAGCGTGCTCTTCTTCGCGCATGAGTTCTTCGTACTCTGCAACGGTTAGTCGACGACGCGCCTCAAGTTGCTGCGCCGGATCGACCAGGTGACGATACGACGCCGCACCGTGCGCCACTTGCCCAGCTGAGTACGACGCACCGCATCCGCTACCGTAGGCGAAAAAGCTGGTATTGGTGCCTTCTTTCGAGGCATCAACCCGGCGCAGGAAATCGATCAGTGCGAGGAAAATGGACCCTGTGTAGATGTTACCGACGGCGGCGTTGAGCGTGAGCCAAGGTGCAACGCGTTGATCGTAAGAAGCAGCCAATGCTTTGTCGTTCATGACGTCGTGCTGTAACTCGACGTGACGGCGGTGCGCTTTTTTTGCCATTTTGACGAACGGCACGTGATAGAAACACGCTTCCATGGCATCCGGGTTTAGTTCATGCGGGTTGTCCATCTGACTCTTCGCGTCAGCCAGTGCGCCTTCCAGTGCATCGAGGTAGCACTGAATTGAATAGTGTCCGTCGGCGAACGCGTACTTGGAATACAGTGGACGCCAAAAATCCATGACCTGGCGCGTGTAGTCGCCGATGCAGTTCAAATGCAAATTCATCAGGCGAGGGTTTTGACTGATGGCCAGTGCAACGGCACCGGCGCCTTGCGTTGGTTCGCCAGCAGTGCCAACGCCGTAACGCGCGATGTCTGCCGCAATGATCAGCGCTTTGCGGCCACGAGCCCGACCTGACGCGATCCAGTCGGCAGAGGTTCCAACGCCGGCCATGCCGCCGAAGCACGCGTGTTTGGTTTCGAATGTGCGGCAGTTGGTTGGTAAGCCCAGAATCTCGTGAACGTATACCGCAACCGGTTTGGCGTGATCGACACCGGTTTCTGTGCCAACGATCAGAGTGCCAATTTCTTCGGGATCAATATTGAAATTGTTCAGCGCGTTTTGCGCGGCTTTTGCCGCCAGCGTGACGGTGTCTTCGCACGGCGTCGCAACGGCCATCTGCTTCTGACCCAGTCCCTTGGTGAATTTATCCGGATCGACTCCGCGGGCATTGGCGAGATCTGCCATGTCCAGGTAGCACTGTGGTCCGGCGAAGGCGATGGCATCGATGCCGACAGGGTTTTCTGGGGGTGTCACCATGGACTCCTAGCATTATGTGTAAAGTCTAGCCTGACGCTTTATATGTAAAGCTTACCAGTCACTTGAGCTGAGCCCAACAGTCTGGCTGTAAGTTCGAAAGTTTCAGTGCAGGCTGAAACATACGAATGGCGAGAATCAGGTGAGAATATTCTAAATTATTGTTTAATAATGATAAATTGTGGCAAGCGCTAACACGGAAGGTTAGCTTGATTTGTCATAACAGGGTGTGTCGTGTCTTAAATATCCAGATTCGAAACGAGCAATGCGTTTTGCTCGATGAATTCGCGCCGTGGCTCAACTTGATCACCCATCAGCGTTGTGAAGATTTCATCCGCGTTAAAAGCATCTTCGATGCGCACTTGCATCAAGCGCCGCGTCTCAGGGTTCACCGTGGTGTCCCACAGCTGATCCGGGTTCATCTCGCCCAAGCCTTTATAGCGCTGGACGGATTGACCGCGTTTGGCTTCATCCATGAGCCAATCGATAGCTTGGCGAAAGCTGTCGATCGGTTCGGATTTCTCGCCGCGTTTCACGTGCGCGCCGGCTTCGATCAACCCGAGCAAGTCGCGGCCAAGTTCGGTGATGCGCTGATACTCGCCCGACTCGAAAAACTCTTTCTGGATTCGACGCGTGCGCGTCACACCGTGATGCGTGCGCATCATGTCGATCGCGAAACCTTCACCTTCTTCGGCATCTCGCCACACCACTTCGCCGGAATATTTTGCCGCGCTGTCGTCACGTCCGTCGAGTTGCTCCGACAAATCATTGACCCACTGTGCAACTTGCTCAGGGTTGTTCATGCGCTCGCTGTCCATCACCGGCAGATACACCATCTGGCGCAACACGCGCTCATCGTAGCGACGCGACCAGCGTTCAATCAGCGCGCTGACCGCCATGTATTTGCGTGCCAGGGATTCGAGTGCGGTGCCTTTGATGGCGGGCGTGCCTTCGCTAACAAAAAGTTCGGCACCGTCCAACGCGTAGGCGAGCAAAAACTCGTTTAGTTGATCGTCGTCTTTGGCGTAGCGTTCCTGTTTGCCCTTCTTGATTTTGTACAGCGGCGGTTGCGCGATATAAATGTGGCCGCGCTCAATCAACTCTGGCATCTGTCGATAGAAAAACGTAAGCAGCAGCGTGCGAATGTGCGAGCCGTCAACGTCAGCATCGGTCATGATAATGATGCTGTGATAGCGGAGTTTATCGGGATCAAAGTCGTCGCGACCGATGCCGCAACCCAGTGCGGTAATCAGCGTCCCCACTTCCTGCGACGACAGCATTTTGTCAAAGCGCGCTTTCTCAACGTTCAGAATTTTTCCGCGCAACGGAAGGATCGCCTGCGTCCGTCGATCGCGACCTTGTTTGGCCGAGCCACCAGCGGAGTCGCCCTCAACCAGAAAGATCTCTGACTGCGCCGGATCTTTTTCCTGGCAATCAGCAAGTTTGCCCGGCAAGCCGGCGATGTCGAGAGCACCTTTGCGTCGTGTCATTTCGCGCGCTTTACGCGCCGCTTCGCGCGCACGCGCTGCGTCAATAATTTTGCCGACAATGGATTTTGATTGCTGCGGGTTTTCAAGCAGGTAATCCTGCATCTGTTCACCCATCGCCGATTCGACGATGCCTTTGACTTCCGACGACACGAGCTTGTCTTTGGTCTGCGACGAGAACTTCGGGTCGGGCACTTTTACCGACAGCACGGCCGTCAATCCTTCGCGCGCGTCGTCACCGGTCATCGAGACTTTTTCTTTCTTGCTTAAGCCTTCGGACTCGATGTAGTTGTTCAACGTACGCGTCAGAGCGCTGCGAAAACCGGCCAGGTGCGTGCCGCCGTCGCGCTGCGGAATGTTGTTGGTATAGCAGAACACGTTTTCCTGATACGAGTCATTCCACTGCGCCGCCACTTCCACCGTCACGTCGTCGCGTGCGGCGACAAAGTGAAACACCGGTTCCATGATCGGCGTCTTGTTGCGATTGAGGTGCTCGACAAAAGCCCGAATGCCGCCTTCGTACTCAAACAGATCGCGTTGCTCGTCACGTTCGTCGACCAGTTCGATGCGAACACCCGAGTTCAAGAACGATAATTCGCGCAGCCTTTTCGCAAGTACTTGATAATCAAAGGAAATATTGGTAAACGTGTCAGCACTGGGCTTGAACTGAATGGTCGTGCCCGTCGATTTCGCGTCCGCCACCGCTTTGAGCGGTGAGACGGGTTCGCCGTGTTTGTATTCCTGAAAGTGCTTCTTGCCGCCGCGACGTACCGTGAGCTCCAGATGTTCCGACAGTGCGTTCACCACCGACACACCCACTCCGTGCAGACCACCCGACACTTTATAAGAGTTGTCGTCGAACTTACCGCCCGCGTGCAGCACGGTCATAATGACCTCAGCCGCCGAACGGTCTTCTTCTTCGTGCACGTCGACCGGGATGCCGCGACCATCATCACGAACACTGACCGATTCGTCGGCGTGAATGGTGACGGTGATTTGGGAGCAATACCCAGCGAGCGCTTCGTCGATAGAATTGTCGACGACTTCGAACACCATGTGGTGCAAGCCGGTGCCGTCGTCCGTGTCGCCAATGTACATGCCGGGCCGCTTGCGGACGGCCTCGAGACCTTTCAAAACTTTAATATTACTGGAATCGTAATTGTCGTTGTCTGACATGCATCGGCCCCTTGGATAAGCCCGATATTATACCATCTTTTGCAGCGCACCCTGTTCCACGTGGAACAACGAAGCCTCCTCAAAGTCCGGCAGCAGGGCGTGATCCAGACCGGTGATGAACTGCTGCGCGCCCAAGTCTCCGGCGACATCAAACAGGCGCCGCAAGCTGGTTTGGTCCAGTTCTGCCGCTGGATCGTCAAGCAGCAATACCGCGCCAGGCCCAGGCCCTTGGGCGAGCATGCCGACTTGCGCCAGGATCAGCGCAGCAGCCAGGAGTTTTTGCTGCCCTCGGGACACGCGATCCCGTGCCCCACGATTCGCAAAGCGCAAACGCAAATCCGCTCGCTGCGGGCCTACGTGAGTGTGTCCAACCCGACTATCGCGCGCCCAGCTCTCATCCAGCGCCTGCTCCAGAGTGAGTTCGTCAGACCAGCCTCTGTGGTAAACCACCGCAACGGGCTCATCGAGAAGGCGCCCGGTGACCTTATTGATCGCCGGCATCAACTCGTCAAGATAGGTCTGGCGCAGTTCATGGACCGCCGTGCCGGCAGCCACCAAGGCGTCCTCCCACATGGCGGCCTCTTCTCGGCTACCGCCTTGCCGCAGTACTGCGTTGCGCTGTTTCAATGCTCGCTGGCACCGACGCCACTCTTCAAGGAACGGTTGTTTCACGTGGAACACTCCCCAATCCAAGAATGCCCGGCGTTGGCTGGGCCCTGATTCCACCAGTCGATGAATGCCCGGCTCAATGACCTGTACCGGCAACGCCGCCGCCAAATGCTCGAGGCCCTGTGCGCTGTGACCGTCGATACGCAGCTTCAAGCCTTCGCCACCCCCTTGGACGCCAAGTTGCCCTGGCTTCCCGTCCAACGCTGCCCGCAGGACAAAGTGCGGCTGCCCGTCACGGACCAGCCCTCGAGTACGGGTTGAACGAAAAGAACGGCCGCGACCCAGGAAATAGATCGCTTCGAGGAAACTGGTCTTGCCAGACCCGTTGTTACCAATAATCAGATTGGTGGTCGGATGGAGTGGTTCGTCAACCTCCGCAAGACAGCGAAAGTCGTTAATGAACAGATTTTGTAAACTCATTGCGGCGCCCGATAACTCAAGGCGCCGCTTTGCATAACTCGAAATTTGGCGGAAAACACGCGCAAGCCCTGTGGTGCAGGTCTCACGCTAACCGCTGCTACAGCCGCATCGGCATAACAACGTACGTGCATTCGTTTTCGCCCGGATCGCTGATAATGCAGCTGCTGTTCGCATCCGTTACCTGCATTTCCACCACGTCGTGGTCCAGAGCCCCGAGCGCATCCAGCAGGTAATTCACGTTAAATCCGATTTCCACGCCAGTGCCGATGTACTCCACTTCAAGCTGCTCCTCGGCCTCTTCCTGTTCCGGGTTGTGCGCCTGGATCACCATCGTGTTGTCTTTGAGCTCAAGACGAATACCCCGATACTTCTCATTCGACAGAATAGCCGTGCGTTGCAGCGCCTGGCGCAGCGGCGCCCGCTCCGTCTTCAAGCCCTCTTCCTGGGTTTTCGGGATCACGCGCTCGTATTCCGGGAATCGACCGTCGATCAGTTTTGACGTAAACCGCAGCCCGTCAATCTCGACCCGAGCGTGGTTGCTGCCAATGGATAGCCGGATTTCACCGCCGTCGTCGGCCAGCATGCGCTGCAGTTCCAGCACGCCTTTACGCGGGATGATGACCTGCTGCTGCGAATTGCCGCCGTGTTCAAGCTCGATATCACACATGGCAAGACGGTGTCCGTCGGTTGCCACGGAGCGCAATCGCTTGCTGCCCACTTCCATCAACAGACCGTTGAGGTAGTAACGCACGTCCTGGTTGGCCATGGCGAACTGGGTTTTTTCCAGCAGTCGCTTCAGATCGCCTTGAGGCAACGCGATGGTTTGCTGAGCGCCGATATTGTCCACTGTCGGAAACTCCGTTGCTGGCAACGTAGACAACGTGAATCGGCTGCGCCCGGACGTCACGGTAACCCGATCCGCTTTTTGCGCGACCGTGACGTTGGCACCGTCGGGAAGCGCGCGGCAAATGTCGAGAAACTTTCGACCAGGTACCGTGATCTCACCCGGTTCGAGAACCTCAACGTCGGCATTGGCCAGAAGCTCAACCTCCAGATCCGTCGCGGTAACGGACAACCCGCTGTCCTTGGCGATCATCAGGAAGTTGCCCAGGATGGGCATTGTCTGTCGCCGCTCTACAACACCCACGACCGCTTGCAGAGGTGCCAGGAGTATTTCTCTGGTTGCTCGGAATTTCATCGCTCGGTTTCCTAATAAATTAATATTAAAGATATATAAAGATAGTTATTATTATTAGGCCTGTGTCCAGCTGTGTACAAAGCCTGAAATCATAATAAAATCAATTTCTTATTTCAGTTTTTCGCCCTATCAACCGGTTCAGAAACTTGTCCTGAACCTGTTGATAACCCGTGTGCAAAACGACCCCTGAAAAAGCCTCACACGTTATCCACATTAATTAGCCAGCTTTCTTAACAAGTTTGCGTAGTCTTCTTCCACACGCGAATCCGTCTCCCGCAGCTGCACCACTTTGCGGCACGCGTGGATCACCGTGGTGTGATCTCGCCCACCAAACGCATCGCCAATTTCCGGCAAGCTGTGGCTGGTCAATTCCTTGGCCAGTGACATTGCCATTTGACGTGGACGCGTAATCGACCGAGTGCGGCGCGGCGACAACAAGTCCGCCACGCGTATCTTAAAATATTCAGCGACGGTTTTTTTGATGTTATCGATCGTGACCAATCGATCCCGCATCGCCATCAAATCCTTGAACAGCTCCTTGGCCAAATCCACCGACAAGGGTCGACCCATAAATTGGGCGCCGGCGACCAGCCGCCGCAATCCGCCTTCGAGTTCACGCACGTTGGATCGAATCAGCTTGGCGGTAAAAAACGCCACGTCGTCCGGCAGTGCCACGCCCATCGCCACGCCTTTGCGTTTGAGAATCGCTACGCTGGTTTCGAGCTCTGGCGGGTCAATCGATACCGTGATCCCCCAGCCAAAGCGCGATTTCAGGCGCTCCTCGAGGCCTTCCACTTCTTTAGGGTAGCGATCGCACGTCAATACGATCTGCTGCTGGCCCTCCAAGAGCGCGTTAAAGGTGTGGAAAAATTCTTCCTGCGAACGCTCCTTGCCTGCGAAGAACTGAATGTCGTCAATGAGCAAAGCGTCCGGTGTGCGGTAGACGTGTTTGAATTCGTTAATGGAATTGTGCTGCAGGGCGCGGACCATATCTCCCACGAACCTCTCCGAATGCACGTATAAAATCCGTGCATCGGGCTTACGCTCGGCGATCATGTTTCCGACTGCCTGCATCAGATGTGTTTTACCCAGACCCACGCCACCGTAAATAAACAGCGGGTTGTAGGCCACACCGGGGTTTTCCGCCGCTTGTGAGGCGGCCGCTCGAGCGAACTGGTTGCTTTTGCCTTCGACGAAATTATCGAACGTAAACTTGTCATCAATTCGGTTGCCCGCGGGTTGTACCGGTCGTGCCGGGCGCGTGCTGGTGACCGTCTGTTCATCCATCGCCGCGGTGTCCAGGCTGCCCACTTCAATGGACACGCACGGTGCCGGGGCCACACCCTGACTCGACGCCAGTTCATCGACCAGCGCACGGATGCGCGGCATCGTGTTTTGCTCGAGCCAGCTTACGACGTGCTGATTCGGAGCCAAAAGACGAATTTTACTATTCGATTCATCGACTTGTAGTTGGGATATCCACATGCCAAACTGCTCTTCCGTCAGTTCGGATTGCAGTAAACCGATACAGCGATTCCAAAGCGCAGCCGACAACGTCGTCTCCCTGCACAGCAAAAAATGGGCGTGAGTCTCACACGGGGGCGGCAGAGTCTACCCTGCTTTTTTAAAGTTATCCACAGGCAAAACGTCGCCTATTGACAGCTCTCCAGACCATGCGTAATCTTGCCCGACTTCGCATTGCGCGACCCCGACATTTTTACGACTTGAGTTAAGCGACACCGACATGAAACGCACATTTCAGCCAAGCAATCTTAAACGCGCCCGCACCCACGGATTTCGCGCCCGCATGGCAACGAAAGCCGGTCGCGCCGTTCTCAAGCGTCGCCGTGCTCGCGGCCGCAAACGCCTGACGCCGTAGACCGCTCGGTGAACGGCCCTTCTGGCCGTGATCTATCCTCCGGGTTTCCGCGCCGTCGGCGTCTGCTGACACCGCGCGAATTCAGCACCGTATTTAAACGCAACGTTCGATCCACGGATCGGCTGTTTACCGTGCTCGCGCATCGTCGGTCTGAACTTGCGACGAGCGGTCACGCAAGGCTGGGTACGGCAGTCGCCCGCAAAGCATGCGGCAACGCGGTGAAACGCAATCGCCTGAAACGAGTCATTAAAGAGAGTTTTCGGCAAACGTGCGCGGCGTTGCCAAGCGTTGATCTGGTCGTGATTGTCAAACCCGGTGCGGGTAAGATTGCGAACCCGGCGCTCTTCGCGAGTCTGGAAAAACACTGGCAGGTAATCACAAAAAAATGCGCTCGATAATTTTGTTTGTCATCCGCGTCTACCAGGTCGCGATCAGCCCGATGATGGCACCGCGCTGCCGTTTTTATCCGACGTGCTCAAGTTACGCGCGCGAAGCGATCGAGCAACACGGCGCGGCGCGTGGTGCGTGGTTGGCGCTAAAACGCCTCGGTCGTTGCCACCCGTTCCAACCAGGTGGGGTAGATGAAGTACCGAGTGTCGAAGGAACCCATCATGGATAATCGATTTTTGTTGTGGGCGTCGCTTGGCCTGATCTTTCTGATGATCTACCAAACCTGGCAGCGTGACTACGGCCCGCAGCCGGTGCCAGTGGCGCAAGTCGAAGACACCGCGATGCCAGCCGACGCGGTACCACCACTCGAACCGTCACTACCCAGTTTGCCCGGCACTGCAGATACGCAGCTGGACGCTGCTGGCCCAAGCTTGAGTGCCGCCGTCGAAGCACCAACCATTAGCGTGCGCACGGATGTGTTTGATTTGGTGATCGACACACGCGGTGCAAAACTGCGCGACGTTCAGCTACTCAACTACCCCGTAAAAAAAGATCGACCCGACGAACTCGTGTCCATCTTGAGTGACGAACTGTCGTCGCTGGATTTGATTCAAAGCGGTCTGGTTGGCGCCGGCGGCGCACCGGCACCTAATCATGAGCAACGCTTTGCGGCTGATGCGGTCCGCTACGAGTTAGCCGATGGTCAGAACCAACTCCAGGTCGCGCTGACATGGCAAGGCGCGAACGGCGTCGTGGCAACCAAGACGTTTACTTTCTATCGCGGTCGCTACAACATCGATGTCGAACTTGATGTGGTCAACCGCGGTCAGGAACCTTATGCGGCCGCACCTTACGTGCAAGTGCAGCGCAAACACATTCCAATCAAGCGCTCGATGTTTGACGTCGATTCCTACTCTTTCCTGGGCTCCGTTGTTTTCGACGGCGAAGCCGCAGACAAATACAAACACAAAGAGCTGGTCAAAGAGCCGCTGAATTTCGCGACCGACATGGGCTGGATCGCGACCATCGAACACCACTTCCTGTCGGCGGTGATCCCCCCGTCGGGTGTTCAGGCGCAGTACTCATCAAGAGTAAGTAACGACGATCGCGAACTGATCAGCGCGGTGATGCCGGTCTTTAATGTTGCACCCGGTGCGAGCGCATCCACCCAGCACACGGTTTTCGTTGGCCCCAAACTGCAGGAGCAACTCAACGAAGTCGCTCCGGGTCTGGTGCGCACCGTCGACTACGGCATCCTTTCGGTGTTGTCACAACCGTTGTTCTGGTTGCTGCAAAAAATTCACAGCCTCGTCCAGAACTGGGGCTTGGCCATTATCCTGATGACGTTCCTGATCAAGCTGATCTTTTATCCGCTGGCGCAAAAAAGCGGTCACTCGATGGCCAAGATGCGCAACCTTGCTCCGCGCGTGAAAAAACTTCAGGAACGCTACAAAGACGATCGCCAGGCGATGAGCCGCGAGATGATGAACATCTACAAGACGGAAGGCGTCAATCCGATGTCCAGCTGTCTGCCGCTACTGTTGCAGATGCCGGTGTTTCTCGCGCTCTACTGGGTGCTGATCGAAAGCGTTGAACTTCGCCAGGCGCCGTTCGCGCTGTGGATTAACGATTTGTCGTCACGTGATCCGCTGTTCATCCTGCCGCTGATCATGGCCGTGGCAATGTTCATCCAAACCAAACTCAACCCGCCGCCGGCGGATCCGACGACGGCCACAGAGATGATGGTACTGCCGCTAATGATGTCGGTGTTTTTCGCCTTCTTCCCCGCTGGCCTGGTGTTGTACTGGGTGGTGAACACGGTGCTGTCGGTGCTCCAGCAGTGGCGCATCAACCGCACGGTCGAGGCAGCCGCGAAAGCCTGACCGGCGCGCCCCGTGCCTTGGCGTTAATCGGCCAAAACGGTGCGCACTTTGACCTCGCCGTGCAGCGTTCGATGCACCGGGCACTTGTCGGCAATTTCCACCAGCCGCGCACGCTGCTCGTCGCTAAGATCACCTTTGATTTTTAATTCGCGTTCAAACACGTCCACCTTGGCGTCGCCGCCCGACGCGCAATCTTCGCAGTCTGCAGCGTGAATTTTTTCGTGCCACACCGTCGCGGTAGCGCTGTCCATCGGCCACTTTTTGTGTGTGGCGTACATCTTTAACGTCATCGTCGTGCAGCTTGCCAACGCGGCAGACAGCAGTTCGTAGGGGCTTGGTCCGACGTCCGTCCCGCCGACTTTTGTCGGTTCGTCGGCCACGAACTGATGACCCGTGGCGTTGATGTCGGTGTGAAAACCACTCAGACGAGTCCGCGCCACGACCGCGCCGTCGACGCCATCAATCCCTTCACTGCCAACGCCGATGTACTTTTGGGCCCACGCGGCAATCACGCGACCCGCGTAACCCGAGTGTTCGGTGTCGCTCAACAGATGATCGGCGTCGTCCAGGCTGACGAAACTCTTCGGGTGTTTGGCGGCGACAAACAGATCGGTGGCGTTATCCATCTCCACGGTGTCATCGAGCGGTGCGTGCATGACCAGCAGCGCCTTGCGCAGGTGCGCGACGTCATCGAGCACCGGCGCTGAACGAATGTCGTCGAGAAACTGCTGGCGAATGCGAAACGGTCGACCGGCCAGCATGACTTCCGCTTCACCATCGCGCTCGATGTCTTGTTTTTTGCTGTCGACCAAATGCTCGACGTGCCGGGCGTGCGACGGCGAGCCCAACGTCGCCACCGCCACGGCCGATGGAATGTCCGCGGCGGCTTTGAGCACCGCCGTGCCGCCCAGCGAATGCCCGACGATCAGTTTAGGCGCCTGATAGTCGCGCCCGAGAAAATCAGCCGCGGCGACCAGGTCGGATACGTTGGTTGAGAAATTGCTGTCGGCAAAATCCCCTTTGCTCGCGCCAAGACCGGTGAAATCAAACACCAGAGTCGCGATGCCCTCCGCGGCAAGCGCGGCGGCAATGTTGCGCGTTGCGGTGAAGTTCTTGGTGCACGTGAAACAGTGAGCAAACAGCGCAAACGCGTGCGGCGCGCGCGTATCGGGCAGCGTGAGCCGACCCGACAGCGCGTCGCCAGCAGGGTTATCAAACTTGACGGTGGTCACAGGCATCGCTATCTCCATAAAAAGCCGGGTGCGCTGTTAAACTTCAGCGATGCATGATCCTGCCACTGACACCATCGCAGCGCTAGCGACACCTCAAGGCCGAGGTGGCATCGGCGTCGTCCGCATTTCGGGTGCCGCCGCGCCTGCCATTGGGGAAAGAATGCTCGATGCGTTGCCGACCCCACGCCACGCCGCGTTTGGCGCGTTCTACGATCAGCACCGTGAGCCGCTGGACCGCGGTATCGCACTGTATTTCCCATCGCCTAATTCCTACACCGGCGAAGCGGTGCTCGAGCTCCAGGCCCACGGCGGTCCTATGGTGCTCGCGGCCCTGTTGGAGACCGCGTTGGCCAACGGCGCGCGCCTGGCGGAACCAGGGGAATTTACGCGGCGGGCCTATCTGAACGGCAAGATGGATCTGACTCAGGCTGAAGCGGTCGTCGATCTGATCAACAGTTCGACGCGCACGGCGGCGCGCGCAGCGGCTCGTTCCCTCCAAGGGGTGTTTTCGGCCGACGTTAATGCGCTGGTGGCCGCCCTGAACGCCCTGCGCGTGCACGTGGAAGCCGCGATTGATTTCCCTGAGGAAGAGGTCGATTTTCTCAGCGACCCGCAAATTGATGAGCGACTCACCGACGTCACGAAGAGACTCGCGCGCTTGCGCCGCAATGCGAGCCAGGGCCGGCGTCTGCGCGACGGCCTGACCATCGTGATCGTCGGTCGACCCAACGCCGGCAAATCGAGTTTGCTCAACCGGCTCGCCGGTCACGACGCGGCGATCGTCACCGATCGACCGGGCACCACGCGCGACGTGCTGCGCGAGGATATCGAACTGGACGGCATGCCTCTGCGCATCGTCGATACCGCCGGATTGCGCGACAGCGATGATCCGGTCGAAGTCGAAGGCGTGCGTCGTGCGCGCGACGCGATGGCTCATGCTGACCTGATGCTGCACGTCATCGACGCCACCGAAGCGGTGACCGATGCGTTGGCACTGCCCGATATTCCACTGATCACCGTTTACAACAAAACGGATCTGTCGCCGACGCGAACGTTTGAGCTCAATGATGATGTCGTCGCGCTCTCGGCGCTGACCGGCGCCGGCGTGGACACCTTGACCGAGCGCTTGAAGCACCACGCCGGTTTTGATGCCGGTACCGAAGGCAACGTGATTGCGCGCCGTCGACACCTTGATGCGCTGGCGCGCGCCGCGACGCACATCGAGCGTGGCACCTTCGAGCTCAAGCAACACGCGGCTGGCGAAATCATGGCCGAGGAACTTAGGCTGGCCCAGCAGTGTCTTGGAGAAATAACCGGACGCGTCACCAGCGATGCGCTGCTCGGCGATATTTTTTCCAACTTCTGTATAGGCAAGTAACGATGGAGACGTACCGATGAGTGACGAGCGCATCACCGAGTTGGAAACCAAGCTCGCCTTTATGGAGCAAACGGTGGGTGATCTGAGCGATCTGGTTTACGAGCAGCAGAAGTCCATGGACGAACTGCGCACCTGGTGTCAGACGCTGGCGCAGCGGGTCAGCGCACTGCGCGCTAACGACGGTGGCGATGAGCAGAACGAACACGAAGTGCCGCCGCACTACTAGGTCCGGCATGAACGAGAATACCGCACACGCTTCTGGTTCCAGGCTTCTAGCGGTTATCCGCATTGGCAGCGGGGGCTTGCTACAACTTTTTGCCTACCTGGTGGGCGTCGTTGCACTGGGTGCGGCGATTGCCGGTGCCGCTCGCGCTGTCGACCACCCGTGGCTGCTCCTCGGTCTTGGCCTGATGGCGGCCGTGATCTCAGTGGCGACTGTGTCGCTGTTACCGGCTCTTTTGTTTCGACGCACGCCCAAACGCCGCTACGCCGTGTGGCATGGCCTCGGTGCCGGCGTTGTGTTGTTGGCCGGTGTTGCGCTGGTGTTTCTGCGTCCGCTGGTGCCCGCAGCACAGCAATACGCGGTGGAGATTCCACCTGGCGTTGAGCAATGGCAACTGCCGACTGGCTCCACCCTCGCCGTGCGCAAGGTTTTGGCCAATCCACCAACGAACAAAAAATCGATTGTCGTGGTCCACGGCGGGCCCGGCGCGTACAGCGTGGTCATTGAGCAAACCGTGAAACCGCTGTCGCAACTGAGTGCAGATGGCCACGACGTGTATTTCTACGATCAGGTGGGTGGCGGCTTGTCGGATCGTCTGGACGACATGGCGGAGTACTCGCTCGATCGTCACATGCGCGACCTCAAAGCGCTGGTCGACAAGATCCTCGCGGGCAGCGGCGATGAAAGCGTGATCCTCATCGCGTCGTCCTGGGGCACGACGTTGACGTCGAATTACATGGTCAGGCATCCGGCTGATGTCTACCAGGTCGTCTTTTCGTCGGCGGCGCCGATGCATCACCCGGAATGGCGGGAAGCGGGTGATGGCAAACTTGATGAAAAAATGTCGGACGCGGAGAAAACGGCTTTCACCGATGCGGTGAACCAGCCGCGTTTCATGGCCGCCGTGTTGCTGTCCGATATTAATCCAACGGCCGCGTCGCGACTCTTGCCGTGGCGCGAAGCCGGTTCCTTTTTCGACCGCATTGCCAATGAGTATTATCTGTCGCTCACGGTGTGCGACCCGAGTGCCATCAAGACGCAAACGCGAGGTTTCGGTTTTTGGTCGAACCGAATGACGGCTAAAAGCCTGCAAGACTATGCAGACCCCAAACCCGCACTACGCGAAAACCACACGCCGGTGCTCATCGTGCGCGGCGAGTGCGACTACAAAAAAGAAGCCGTGGCGCGGCAATACGCAAGCACGTTTCCCAACGCGATTTACCGTTCGCTGGAAGGTG
Organism: Gammaproteobacteria bacterium; assembly: GCA_045107005.1. Lineage (GTDB taxonomy): Bacteria > Pseudomonadota > Gammaproteobacteria > Steroidobacterales > JBCCMA01 > JBCCMA01. Next base: position 90,448 of record JBGCFP010000026.1, read on the forward strand.
CCGGCCACATGGTTTATTGGGAGAAGCCGCAGGCTTTTGTCGCGGTTGTTCGAGAGTTCTTGGGAACTGGCGTTGTCCGCTAGATCCCGCTTCAGGAGACTTTGTCATGTCCAATGATCACGTTCGCGTCGGCCTCGGTCAGATCTCACCGGTTTGGTTTCGCCGCGACCAGACGCTGGAAAAAGTGTGTGACACCGTGCGTGACGCCGCGACCGAGCGCTGCGACGTCGTGGGTTTTGGCGAAGCGCTGGTGCCGGGCTACCCGTTTTGGCCCGAGCGCACTGGCGGAGCGGTGTTTGAATCTAAAGTGCAAAAGGCCTTTCACGCTCGCTACCTCGATCAAGCCGTGCAGATCGAAGCGGGCCATCTGGATTCGGTCTGTCAGGTGGCGGGCGAGCACGGCGTGGCCGTGGTGCTGGGTATTATCGAGCGGCCGGTGGATCGGGGTGGCCATAGCGTTTACGCGAGCGCCGTGACGATCAATCCGCAGGGCGTCATCGTGTCGGTGCATCGCAAGCTGATGCCCACCTACGAGGAGCGCCTGACCTGGTCGCCCGGCGATGGCAACGGCTTGCGCGTTCATCCGCTCAAGGCGTTCACGCTCGGGTCACTCAACTGTTGGGAAAACTGGATGCCGCTGCCGCGCGCGGCGCTGTACGCGCAGGGCGAAGATTTGCACTACGCGATCTGGCCCGGCGGCATGCACAACACTGGCGACATCACGCGATTTATCGCCAAAGAGGCCCGCTCCTACGTGGTTTCTGTATCGAGTCTGATGCGTGGGTCCGATTTTCCGGCCGATACCTTGCACCGGGATCAGCTGGTTGACGACGAGGACGCGTTTCTGGCCAACGGCGGCTCCTGCGTCGCAGGGCCCGACGGACAATGGGTACTGCCGCCCGTCGCCGAGAAAGAGGGCTTGCTTGTGGCCGATATCGACCACACCCGCGTGCGTGAGGAGCGCCAGAACTTTGATCCAGTTGGCCACTATTCGAGGCCTGATGTCACCCACCTGACGGTCGACCGCACACGTCAATCCACGCTAAGTGTGATCGACGACGACACGTAGTCTACGAAAGCTGTGCTAGGGTCACTCATACTATGAAATCGCTACGCTACCGCGCTCTGCTCGGCGCATACATTGCCCTGGCCTGGGCCGCCCCAACGTGGGCCCAGGATCAAGAGGCGGCCGAGTCCGACGAGGCGGTGGAAGAACTCACCGTCACCGGCGTGCGTACCGCTGTGGATTCGCTGGGCATCGATCTGGATGCCGAAAGCATCAAAGGGCTGCCCGGCGGCAACGATGATGTACTCCACGTGATCACCATGCTGCCCGGCGTCGCGCAAAACAGTGACTTTGAAGGGGGCATGGCCGTGCGTGGCTCGCGCCCGCTCGATAACGAATTCCGTGTTGATTTCCTCAACGTTGGCTACCTGTTTCATTTCGCTCCCGGCAGCGTTGTCGACGGCGACGTCGTGGACGGCTTCACGTTCCACCCCGCCGGCTTCGGCGCGCGCTTTCAAGACAAGATTGGTGGCGTGGTCGATGTGCGCACGCGCAGCCCGAACGCCGACGATCTGTCCGTCATGCTCGACGCCAACCTGCTGCACAGCGGAGTATTGGTCGAAGGCCCGGTCAACGACCGGCAGCGCGGTTATTTTTCGGCCCGTGCCAGTTACTACGATCTGATTCTGGAACCGCTGATCGAGCGCCAGAACGAAGACGCCGAGGAACCCGATTTGGTCCAGTTGCCGCGCTATCGCGACTACCGTGGCAAATACCAGATCGACATCGGCGATTCGAGTCGCGTTGATTTGTTGCTCGATGGTGCAACCGATTCGGTTGAGCTGCTGTTCGACGATGAAAACACTGAGGTGCTGCAGGATCCCGCGCTGGCCGGTCAGCACCGCTTTGGTCTGAAGTACCACCGACAGGGCGCGGTGTTTACCCACGACGGCGGCGGCGCAGATTTGTTTGAGCAAGTCATCGCGGGCTTCGGCCACACCGAGACCGACTTGAACATTCGTCTTGGTGGCGCCGGTGACATTGAGATGATCACCAACGATTTGACGCTGCGCGTCGAAGCCACGCTGCGGCGTATGGGCCGCCATCAGTTTACATTCGGCGGTACGATCACCGATCGCAATTTTGATTACGACGTTGTGCTGCGCGACAACGGGTGCACGGAGTTTGAAGTCGACTGTCGCTTTACCGATTCAGAGCAACTCACGGCTGAGTCGAGTCTGAACCTGTTGCGGCAGCGTTTTTTCGGCAACTACGATCTGCAGCTGTTTGACAATCTGACGCTGTCGCTCGGTTCCGCCTACACCGCGGATGACTATCTGGATCGCAGCTCCTTTGAGCCGCGCGGTCAATTGCGCTGGCAGTTCGCCGAGCGATCAACGTTTACTGCCGGTGCCGGGCGCTACCATCAGTTGCCGGCTGTCGAATATATGGAACGCACGCTGGGCAACCCATTGCTCGACTATCTGCAGTCCGATCACTATGTGCTCGGGATGCGCCATCGCTTTTTGAACGGCTGGCTGGTCAAAGCCGACGTGTACGAAAAATCGATGAGCAATCTGGTTACCGGAAACGAAGGCACCCGCTACGACAATCGCGGTGTGGGTGAAGCGCGCGGTGCTGAGCTCATGGTGCAAGGGCATTTTGGGCCGCGTTGGGTGGGCTGGTTGTCGTTGTCCTACGCCGAATCCGAACGCACCGATCTCGACACCGGGCAGACCTTTGCGTTTGAATTTGATCAGCCGCTCATCGCGTCGCTGGTGGCCAAGCATCAAATTAGCGACACGCTGTCGTTTGGTGCGCGCGCCATTTTCCACAGCGGCGCGCCCGATACCCGCATCGTTGGCGGCACGCCGGATCCGGAGAACGAGGGTTTGTTCATCCCGATTTACGGCCCGATTAACGGCGACCGTTTGCCCGACTACTTCCGTCTGGATTTGCGTCTGGACTGGAACCCTTCGTGGTTCAACAACGGGCAGTTGTACTTCGAAGTGCTGAACGCGACGAATCGCGAAAACGTCACCGCCTACGAATACGAGCCGGACTATTCAGATCGCGAGGCGGTGTCGCAAATTCCGGTGTTCGTGTCCATTGGTGTGCGCAAGTCGCTGTAAGTTGGCTGCGGCGACTCTCATTCGTTGCAAGGTGTGTCATTCAACGCGGTCGACTGTGTAATCGCGTAAACAGACTCCTGGCTGGTTATTTCCACACTGAAAATACCGATGCGGTTGTGATAACTCGATAACGTAATGACGCCTTGCGGGTCGACAAAAATACTGAGGGCCGAACACGGATTACCTTCAATATTGCCGTGCCAACTCGCCAGATCATTGTCGCCGCTCGCGCGCGAGCGCGTGCCGTCCACCTGCCGGGAAACGATGATGTCTCCCGGGAACAATTCGAGGCTCAGCGTATCGTTGTCCGATGCGTTTCGAATCCTTTCGCGTAGTGCCTCACCGTCAATTTTCGCAAAGCGATATCTCTGGTGCTCTTCATCGGCATATTGCGATTGGAGTTGTGCGTCAACGGTTTGCAGATCCACTTCTTCAAACACGAACTGCGCTTCGGTAACCGCGCCGTCGTCGCTAGGCTCGTCCGAATCAGTGGCGTTGCTTCGTGGTCTCTTTGGCGCGGGCGTCGAGGTCGGCTCGTCGTGGATCGACGAGGCATCGGTGACGATGTGCGGCTCGTCAGCGGGCGCTTTCTGGAACGCCCGCTCAGCAGTCCCCCTGTCGTCGGTCGTCGCCGCTTCGGTGTCATCCAAGCCGATGGCAGGCGATCGTTTACTCGCTGGCGTCGCGACAGGTGAAGAGTTGGCGGGGTCTTCTTGCAACGCGTAAATCCCAAACGCAACCGCGCCAAGACCCAGCAGCCCGACCAATATGATGCGCAACGAAGAGGCACCCATCAAAGGTAAAACATCTTGAAATGGTGTCGAATCAGGACGCGCGGCTAATTGGCGGGTGCTGTTGCTCGGCGGCGGCGGGGCGGGCGCATTCGATGACGCCGTCCACTTCGACCAGCAGTTCGCGACGACAAATGTCGGCCGCGAGGATCACGAGGCGTTCGGGCTGATTGGTTAGCGCCGCCATGTGCTCGCGTACGGTTTGAGCAAGCTTCATGTCGCGCACGTAGACCCGCAGCGTGGCGCTGGCGTCGGCCAGATCGGCGTTGCGAATCAGCGTGCGGATGTTTTCGAGCAGCACATTTATTTGCCGCGAATCGTCGCCTTCGTGCTGCGACTCATGGCCGACGATCGCCGCTGTGCCCGATAAGAACATCTGCCGGCGACCGTGGGTATCGAGCAGCGATGCGCGGCTGAACGACGGGCTGCGCGGACCGTACACACGTGGGTACGCAAACGCGCTGACCTGACGCGGGTTTTCCACCAGCTGCGGCGCCTGCAGTGCAGCGAGAATAAAGACGCGCAGAGGCTGCTCGGGGGCAGAACCTACGGCCGTGGCGGCTGGTGGCTGGCGCTGCGCCATGTGCGCGGCATCAAAGGCCTCAGCGCGGCCCAGGCAAAATTGTTTGTAACGCTCCTGGTCGCCGTCGCCACCGTTGATATCCGGCACGGTATTCCAGATGCGCACGATGTCGTGAAAGCCCTGGGCATGGATAAAATCGAGCAGCTGTTGATAAACCTCGTAGGTGTCCGCGCGCAGATCGTCAGTGTCGATCTGTGCCGCGGCCATCAGATAGCCGCCGCAGGTGATGGCATTGACCCGGCCGGCGCAGAGGCGCTGAGGCGTGCCTTCGCAGCGCCAGGTTTCGCGCACGCTCTGACCGTAAATCTGCGGCAGACCGGTTTCGAAATCACAGGCCTCGCCGCTGTCGCCGGACCCAAACAGAAAACGAAAAAACACGCCGTGCTGGTCGGCGTTGTTGTAATTGATCGATTCGTAGCTGACGTGCAGGGGTTTCATAAAGTCTCTGTGTTGAAGGCCAGGCGAGCGTCGCTGAGTCGGCGACGTCGAGCGCGCCAGGACTCGCTCAACGTCAGTAGCCAACTGACGCCGTAAATCATACGAAACAAAACGAGTCGGCGGCGGATTTTCGGATTGCCAAACACATCGCCGGCCAGCATCGACACAACGGCATCTTCCACCTGCATCACGTTGCGTGGATTGCGGAACAGGTTGCGCATGGCCGGTGATGTAAACCGATAAATGAACCACGAATAGGTGGCGAGCCCGCGACGCATCTGACGTTCGTACTGGCGTACCTGCTGGCTAAACCGGCGTTGGTTGCCGCTAAGCCAGGTGTCGATGGGCGTGACGGCCTGCTCGGCGCCGTGCATCGCCAGATACACGCCGCTGGAAAACACCGGGTCGATAAATGCGTAGGCGTCGCCGAGCAACATGTAGCCGTCGCCCGCCAGTTTACGCGAGCGGTAGGAATAGTTACCGGCGGCACGCACGGGCGACAATTGTTTGGCATCGCGCATGCGCGGCAGCGCGCCCGGGCACTGGGCGAGTGTCTGCATCAAGAATTCGTCGCTGGAGCCGCGGCGAGTTTTAAGATAACCCGGTCGGCAGACGGCGCCGACGCTCATCGTGTCGCCCTGCAGCGGGATCATCCATATCCAGCCGTGTTCAAACCAGTACACGCTGATGTTGCCGGCGTCGCTGCCGGGTCGTCGCGCGACACCTTCAAAGTGGGCGAACAGAGCGGCGGTGGCGTGACGCGCATTTTTGATCTTGCTGCGCTGTTTCGACGCGACCAGCGCGTCGCGGCCCGATGCGTCGACCACAAACCGCGGTCGCCAGGTCAGGGCGCGGCCGTTTTCATCCACACTGGTCAAGCAGTGGCGACCGTCACCATCGGGGTTAAACTCGACGTTGGTCACGGTTTGGTGTTCACGCGCATCGACACCTGCGGCTTTGCAGTTATCGAACAACAGCGCGTCGAAATCTTCGCGGCGCACTTCAAAGGCGTGATCACCGCTGCCACCGAGAGCCCGCTTGAAGTGATAGGTGGCGTAGTCGGCCGGATCGTCACCGTGGGTGAAATCCGCGCCGAGTTTCGGTACACCGATTTTGCGCACCTGGTCGAGGACACCCAGGCGATCGAGAATGGGCAGGTTCATCGGCAGCAGCGATTCGCCGATGTGAAAACGAGGGTGCGCCGATTTCTCAAGCAGCACGACGCGGTGCCCGCGCCTGGCAAGATGGGTACCGGCGGTCGAGCCGGCCGGGCCGCCACCGATGATCAGGACATCTGGATGTTGTTCGCTCACGTTGTCGCTTTATGTGTTGAGTTCAGAGGCCGCGTCATCGCGAATAATAGTATAAACTTGCGCCAAAATTGAACCAAGTTTGGAGTCGAAATAATGGAGCAGTCGCCGGCCGAGCAAGCGCTCGCCCAACTGTTGGTAGAAACCCTGAATCTGGAGGATGTCGAACCCGCTTCGATTGATCCCACCGAAGCTCTGTTTGGCGACGGCCTGGGTCTGGATTCGATCGATGCGCTGGAGCTGGGTTTGGTGATTTCCAAGACCCATGGCGTACAGCTCAAGTCTGAAGATGAACAAACGCGGCAGGCGTTTGCCAGTTTGCGCACGCTCAGCGCGCACATCGAGTCGAACAAACCAGCCTGACCCGGTCGGCGTATCCCGACAGTGACCGACACCGCCCCGCTCGTCTCTCGCCCTCTCGCGCACTGGATTGCTCAGCGTGACGGGCGGCGCGTGTCGGTGGGTGCGTTTTTGTATCAGGTCCAAGCGCTCGCGCGGCGTCTGCCCGATGCGCCTTACGCGGTGAATCTGTGTCGCGACCGATACACGTTTTTGCTCAGCCTGTGCGCGGTTATCCAGCGTGGCCAATGTAATTTGTTGCCGTCGAATCGACACACGGCGACGCAGGCAGAACTGGCCGGTCGCTTCGGGCCAGCTTATGTTATCTGCGACGCTGAGTTGCCCATCGCCCCTACTTTGGAATCAATCCGAATCCGCGCCAAGCTCGATGAGGCGCGCACGCGCAGCGAGCTTGCGCCCGTCGACCGTCAGCAGCTGGCGGCGATCTCGTTTACCTCAGGATCGACGGGCGAAGCGCGAGCCAACCTGAAAACCTGGGGCGCGCTGTGCGACGGCACCGCGATCAATCGGCGTTTCATGCTTGGGGATCCGCACACGGCGTGTGACCTGCTTGCGACGGTGCCCGGGCAACACATGTATGGGCTCGAGCTCTCTGTGTTGATGCCACTGATGGCCGACGTTTGCGTGCACGACGGCCAGCCCCTGTTTCCGGTCGATGTGCTGGAGTCGCTCGAACGCATGCAGGCGCCGCGCGCGCTGGTGAGCACGCCGCTGCACATGCGTGCATTGGTGGAAAGCGGTTTATCGTTTCCGCCCGTCCATACGATTTACAGTGCCACCGCGCCGCTGGCCAAATCGCTGGCGACCGAGGTGGAAAAATTGTTTGGCGGGTCCGTGTGCGAGATCTATGGCTGCAGTGAAGTCGGTTCGCTGGCCAGCCGCCGCACGGCGCATCAGGATCACTACCACGCGTTCGACGGTTTCGCGTTCGAACCCACCGAACACGGTACGCGCGTGCACGTGGATCATTTGCCCGATCCGGTCGAACTGGGCGACGTGCTGACGTTTCACGATGCGCGTCAGTTTGCGCTCGAAGGGCGTTTGACCGACATCGTAAACGTAGCCGGCAAGCGCGGATCGCTGTCGTTGTTTTCGCAAATCTTATCTGACACCCGCGGCGTTGACGAAGCGGTCGTGTTCCAACCCGACCCCGATCACGGCATTGGGCGACTGGCGGCTGTGGTCGTTGCGCCAGGGCTTACGCGCAAGGACGTCCTGCGCGAACTCGAACAAAAAGTGGACCCGGCGTTCATGCCGCGACCGGTCGTGTTTGTCGACAAACTGCCGCGCTCGGAAACCGGTAAGCCGGTGCGTGCGGGGCTGCTAGCCTGCGTACATCAATCCAAGGGCAGTTCGTGAGCGAGAACTGGACCACGCGCGCTGAAGGCGGCGCGATGCCGGTGCTGCGGTTTTATACCTGGTTCGTGCAGCGGATCGGCCGGACACTGGCGCGGCTGACGTTGCTGCCCGTGGCCCTGTATTTTTTCATCGTGCGTGGCCCGGAGCGTCGCGAGTCGCGTCGTTTTCTCGATCGGGCGCTGCGACGCCCCGCTACGCTGCTCGATATCTGGAAGAATTTCTGGACGTTTTCACTGTCGACGCTCGACCGCGTGTATCTGCTCGCCGACGACAAACCGCGGCTCGACGTCACGTCGCAAGACGTCGAGCTGCTGGGCGCGGTGATGGATGAAGGTAACGGCTGCATTCTGGTGGGGTCGCATTTAGGCAGCTTTGAAGCCGCGCGCGTGATCAGCCGGCAGCGACCGGATGTCAACTTGCGCATCGTTATGGATCGGCGTATCAGTCCCAACGCCAATACGTTGCTCACCATCTTGAACCCCAAGCTGGCAGAGCAGATTATTCAGCCTTCCGATCACCGCGGTACATTGGCGTTGCTAATCGGCGAAGCACTGCAAACCGGCGATCTGGTGGCCGTGCTGGGCGATCGAATTGTGGAACCCGAGCGCTTCGTTCTGGTCAATTTCCTGGGCAGCAAGGCGGCTTTTCCGGTGGCGCCGTTTATGCTGTCCATTGCCACGCGTGCGCCGATCATGTTGTTCTTCGGCACGTTTGAAGGTGGTCGTCACTACCACGTCGTGTTTGAACCGTTCGAGTTCGACGTACCGCCGCGCGGCCAGCGTGACGGGAACTGGATGGACGACATTGTCCAGGCTTACGCTGATCGATTGGCGCATCATGCGCGCCGCGCGCCGTACAACTGGTTTAACTTTTACCCTTTCTGGCAGGAATCTCAGACATGAAAACACTGCTAACGCTGCTCGGCGTGCTGCTGTGTGCGCTGGCTTCGGGTCAGGAAAGCGACGTGGGCGCGCGTCTGGAAACGCTGCGTTTGCAGTCGGTTGAGCAGATCCCTTTTCTTGAAGAACGTCACAGTGTCATTCTGGCCGAGCCCGCGCTGTACCGCGGCTACTTGCGCTACGACCCGGCCACCAGGCTGATGCAAAAAGTGGTCGAGTCGCCGCAAGCGGTGACCATGGCGGTTGACGAATCCAATATCTATCTGGAGCGAGACGGCGAACGGCGCACGATTGGATTGCGTTCGCGGCCCGAGCTCGGCGCGTTGCTCGCGGGGTTTCGCGGTTTGCTTGAAGGCGACAGCGAACAGTTGGAAAAATACTTCACGCTCGACTATCTGGAAGATGCCGAGTCGTGGACGCTGCGTCTCACGCCACGCAACCGCCGCTTGAAACGACACGTCGACGAACTGGTCGTGGACGGGCGCGATGCGACGGTCAGCGGCATTCGAACCCAAATGAAAAACGGTGACTGGCAGCAACTGATTTTGACGCCGGATCGTGCACCTTAAGCCCGTGTCCACACGCGGCGTTTTGCTGACGTGGGGGGCGTTTGTACTGGTCTGCGGCGCGATTCTGCTGACGGGTCTGCGCTTCAGCTATGATTTGGGTCTGTTCCTTCCCGCACCCCAAACGACGGCGCAGCAGGTGCTGGTAGATCGACTGGGCGACTCGCCGGGCGCACGTCTGCTGTTGATCGGACTGCCCGACGCGGATGACGAACAGGTGGATGCCGCGCGCTTTGCACTGGAAGACAGCGGTGCGTTTTCCCGCGTGCTGGCGGGCGCACCGTCACCGGAACTGAGCGACATGCCCGAGGTGATCTGGCGCTATCGATTGCTGCTCGACGATGCGCCGATTACTGAAGACAGTTTGCGTCGCGCGCTCGGCGATCGCGCCGCAGATCTGGCGCTGTTCGCGGGCGCCGATTTCAACACGCTGCTGCGCGAAGACCCCGGGCTCAACGCGATCAATACCCTGCAGTCACTCGCGGCCGGTGCGGGCAATCAGGAACGTTGGGAAACCGACGACGGCACCGCCGTACTGATGGTCGAAACGACCGCCGCGTCGTTTGATATCGGTGGACAAGCGCTCGCCGTGCAGCGCATTCGCGATGAGCTCAACGCCGATTCCTCGACCCGTTCGCTGACGCCGCAGCTGAGCGGTCCCGGCGCGTTTGCCGTAGAGCTGCGCGATGTTATTCACGCCGAGGCGAGGAATCGCTCGATCCTGGCGTCTGTCGCGCTGGCGCTGGTGCTGTTGATCGCCTATCGACGACCGTCGTATTTGATCGTTGCCGCGCTGCCGTTGGCATCGGGTGCGTTGGCCGGTCTTTCGGTGGTTACGCTGGTGTTTCCGGCCGTGCACGGCATTACGCTTGCTTTTGGATTTACGCTGCTTGGCATCGCGCTGGACTATCCGCTGCACGTGTTTAGCCACGCGCGCTCGGCGGACGCCGCGACGGCGGTGTCCGCTTTGTGGCCGACTTTACGTCTTGGTGCCGTTAGCACCGTGCTCGCCTATCTGGCCATCGCGTTATCGGGCTCGCAAGGACCAGCGCAGCTGGGTTTGTTCACGGCCGCGGGCTTGATGACGGCGGCGTTGGTGACGCGGTGGCTGCTGCCAAGAATGATCCGCACGCGCGACGTTGCAACCGAGTCGGATGCACCAACGGGCATAACGTTACGTTGGTGGCCGCCTCTGTTGGTGGGCACGATTGGTGTGGCGCTGGTGTTCGGAGTGTCCGGCGCGCTGTGGAACAACAACCTGGCCGACTTGAGCCCGGTACCGCCCGCCAGCCTGAAGCTCGACCAGACGTTTCGCAACGCGGTGGGCACGCCGAGCTTGCGCTACGTCATTGCGCTGCGTGACCCGCGTCAGCAAACGGTCCTTGAACAAACCGAGGCGCTGCACGCCGCGCTCGGTGACGCGGTTAACCGGGGATTGCTCGGCGACTGGCAAGCGGTGACGCAAATCCTGCCGAGCAACGAGCGATTCGCGGCGCGTCAACGCACCTTGCCCTCCGAGCCCGCATTGCGCGCTGACCTGGCTGTGGCTCGCGCCGCGTCGCCGTTCGCGGCGGGCATATTCGAACCGTTCATTGCGCACGTGGCAATGAGCCGCACGTTGAGCCCGCCGTCGGTCGACGCGTTTGCCGGCACGCCGCTTGAGTCATTTGTCACTGGCCATCTGTACGCCAGTGGTGGGCAATGGGTGAGTCTGGTCAGCCTGTTTGGCGACGTGGATCCGGACGGCCTGGCGACCTGGTTGCGGACGCAGGCGACGGCGGCAGAGCTGGTTGATTTTCGCGCTGCGTCCGAAACGCTAGTGGCCGATTACCGCACGTCCACGTTGCGCATGTTGGGCATCGCTCTGCTGTTGATTTTAGCGCTGCTGTTGTGGCGAGTGACGTTGCGTCGCGCGGTGTGGTCGCTGTGCGTGGTGTTAAGCGCCGTGGCGGGCACCACTGGAGCGCTCTTTGCGCTGACCGGTGCGTTGAATCTGTATCACCTGATGGCACTGTTGCTGGTTGCCGGATTGGGCATGGACTACGCGTTGTTTTTGAGCCGACACCAGGACGGGCGGCGCGCACGTGGCGATACGCGCCACGCGATACTCGCGTGCGCTGCGTCGACCTCGGTGGCGTTCGGGGTGCTCAGTACGTCGGCGATCCCGGCTCTGCACTCGCTTGGGGCCACGGTTACCGTTGGCGCTTTGCTGTGTTTGGTGGTGGCGTGGAGCGCGGTCCGGCTTCAGGACTGATTTACCGCTCGGTGGCTGAGCGGTAACGGGTTTGGCCGAATGCAGCCGTTGTCGTCGCTCGCGAGCAACTGGCGGGCGATCTCGATGCCAGCGTCGCGGGTCGCCTGATCGGGCCGACGGCCCGACCGCTCCAAGATTTGGTAGCCCGCGCAAGTGATGGCAATAAGGACAGCGTGTTTGGACTTCGTGTTTTCTCTACGCGGTGTCGTTGTGATTTTGGTCTGGTACTTGGTGCGCGCGGATGAAAGCCAGTCACTGGCACACAACGAACTTATCTTTTACGATGACCTTACCGAGCCGCACGCCGCACGATATCCGCTGACTGGACGTCGTCAGGAACGCACACGCCGGTCAATTGGCTTTCGATCATTTGACGATGCGGTGACTCGAACGCTGGGCGTCCACGCCACATGATCTAGAGGGAACTATTCATGGATCAGATTGATCACCATTTCGCAGACGCCACGATTCGCCGCGATCGAGACCAGTTTCTTCGCGAACTGTTACGCGAGCTGGCAACGGTGCTCGAAGAATCGGTGGGCCTGAAAGAATCGGAAGGTTTTATCTCCATGGTCGGCAGTCGGATTGGCGAGATCATGACGCGTGAATACCAGGCCGCCTCAGGCCTGGAAAAACTCTCGCCGTCGCTGGTGGCTTCCGCGCTGGTGGATTTGAAAAGGCGCATCGACGGCGGCTTTCGGGTAGAAAGCCTGGACGCTGAAAAAATGGTTCTTGTGAATACTGCCTGCCCCTTCGGTCACTATGTGCACGGGCGCCGTTCGCTGTGCATGATGACCTCAAACGTGTTTGGAAAAATCGCGGCGAGCAATCTTGGCTACGCGCGCGTGGTGCTCGAGGAGACCATTGCCCGCGGCGACGCTGGTTGTCGGGTGGTGGTCCACTTTGAAGAAGGCGAAGACGGGCGCGAGTACTATGGGTGAAGACAGCGATGGACCGGATCTCCATTCGCTGGCGTTTCAATCCAACCCGCAGCCCGGACTAATACTGGATAGCAAAGGCGTTGTCTTGGCTATCAACTCGGCAGCCACCCAGTTGCTGGCAAGTTTCAGTGACGGCTCGCTTGCGCCCGGGTTTTTGTTCTGCAACCTGTTTGAAGTCAGCAATGACGATTTGTACGGCAAACTTCTTGACGGCGTCAATTCGGGGTTTTTGCTGGTCCAGGCGCAACGATTGGACACGCGAGCGCTGGAGCGCATTCGATTTGCCGTGTTGCCGCTGAAGCGTCGACCAAAAATCGTCGATCACTTCCTGTTATTGCACGAGCCTGTGTCTTACGTTTCTGCGGTGTTTGCAAAGCTCGGCAGTGAAGTGCAAGAGGCGACGCGTTCCGCCGCTATTTCGCGGCGTGAAACGCTGGAACTGGAACTGCGGGTACAGCAGTTAGATCGGTTCGCGGCGGTCGCTGCCCACGATCTCAAGTCGCCGTTGCGTCACATCTCGGTTCTGTTGGAATTCCTGGAAGAGGATTTTGGCGATTTGCTTCCCGAGGAAGGGCTGGGTTTTCTGCGCAAAGCGCGAGCGGCCGCGTCGCGACAGCACGGATGGATTGGTCGGTTGCTGGAGCACGCGAGAACCAGCCGCGCAAAGATTCATTTAGAACCGGTGTACCTGGCGAACGCGATCAATGAAATTCGCGATAGACTGACGGCCGTCATCACTGATGTGGAAGGCAACATCGAACTTGGCGATCAGTTGGGCTGCGTGTCGGCCGATCCGGTATTGCTGCATCAATTGTTTGAGAACTTGCTGGCTAACGCCCTTAAATATCGATCGCCTGACCGGACGCCCGTGATTCGCATTAGCCGCCTTGATAATCCGGACGGCAGTCTCGAAATTCGCGTCGAGGACAACGGCATCGGTTTCGACAATCAGTTTCAGGATCGAATTCTTGAGCCTTTTCGTCGCTTGCACACGGGGGCTGAATACGAGGGCGCGGGACTAGGACTGGCCACGTGCAAGACCATTTGCGATCGGCACGGCTGGGCGCTCCGGTGCCACGGAACTCCCGATATCGGCGCCGTGTTCATCATCGGTATTGATGCCGTTGGCAACGCCGCTTTTGCCGAAGTCTGATACCGCTCCAAAAAGGAAGCGGGCCACACACCTGGCGTGACCCGCTGAGCTGCGAAAAGGCTGTTCCGGAGCACAGCACAACTCCCACCCCAACCGGTAACCGCGTATATGCGGGCGCGGACGTGGTCTACGTGCGCAAATCGGCCCTTGCCGCCGTGCTGCGAGGCAAGCGCTCAATCCCTGCTAGATACGGGGTGTCGGGTGCGTTATTCAGTACTACGAAAAAAAGCGCGAAAAACAGTCATCAAATTTCTTGATGGCGCTCGCGAGTCGGCACAAGCGTTGGCCGCCGGGGCGGCGCGTATGGCATGGTAGAGAGATGACCTATCGCAGTTTGAACCCCGAGTTCATCAATAAGCAGCTCAGTCGTCTGAGTCTGCGCATCTCGGAGCGCTTCCCGTCCTCGGGCCTGTTGAAAATTTGCCGCGAGCTCGAAGTGGTGGGCGACAACACGCGTGAACGTGCCGAGTGGTTGGGCCAGCCGATTTATTACCTGCGCGCCGGCAGCTGGACACTGGCGTTACTGCTGGCACTGGGCGTGGTCGCCACCGTGTTTTCCCTGCGCATTCCGGGCCAGGAGTTACACTTCTTCGATTTCATCCAGTTGCTCGAAGCGGGCATTAACGACGTCGTATTCATTGCCGCGGCGATTTTCTTTTTGATTACTATCGAGGCGCGTATCAAGCGCAAACGAGCGCTGGCGCACGTGCACGAGCTGCGTTCCATCGTGCACATTATTGATATGCACCAGCTGACCAAAGATCCGGAGCGACTGCTTGATCGCGGCCCGACCACCGAGTCTTCGCCCACCCAGCGCATGAGTGCGTTCGAACTCAGCCGCTATCTCGACTACTGCAGCGAGATGCTGTCGTTGTCGGGGAAGTTGGCGGCGCTGTACGTGCAGGGGTTTGACGATGCGGTGGTACTGGCATCGGTTAGCGAGCTTGAATCACTGACCACGGAACTGTCGACGAAGATCTGGCAGAAGATTTTGATTGTGCATTCTTTCGAAGACTAAAAAGGGTTAGTCAGGTCTGACAATTTGGTACCCGTCATTCGGTCACTTCCGGGCGATCCGCCTTGCGCCACCCGGCCATGCCGCTTTTCAAATGCGCGACGTCCGAGAACCCGCGCTGTTTCATTTTCTTCAGTGTTCGGCGACTGCGTACCCCACTTTGACAGGTGAGGACATAGGAGGTGTCCGGGTCCAGCGCCGCCAGGCGTTCGTCAAAATCCGCTGAGTGGAAATCGAGGTTCTGAGCGCCCTGAATATGTCCTTGCGCAAACTCACCCGGTGTACGCACGTCGAGCACTACGACGCTGGGGTTTTGTGCAATGAGCAACGCGACCTCTTCGACCGAAACATTGCGCAGGTTGGTGGTCGGCGGCGCAGCGTCTGCGTTGGACACGGTGCTTTGATCGCATGCGCCGAGAAAAAAGGTGAGAGTCAAAAGGGCGAGCCAGTGTCGATTCATTGTCAGCATGGTGTCTTCGGAAGCGTTGTGTAGCCCTTGAGTTTCTGGGATTCGACGCCGAAGTGCAAAAGTCGCAAAGCTGGTAAAAGGATTCGTTGCTCCTGGTTCTGTCCCAGGGGTGGAATCGAGGCGACGTAGACCGTCGCCTCGACATGCTGTTCACCCGCTGGCCTCAGACCCGAGACCGACGGCCGAAGCCGATCAGTGCACCCAAGCCCGAAAGCATAAACCAAACCGCGGCCGGCACCGGCACGACACGAACGACGACGCCGTTGAAGTCCGGGTTAAGGATGGTGACGTTGTCCACTTCGCTAACGAACGGACCGGCCGTGCCGGTGGTGCCGCTGGGACTGAGGTTGTATTTGCCGGGCATGACCGTACCGATTACGGTGAATGAGATCGAGCCGACAAGATCGGGACCAGAGAGGCCGTTAAACGCGGCGAAGCCACCGTTGTACAAGCTGTCGCCTACGCGATCCGGATCGCGGCGCAGATCTTCTTCGCCGAGTTCTCCGCTGGTCCACACCACGTCGCCAAAGAGGTTGGCGTCCCAGATGACATCATAGCCACCGCCGAGCGTCGTCTCGCCGGGGCCTGAGAAATCCATCATCAGGTCAAACGTAATGACGTCGTTGGCGGCCACATTAACGACCGATCCGTCCGATCCGCCCGTTGCGCCGCCCGTGTAAATTAAGGACAAGCTAGCCGCATTGGCGCTCGCCATGGTCCCCATCAGCGCCACAGCGCCGAGAATGGTCTTGAGTTTCATGTCTTTCTATCTCCTTGAAATCGTGGTGTCATTTACCCGTGGTATATCGCTTTCGCAACAGGGCAGTTCCCTGACAAGTTTTTTTGCCTTGTGTTTGTACTGCGACAATCCGACGGGTCTTCCCTCACAGACGGGCAGGCGGGGCAAAGCGGACGGGAGGGTTTGCCCATGGCAACGCACCTGCGTTTGAAATCGCTTGCCAACGGGGCGCTGATGTCACTCTCGAAGGCAGCGAGCAGCGGATCGTTGCACGCACCGACGAACCGGTCGTCAACGCCGCTCTGCCTTAGTACGAATTGTCGACGCCATAATCAACAATCGGCGTAAACGTCCCCTGGAAGGCGTTGCTCGTCGTGTTGTCGTGCGCGTCCGATGCGAAATAGATACCAACACCGTCGTCATAAATCTTGTTGTCGATCAGTGTATTCCTGAGCACTTCGTCGCTGTTGGTCAGACCGAGGCCCAATCGAACGCCAGTTTGAAATGCCATGACGGAGTTCGCTGCGATAACGTTCTTGTAGCTGCGCTTAGCACCACTGACCAGGCAAGGCGAAGTGGCCTGCGCGAGGATCGACAAACCGGTATCGCCTTCGGCTAACGTGTTGCGCTGGATATCCGAGCGGGACGAATTGCTCAGTCGAATGGCGGTCGAGCCAGTCTCCAGAATGCGATTGTTGGCAATCGTCGTTTTGTCCGACTGAGTGAGCTGGATCCCGTAGTCGATGGTCTTCCAGATCAGATTGTGGGTAATGGTATTGTTATCCGCATGGTCGCCGCAGATGTTGATGCCGATCCCCGCCTGATAAAACTCGTTGTCGTCAATCAAATTGTTGCTTGCTGAGGTATGGATCAAGCTGTTGCGCATGGATACGCCAATTTGCGCGCGGACGAACTGATTTTTCGAAATAGCGGCGTCGTTGCCAGCGTTGTTCACCACGCCAAAGCCCACTTCATAAAACAGCACGTTGTTCACTCGCAGCGCCGTGGATTGATTCGCGTTAACGCCGGCAAAAAATCCCCGCATGCTGCCGTTGGTAACGGTCACGTTCTTGTAGCCTTGAACCTGGACCCCCGCCAAGCCGGACGTACCGGAGAGTGTGTAACCGTTGAGATCAATGGTGACGTCGTTGGCGAACACCTCCAGCGCCGCGTAACCCGACGTGCAGTGGAGATCCGACGTCAATGTGATGCTGGTGGTGACGCTGTCGCCGCAAGCCACCGCATGGGCTGTGCTTACGAAGCCACTGGTGAGCAGCCAGACCAACAGTGCTGTGGATGCGTATTTGAACATTGGTGTAATCCTTATTTCGGTCGGAAAATCAGGGTGTAGCGGATCCTGAGCGTTCTTAAGCTGCGCTGTGGCCGAGCAAACGCGCGGTCATTCCTCGCGCGCGGTGCACGCGAGTTGCAGGCGGCTTAACTCTAAAGGCGACAGCCGGACAGAAATGACCGCATCGGTTTGGGGTTATCTGACCAGTAGGGACTAGTGGGGCGCCAGGACTCGTGGGGCCAGACCACTCGATTCGCCAGGGAGATAGCGACTTGTGGCTAGTGGGGGCTAGTGGGCTTGGCTAGGGCTAGTGGGGTCAGACCACTCGATTCACTAAGGAGATAGCTACTTGATGTCCTAGAATCCGTTTACGGGCGCTTAGATCTCGTTTTGGCCGGCGAAAACGAGATCTAAGCAACGGTCTTTACCGTCAGTGAGCTGACTTCGCTGGCAGCATCATCCGAACTGCGGTTGTTGGGTTTAGAGTCGGATTTTGATGGCAAAATCAGCTTTTAAACCGCCACAAACGAAAGCTAAGCGATGCGAGACTGCTACGCTAGCTTCTGCGTTGGTCTGACCCTAAAGTACTCCTAAAGTACTCCATCCTTGCCGGTGATCGACTGGCCCGATTGCAGCGCCTTAAGGGCTGCCTCAAAATCGAATTTCTCTGTCATGGTTCAATCCTCTATCGCATAGATTAATGGATTGACACAGAATTTCTAACAGTCCCGTGGCGTGCGCCATCACGGCGCTAGGCCAAATCCTGTCGCAGATTGCCAAGGATTTCGCGCTCTCTGGAACCCACCGAACCATCCGTGCCGTTAACCAACAGGTCCTCAACCAACCGAGCCACATCCTGCAGCAACGCAATGTTGGTAATAAGCCGCACACGCAGCGCCTCACCCCTTAACGAATCCCGCAGTTCTCCATTCAGCCGCGACACAACAGGAATCGCCGCCTGATCCACAAACCGCCCATCGTGTGGCAACACCAGCGCCTTCGCCGCCCGCGCCCGAAACAGACTTTGCATATGTCGCCCCGTCTTCTGCACGGTTAGCAACTCACTTTCGGCATCGCGCATAAACTCAAGATCGGTCAATGCGTCGTTGGTGTACAGCAACGCCAGCACACCCCAGTAGTAGGCAAAGTCCCACACGGTCTTCAAAGACATCAAATGCCGATCACCAAACCCGCCGTACTGCCCAACCACTAAATCAAGCGTATTGCGGCAAAACGAAAAATACAGCTGTTGGTAAATCGCATTTCGCGCACGAATGTCTTCACCGCGTCGCTCGCGCACGATCAGATCAGACAGCAAACAGTTCCCAATTGCGATGAAGTCAGTACCGGGCGAATAGTAAGGATCGAGGAAAACCCCAGCTTCGCCAGTCAGCCCCCAACGTTGCGCCGAGAACACCTGCTCGCAGTCGTGCGAGTAGCGGCGCATAAAGTGAAAGTCCATGGGCTTGGCACCCGCCAGCGCTTCGGCGCAACGCGGTTGGTGTTTGCCGAGCCAGTGCATCGTCGCGTCGTGATTACGCAGCGCTTTCCAATCGTGATGCTCGGGGCTCGCCACAATGCCAATGCTGGTTGCGCCCGACGCGAGCGGAATAATCCAGATCCAGTAGCCCTGCCCCATTAAATGGTTGGTGCTAAAACGACGCTTGCGATGCCCGCAGCGCTCCTGCCACTCGGCATCGCTCGACCAGTCGTCAACGTCGATGGTCTCTTCGACGCGAAACCACACCGCGTAGCAGTCGTGGTTATTGTCGCGCGCCAGCGAACGCGATTTCTTGATCGGGCTTTTGCGACTGGCTGCGTCGACCAGCCAGTGGCTGCGAATTTTGCCGCGGCCCTCGTCCGACAAGTAGTTCAAGTGATGCGCGGCATCCGCGACGTCAACACCATTAACCACGGTGTGATCGCGAAACTCAACGCCAAGCTCGGCGGCGGCTTTAGCCAGGTGGTTCTCAAACTGACCGCGATCAATCTGGAAACTGTGCACGGGCAACACGTGGCTGGCGCCAAACTCGTCGGCTTTGGACAGATCGCCATCCGGACTGCCAAAGAAAAACCGAAGCCCGAATTTCGACAGCTGTTGCGTCTCAAGATAGGGTCGCTGTCCCAGACGATCAGCCAGATAGTGCGCGCCAATTTCCACGGTGGACTCGCCCACTTTGTGCGCCGAAATGGGCACAGGATGCCGACGGCGTTCGAGCACGACGACATCAAAATCCGGATCGAGCTGCTTGAGCTGAATGGCCATGGTCAAGCCAGCCAGTCCGCCGCCGATGATGGCGACGTCGGTTTGCTGCGTGGGCAGTGCGAGGGCTTGCGCGGTCATGCGGCGCGCCGGGTGGAGACGAGCAAGGAGCAATCCGGACCCAGTGGCAGCGCGACGTCTGCAGTCGGGTCGTCGTCCAACGTCTGCAGCAGCGCAAGCAAGCGCGCGGCCGGGTTGGAATCGTACAGCCCCTGAAGTCGGCTACCGGCGAGTGCCGGCCAGTCGCCGTTGCCCGGCTGAACACTCATCTCTAACTTGTGCGTACCGGCATCGGGGGTGAGCACCAGCGCGGCACCAAACGGCGCGTCGATGTGATTCATGGCGTCAATGGGCGATGGCCCGGGCACGTCGAACGCGACCAGCAATACCGGTCGTTTCTCGAACGCGCATTGCGCAGCGGCTTCGAGCAAACCGGACGTGGCCGTTAGCCGAAAACCCGAAATGGAGTTGGCCGGCTCGTGGCATTTGGTGCTGATCGACCAGTAGCCCGCCGCGGCGTTGTGCACGGAGTTGTGAAACCGCGTGGGCGACAGCATCTTGTCGTCGGTGGCAAGGGTTCGACACATATAGTCGGTTATCGTCATGTCGCCCATTCCGGATGCAAACACCGAGGCCACGTCTTTGGCGTCCACGCCTGCGGCGTCGCAGGCTTGCGCGGCCACATCCACTGCTACCCGAACCAGCAGCGGCGCACGACGGCGTTCGCGCGGCGGAATCACCGCGGGTTTGGGCGACGTCATTTCAACGTCGGACACCTCATTGCTGCAAAGCTGCTCGCGCAACTCTGCCCAATCATCAAAGCCCGGGCCGAGCGCGCCAACGCCCGCCAGACTCACTCTCATGCAGCCCCCGCGCTGAACACCAGTGAGCAGTTGCTGCCGCCAAAGCCGAAGGAATTAGTCATGACATGGTTAAGCGGCCGATCGACCGAATCGCGTTGAATGGAAAAAGGGAATTCGGGATCGGGCTCGTTCAGATTCAGCGTACCGGGCACTTTCTGATCGCGCAGGGCCAGCAGCGCGATCACCGATTCCACGATGCCCGCCGCCCCCAGCGCGTGGCCGGTCCAGCCTTTGGTCGATGACGCGAGCGTCTTCTCGTCAAACACCCGCGCCAGGACGTGCGCTTCCACATCATCGTTCGCTTGCGATGCGGTGCCGTGCAGATTGATGTAGCCGATTTGAGCCGCCTCCAGTCCGGCCACATCGATGGCGCCGCGCATGGCGAGCTCGGCCCCGTAGCCCTCTGGATGCGGGTGCGACATGTGCCAGGCATCGCCGCTTTCGCCGTAGCCGCTCAAAAAGGCGCCGCTGGTTGGCGTGTGGCCTTCTTGTAAAAGCAGTGCGAATCCCGCCGCTTCACTCAAATTAATGCCGTCGCGCCCTTTGTCGAACGGACGACATGGCGACGGCGACAGCAGCTCCAGCGAGTTGAACCCGTGCAACACACTTAAACATAACGAGTCGACGCCACCAACGACGACGGCATCCACCAGATCCAGCGCCAGCCAGCGCGCTGCGCTGGCAAACACGCGTGCTGACGATGCACACGCGGTCGACACGGTAATTTGCGGTCCGCCCAGATCGCACAGGTGCGCGACGTAAGCCGACGGCGAGTGCGGATTGTGCACCTCGGGTTGGTGGAATGCGTCGGGCATGCGGGCATCGTCGATCAAATCGCGATAACCCTCTTCGGTGCGCCCGATGCTCGACGTGCTGGTGCCGATCACGATGCCAACCCGGTGCCGCCCGTAGCGGTCACGCGCCTGCGCGACGACGTCGAAAAAACCGTCCTGCATCAGACCAATGGCGGTCAGTGCATTGTTGCGGCTGTGCCAGCGCTCGTGGCCGTCGGGCCAAACATAGCCGTCAGCTTGCGCCACACGGCCGATGCACGTGTCGAGGCCGGAATGCGGAAAGTCGTTTTTGGTCAGGCCGCTGCGCGATTGCCACAGTGCGTCGGCGGTGGCATCAAGCCCCGCCCCCAGCGCGCTCGTCAGCGTGTAGGCCTCAATGGGTATTCTCATGCGCGAAGATTATACGTAGCGTGGCGTTCCCTGTCGCTTTACACTCACCCGCCATGAGCAGCGACCCAACCGAATTCGAAGCGTCGCACGGGTCGCGACGGTGGTGGGCTCCGGTCGCGCGCGCGTGGCGCCTGTTGGCGACGGCGTTCAGTTTTGCGGTGTTTGGCCTGGCTGGACTGATTCTGAGCGTGTTTGTGCTGCCGTTCGTCTGGCTGCTCGTCCACCCTGCGAGTCGGCGCGCCGCGGTGGGCCGCCGAATCGTTGGCTGGGCCTTCTATTTCTTTGTGCAGCTGATGCGTTTCACCGGCTGCCTGCGTTATCGCATTCGTGGCCTGGAGCACCGGGCCGACACCCGGCGCACGCTCATCGTCGCCAACCACCCGTCGCTGATCGATGTTGTGTTCCTGCTTGCGCTGTTCCGCCACTCCGATTGTGTGGTCAAAGCCTCGCACTGGAAAAACCCGTGCATGATGATGGTACTGCGTACCGCGGGCTTCATCCCGAACTCAGACCCTGGCGAGCTGATGGCTGAGTGCATCGCGCGGCTCAAAACCGGGGCCACCATCGTGCTGTTTCCCGAGGGCACTCGGACCGAGCCCGGCGAGCCGCCGGTGGTATCGCGCGGCGCCGCCACGATAGCGGTGCGGGCGCAGGCCAGATGTTTGCCCGTGCGTCTGCGCTGTACACCCACCACTTTGACCAAGTCCGAACGCTGGTACGACATTCCGCCGGGTCGCGTTATGTTCGAAGTGGACGTACTCGCGCCCATCGACAGCGCCGAATTTCTGACCCGCTGCGACTCCGAGCGCCAGGCCGCGATCGCCATGCACAAGCGCCTGTTCAAAACCCTGTTTACACCGCTGGCAAAGCCCGATAGATAGGTTAAACTAGCGCCGCATGAGCACCCCGTTACCGAAAAAGATCGAAAACATCACCGATTCGGATATCGAGCAATACCTCGAGACGATTCTGGTTGAACAATTCGAAGTAGATCCAGCCAGCCTGAAGCCCGACGCCCATCTGTTCCACGATCTGGGCATCGACAGCATCGACGCCGTCGACATGCTGGTGTATCTCAAAGACTTCACCGGCATGCGTATTCCGCCTGAGAAATTTCAGTCAGTGCGTACGCTGGGCGACGTAAGGGAAGTGATCAAGGCGCTGAACGAGCAGTGATGAAACTGCTGGTCGGTACGCTCACGGTACTGTACCCCGCTCTGGTTTATTTTGGTTTGGCGCATTTGCGCCCCGGCGTGTTCGCCGCACTGCTCGCCGCACTGGTGCTGCTACGCCCCACTGGCTTGAGCTCGGCCGAACGCAAACGTGCGCTGTTTCCAATGGCGATCATATTGAGCTACGCCGCGTTGGTGGCGGTGCTCGACAGCGCGACGCTGCTGCGCTTTTATCCGGTGCTGATGAACGCACTGATGCTGGCGGTGTTCAGCTACTCGCTGTTGTCGGATGCGCCGATCATTGAACGCATAGCGCGGGCGCGCGGCATGCCGATTCCGCCCCAGGCAAAAGCGTATTTGCGCGGCGTGACTCAGGTTTGGTGTGGGTTCTTTGTACTCAACGCGTTAATGGCCGCGTATACGGCGCTGTACAGCTCGTGGGAATTCTGGACACTTTATAATGGCCTGATCGCCTATGTGCTGGTGGGTGCGCTGATGGGTGGGGAACTGGTGTTTCGCCATTTTTATAAACGCAGGGTAGCTGAGCAAGCTGATGCATAACGCCTTTCTGGCCACGCTGCAGGGCGACGACTGGCCGCAAATTACCGATGTGACCATTGACGAGGCGAGCGCGACGCTGGCACTGATCGTACCGCCGTCGCTGACCTCGCTCGAAGGGCAGTTCCCCGATCGCAAGCGCGTGGCGGAGGCACCGAGCGTAGAACTCATAGCGCGCCGGCGCATCAAACAGATTCCGCCCCAGGCAAAGGCGTATTTGCGCGGCGTGACTCAGGTTTGGTGTGGGTTCTTTGTACTCAACGCGTTAA
>JBGCFP010000027.1:0-13788 GCA_045107005.1 Gammaproteobacteria bacterium
GGTTGCCAGTTCCACCCCGAGTTCACGTCGACGCCGCGACACGGTCACCCTTTGTTTTCCGGGTTTGTCACCGCGGCGCGTGAACACGCCGAGAGTCTGGCACCGTCCCTCGCGCAGACGCGCGCCAAGGCATGCACAACATGAAACTCTGCGGATTTGAAGTGGGCAACGACCGGCCGTTTTTTCTGATTGCCGGGCCGTGCGTGGTGGAAAGCGAGCAAATGAGTATCGACACGGCTGGCGCTCTCAAAGAGATTGCGCAGGACGTTGGCGTTCCGTTTATTTTCAAGTCGTCCTTTGACAAGGCCAATCGATCGTCGCACAAGAGTTTTCGCGGTCCGGGAATGGAAGAGGGCTTGGCTATTCTGGCCAAGGTCAAAGCACAAGTGGGTGTGCCGGTACTGACCGATGTGCACGAAGACACCCCGTTCGAGGAAGTGGCCGACGTGGTCGACGTGCTGCAAACACCGGCGTTCCTGTGCCGGCAAACCAACTTCATTCAGCGCGTGGCGCGCGCCGGCAAGCCGGTCAATATCAAGAAGGGTCAGTTTCTGTCACCGTGGGAAATGGCCAACGTTGCGGACAAGGCGCACGCGACGGGCAACGAACACATCCTGCTGTGCGAACGCGGTTTTTCCTTCGGTTATCAAAACCTGGTGTCTGACATGCGCTCGCTGCCGGTGATGCGACAGACCGGTTGCCCGGTGGTATTCGATGCCACGCACTCGGTGCAACTGCCCGGCGGCAAGGGTACGGCGAGCGGCGGTCAGCGCGAGTTCGTGGCCGTATTGGCTCGCGCGGCCATGGCGGTGGGTGTGGCAGGCGTTTTCGCCGAAACGCATCCGGATCCGTCCAAGGCGTTAAGCGACGGACCCAACGCATGGCCTCTTGATCAGATGAAAGACCTGCTGCACATGCTCAAAGACATCGATGCGATCGTAAAACGCCAGCCGTTTGTCGAAGATTCGATGATGACCGGGGCTTGAGCAGTCCTCAAGCCGACAACGTGAACTAGAGACGGACAACGATGAGTAAAATTGAAAGTGTGGTGGCGCGTCAGATTATGGATTCGCGCGGCAACCCGACCGTAGAGGCCGACGTTCGATTGCAAGGCGGTGCGTGGGGCAGGGCGGCTGTGCCCTCGGGTGCGTCCACCGGCACGCGCGAAGCGGTCGAACTGCGCGACGGCGGCGATCGTTATCTGGGCAAAGGCGTGACCAAAGCGGTGGCCAATGCCAACACCACGCTTGCGGATGTGGTCAGCGGAATGGACGCCACTGATCAACGCGAGCTTGATCAGGCCATGATTGATGCGGACGGCACGGACAACAAATCGAAACTCGGTGCCAACGCTTTGCTTGCTGTGTCGCTGGCCAGCGCGCACGCAGCGGCCATGGCGCAGCAACAACCGCTGTACCGCTGGATAGCAACACTGGCGGGCAATGGTGATGCGCTCACGTTGCCCGTGCCAATGATGAATATCATCAACGGCGGCGCGCACGCCGACAACAGCGTCGACATTCAGGAATTCATGATTCTGCCCGTTGGCGTTCCGAGTTTTTCCGAGGCGCTGCGTTGCGGCGCCGAGATCTTTCACGCGCTGAAAAAAGTGCTGCACGGACGCAAGCTCAACACCGCCGTTGGCGACGAAGGCGGGTTTGCGCCGAATCTTGAGTCCAACGAAGCGGCACTGACGGTGATTCTCGAAGCCATCGACAAGGCCGGTTATGCGGCCGGGCGCGATGTGTTGCTGGGCCTGGATGTGGCCAGCTCCGAGTTTTACACCGGCGGCGCCTACGACCTGGCGTCCGAAGGACGAAAATTTGACGCGGCAGGGTTTAGTGACTATCTCGCGGATTTGGTCACGCGCTATCCGATTATCACCGTCGAAGACGGGATGGATGAGAGCGACTGGGACGGCTGGAAAATTCTGACCGAGCGTTTGGGCAAATCCACTCAACTTGTAGGCGACGATCTGTTCGTGACGAATACCAGTATTCTCGCACGCGGTATCAAGGAGAGTATCGGCAATTCGATTTTGATCAAGCCAAACCAGATTGGCACGTTGACCGAAACGCTCGATGCGATTGCGATGGCCGACAAAGCGGGATTTACCGCCGTGGTCTCGCATCGTTCCGGCGAAACCGAAGACGCGACGATTGCGGACATTGCTGTGGGCACGCGCGCGACGCAAATCAAAACCGGCTCGCTGTCCCGCTCGGATCGCATTGCCAAATACAATCAACTGCTGCGCATTGAAGCCCAGCTCGGCGCCGACGCGATTTACGCACCGAGTGACGCGTTCAACGTGAGCCTTGGAAGCTAGACCGTCGATGCAACGTCCTGCCGTTATCCTTTTTTGTTTGGCGCTGTGCGCACTGTCGTATCGTCTGTGGTTGTCCAATGACGGGCTGCGGGAAGTGTGGCGATTGGGCGCGGCGATGGATACCCAAACCGAGCAAAACGAGACTTTGCGCGTGCGCAACGCCGCGCTTGAGGCCGAAGTGGTCGATCTGCGTGACGGTCTGGATGCCGTTGAAGAGCGCGCGCGGCAGGATCTTGGCATGACTCGCAGCGGCGAGACATTTTTTCAGGTGGTCGATCCACCGGTCGCTGACGTCGAATAAACCAGCCCACGAGGCACATCATGTCCCCCGATTCTACGACCACCGACACGCTCAGTCGTGCCGGCCAACACGCGTTTGGCGCACCGACTCTGAGTGGAACGTTGCGCGCCACGCCGCAGGATTTTCGCGTTGTAGAGGAACTGGGCTTCGAACCCAGCGGCGACGGGCCACACGCCTTCGTGCTGGTTGAAAAAGAGGATCTCACGACGCTTGATCTGATCGATCAGGTGGCTCGGGCTGCGCGTACGCGCCCCCGCGAGGTCGGCTATTGCGGACTCAAGGATCGTTACGCTGTGACCCGCCAGTGGTTGTCATTGCCTCAGATTCGCGCGGGAGAGGCGTCGAGTTGGTCGTTTGATCAATGGCGCGTTGTGGACGTCAGTCGGAATCGGCGGAAGTTGAAAATTGGCGCGCACAAACGCAATCGGTTTGTCCTGCGCATCACCGGTCTTGACGGCAGCCCCGAGGATTTGGCGTCGCGCATCGAGGCGATACGCGAGCGCGGTGTCCCGAACTATTTCGGCGCGCAGCGTTTTGGTCATCAGGGAGACAACTTGCGCCGGGCACGCCGCTGGTTTGTCGATGGCGTTGAGCTCAAGCGTCGCCAGCGGCGCTTTGCCTTGTCGGCAGCGCGTTCCTGGTTGTTCAATCGGGTGCTCAGCGCGCGCGTCGAAGCGGGCAACTGGGCGACGTTGTTACCGGGCGAGCCGGTCAGTCTCGACGGCAGCCGCAGTTTTTTTCACCCGAAAGAGGACGAAGCGGAGTCGCTGGCCGAGCGCTTTGATGCGTTGGATTTGCATCCGAGCGGTCCGCTGTGGGGTGCCGGCGACTCCGAAGCCAAAGCAGACTGCGCCGCGTTCGAAGCAGACGCAATGACGCAGATGGACTGGCTGGCAGACGGGCTTGCGGCACAGGGCTTACGTCAAGAGCGACGGGCGTTGCGATTGCAGGTCATGGATCTGGAAACCACGCTGACGGACGACATTCTGGAACTGCGGTTCGCACTTAACAAGGGCGCGTTCGCGACGTCCGTGGTGCATGAACTGGTGCGCGTCAACGGCGGACAGATCTACGCCTGATCGCGTGTCACCGCCCGTGCGCGAGCAGCACGTAGAGCGCGCCGCTGCCACCGTCATTGGGCCGCGCGGTGCTGAACGCATGAACGTCCGCGCACTTGCGCAGCCAGCGCGCGACGCGCGGCTTGAGCACCGGCCCGCGTTCGCCCGAACGATTGCCTTTGCCGGTCACAATGCGCACGCAGCTGTGGCGCCGCCATTCGCACTCGGCGAGAAATTCCCGCAACGCTTCGCGAGCTTGATCCGACGTCAGGCCGTGCAGGTCCAGTTGAGCGGCAATGTGAAAGCGCCCGCGTTTGAGTTTCTTCATGACCGCACGCGACACTCCGGGTCGCGTGTAAAAGAGTTCTTCGCCCGTGCCCAGCAGTGTGGGGTCGGGGTTGCCCGTCATGGCCTCGTCCAGAACGTCCTGTTCTTCCAGGCGTCGAAAGCGAGCCGTCGGTTTCGGGCGCGGCGATTCGAAGTGCACGCGGTCGTTTTTTAACGGCTGCGCGTCTGCCACCGCCTTGCGAAAGGCGTCGAGATCGTCTTCGTCAAAATGTGCCATGTTCAGCGTGCCTCAGCGATCGTCGTCCCGGTCCCAATAAACCCGGCGGCGCGACGGCCTTTCGCGTATATTAGCGCGAGTTTTCGCAAAAATCGTAGCCGTGAAAATACTTGCCAGCAATGACGACGGTGTCCACGCCACTGGACTTAAAACCCTCGTTGAACATATTTCAGGGATCGCCGAGGTTATGACGGTCGCGCCGGATCGTAACCGCAGCGGCGCGAGCAATTCCCTGACCCTGGAAGATCCACTGCGCGTCCGGCGCATGAGCAAAACCGTATACAGCGTCAATGGTACACCGACCGACTGCGTGCATCTGGCGATCACCGGCTTGCTCGACTTTGCCCCAAACATGGTCGTGTCGGGCATCAATCATGGTGCCAATCTGGGTGACGACGTACTGTATTCCGGCACCGTCGCCGCGGCGATGGAAGGACGCTTTCTGGGGCTGCCTGCGCTCGCCATCTCGCAAACCGGTGGGCCACCGTTTGCGTTTGAGACAGCCGCGAGAGTTGCGGTGGACGTGGTGCGGCGTCTGGCCAGTCACAAGCTGGCAGCGGACACCATCCTTAACGTCAACGTCCCGAACCTGCCCCACGATCAGTTGCGTGGCATGCGCGTGTGCCGTCTGGGTCATCGCCACCAGGCCGAAGAAGTCATTCGTCGCGAAGATCCGCGTGGCAAACCGATTTACTGGATCGGACCGGCCGGCAAAGAGGCCGACTCGGGACCCGGCACGGACTTCCACGCGATCAACGAAGGCTATGTATCCATTACGCCGCTGACGGTCGATCTGACCGCGCGTGAGCGGATGGACGAACTCGCCAGCTGGTTGGAACGCCCAGATGAATGATCCGCGCTTTCGCGGTATCGGGATGACCTCAGCGCGCACTCGGGATCGACTGGTTGCACGTCTGGTGGATCAGGGGATCGCCGATCCGCGCATTCTCGAGCGCGTTCGTGAGCTGCCTCGTCACGCGTTCGTTGACGAAGCGCTGGCCAGCCGCGCTTATGAGGATACGGCACTGCCCATCGGCCACGGCCAAACCATCTCGCAGCCGTATGTCGTCGCCCGCATGACCGAGGCCCTGCTCAAAGGCGGCGAGTTGAAAAAGGTGCTGGAAGTGGGCACCGGGTGCGGTTATCAAACGGCCGTGCTGGCGCCGTTCGTGCGCTGGGTTTACACCGTCGAGCGCATTGAACCGCTCGTGCACCGAGCAACGTCCATTCTGCGCGACCTGTCGATTCGCAATGTGCGCACGCACCACGGCGACGGCTTTGCCGGGTGGGAGCGTTTTGCGCCGTTCGACGGCATTTTGGTTACCGCCGCGCCGCCGGCCGTGCCGCAGGCACTGCTCGATCAATTGGCCGACGGTGGGCGATTGATTATTCCGGTCGGGCCGACGGCGCAGCAGGTGTTGACGCGCATCCGTCGCGTCGGTGACAAATTCGAACGCGATTCTCTGGGCGACGTGCGCTTTGTGCCGCTGCTGACGGGAATGCGCTGATGGCACTGTTCGGTGGTCTTTACGACCGCGTATTGAGCTGGTCGCGACATCGGCATGCGACCGCTTACCTGGGCGCATTGAGTTTCGCTGAGTCATCGTTCTTTCCAATTCCACCGGATGTGATGCTTGCGCCGATGACGTTGGCTCAGCCGCACCGTGCCTGGCGACTGGCCCTGATCACCACGATTGCCAGCGTACTTGGCGGCATTGCGGGGTATTTGATCGGCACTTTCGCCTTGAACTGGGTTCTGCCAATTTTGATCGAGCACGGTTACGATCATCACTTCGAAACCTCCAAACTCTGGTTTGCCAAATGGGGCGTGCTGGCCGTTCTGATTGCCGGGTTCTCGCCGATTCCGTACAAAGTCTTCACGATTACCGCCGGGGCAGTCAGCATGTCGATGCCGCTGTTTGTCGCTGCTTCCGTCGTCGGGCGCGGCGCGCGGTTTTTTCTGATTGCCGGCTTGATTCGCGCTGGCGGTCCCGGCTTCGAAGCCGCCATGCGGCGGAATATTGATCGTGTCGCCATCGGCGTTACCGTGATTGGCGTGGCGCTGGTCTGGTGGCTGAAAACCTGATGTCGCGGCTGGCCGCGATAGCGATCGTGGTGTTGGCGGTAAGCGGCTGCTCATCGGCCGTGCGCTGGGGCGAACCGCAAGCCCGCACGACAACGACTCGTGTGCCATCGAAACCGGCGGCTGTACCCACCACGCATAAAGTCCGAGCAGGCGAGTCTCTGTACGCGATCGCTCTGCGCTACGCCCTTTCCGCGCCAGATTTGGCGCGCTGGAATCGGCTTGGGTCCGGCGAGTTGATTTTCCCTGGACAGGTTCTACGTCTGCGCCCCGATCCGCGCGCCGCGGCGCCCGCCACGCCGTCGACCACCGATAAACGTCCCGTCTCCAAGCGCCCGACATCGGGCAAACCGACCTCACCGGCCGCGTCGGTCCGCTTTGTCTGGCCAGCCAGCGGCGCCGTGGTCAGCGGATTCGCCGATCCTGAGGGCGTTGGCGAAGGCATCGATATCGGTGGAAAAGTGGGCGATCCGGTGCGCGCCAGTGGTGCCGGGCGGGTGGTTTACAGCGGGGACGGTTTGAAAGGTTATGGCAACCTCATTATTGTAAAGCACAGTGAGCGTTATCTGAGCGCCTACGGCTATAACGCCAAACTGCTGGTCAAAGAAGGCGATCAGGTATCAAGCGGACAGTCCATCGCCCAAATGGGGCGTGGTCCCGACCGACGCGCCGTATTACATTTTGAAATCCGGGAGCACGGCAAACCGGTGGATCCGCAGCGTTTTTTGCCCAGACGAGAAAACACAAAGCGATAAGCTGCGATTCGATGCGAAAAATATATGAGGGAATACACGACTAAATATCGCTTTAATTAAAAACGAGCATGCCTGGGGGGCGTCTATAATGATTCAAACAAGAAGTATCGCGAAAACCGATTCTGCTGGTTACGTGCGTGCCAATCCGTGGGCGTTGAACGACCGCTCCGGTGGCTCACCGTCGTCATCGCCATCGCGCGGGACCAGCCGCGCACTGGATCCGACCCAAATCTATCTGAGTGAAATCGGTTTGTCCCCGCTGTTAACGGCCGACGAGGAAAAAGCCTTTACGCGTGCGGCGCAAAGCGGCGACGAGCGCGCCCGGCACCGCATGATCAAGAGCAATCTACGGCTGGTCGTCAAGATCGCAAGGCGTTACATCAATCGCGGGTTACCGCTGCTCGATCTGATTGAGGAGGGCAACCTGGGCTTGATGCACGCGGTGGAAAAGTTTGATCCCGAGCGCGGCTTCCGATTCTCAACCTACTCGACGTGGTGGATTCGTCAGACGATTGAGCGCGGTTTGATGAACCAAACGCGAACGGTCCGCCTGCCCATCCACGTCGTCAAGGAAATCAACGCGTGCTTGCGCGCGCGCCGCGAACTCACCCAAACGCTTAATCGTGTGCCGACCGCCGAAGACATTGCGGCAGCTCTCGAGCGTCCGCGCGCGGACGTCGAGAGATTGCTGGAGCTGAACGATCGCGCCATCAGCAGCGTTGCACCGAGCGCGTCGCCAGAAGGCGCGCGCGAACTGGTGGACACGCTCCCTGACGAAAAAATGGCGACGCCAGCACAGGCGGCTCAGGTGTCGAGCGTGCACACCGGCGTGTCACGCTGGTTGCAGCAGTTGAGTGGCAAGGAGCGCGCGGTTCTGGAACGTCGTTTCGGACTGCACGGGCACGATACGCACACGCTCGAGCAAGTGGGCGCGCAAATTGGCGTAACGCGCGAGCGCGTGCGCCAGATTCAGCTCAAGGCGCTGGCGAATTTGCGCGGATTGGTCGAAGCGGAAGGTCTGTCGCTGGACTGCGTGCTGGCTTAATTCAAAGAATTATTGCCGCCGCGACCGAACGACCTTCGGTGAGCAGCACGTTGAAGGTTCGGCACGCGGCGGCGGTGTCCATCACTTCGACGCCAATCTGTCGCGTTGTCAGTGCGGCCGTTTGCGCTGGCGTCGGAAAATCCAGCGAGTTGCCAGTGCCAAACAGAACAATGCTCGGCGCCGCTGCCAGAATCGGCGCCCAGTGCGCATCCTCGAGGTCCGCCACGCTACGGACCGGCCAGTCTTCGTGCACCGTGTCGTTCGTGATCAGCACGCTGCTCGTGTAGGTCTGATCCGCAATACGGATCTGGCCGTCGCCCAAAGCGCGGATCAACAGCGGGCTGGATTTTTCATCGAGAGTCAGTTGCATGCGTCGCGCGAGCCCCACCTTTGGATTTCACGCGGAGTATACAAATTATTGTTTTGGCTGGCATCCGGGTTTGCATCCGAGTGAGGGGGTGTCGACAATAGCGCGGTGAAGTCGTCCAGCAATGCCGAGAACTCTGTCGATGAGGTGCGCTACGCCGAGCGCGAGGTCTGCTCGACGACCTATCAAAACGCGTTGGACAACGGCTTGCCGGCCACTGCCGCCGCCGTGATCGCACGCCGCGTCAGTGGCTTGTCCAGCGACATGGGTGCGTGGCTCCAGCCGTCATTGCGCAATTTGCCCGATCCTGCGACCTTGCCCGATGTGCACGTTGCGGTCGAACGCCTGTGCCGCGCGCTGCAGAATACGGAAGTCATCGGTTTGTGCACCGATTACGACGTCGACGGCATCACGGCACATACTTTGTTGCGCGAAGCGCTGGTCAAACACTTTGGTCACCCGGTCGAAGCGGTGTGCGCGTACATCGGGCATCGCCTGACCGACGGCTACGGATTATCCGACAACGTCTGCGCACGGATTCTTGCCGATACTCCGCGTCCGGCCGTTGTGATTACGGCTGACTGTGGCACGTCCGACGGACCGCGAATTCAGCGGCTCGCCGCCGCCGGAATCGATGTGATCGTGACGGATCACCACGGCGTGCCGGTCGACGGCGTGCCGGCTGATGCGTTGGCAACCGTGAACCCCAGTCGTCCCGACGCGGATTTCCCGGATCCGGCCATCGCCGGTTGCACCGTGGCGTGGTTGCTCATGTCCCAGTTGCGCCGCGCGCTGATCGATACTGGCACGCTGCCCGCGACGGCGCCGAAGTTAGCGGATAGCCTTGATCTGGTGGCACTGGGAACCGTGGCGGATGCGGTGAGTTTGTTCAGTCCTACCAACCGCGCGGTCGTGACGGCAGGGCTCGCCGTTATGAACCAGCGGAGGCGTGTGTGCTGGCAAGCGCTGGCGGCACTTCTCGAACGTGGCAACAAACCGTTTCAGGTGGACGACCTCGGGTTTCAAATCGGGCCGCGAATCAACGCGCGGGGTCGGGTCGCGGACCCAACGGCGGCGCTTAATTTTCTGACCGCGACGCAATTGAAACAGGCTAGTTTGCACCTGAGCGTGCTCGACCAGGACAATCAGTCGCGGCGCGATATTGAGCAAGGGATGGTGCGCATCGCACAGCGCAAGGCGCGCGAAGCACTGCACGCGGACGATCAGGTGGTGTGCGTGTTTGACGATTCCTTTCACCCAGGGGTGCAGGGCATCGTGGCATCGCGGCTGCTCGAGCGCTTTGGGCGAGTCACCGCCGTGCTCAGCCCGGCGCGCGAACCAAACATGGCAACGGGCTCGTTGCGCTCGATTGACGGCGTCGACATTGGCGAAGGTTTACGCAAGCTGGACGAGCAGAATCCCGGCCTCCTGCATCGTTTCGGTGGGCATCCCAAAGCGGCTGGCGTAACGCTGGCACGAGAGCGGGTTGACGAATTTACCGCGGCGTTGGCCCAGGCCGTGCGCCGACAGCTCGGATCAACGCGCGTCACGCCGCTGCGCTGGCACGACGGCGAACTGAGTGCGTCGCAGCTGGACATTTCCACGGTCCAGGCGCTTGACGCGCTAATCCCGTATGGCCGCGGGTTCGAACCGGCTGGTTTCTACGGCGAATTCGTCGTCGCCCGATCCCGCCTCGTTGGCGCCGACCCGGTTCACCTGTCGCTGGATATTGAGCACGACTCAGGTGCCTGTCGCGGCATCTGGTTTCGGGCCATCAAGCAGGCGGGAGATCCACCACCGCTGCAAAATGGCGACCGGATGGCGTGTGTCTATCGGCTGTCGCGCGATGACTACCGCGGCGGCGGTGCGATACAGTTAATCGTCGAGCACGCGAAACCCATCTGACGATACGCACGGTCCGGCGTTCGGGCAGAAACCGGCGACCAAGGCATCGGGTGCAGGAATCGTGGATTTCATGCATAGAGCAGGCTAGACTTCCGCGCTTCCCGGCCTGCGCAATTGATGTAAAAATGGAAACGAACGCTCTCGAAACTCTCATCGTCGACCTGACCGAGCGCACGGCTGCGCTGAGGGGGTACCTTTGACGTTGAAACCCGCACCGAGCGCCTTGCCGAAGTAGATCGCGAGCTCGAAGACCCCAACGTCTGGAACGACACCGATCGGGCCACGGCGCTTGGCCGCGAGCGTGCCGCGCTGCTTGCGATCGTCGAAACCGTGGCCAAACTCGAGGACGGTCTTGGTGACGCCGGTGAATTGCTCGCCATGGCCGCAGCCGACGACGACGAAGACTCTGTCGACGCCGTGCAAAGCGACGTTGACGGGTTGCGCCAAAAAGTGGAGACCCTCGAGTTTCAGCGCATGTTCTCGGGCGAGCAGGACGGCAACAACGCCTTTCTCGATATCCAGAGCGGCGCTGGCGGCACCGAAGCTCAGGATTGGGCCAACATGCTGCTGCGCATGTACTTGCGCTGGTGCGAGGCACACGATTTCAAGGCCGAACTCATCGAAGCGTCCGAAGGCGAAGTGGCCGGCATCAAAAGCGCGACCATTCACATCGTTGGCGACAATGCGTTTGGCTGGTTGCGCACGGAAACCGGCGTGCATCGTCTGGTGCGCAAGTCGCCGTTTGATTCGGGCAATCGACGGCACACCTCTTTTGCCGCCGTCTTTGTGGCACCGGAAGTCGACGATGACATTGACATCGACATTGACCCGAGCGATTTGCGCATTGATGTGTACCGCGCCAGCGGCGCGGGTGGGCAGCAGGTTAACCGCACCGAATCTGCCGTGCGCATTACCCACGAGCCCACCGGCGTCGTCGTGCAGTGCCAGAACGATCGGTCTCAGCACAAGAACAAGGCCACGGCGATGAAGCAGCTCAAGGCGAAACTGTACGAGCTGGAACTCAAGCAACGTCAGGATCAGGCCCAGACCGTTGAGTCCGGTAAAGCCGATGTCGGTTGGGGCAGCCAAATTCGGTCGTACGTTCTCGATCAATCCAGGATCAAGGATTTGCGCACTGGCGTTGAGACCGGCAACACGCAAGCGATTCTCGACGGCGGTCTCGACATGTTCATTGAAGCGAGCCTGAAGCAGGGCCTATAACTCAAGCAAGAGCGATTTCCTATGTCTCAAGATGATGAAAACCGTCTGATCCGCGAACGTCGTGCGAAGCTCGATGCGTTACGCGAACAGGGCGGTGCTTACCCTAATGATTTTCGCCGCACGGCGTTGGCGAACGAACTGGTTGGCACGTACAACGAGTTGGACGGCGACGCGCTGAAATCGCGCGAGATCACCGTCAATGTGGCGGGTCGCTTGATGGCCAAGCGCATGATGGGCAAGAGCAACTTCATCAAGATTCAGGACAGCTCGGGCCAGATTCAGGCTTTCGTGGCGCGCGACCGCTTCGATCCGGAACTGTTCAAGGCGTTCAAGAGTTGGGACGTCGGCGACATCATCGGGCTGAGCGGCACGCTGTTCAAAACACGCACCAATGAGGTCACCGTGGACGTCAGCGAGATGCGATTGATCACCAAATCACTCCGCCCGCTGCCGGAGAAGTTTCACGGCTTGAGCGATCAGGAGCTGCGTTACCGGCAGCGTTACGTGGATCTGATCGTGAACGATGACAGTCGTCAGGTGTTCATGCTGCGCACACGTCTGGTGAGTCACGTGCGCCAGTTCCTGAATGCGCACGCGTTCATGGAAGTGGAAACCCCGATGATGCAGCCAATTCTCGGCGGTGCGAACGCGCGCCCGTTTGTGACGCATCACAACGCGCTCGATATGCCTTTGTATTTGCGTATCGCGCCAGAGCTGTATCTGAAACGCCTGACCGTCGGTGGCTTTGAGCGCGTCTACGAGATCAATCGCAACTTCCGTAATGAAGGGTTGTCGACGCGCCACAATCCGGAATTCACGATGCTCGAGGTCTACCAGTAGTACGGCGATTTCGAAGACATGATCAGCCTGACCGAAAATCTGGTTCGGTCACTGGCGGTGCAGCTGTGGGGCGGCCATACGGGGACGTATCAGGAAACGTCGCTGGACCTCGCTTCACCCTTTGATCGACTGAGCGTTGAAGACGCGGTGGCGAAATACAACCCGGACCGATTTGATCGTGCGCGAGCGCGCGATGTTGGTTACTTGCGCGGTCTGTGCGACGAGTTGGGCGTGCGGTGGGACGAACGTTACGGCGCGGGCAAACTGCTTATCGAGATTTTCGAAAAAACGGCCGAAGAACAACTCGTCGCACCCACGTTTATCACGGACTATCCGACCGAAGTTTCACCGCTGTCACGTTGCAATGATGACGATCCATTCCTTACCGATCGGTTCGAGTTTTTCATGTGTGGGCGTGAAATCGCTAACGGCTTTTCCGAGCTCAACGATCCGGAAGATCAGGCAGCGCGTTTTCGTGCCCAGTGCGAGAATAAGGATGCCGGTGATGACGAAGCGATGGAGTACGATGCCGATTACATTCGTGCTCTGGAGTACGGTATGCCCCCTGCGGGTGGTTTGGGGATCGGCATCGATCGCCTGACGATGTTGTTCGCAGACGTGCCGTCCATTCGCGACGTGTTGTTGTTCCCGCACATGCGACCGGAAGCCGACGCCGGGTAATCACGCGTTCCCGGCTGGGCCATCTCAGCGGAGCGCGTCGTACTCCGGAATCGAATAGGGCAGTTCGAGTACCTCTCCGACGGCGACGTGTGCGTCACCGGCCACCCGCTCATCAGCGAGCGCGGCGAGCCGGACGACAGCGAGTACGCGATCAGCGCCGGCGCTGACCACCTGGCCGATTTTGTCCCCCGCGACGGAAGTCATCGCGTCACCCGGTTGCAGCGACTTCGCATTCGCGCAGTCGAACGCGAGCATGCGACGTTTGATCGTGCCAAGGTTGTGCGTGCGAGCAACGATCTCCTGGCCGGTGTAACAGCCTTTCGTAAAATCGATACCGCCGAGCCGATCCAGGTTCAGCATCTGCGGAACAAATTGTTCCAGCGTTGCACGATGCACGGTGGGCACTCCCGCGAGTCGCGCATCGGTCGCGTAGGTGTCAGCGGCGAGATTAAGGGCGATTTGTCCGTCGTTTAGCGCAATCTTCCGCGCGCTGACGGGCTCGTCGTTAGGTTCAAATACAACGCTGGCGCGCATGACATAACGGCGCAGGGTCGTGACCAGATCGTCGAGCAGGTCCCGAGCGTTCCACAGCGCGAGGCCGTCCGCGGTCTGATGCATAGACGCCACCGCCATCACGCGTT
>JBGCFP010000028.1:0-19007 GCA_045107005.1 Gammaproteobacteria bacterium
TGACACCGTAGAGGAGCATCGTCAGCTGCCAGCCGCGAACGTCGTTGCCGGCGCCAAAGTAGCCCACCAGCGGCAGCGTGTATTTGTTTACCAGTGCGCCGCCGGTGAAGGCGAAAAAGAAACGCACGCTGATCAACGTGGTGCGTTCCTGGCTGCTGGCGGTCATCACGCCCGACAGCGCGGAGTAGGGCGTGCTGAGCAAGGTGTAGCACATCATCATCAGGGTGTAGGTAACGTAAGCCCAGATGAGCTTGCCCCCCGCCCCTAGCGTCGGCGTCGTGAAGGCGAGGACGGCGGCGGCAGCTAGTGGAACGCCTCCAAACAAAAGGTAAGGCCGAAACTTGCCAAATCGCGTGCGAGTTCGATCTGCAATCGCACCCATCGCTGGATCGGTGAAGGCGTCGATGATTTTCGTTACCAGAAGCATGGTGCCCGCGGCGGCGGCCGACAGACCAAAAACGTCGGTGTAAAACGCCGCTAAGAATGATGCGATGGTCGTCCAGTAAAGGTTGAAGCCCAGGTCACCGAAACCGTAGCCGATTTTTTCCCGCCAACGCAGCGTAATCCGGCGCGTCACGTCGACATCTCTGGCTGCGCCGCACAATGTTCGGCGATAAACTGTTCCTGCGTTGGCATGGTCTGAGCACAGCGCGCAACGATGTGACGCAGCTGCTCGAGGCGCGCATTGACTTCGTCGTGCCCCAGGCTCGTCACCAGCGGATGATGGCCGGTTGGTTCGACTCCCTGGCCGTGCATGACAGCCAGCCAGCTGGTTTCGGTAAACAGCTCGTCACGCTCGCGGACGATACGACCGTTGGCGCGATACAGTTCGAGTTTGCGCTGCAAATGATCGCTGACCGGAAGCTGCTGGCAGTGTCGCCAGAACGCTGTATCGTCGCGCTCTGTTTGACGATAGTGCAAGACGAGAAAGTCGCGCACGTATTCGTATTCTGCGCGCGTGGCCCGGTTGTATTCATCGCGGTCGGCTGTGGCGGTATCCTTGGTCGGGAATAATGTCATCAAGCGTGCCAGCCCCGTTTGAATCAGGTGAATGCTGGTTGATTCGAGCGGCTCCAGAAATCCCGCCGCGAGTCCCAGCGCCAACACGTTGCGTTTCCACACTTCCTTGCGCAGACCCGTCGTAAAGCGCAGAGCAATCGGGTCGCGCATCGCGGGACCACCAAGATTGTTCAGCAACGTTGCCGTTGCCTCATCGGTGCTCATGAACTGTTCGCAGTAAACGTGTCCGTTGCCGGTGCGATGTTGCAACGGTATGCGCCACTGCCAGCCGGCGTCGCGAGCCGTGGACCGAGTGAACGGCACCGGTTGATCGCGGTTGGCACTGGGTACGGCGACCGCGCGGTTGCACGGCAAGTATTCGCTCCAGTCGTCGTAGCCGCTGTGCAACGCCTGCTCGATGAGCAGTCCGCGAAAGCCTGAACAATCAATAAAGAAATCACCGTCGACGCACTGTCCGCTTTCAAGCTTAAGTGTGGTTAGGTCGCCGGTTGCAGGGTCCAGCAGTGTGTCGACTACGCGGCCCTCGATTCGCTCGACGCCTAGTTTTTCACTGTATTGACGCAGGTATTTTGCGTAGAGCGCGGCATCGAACTGAAAGGCGTAGGCGATGTGACCGAGCGGAGAGTCACGTTGACTCTTGTCGGGTCGCAGGAATCGTGACTGACGAGCGGCGAGGTCCTGAAGACAGAAATCGGCCAGTTCATGAGCGTAGCCGTTCTGCCGTTGCTGCAGCCAGAAATGGTGGAAAGGAACGCCGTCCATGTCGGCGCCGTAACTGCCAAAGGGATGGAAATAGCGATGTCCCTTGCGCGTCCAGTCGACGAATTCAATACCCAGTTTGAACGTTGCCTGAGTGGCGCGAACGAATTCGTTTTCATCGATGCCCAGCAGCCGGTTGAACAAGGTGATTTGCGGGATGGTCGCTTCGCCGACACCCACGGTGCCGATTTGCTCTGACTCGATCAGTCGAATCGATATGCCCCGGTCGTTCAGCAGACGTCCAAGAGCCGCCGCTGCCATCCAGCCCGCGGTGCCGCCGCCGACAATGACAAGCTGGCGAATCATGTTTGGGGGCGTTGCGGTCACGATTTGCTGCCCTCGCGTTGAACGTAATCAGGGGCTGCGCAAAATCGTTCGATAAACGCGGCGTGTGGCGGCATACGCACGGCGGCCTCGCCGTAGACCGTGTGCAGATCTCGCAAAGTGTTCAGAATTTGCTCCTCTGGTAGCGCATCGACCATGGGATCGTAGTGGTCAGGCTGGACGTGCTGCCCCAGCATGACGGCAGCCCAACTGGTGACGGTGAAAAGGTCGGAGCGATGCGCGAAAAATCGACCCTTGTGGCGAAACAAATCAAGCGTGGCGCGCAGTGTGTCGGGAATGTCCATAGTGCGTACATAGTCCCAGAACGGTGCGTCGTCGCGCTGTGTTGCGTGATAGTGGAGGATGATGAAATCGCGAATATAGTCGGTCAGGTTACCCAGAATCTGGTTGTAAGCGTTGCTTTCCACGGCATCAAATGCGGTGTCGGGGAACAGGGCTAACAGTTTGCTGATGCCTTCCTGGATCAGATGGATGCTGGTCGATTCCAGAGGTTCCAGAAAGCCGGCCGAGAGGCCGATGGCCACGCAATTCTTATGGCGAAACCTTGCGCGTCTTCCGGTGCGAAACCGCAGTAGGTTCGGATCGCCGGTGGGTTCGCCATCAAGACCTTTGAGCAGTGTTCGTGTCGCTTCGTCATCCGACAAAAACGTGGAACAGTAGACGTGTCCGTTGCCGTTACGATGCTGCAGCGGGATTCGCCAACTCCAGCCAGCCGCTTGCGCGCGCGAAATGGTGTAGGGCGAAAAGGCGCCAGCCGCTGCGCAAGGCACGGCCACCGCACGGTCGCACGGCAGCCAGTGCGACCAGTCCTTGAACGGCACGCCAAGAGCGTCACCCAGTAACAGTGAGCGGAAACCCGTGCAGTCAATAAACAGATCGGCGGATTCGCGTTTGCCGGAGTCGAGCACCAGCGCGTCGATGTGGCCAGATTCCGTGTTTAACTCAACGCTCTCAATGCGCCCCTCCTGACGCACAACGCCGCGCGCCTCGGCAAAGCGACGCAGGAAGGCAGCGTAACGCCCGGCGTCAATGTGGTAGGCGTAGCGAAACTGGGACAGGGGAGACTGCGGGTCGCTGGTGTCCGGTCGCAAAAACCGATTCAGGCGTGCAGCGTGCGCACCAATCGTGTAGTCGTCAAAGGCCGCAGCTTGATTCAGACCTCGCGCCTTGAGCCAGAACTGGTGAAAGGCAATACCTTGAAGATCGACGCCAAAGGCACTAAACGGATGAAAGTAGCGACTGCCGATGCTACCCCAATCACGGAACTCAATACCGAGCTTGAAGGTCCCGCCGGTTTCGCGAACAAACTCGTCTTCGCCGATACCAAGCATGTCATTGAAATCGCTGAGCGGCGGAATCGTGGCTTCACCAACGCCAACCGTGCCGATTGCCTCAGATTCAATCAGCCGTATCCGAGTCGAAGCTTGAGGCAAAAAGCGGCTTAACGCGGCAGCTGTCATCCAGCCTGCCGTGCCGCCACCGGCGATCGTGACAGTGCGCACCGGAGAAGAGGTGGTCATGACGAAGCCTCCGTCACGCGGCGCCGCGGTGGCGTCGTGCTGGCAATTTCCAGATACGTTTTGAGCGCGGGAAACTCGCGCACCACGTGATCGATATCGTGGCTAAGTTGCTTGATTTTTGCCGCGAGGTCCGG
Organism: Gammaproteobacteria bacterium; assembly: GCA_045107005.1. Classification (GTDB taxonomy): domain Bacteria; phylum Pseudomonadota; class Gammaproteobacteria; order Steroidobacterales; family JBCCMA01; genus JBCCMA01. The sequence continues at coordinate 3,779 of JBGCFP010000028.1, forward strand.
CGTCTCGTGACGATGGGTCATCGGATCAACGTGGTTGGCCAGCAAGCCGTGCCCCATGAACGCGCTGATCCATTCATCCGTCCCCACGAAGCCCCCGTCAGTCGGCGGGAGCCACCCGCGTTTGCTGAACAAATCGACGCGATTGCGCAGAGAGTCGGTCATGTCGTCGCGTTCGGGAATCGGTTCGCGGTGCCAGTCGATCAGGTCATGAACCGCGTTCATATCACGAACAAAAAGATGGTTGTACTCGCGCGCTTCCGCGTTGCCACCGAAGGACCCGGGCATCAAATTGACCAATCGCGTCAAACTCAAATTCAAAAAGCGCGCTTGCAGTGGCGCAAGCGGCAGCCACCGCGCGGCACTTAGGCCAACAGCGATGACATTGTTCAGCCAAGGGGTAGTCAAGTGCCCCGTGCTAAACAAGGTGCCGGACGTCGCGGCGGACTTCGCCGTAAATTCGAGTGCGACAGTATGACGGCGCAAGGGCGCTTGCCACCGCCAGCCCTCTGCCATTTTGGAGACGCGATAACCGGTCTGGTACGCGTCGTGCTGGGAAGTGGACAAGGCGCGAACGGTCCAGGGTTGGTGCGCGTCGGTTGGCACCCAGTTCTTCGCGGGGAACACGGACGCCAGCGCCGCCACGACGCCACTGGCGTCGACGTAAAGATCCGCGTTCACGGCTTTGCCGTTGGTCAGGGTAAGCGATGTCACGGGCTCGCCCACAGCGAGGTTTTGGCGTGACGCCAGCGGCGCGCGTGATTGCGCCACTCCCAAGTCCGTGGCAATGACGCGCAAGCGATCGCGCAGTGACGCTGGCGCAACGTGGCGTGCTACCTCGTGTTGCAAAGGCCCAATCGCATTGCGTGATACCGGCGGCGCAAACCGTTCCTGACGCATGGCTTGGGCGCCCGGCGAAAAAGCGAAAAACGTTTGGCCCGTTGCGGTGGGAAACAATCGTCGCCAATGGTGGTGGAACGCGATGCCGCCGAAGTCCAGACCGGTCGGTCCGTAAGGAAAGACTCGCGCAGGCTCGGCGCCGGCACTGTCGCGCCAGGTTCCGCCCAAACCAAACGACGCGTCGCAATCGTGCAACAGCGCTAAATCACTGAGCCCCAAGGCGCGCAAGGTGTCGTCCGGCGTAAGGGGTTGGACGGCGTACAGATCGTCGCACGCATCCGACCCATGTACCGGGATCACGCTAATCGAATGCGTGCTCGCGGGCATCGTGTGAGCGAGCCACGCTGCCGTGAGCCACGCGTCGATGCCATTGCCGACGATGCCGATTCGGATCAAGGCGTCGCTCCTGCGGCGTCTGAGTTCAAATAATGCGCATGGTCGGGCATCGCATCGCTGCGCGTGCCGATACGCTCGCGCAAACGCTGCAGTTTTTCCTGCAGTTCGTCATTGCAAAGATGGTCGAGGCGCGGATCGTGACCGTCGGGAACGATGCCCTGACCCAGATAAACCGCGAGCCAACTCGGTGCGAGGAACAACCCCTGCTGATATTCGGCAATGCGACCGTGGGAACGAAACAGATCCATTTTCTCCTGCAGAGAATCGGGTGTCGGCGTCTGCGCAATGGCTCGCCAGAACGGGCTGTCATCGCGCGTGCTCGCGTGATAGTGCAGCACCAGAAAGTCGCGGACCCGATCAAACTCATTGTCGAGAATGCGGTTGTATTCGTCGCGCTCGACGGCGTAGTCAGAGCTCACGGGGAAGAGTTCGATAAAGCGCGTGATAGCCGCCTGAATCAGGTAGATGCTGGTGGATTCCAGTGGCTCGAGAAAACCGCCTGACAAGCCAACTGCCAAGCAGTTGTGATGCCACATCTTACGCCGCTTGCCTGTGGTAAAGCGCAGCGGTTTGGGCTCGGTCAGTGCGTCGCCTTCCAAGGTGTCGAGCAGCCGGGCCGTTGCCTCATCGTCGCTAATAAAATCGCTGCAGTAGACGTAACCATTACCCAGTCGATGCTGCAGCGGGATACGCCAACGCCAGCCGCTCTGATCGGCGGTCGCGCGCGTGTACGGGAGCAGGGGGCCTGGATCTTCGCATTGCACGGCGACAGCGCGATCGCAGGGCAGTATTGAGGACCAGTGGTCGTAACCGGCGCTGAGCGCGTCTTCAATCAGCACGCCTCGAAAGCCGGTGCAGTCGACAAAAAAGTCGCCACGAACGGCGGTACCGTCGTCGAGTTTGACGCCGCGAATGTCGCCGGTTTCACGCTCACGCTCAACATCCGTAACCCGGCCTTCGGTGCGTCGAACTCCGCGCCGCTCTGCGTGCTCGCGCAACACTTGTCCGTAGCGGGCCGAATCCATGTGGTACGCGTACCCAAAACTCGACTCCAGCTTGTCCGGCGCACCAACCGGCCGTTGAAAGCGCGCGGCGTAGGCAGCCATGATCGGCAGTGAATATTCGCCGATGGCGCCCACATTCGCGGTCTCGGTCGCCTTGCGCCAGTAGTGATGAAAGGCCACGCCTCCCAGCGGGGTGCCGTAGTCGCCAAAAGGGTGAATGTAGCGATCACCGATACGACCCCAATCCACAAATTCGATACCCAGTTTGAAGCTGGCATGGGTCGACGCCATGAAGCGCGTCTCGTCCAGGCCCAGATTTTCATTGAATTGGCGCAAATGAGGCAGCGTCGCTTCGCCGACGCCAATAATGCCGATTGCCTCGGATTCCACCAGCTCGACGGTGACCAAGCTGCGCGGCAGAGCGGTAGCAATGGCTGCCGCTGTCATCCAGCCTGCCGTGCCGCCGCCTACGATTACAATCTTGAATTCACTGTTGTCATGCATTCTGGTTGACTTCGTCTGCTATTTCATTATTCTCATGTTACATCGTAATGACAACGCAAGCCATTTGTTACCGACGATAGTGTTTCGCGGGCGCAAATGCAGGCAAAAATTTAAAAATGCCGTACGGCAGTCAGGGTCTGCCAGCACGGCCTGCCGATCACCGTATTAAAAAGTGGTGATGAGTGACATAACCAAAGGGTGCTTAAGTCTCATGAAGAACGATAACGCAGGTAGTGTGAAAATGGCCAAACTCTCGCGCTGTATCCGACTGGCCCTTACTGGTTTCGGCGCTTCTGCGCTGTCAATGTCAGCGCTGGCGCAAGCGGCGGGGGATGACGCGGTACGACGCGACGAGGCAACGCGCAACTCTGATGACGACGTCATGGTTGTCGACGAAGTCGTCGTCACCGGTGTGCGCTCGAGCTTGCAGTCCTCGCAAGCGCTCAAGCGAGATTCCGACGTATTTGTCGATGCAGTGACCGCCAACGACATTGGCTCACTGCCGGATCGCTCCATCACCGAGGTGCTGCAACGTGTGCCGGGTGTGTCGATTTCCAGGTTTGCGGGCGCCGACGATCCCGATCACTTCTCGGTCGAAGGCTCCGGTACCGTGGTGCGCGGTATCGGCTTTGTGCGCAGTGAGATCAACGGTCGCGACGTGTTCTCAGCCGATGCGGGTCAGGCGCTGGGTTTCCAGAACGTCTCACCGGAGCTGATGCAGTCGGTTCAGGTATTCAAGAATCAGTCGGCTGATCTGATTGAAGGGGGCATCGGTGGCACGGTGAACCTGGTGACGCGCAAGCCGTTCGATCAAAAAGAGGGCGGTCTGTCATTTTCCACCGAGTCGAATTACTCCGACTTCAAGGAGCGCTGGTCACCCACGCTGTCCGCGTTGTGGTCAGATCGCTGGGCTCTGTCTGACGGCAGCGAATTCGGTGCGATGGTTGCCGGGGCGTACTCCGAACTTAATTCGCGAGCTGACGGCACCTTGGTCGCGGACTGGCTGGATCGCGACGGCACGGGCCAGTTCACCCCGAGCGGCGGCGGCATTCGCACGCAGAATTTTGATCGCCAGCGCAGCGGCGTGTCGGCGGCGTTGCAGTGGGCCAGTGCCGATGATCGCATTGAAGCCACAACCCAGTTCTTCCATTCTGCGTACGACAATGCGTGGAACGAGTTTGCCATTGAGCCAAGCATTGATGACGGTCCCGGCATTATCCCCCTTGACGGGACCAGTTTTCAGTTCGGCGCTGGCGGGTTGTTCGAGAGCGGCATCATTACGGAGAACGTCGGCTGGCGCTCCAACGATGCGGCTCTGCCGCTGAACGGCGTGCGCAACCTCGCACTGCGCCGTCAGCGTCTGGAAGAACCGGTGACCAACGAGTACAGCTTGAACGTGCAGTACGCGCCGACTGACCGCATTCGTACCCAGTTCGACGTGCAGCATGTTCGTTCAAAGGCCGAAGTGGCCGATTACACGGTGCACAACGCGTTCTTTGCCGATACTCAGCTGGACGTGACCGGGGATGTCCCGCAGGTGACGCTGTTGTCGCCGACGGACACTGCTGAGGGCTATGTGCAATCGGAAGAGGCCTTCTACACGCGTTCGATCATGGATCATCTGCAGGACAACGAAGGCGATGAGACGGCTGTTCGCGGTGACCTGGAATTCGATTTCTCTGGCGACAGCTGGGCGAAATCCGTGCGCTTCGGCGGGCGCTACGCGGAACGCGATCAAACGGTACGCTACTCCACCTTTAATTGGGGCAATATGAGCGCAACGTGGAACGACCCACTGCGCATCTCGGAAGCGAATGCGCCTGAGGGTTTGTACGCGCAGCACAATTTCGAAAATTACCAGCGCGGCGAAGCGCCTGACGTCAACGGCGCCTATTTTTACGCAGGTGAGTTCAACGCTCAGGCGCTGCGCGATCTGGCGGCATTGACTACGGTTTCAAGTTGGATACCGTTGGAAGATCGGGCGGGCGTCGTTCCTGGCACGCCGTTTTTGCCGGGCGAGATCAACGTTGCTCAGCAGGAGACCACGGCGGCTTACGTTCGCTTTGACTTCGGCGGTGATTTCAGCAACGGCATGTCGCTCGACGGTAACGTCGGCGTGCGCTACGTGAGTACAGATCAACGTGCGGACGGCGGCATCAACTTCCCGAGCGTTCAGCAGTTTCTGGATAACGATCCCGACCTGACTGCGCGTTGTACGCCTCAAACCCTCGGCGATGCCACGCCCGGTTTCTGTTCGCTGGATCCTGCTACGCAGGTGGCCTATCTGAACTGGGCCGACGGCGCGAGCACGACGATTAATGACGCGTACGACTACGACAACGTGCTGCCCAGCCTGAACATGAAACTGGGTTTGAATGACGACATGCTGATTCGTTTTGGCCTGTCCCGTGCCATCAGCCGACCGGACTTCGGGTTGTTGAAAAGCTTCTTTACGATCAACTTCGGACAGGATGACCCGGTCACCGGTGAATTCCTCGGGCCAACGGCCAACACGGCGGAAGTCCGGCTCGATCCGATCGTTGCCAATCAGGTCGATCTGTCCTACGAGTGGTATTTCAGCGACGTAGGCTCGTTGACCGTCACCGGGTTTTTCAAAGAGCTGGAGGACTACATCGTCCCGTCCACGTCTGTGCGTGAGTTCACGACCAACGGCGAGACGTTTGCGGTCAGCGTTAACGGCGTTGGTAACTCCGATGAGACCGGCCGCGTGCGCGGCGTTGAGCTTGCGTATCAGCAGACGTTTGATCAGCTGCCGGGCTTGTGGCGACACTTGGGCGTGCAAGCCAACGCGACGTTTATCAGCTCCAGCGGCGTGCCGAATATCGGTGCGAACAACACCAGTGCCGACGGCACCTCGACCGCGCCGAATTTCGACGTATCGCAGTTGGGGTTGCCGGGGCTTTCCGATCGCACCTATAACCTCGTGACGTTCTGGGAGAACGACACGGTGAGTGCGCGTCTGGCGTACAACTATCGCTCCGATTTCACGCTGACGGTGCGTGATGTGATCTTCCCGTTCACGCCAATCGTACACGCGTCCACTTCGCAGCTGGACGGATCGATTTTCTACAAGTTTACCGATCAGCTTGAGCTCGGTCTGCAGGGCGTCAACCTGCTCGACGAAGTGATTGAGACCAGAGCGGTTCTGGATGCCAACGGTACGCAGGCGCCGCGGTCGTTCTTCCGCAATGACCGTCGCTACGCACTGATCCTGCGCGGACGCTGGTAACCGGTAGAGCGGGTAGGCCGGTGTTCGCGCCGGCCGATTCGGCGCTCGCCGGCAACCGCTGGCGTAACGGCAATGCGGTAGCAGTCAAGTCTTATGAGCGCGGCGCTGAACCCGTCGAGCCACGCACGATAATTTCGGCGTTGACCACGTGATTTTGGGGTGCGGATTGCGGATCACGGCAGTAGTCAATTAGCATCCGCGCGGCCAGGCGGGCCATGTCATTAAGGGGTTGGCGCACGGTCGTCAGGGCGGGCCAGACTTGCGCCGCCATCGGTATGTCATCAAATCCGGCCACCGATACGTCGCCCGGAATCGATAGTCCCATTTCGTGCACAACTTTCATGACGCCGGCGGCCATGTGGTCGTTGGAGCAAAACACGGCGGTTGGCCGAACCTTGTTGCGCATCAGTCGAATGCCGCAATCAATACCCGATTCAAACGTGTTTTGACCTTGAATGACAAAACTGCTGCGCACTTTCAACCCCGCCTCGGCCATACCGTCAACGAATCCCTGGTAGCGGCTGGTCATGGCTTTGTGATCGACGTGGCCGCGTACAAACGCAATGCGTTCGTGGCCCAGGCGGGACAGGTAACGAACCATGTCCATGCACACATCGTGATCATTGGTACTGACACCGGTGTGCTCGTCCTGCGCGGCGTCGCTCGACAATGCAATGTAGGGAACGTCGAGTTCCTGCATTAGTTCCCGCAACGGCGCCTGATCGGCCAGCGGCGGGGTCAACAAAAGACCATCTACCCGCGGCGTGTCGAGCAACGCGCGCAGCTGATCGACTAACGTTGGATCGGTGTAGCGACACGGATGAATCAGTAAATCGTAGTGCTCATCGTGACACGCTTCGAGTGCGCCGTTTTGAATACTGGTGATATAGCTCGAATTGGAGTTGTAAATCAGTCCAAGCAGATAGGTCCGGCTTCCGGCAAGCATGCGGCCGGGCGAATTGGGCCGGTACTTAAGGTGTTTGATCGCCTCTTCGACACGCGCCCTCGTGGCCTCGCGAACACGGGGTTCGCGATTGAGTACCCGCGAAACGGTCTTGATCGATACACCGGCCTGCTTGGCGACATCGTTGATGTTGGGTTTTTTTGCGCTACGTGCTGGATGGGGCGGCACGGGTGGTCTCCTGGGGCAGACAGTCGCCAATTGACACTCACCTTATCTGGTGATGCGTCACCTAGTTGTGTATATTAGGCATAAATGGCTTGCGTTGTCATTTTTTTCGCCTCAGAGACACACACTGTTGAAAGACAGGAGAATAAACCATGTCGCGACCAGACAAAACGCGTCGGAATCTGGTGCTTGGTCTGGGCGCCGCGGCAGCCGCGGTCACGGCCGCCGAATTGGCCGGGATCGATCGCCTGGTAGCCATAGCTGATGACTACAAGCCTGGCCCCTCGACCGCTGTGGCGGCTGGAAGAATTCTGGATGCGACCCAATTGGCCACGTTGCGCGCTGTGTGTTCTCAGGTCATTCCCGCCACTGACACGCCCGGCGCGGCCGAGGCAGATGTGCACGGATTTATCGATCACCAGCTTTATCATTGTCACAGTGATGATCAGCAAGAGACCGTTCGTCAGGTGCTGGACACGCTCGCTAAACGTGCGGATGCCACCGGTGGCTTTTCCGGTTTGTCACACGCTCACCAGCTAGAGCGTCTTACGGCGCTGGAGGCCAGTTCGAAACCGTTCAGCGACGAGGACAGAAACCAGTTCCGATTTCTTAAATCGATGATCGTCTTTGGTTACTTCACGTCCGAGATTGGCGCCACTAAGGCTTTGCGATTTTTGCCTTACCCTGGTGGATTTAGCGGCTCGATCCCCCATGCGCCCAACGACAAAGCGTGGTTCAAATAAACATGAATATCGCTGATTCCGTCATTCGCGACGCAGATGATGAATTCGATGCGATTGTTGTTGGCTCGGGTATTACCGGTGGGTGGGCAGCCAAGGAGCTGACCGAGCGCGGGTTCAAGACGCTCATGCTTGAGCGTGGTCCGATGGTTGAGCATCGCAAGGACTACTCGGGCGAAGGTGTCGCTCCCTGGAAGCAGGAAAATCGCGGCAAAGTGGCGCGAGAGTTGGTCGAGCGCGACTACCCGATTCAAAGCAAGTGCTACGCCTTCAAGGAATCCTCGCGGCGGTTTTTTGGCAACGACCGTGAGCTGCCATACCAAACCAGAGACGGCACGGATTTCACGTGGATCCGTGGCAATCAACTGGGCGGAAAGTCCCTGTTGTGGGCGCGGCAATGCTACCGCTGGTCAGACTTCGATTTTGCGGCAAATCGCAATGACGGTTTGGCGATCGACTGGCCGATTCGCTACGACGATCTCGAAAAATGGTATCGCCACGTTGAAATCCACGCCGGCATTAGCGGGCATGCGGATTCGCTGGAGCAACTGCCCGACAGCGAGTTTCTGGAGCCGTTCGAAATGACGTCGCCGGAACGCGCGTTCAAAAAGGTCGTAGAAAGTAAATTTCCCGGGCGCAACGTGATCATCGGGCGTACGGCAAACTTGAGTAAGCCCAGCGCCTTGCATGCGGCGCAAGGTCGCGTGGCGTGTCAGGCGCGCGATCAGTGTGAGAACGGCTGCTCGTTTGGCGCGTATTTCTCTACCCAGAGTTCGACGCTGCCGGCGGCGCTGAAAACCGGTCAGCTGCGAATCGCGCCGAACAGCGTCGTGCACAGTCTGATATACGATGCCAGTAAGCAGCGCGTGCGCGGTGTCCGCGTCATTGACAGCGAAGACCTGAGCGAGCGCGAGTACTTTGGCAAACTCGTGTTTTTGTGCGCGTCGACCCTCGGGTCAACCCAGATTCTCATGCACTCGGCAACGCCGGAGTTCCCCAATGGCTTGGCCAACCGCTCTGGTGCGTTAGGTCACTACTTGATGGATCACAGTTACAACGCGAGTGTCAACGCGCGTGTGCCAGGCTTTGAAGACGAGTACTACAAAGGCCGGCGACCAACGGGCATTTACGTGCCGAATTTTCACTATAAGCCTGAGCGCTACGCCAAAGACTACATTCGCGGCTATTCACTCGGTGGCCACGCGTATCGACAGAACTGGCGCAGCTGGCGGACGCGTGACGGCTTTGGTGCCGACTACAAAAAGAGCCTGACTCGGGCCGGCGACTGGCGATTCATTCTTTACGCCCAGGGCGAAATGCTGCCGCGTTACGACAATCAGGTTGGTTTGCACGCTACGAAAAAAGATAAGTGGGGCATTCCTCAACTGGAGTTCAGCTGCCAGTGGTCCGACAACGAGCGGCGCATGGCGCAAGGCGCGGCAGATGCGTGTGTCGACATGTTTGAGGCGGCCGGTTACGACGACTTTCACGTCAACGTGTCGAACAATCCACCCGGACTTGGCATTCATGAAATTGGTACGGCTCGCATGGGCGCCGATCCAAAGGAGTCGGTGTTCAACGGCTACAACCAGGCGCACGATATACCGAATCTGTTCTGCACGGACGGAGCCACCTTTTGTTCGGGCGCCACGCAGAATCCCTCTCTGACGTTTATGGCGTTGACGGCACGCGCTGTCGACTACGCGGCGGCGCTTATCAAGAACAAGAAGCTATGAGTCGCCAAACACCGATCCGCATTGCGATGGTCGGCGGTGGGGAAGGGGCGTTTATCGGCGAGATCCATCGTCAGGCGATGCGTCTGACGGGCCACGTGGAGCTGGTTGCCGGTGCCTTCCATCGACGCGCAGAGGCGTCGCAATCATTCGGTCGATCACTGGGGCTTGCGGCGGAACGTGCCTACGGTTCCTACACACAGATGCTCGAGCAGGAGATCGCGCTGGCGCCGAACGAACGCATAGACGCCGTCGCCATCGTGACACCAAACGACTCGCACGCGGATATTGCTTGCGCGGCCTTGAAATCGGGCTTTCACGTCATTTGCGACAAGCCGCTGGCAACGGATCTGGAGGCGGGAATACGCATCGCCGATGCGGTCAGCGCGAGCCGACGCGTGTTTGCGCTGACGCACACCTACACCGGATACCCAATGGCGATTGAGGCCCGAGAGCGCATCGCAGCTGGCGAACTGGGTGCGATTCGTCGTGTGTCGGTGAGTTATCTTCAGGATTGGCTCGCCGAAGAAGACGATACTCAGAGCAGCGCACAAGCGGCATGGCGCGTCGACCCAACGCGCTCAGGCGAAGCCGGTGCTCTGGCGGACATTGGCACGCACGCCAGTAACCTGGTGGAGTTCATGACCGGTGAACGCATCGTATCGGTCGCTGCCCAGTTGCGTTCGGTCGTGCCGGGACGCGCGCTGGATGACGATGCCGGTGCGATGTTTACGCTTGAGAACGGATCGGCAGGCCTGTTGAGCGTCAGTCAAGTGTGTAGCGGCGCAGTGAACGGACTGGCGATCGAAATTTACGGCGACAAGGGTAGCCTTGCGTGGGCACAGGAAACGCCCAATGCACTGCAGTTGCGCAAGCGCGGCGAGCCTGATCTGTGGCTTCAGCCGGGTGTTAATCGATCGTATTTGTCTGCGGCCGCCCGCGCCGCCTGTCGCACACCGGCCGGTCACCCTGAAGGCTACATCGAGGCTTTCGCCAATCTTTATGCGGCGTTTTCCGCCGCTGTCCGTGATTTTCCAAACGTGTCTGAGTCGCCGGGCTTTGCCTCGATTGATGACGGTTTGGCCGCGCTCAGATTTGTGCGGGCTGCGGTGACCAGTAGTCGCCAACACTCAACCTGGACACCCTTATGAAAGGACCGGCCATTTTTCTGGCGCAGTTTGCAGACGACAGCGCACCGTTTAACTCGCTGCAAAGCATGGCCGAGTGGGCCGCGGGTCTGGGCTATCTGGGCATTCAAATTCCCACCTGGGACGATCGGTTGTTCGATCTGGAAAAAGCCGCATCGAGCCGCACGTATTGCGATGAGGTGGTCGGAATTTGTGCCGATGCGGGCGTCGTGATCACCGAACTGTCGACGCACTTGCAGGGGCAGTTGGTGGCGGTGCATCCCGCCTACGGCGAGCTGTTTGACGGTTTTGCACCGGCCAGCGTGCACGGAAAAAATAAAGAGCGCACTGCATGGGCGATGCAGCAGTTGCGCATGGCGGCCAAGGCGAGCGGTCATCTGGGTTTGACCGCGCACGCCACGTTTTCCGGGGCACTGCTTTGGCATACCGCTTACCCGTGGCCGCAGCGGCCGGCTGGTTTGGTTGAAGCCGGCTTCGCCGAGCTGGCGTCGCGCTGGCGTCCACTACTGGATGCGTTTGATGAGGCCGGCTGCGACGTATGTTACGAACTCCACCCGGGCGAAGACCTGCACGACGGCGTCACCTTTGAGCGCTTTCTCGATAGCGTTGATCAGCATCCTCGCGCCAACATCCTTTATGACCCGAGTCATTTCGTATTGCAGCAACTGGACTATCTGCAGTTCATTGATTTTTACCACGAGCGCATTAAGGCGTTTCACGTGAAGGACGCCGAGTTTGTGCCGTCTGGCAAAGCGGGCGTCTACGGTGGGTATCTGGATTGGAAAGACCGCCCCGGGCGTTTCCGTTCGTTGGGTGACGGTACGGTGAATTTCCGCCGGATCTTTTCGTCGTTTGTGCGGTACGGCTACGCCGGTTGGGCAGTGCTGGAGTGGGAGTGTTGTTTGAAGCACCCCGAACAAGGCGCGCAGGAAGGGGCGCCGTTTATTGCCGATCACATGATCCGAACCACCGACAAGGCGTTCGACGATTTTGCCGGCGGTGAGTCGGACGCTGGACGCAATCAACGATTACTGGGTTTGGAATCATGAGTACATCTGGCACACAGGTGCAGACTGCGTTGCCCGATAATCGGTCGACGCTCTTTCTAATTAGTGTCCTTGCGTTATTCACCGCGGCGACGGCGTTTTCTTTACGCATTGCAGCGTCGGGGGCGATCAAGGAAGCCTTGTTCGATCCGGTGGACATTGCCAACTCGGGGCGGATGATTGGCGATGCGCTCGGCGCGGCATTCCTGGGGTTTGCGGGGGCTCTGCTGATATCGAGCCCGTTGCTCGATGTCGTAGGCACCAAGCGAGTGTTTCTGCTTTCCGCTGCCGCTTTTGTTGTTGGTGCGGTGACGATTTTGATGGCACCGGAGATCGCGAGCGGTTCCGGCGTCGTGTCCATCGTGTGGTGGGGCATGTTGCTGTCGGGCGTCGGATGGGGCTGCGCTGAAGCGGCCATTAACCCGTTGACCGCTGCGATATACCCTGAAGAGAAAACCCATCGGATGAACGTGCTGCACGCCTGGTGGCCAGCGGGCATCATCATCGGCGGGTTGTCGAGTTTGATGTTGTTTCAAACCTTCGATTTCGATTGGCGTATCGCCATCGTCCTGCCGATTCTACCGGCGCTGGTTTTTGGTGGCTTGGCGATCAGTCAGTCGTTTCCAGTGACCGCGGCGCCAGCGCGTGATCACAACTACCTGGATATGCTGATGGTCGTGGTGCGTCGACCCACGTTCTGGATCTTCTTTGCCATCATGTTCCTGACCGCGTCGAGCGAACTCGCGCCCGCGTCCTGGGTGGACGTCGCGTTAACCCAAACGGTTAAGATGCCCGGAGTGGTCGTCTTGATTTACGTCGCGGCGATCATGTTTGTTATGCGTCATTTTGCTGGCGCGCTCGCTGAGCGTCTGTCGGACATGGGGTTGCTGTGGGCATCGACGATCCCCACGGCCCTGGGTCTGTATCTGCTCAGCACGGCTGACTCACCGTTGACCGCGTTACTGGCCGCGACCGCTTGGGCGGTTGGTGTGTGCTACATGTGGCCAACGATGCTGGCTGCTGTCGCGCAGCGCTATCCTGAGGGCGGTCCGTGGACCATCGGTCTGACGGCGTTTGCCGGCGCTCTGGCGATTTACTTTGTGCTGCCCCAGCTCGGCGCCATTTACGACCAGGCCAAATTCGAATCGGCAGGGGGTATCGAGGCATTTGGCGCGCTGTCGCCAGCGTCCGGTGAAATGGCTCAGGTGCTGGCTTACGCGGCATCGGTATCGTTTCGCGCCGTTGCGGTTATTCCGATGATCCTGTTCGGGATTTTCGGTGCGGTGTGGCTGGTCGAGAGGCGCCGCGGTCGACCGCTTGGACAGCAGTAGCCGGGTCGCCGGTTGCTAACCGGCTAGAGCTTGCTGAGAATCTGACTGAGCGCCTGTCGGCCAACGGCCGCCGTTCGTAACGCGTTTGCCGGTTCGTCGTGCTCGACAAAAAGGTAATCCAGCGATGCGGCCCATGCGCCTTTGAGCAGGCGGGTAAAATCGATGCCTCCACTGCCGACATCGACCATGTTGCCGTCGGCGTCCATGTCTTTGATATGGGCCATCTCAAACCGCGACGGGTTTGCGCCGAGTACGTCGGCGACGTCCAAGCCCGCTTTGGCGACCCAGAAAAAATCCAGTTCAAAAACCACCAGTTCTGGCTCGGTGCGCGCGATGAGAACATCGTAAGGCAACTGGGCATCCAGTTTTTCAAATTCGAATTCATGATTGTGATACGCCGCGCGTACGCCGGATTTCCGACCGACATCGCCCGCACGATTAAGCGTGTCTGCCCAGCGGTGATAGTCACTGATGGATGTCCGGTCGCTCTCGTTAAGCCAGCCTATCGTTACGAATCTATTGCCTAGCTCCGCTGCCGCTTCAATCACCGACTCGGGGTCGTCACGCATACGCGCGGCGTTGACATGGCTGCTGGGGGAACGCAGTCCCAGATCATCCATTATCTGGCGCAATTCCCGAGGAGACCGGTCGAAGTAACCGGCAAACTCAACGTCGCGATAGCCCATCGCGGCTATCGCTACCAACGTGGCGTGGAGGTCTTCGCTCATGGAATCGCGAACGGTGTACAGCTGAATTCCAGGCGCGCGCGCAACGTTTTTGCGCGCCGCCATGGCTTGCACGGGTGTGGCCCTGAGAAGAGCTGTGGAGGCCAGAGCTGTGGAGGCGAGAGCGGCACCACCGGCGAGCAGCCCGCGACGACTCATTGCGTATTGGTCACTATTAGACATGGCGTCTCCAGCCTGGTGACGGATCGAAATTCGACCTCGAATGGTGCCCATGTTAGCCCAGAATGGCTCGCGCTGTCATTTTGCATCGATGGCCCAATTGGCTCACCATTTTGTTCGCTCAGCGAGTTGGACGGGGGTTACGGATCTGGCTCCCAGGCCGGTTACGACGCAAATCCTGAATCGATCCGACGGATTGAGAATCGGTTACGGCGCGGCGTTAAGAAAACGCTGAGCCACCCTGGCGTCTGTGGCAAACAGAATGCCGCAGTGCCCTACGCTGACGGATTTCGGGTGATTGAAATCAATCAATGACCCGCTGACGTCGGACGCCCACGCGTTAACCTCGCGGTAAATGCAGGTTGTTGCGGCGAAGTCCCAGAAGCAGCCGCCGCCCGGTTCGGTCTTGGCAAATTTAAAGTAGCACGCAGGACCATTTTCGAGACACCGAATGGCGTTCATCACGCCGCCGCCATAGGCCCCCCAGTTGGCTTGCAGAGCGCGAGCCGTCGGTTCGAATCGAGCACGCTGCGCTTCGCTGTGGTCCGTGAAAATCGTGAGCGGTTTTTCGGCGACGTTCAGGTCAGGGGACCACGGCGCACCATGGCGGAAGGCACCGCCACCACGCATGGCGTGGTAGAGCCTTCTCTCAACGGGATCATAAACCACGCCGATCACCGGCTGCCCGTCTCGGGATATGAGCGCAATGGATACGGCGTAACCCGGAGTGCCCTCGACGAAACACAATGTGCCGTCGATCGGATCGATGCACCAGAAATAATCCTTGGACAAACGACTGCCATCGTCAGGGCTTTCTTCCGTGAGCAATCCCAGATCAAAGTGGGCCATTGAGGGGGCCAGCGTTTCCACAATGCGACGTTGACTCTCGCGATCCACTTCGGTCACGATCTGGGTGGCAAGCGATCCGCCGTTGTCTTTGTGCTCGACGTTAATCGGTCGTGTGTTTGCGATGTAATCGCCGGTGCTCCTGGCCGCCTTGATCGCATAGGCACACAGAGTTTGTAAATCGTTGGGCTTAAGTTTCAATGTCGGGCCAGTACGCGATCTGCGAGCTTTTTGCTGTAGCGATGGATCTTCCAGTGTCCCGGGCTCCAGCCTTGCAAGAAGCGCAGGAAGTCGGTCCAG
>JBGCFP010000029.1:0-46905 GCA_045107005.1 Gammaproteobacteria bacterium
CGGTCGGTTCACACCCACCGGGGTTTTTTATTTCCCGATGGGTTTGCTCTTTAACAATGTGGATTGTGTAGACGTCGGGGCAGAGCCATTCCGTTGGAACGGCCGCAACGAAAAACCTCGCTGCGCGCGCAAGCGCCTGCCCCGACGACATTGCTGACGTAGCTCAATTTGGCAGAGCAGCTGTTTTGTAAACAGCAGGTTGTGAGTTCGATGCTCACCGTCAGCCCCAATATCGGAGAGGCTTTCACCGGCGAGATACCCTGGTTGTAACCCAGGCGCCTTTTGGGCTTTGCAGGTTCGAGTCCTGCCCTCTCCACCAATTGGATCGGTAGCTTAGGAAGCAAAGCAGCTGGTTGAAGCCCAGCGGACGGTGGTGCGATTCCATCCCGATCCACCAGTTTTGGCATGTAGCTCAACGGTAGAGCGTCCGCCTGTTAAGCGGGAAGATGCGGGTTCGAAACCAGCCGTGCCAGCCAAATCGGGGGATTAGCTCAGTCGGTAGTACCGGTTCAATCATAATCTCGCCGACGGATTTCGCGGATACTTGACGGTATCGGAACGTCTGGCGTGCCTCTACGTCTGAATACCATTCAGTATTTTTACCGATATCGGACACTTGGCATATCTGATTGCCGAGTTCGCGATTTGATCCTGGACCAAGGGGCAAGAATAGGTCAGGAGTTGCCGCTGTTTGCTACACTCTACTTCGTTGACCGCATGGTCGGTAGTGCGCTTTGCACATCCTCTGGCAGGTGGAGCCTAAGAAGTGGAT
This sequence comes from Gammaproteobacteria bacterium, assembly GCA_045107005.1. GTDB lineage: Bacteria > Pseudomonadota > Gammaproteobacteria > Steroidobacterales > JBCCMA01 > JBCCMA01. The sequence goes on from JBGCFP010000029.1 coordinate 773, forward strand.
AGAAGGGAATTTCTTGGAGGTGTCTCGGGGCTAGGCGCGATGGCGGCGATTCCGGCACTGTCGCCTCGAACAGTAGCGGCAAGCGAACTTCCAGCTGAAATTACCAACATGAGTGCATCGGTGCTGTCCGCTGCAATTCGGCAGCGGCATGTAAGCTGCAAAGATGTCATGCAGGCCTACTTGGACCGCATCGGTACATACAATCCTGTTTACAACGCCATTGTAAGCCTGCGCGAAGAGGATGAACTTATCGCAGAGGCAGACGCTGCGGATCGCGAACTAGACCACGGGAAATACCGCGGCTGGATGCACGGCATGCCGCACGCCGTGAAAGATCTGTCCAGCGTAAAGGGTCTGCCCACCAGCTACGGCTCCCCTATATTCGCAGGCCAGATCGCAACCGACGACGATTTCATGGTCAGTCGGCTTCGCGCCCAAGGCCCGATCTTCATTGGCAAAACCAATACGCCCGAATTTGGAATGGGCTCACAGTCCTATAACCCGGTTTTCGGTGCAACCGGCAGTGCTTACAATCCGGCATTGACGGCCGGAGGTAGCAGCGGAGGCGCCGCATGCGGTCTTGGCACGCAGATGCTCCCCGTGGCCGATGGCAGCGACATGATGGGGTCACTTCGAAATCCTGCCGCCTTTAACAACGTGATCGGTTTTCGACCGAGCTATGGGAGGGTTCCGGCGGGCGGCGCAGGCGATCTGTTCTACCTGCAACTTGCGGTATCGGGACCCATGGGTCGAAACACTGAGGACACGATTCGGCTACTGTGCACGCAGACAGGTGATAACTCAGGAGATCCGCTCGCTTTGCGCGACAAACTACCCGACGCAGACCAATTCAAGCCGGCAAGACTAAAGGGGCTCAAGATCGGTTGGATGGGGGACTACGAAGGCTATCTTGAGACAGAAGCCGGAGTCCTCGATCTATGCGAGCAGAGCCTGAAGCAGTTGGGCAACCACGGAGTCATCGTTGAGTCATGCAAGCCTGACTACGACATGGATCGGCTGTGGAATACATGGCTGACCCTCCGTCATTGGCGACGGCACACCATGCACCCGCTTTACAACGACCCTGCGCTTCGCGCAAAACTTAAGCCTGAGGTGGTCTGGGAAATCGAAGGATCGTTCAACAAGTCATCAACCGACATTTTTGAAGCAGGGGCGGCACGATCCGACTGGTTCAGGGCGGTTCATGCGTTGCTCGACCAATACGATTTTCTCGTATTGCCAACGGCCCAGGTGTTTCCATTCTCAAAAGACGTTCATTGGCCAAAAACGATCAAGGACCGCGAGATGGACACTTACCACCGTTGGATGGAGGTCGTCATCGGAGGTTCGCTGGCAAGCGTACCTGTGGTTAGCGTCCCCGTCGGATTCGACAAAGCCGGCAGGCCAATGGGTATGCAGGTCATCGGTCGATTCGGCGATGATAAAAGGGTCCTCGAATTTGCGCTCGCGTATGAAGCCGTAACTGAATATCTGGAAGTAGAGCCGAACTTGATGGCACACCAGCTTTAGGGGCGCGGGCCGCCGGCACCAGCGGCAACTCCTGACCTCTATCAGACGCTCGACGGCTGAGAAGGTCCGATATCGGCAAACTCATAGTTATCGCCGATGCCCGAACAGTTTGGTTGGGATTGCGAGCCAAACTGTTCGCTAAATCAGTTGGCTAATACAAACAACAGTAGAAAAACGCGACAAGAATAAGCTTGCCGAAACGGCAGACTTATGCGTGGACCGGCAGGTAGAGCAACGCGGATGCGCGCGGTTCGAATCCGCGATCCTCCACCAAATTCAGGATCACCGGTCAGACCGGGGTCTTGTTTAGCGGCCTGGCGCTGCTAACCGTGGTTCAAGGCAGGAAAGGAACGCAGCAATGCGTTTCGCCGAACCATGCGGGAAAGGAACGCAGCAATGCGTTTCGCCGAACCATCGCGCTCGGTCACTCCAGGCAAGTCCGACCTCCTGCGTTCTCATGCGTTGGGAATAGCGGCAAAGCGATGCGCAGTGTTTGAACACGTTGTGGTGCAGCCTGCGATACAGACATCGTGAGTCGTGAGAGGGAAAGGATAGTGCAAATCAGTGCGAGCCTCGCAAGCAAGTGCGTTTGTGCAGAGAGCCAGGGTATTGGCGCGCAGCCAGTATCCCCGCTTTCGGTCTAGTAGCCGGCGGGTGAACGACATGCGGCGAGCGGCCGTGACCCATCACGGCCGCTTGTCACCTTCGCTGCGGTAGCTCAACGGTAGAGCATCGGATTGTCGATCCGAAAGATGTCGGTTCAAATCCGATCCACAGCGCCAGTTTTTTGATCCGGTGGGCGAATGGTTAAGCCACGAGGCCTTCAACCTCGTAATTGCAGGTTCGAATCCTGTCCGGATTACCACCTTCTCTGGGTGTAGCTCAGTCTGCGCAGAGCACTCGGTTTGGAACCGAGAGGCCGCTGGTTCGAATCCAGCCTCCCAGACCAAAACAATGCGGGCATGGCGCAACGGGGAGCGCTTCAGGTCTCCACCCTGACGGTGTCGGTTCGAGTCCGACTGTCCGCTCCAAATCCAGGGAGACTCGCAAGGTCGGCGTGCTAATCCGGTTTGAACCCGGTGATGCCCTCACGGGCGTGGGGGTTCGATCCCCTCAGTCTCCGCCAATCAACAATGGTGAATGTAGCTTAATGGCAAAGCCCCAGACCGTGAATCTGGTCGATATCGGTTCGAGTCCGTTTATTCACCCCAGTCAAAGGGAGAAGTGGCCGAGTGGCCTAAGGCACTTGTTTGCTAAACAAGAGGGGCAATGCGTCCCACCCAGGTTCGAATCCTGGCTTCTCCGCCGACTATCTGCCCGTAGCCAAATGGATTAAGGCACCTGACTTCGAATCAGGAGATTGGGGGTTCGAGTCCCTCCGGGCAGGCCAATTTCCGCCCTTGGCATAGTGGTTGTGCACTTGGCTTTTACCCAGGTGACGGGAGTTCGATTCTCTCAGGGCGGACCAGTTTCATGCGGGCAGAGCTCAATGGGTAGAGCACGACGGCGCCACCGTCGAGGCTGTGGACTCGATATCCACTGTCCGCACCAGTGAGAGGGAGGTGGTCTCAGGCTGGGCTCATAACCCTGCTTTCGCCGGTTCGAATCCGGCCCTCTCCACCACGATTGTCCGGTAGCTCAGCGGGTAAGAGCACCGCTTTTACACAGCGGAGGTCGGCGGTTCGAATCCGTCCCGGACAACCAAGGTTGGGCTCGCGAGCGGCGTTCAGCGGTACGGGTTTTGATCCCGTCCGGCGCACTCACGCTCCCATCGCACGGTGTGTACCGAGCGTACCGTTAGCACTCAACCACCACTGGAAATTAGCTCAGTTGGTTAGAGCAACAGACTCATAATCTGTCAGTCGCCAGTTCGATTCTGGCATTTCCCTTGCCCGTTAACGGCAAACGGCAATGGCTTCGGCCAGCGGTTCGAATCCGTCCCCGGGGTGAGGTTATCACCCACCACGCGTCTGCTGTCGGCAACGATTATCCGAGCCTGAGAGGGCGACGGTAGCTCAGAGCAGCAACGTTACAGCCAGTTGATGATCCGCTCGATGGATCCAGCTCGGTGCTCGCACAACGCCCTGCCTGTCCGGATATCTGCTGGTTGCCGATGTCCGGGCTGGATCGGTGCTGAGCGCACACCTTGCCCGATTTATCAGCGCCATTGATTCGCCGTCGCGTTGTGGCAGCAGTCGCACCTAAATTCTCATCCCCGATCGAAACCGGTCGGGGCAAAAAACCGCACCGCAACCAAAAGGAGGTGATCGACAGTGGCTGGTCTCAATCGGCTGGCAGAAGTAGAGCGACAGATTCTCGAGCGCAAGACGAGTCAACGTAAGACGGCTCGTCAGACACCTCGGGCAACCCGTCGACAACGCCCGTCATTTGACGGAAATCAATTTGAAGAAGGAGAACGTACTATGTGGTTCTTGCAGAAGTTTGTCGTGCGCAAGCACGAACGCGGTCTCCTGTTTTTTGACGGAGACTTCATCAAGTTCCTCGAGCCAGGCACCTACCGCTTCTGCGACTGGAAACGTCGTTACGCGGTTGAACAATTCGATCTGTCTGTTGCGGCTTTCGAGCACCGACTGATCGACTATCTGGTCGAGGCCAAACGCGCTGATATCGAGCGTCTGTTTCACGTCGTTGAAACCACGGCCGACGAAGTGGCGTTGGTGTACTTCAACGATCGCGTGACGGCCGTTCAAAATCCGGCGGAGCGCAAGCTGTACTGGAAAGGCGTCATTCGGGTTCGTGTCGAACGCTACGACCTGAATGAGAGCATCGAGTTGGCGCCAGCTTTGACCAAGCGCCTGATTAACGGTCGCAACGCGGCGCTACTAGCGGTCGTGAGCAAGACGATTCATGCACGAGTGGTTCCCGACGGTCACGTCGGCCTGCTTTACGTGAACGGCGAACTCATTGAGACGCTTGCCGCTGGCCTCCACGCCTACTGGAAAGTCTCCCACGAGGTAAGCGTGGAACTTGTCGACCTGCGCATCAAGGCACTGGAAGTTCAAGGACAGGAAATCCTGACCATGGACAAAGTGGCACTGCGCATCAACGTCACGGCGTCTTACCAGTACGTCGATGCGGCGAAAGCCCTGCGTGCGGTGAAAGACCCGCTGGATCAGCTCTACAAGGAGATCCAGTTTGGTCTGCGTGCCGCGGTGGGTACGCGCAAGCTCGATACGTTGCTCGAGGACAAGACGGCAATTGATCGAGACATTGCCGAACACCTTGGTGAGCGTTTCGCCGACATTGGCGTCAGCGTGATCAGCGTAGGCGTCAAGGACATCATCCTGCCCGGAGATATGAAAGAACTTCTGGGCAAGGTGGTGGAAGCCGAAAAAGCGGCCCAGGCGAATGTGATTCGCCGTCGCGAAGAGACTAATGCAACACGTTCACTGCTGAACACGGCGAAAGTCATGGAAAGCAACACCGTGGCGCTGCGTCTCAAAGAACTCGAGACCCTGGAGAAGGTGACCGAAAACGTCGGCACCCTGTCTGTTGTTGGGGGCCTCGACGGACTGCTGAATGGTTTGGTTAACATCAAATCGTAATTTGGCACTGGGAGGGTGCGCAACGCACCCTCCCAACTTTTTCTACACGGCTGTAGCTCAGCGGACAGAGCGCGACACTGCGAAGGTCGAGGTCACAGGTTTGAATCCTGTCAGCCGTACCAAACATCACCCTCGTAGCTCAATGGATTCAGAGCACCGAGCTTCTACCTCGTTGGTTGCAGGTTCGAGTCCTGCCGAGGGTACCAATCAAAAGGCCGTCTGATGGGAACAGGCATACCTACCTGTCTTAGAAACAGGTGATTCTCGGTTCGACTCCGAGGGCGGCCACCACATTGCGGGTCTGACGGGAACGGGCATACCTCGGCGGCTTAAAACCACCGGCATCCCGGTTCGAGTCCGGGGATCCGCACCACGCGCAGCTGACGGGAACGGCATACCTGAGTAGTTCAAACCTACTTGTTTCCGCGTTCGAATCGCGGGCTGCGCACCATATCGGTTCTACACAATCAACATTGTTTCGACGAGAAAAGAAAATGATGGAAAGAATTTTAAAACTGGATGTGGGTGGACGACCGATCGCGTGGATTTCGCGTGAAGACGGTGCGCTGCTTTACTGCCGTGAGCAAGTCGCGTGGGAAGCCGGGGTCGAAGAGATCGTGCTTCGCGGTGGCTACTCGCGCGTCACCGGCAGACGTTCCGAGCTGCGCGTGAATTCCATTGTCGCAACGACGTCGGTGGACAAAGGCGCAGACGATTGGGCGGGCACACCCGCGCTGACCAATCCGCGGCTGTTTCGTCGGGACGACTACATGTGTCTGTACTGCGGCGAGGTGTTGCCACCGCGACTGCTGTCACGCGATCACGTCGTACCGGTCTCGGCTGGCGGTCGTGACGTTTGGGAAAACGTCGTGTCGGCGTGCCGACCGTGCAACCACAGGAAAGACAATCACGCGCTGGAAAAAGTGGGAATGCGGCTGCTGGCAGCGCCGTACGCGCCGAACCGCGCCGAAGGTCTGATCCTGGAGAATCGACGCATTCTGGCCGATCAAATGGCGTTTTTGCGCACGCGCATCGGCTCGAAGAGTCGACTGCAGGTAGAATAAAAAGAAGGAAGAGAACGATGTCATTTTTACACGAAGTACAGAAAGTATCGGAAGCGCACTACGTGCTGCCGCGAATTGGCGACATGCGCGTCGACGTGCACGCCTATCTGTCGGAGGCACTGTTCGCACAGACCGATGAAGCCCTGTGGCGCCAGGCGGCGCAAGCGGCGGCGTATCCGGGCATGATCGGTTTTTATCTGATGCCTGACACGCACGTGGGCTACGGTATTCCGGTTGGCGGCGTGGCGGTGACCGAAGACGTCATCATCCAGGCTGGCAGTGGTTACGATATTTCCTGCGGGGTCGTGTACCTGAAGGTACCGGAACTGTCGGCGGCTGACGTCGCCGATTGGGACAAGCGTCGTCGGTGGATTGATGACGTCGAACTGCGAATCGCAACCGGCGTCGGCAGCAACCGGCCCAAGCACATGCCTCGACTTGCGGATACGAAAATCGAAGACATCTTTCGCTACGGCGCGAAGGCAATCGGCGTACGTGCCGACGTGTGTGAGCGCCAGTACATCGAAGTCGACGAAGCGGCACTGAACACCGAGCGCATCAAGCGCGCGCGGGACAAGGCAGGTCCGCAGATCGGATCGGTGGGTGGCGGTAACCACTTCATCGAGATGCAGGTGGACGTCAACGATGGGTCCGTGTGGGTCATGATTCACTGTGGCAGCCGTGGTTACGGTTGGCAGACGGCGAACCATTACTACTATGAGGGCGCAGAGCTGCGAGGTCTGGCGAAGAATCGTCGGGAGGAATCCTGGCTGCGTGCGGATGAGCCACTGGGTCGTGAGTACTGGGCGCACCACAATTCGGCCGCGAACTATGCCGTTGCGAACCGGCACATCATTGTTCGCGGTGTGCAAAAAGCACTGGAGAACGTGTTCAAGGCAACGGGCGAGGTTTTTTACGAGATCTCACACAACCTGGTGCAGGAAGAAACACTGGTGCTACCGGATGGCACGACCAAGAAAGGGTTTGTTCACCGCAAAGGCGCCACGCGCGCTTTTCCCGCGGGGCACCCGGATCTGGTTGGTACCAAGTGGGAAACCACGGGGCATCCATGTCTGGTACCGGGTTCGATGCTTGATGGCGCGGCGATTTTGTATCCGCTCAAAGGGGCGTATGAGTCGGGCTGTTCGGTGAATCACGGTTCGGGCCGAGTGATGGCGCGAGGCAAGGCGAAGCGCGAGCTGGCCGAAGTGCATGATGAGATCGATGATGAAATGCGGTACATCAAACGCACGCTCGGTGGCGTTGAAGTGCAGGGCATTGTCGGTAACACGCGACGTACGCCGCTGGACGAATGCGGTCACGTGTACAAAGATCTGGACGAAGTCCTGCGGGTACTGGAAACAGAAGGGATCGCTCGCGTGGCGAACCGAATGTATCCAGTTGCCAACATCAAGGGCACCGATTGAGGTGCCCTTTTTTCTTAGAACCCGATTTCGGCGCCGAAATCGGATTTTAAGGCTTCAGAAGAGGATCGTAAGCGATCCGTTCATATTAACGCAGACTTTGCGTTGGTCTGACCCCGAAACACGCCCCGAAACACGCCGAAACACGCAGACTTTGCGTTGGTCTGACCCCGAAACACCCATATTAACGCAGACTTTGCGTTGGTCTGACCCCGAAACACCCGATTCTTTCCTGTCAGTGCAGATTTTGCGTTGACCTGACCTCGAAACACTAAAGCGTTTTCAAGAACGCTATGACCGCGTTCTGCTCGCTCTGGCTCATCGCCGCGAACGCCTGCTTCGACGACTCAGCCTCGCCACCGTGCCACAGGATTGCTTCGGTCAGCGTGCGTGCGCGGCCATCGTGCAAGTAAGCCTCGCCTTCGCTAACGCCGGCGGTCAAGCCAATCCCCCACAGCGGTGCTGTCCGCCATTCGGCGCCTGACGCTTGCCCTTCGCCGAGCGTCGACGCAAGACCCGGGCCCATGTCATGCAGCAGCAAATCGGTGTACGGATGAATGGTCTGATCCCGTAGCTCGGCGTGCGGGTGGAACTCGGTGGTCTGCAGTGTATCGGTGTGACAGCCCGTGCAACCGGCGTTGCCAAACAACGCTTCACCCTGCAACGCCGTTGCGTCGTTGAGCCCGCGCCTGGCACGAACGCCGAGCAGCGACACGTAGGCGGTCAGCTTGTCCAGATTGTCATCCGACAATTCAAGATTGCTGGTGCCGCAATCGAACTGTGACACGCCGCAATCGGGCGTCGGCCGCGCGGTGGTCATCACACCGATATCGGTATTGAGCGCGCCAGCAACCTGGTGGCGAACGCTGGCTTCACTGGCTTTCCAACCAAAACGCCCGATGCGCGATTGTCCGGTGACCGGATCCCTGACCAGCTGCAGGCGACCCGAAATGCCGTCGCCGTTACTGTCGTCGGGATCGGCCATGGCTTCAATATCCGATTCACGAATCGCTTCGAGCAACCCCATGCCAACCAGCTGCGGCGCGATGCGGGCCGAGAATTGTGCGGGAGGACTTGGCGTGAACGCAAAGTTGGGAGAGCGCAAGCCGTTGCTCTCGGTCCAACTCGCAATACTCACGCTGCCCTCGGACGTCGGGCTAGTGGACAGCGGCTGCAACACCGACCCGATCGAGGGATCCGGATCGCCATTCTCATCACCGACTCTGACGATGTATCGACGAAGCGGCTCGTTAGCCGACGGCGGTAGCGCACGTCCGTTACGTATGTGGCAAGCCACGCAGGAGCGATTGATGTAGTTGGTGCCAAGCAAACCCGAGAGCTCGTCGAAATTTGGATTATCAGGCGATTCATTGTGCGACCCGTCACCAAAGTCTGTGTGATGCACGCGGCGTCCCAACACAAAAGTCTGCCCGTTGATGTTCGACAGGTTGGTCGCCATTTGAATGAAGTGGTTGTCCGGCTCATCGGAATACTGATAGCTCAGCGTAGTGTCTCCGGCGATCAGACCTGCCGCAGGTATCGGCGACGGGTTCTGCGCGGCATTAATCGCTTGCCAGGGCTTAACGCCCTGCCCCACGACGTATAGCGTTGCCGTACCGTAATAATTGTTGCGACCGTTGGGCACACCGGTGAGGAACTGGCTGAGCTCAAATTCCATCCTGTCGCCCACTTGCAGCGGTGCGTTGGTCAGGGGGTTGAACGTGGCGCTGCGGGTGTAGTGTCGACGCGTCTCACCGGGCACATCGAGATTGGGCACAGCCGACATGATCCCGTTGCCCGCGTAAACGGCCGCAACCAGATGGAAGAACCGCAGCTCGGCTTCGGTCGGATTCACCGGCCACTCGGTGATCACGTTAAACGTCACCGTGTCGCCGCCGCGGCCAATAGTATCGACGATTTCTATCTCGGCGGTCCGATGTTCCCAGTAGAACGACAGAAAATGATCGTAGGCTTGAAACTGGGCTTCACGCGCGTGGCGATCGCGTGCGCGGTCCGACATGCGAGTAATCAGGGCCGTGCCGGTGTCAATCTGCAGCACCGGCTCGAGCACCGTCGATGAATCAAACAGTGGGTCGTAGAGTTGCGTGTACGGCACCAACCACCACACACCGCCCTGGCCTTGTCCGTTGGTGTCTCCAGCAACGGAGTCACCGGCGAAGAAATACAGCGGTCGCCCTTCGTAAGCGGCCTGCTTGGTACCGTCATCGCGGGTAATAATCGACAGGCGCGACGCACCAGTCGCCATGCCGTCCGTCACCAACAGCGGCGGCCAGTTGGTCGCGCATCCGCCGTTGCAGTTACTGCCGTCAGCACCCAAATCCCCATCGAACACGTACAGCGCGAAGTCGGGCTGGGGGGCATCGTCGCCACCAACCAAAATTCCGTCGCTGGCTTTCACCTCATTACCCGCTGGAACGAACTCACAGCCGTCCGCATCAACCAGCGTATCTGGCGGGGTGTTGGGGCACAGGTCCACCGAGTCAACGACTCCGTCATCGTCCGCATCCACATCGACACCGATACCGGAACCGTTGTCGCCGAACACGTCCATTTCCCAGATCGAGTAGCCGTAGATATTGCCGACGCTCCGGGTTTGCCCGTTCATCCGTAAATAGCGATACGTCGCCGACAGCGGAATCACGTCCGTGCGATTGCCAAACTGCCCGCCAGATTGTGTAGCAAGCGTTACCCACTCAACGCCGTCGCTGGAGCCATCAATCGTGTAGGTTTCTGCGTTGGCGGCTTCCCAGTGAATGTCGACACGCGAGATGGGATAGCTCAATGCAAGATCAAGAATCAGAATCCCGGGATCGACGCCGTGCACCGTCTCCCAGCGGGTTCCCATGTTGTCGTCGACCGCACGACTCGCCGGTCGCAGTTCGGAATTGGACGTGGCCGTTGCGGCAAGTTCGCTGGCGGTGTTGCAGATCGTGAATTGACCGCTAGGCCCGGGCGGCGCAAAGAACAAGGATCGAAGCAGACCAAGGTCCACCACATTGACGTTACCGTCGCCGTTGAGATCGGCGTTCGCGTCAGTGCCGAAAAACACGTTGCGCAGCAATCCCAAATCCACGACGTTGACGATGCAGTCGTTGTTCAAATCCGCATCGCAAAGGTTGCCGAAGCCGTCGCCATCCGTGTCGCGCTGATCGGCGTTGGCAATCGCTCGGCAGTTGTCGATGGCGTCGTCGACGGCGTCGCCATCTGTGTCGACGGCGTTTGCGGCGAATGAAGCGAGGATCAGTGCGGTCAGGGCTGCCGCTTTGCGCGGTCTTGTTGCGTTCATAATGTGCTCGGCTTTGGCAGATTCAGGCTCAACTTCGAGTCTAGCCCAAAATGACAGCGCTGTCTCCCTTCGCAGGGAGTCGCAGCCGGCTTCCGGTAGCAGCACGTAAAAAAGCCCAACGCGATGCGTCGTGTCGAAGGACAAACGACGCACCGAACGTTGGGCTTCAGACATTCAGTCTGGACGCGGCCAAGCCGCGATCAGCTAGAGCTTGAATTTCGCACCGACGTAATAACGCGGTCCATAAGACAGAGCCTGGTAGGTATTCCCTTCGATGGCCCGATCATCGATACGAGCCTCATCGAGAATATTCTGCCCTTCGAGCGTCAGGTCAATGGAGTCGAACAGCTTGTAGCGCACTTTCACGTCGAGACGGTTGTAATCGTCGGTGTAGCGGATTCGACCTTGCGTGTCTCGCGTGAACTGCTGGAAGTAGTTGGAGCGCGTGCGGTAGAGCGCCTGGAAATTCCATTTCTTGTTACTCCAGTACAGCTGCGTCGAGCTTACGTGCTTGGACAAACCAAACAGATTAGCCGGCGGGATAATCCCAATCAGCGCCGTTTCGGTGATTTCGCCCGTCGTTTGATTGACGTCGAGGTTAATGCCGTCACCACCGTTCTGGTCTTCAAACTCAAAGTCAGAGTCCGCGTAGTTGTAGCTGAACTTCGCACCAAATCCGCTCCAGAATCCGGGCAGGTAATCAAACGAATGTGACAGGGAAATTTCGAAACCCTTCAGCGTGCTCTCATCGTCGCTGATCTGCGTGGTTTCAACCAAACCCTGGGCCTCGTTGCCGTCAAGATTGAACGTTTCGAGTTGGGCGACCGTCTCAAACGCACCGTTGAATTTCTTCCAATAGACCGCGCCAGCAATGACGGTGTCGCGATTGGGATACCACTCCAGGCCAAAATCCACGTTATCCGACAAAATTGGTCTTAGGAAAGGGTTACCCGTCGCGCCGATCCCGTTAATAGCCTGCGACAGTGTCGTGAATGCACTGTCCTCATCGTTTTCCTGAACCGTCCGGCCATTGCCATAGGCGTTAGGATCCGGACGCGACATGCCTCTGAAGACACCAGTACGCAGAATGACATCTTCCCGCAGGTCGACAATCAGCGTTGCGCTCGGGAGAACCTCTTGATAACCGCTGCTCTGAGTATCGGTTTCAAGGCCGCCGGCCGAATCTTCGGTTACCACGAAACCGGCATCGATCTGCTCAACATTGATCGGTGCGCGATAACCAACTGACGTGATATCGGTATCCACAACACGTACACCGAAATTTCCGCGAATCGGATAGCCGGCGAACTCCATTTCGTAATCCGCCTGCGCGTAAAACGCCAGCGTATCTTCGACGACATCATTGGTTCCGGTGTTAATGCCATTCTGGAAGCGGATTCCGCTCAAGCCACCGTAGTTCGCTAACCAGGCGTTCGCCGCGCACTGGAAGTCAAAGGTTGCGTACTGGCTGACGGCAGAACCGCTGCTGAGGTTGGTGACCAGCTCGCTGTCTCTGACGTTGTCGAGAAAACCGGATTCCGGAAAGCTCTGATCGGCACAGGACAGCACGTTGGCAAGTACCGAGTCGGTCACATCGTTGTCCGCTGTGCCATTGGGCGTAACCAGATCCTCGTCCTCAAACAGGCTCTCACCTTCCTCGTCCCGGAGCCCGCCAAAGGTCAGGTATTCCAGGCTTGAGGAGCGCAAGCCCGCTTTCACCGTGTGGATAGCACTTGACTCGCGACTCCAGACCAAATCCGTCCGAAACGCATCGAGCGCATTGTCACGAATAATCTGGCGCGCACGAATTCGACCGCGGTCCCGTGCGTTGAAGTACGTGGGATCCGTGACTTCGAAACCGTTCCCACCATCATTAAGAATGGTAGCGATCGCAGCTCCTGCTCCTTGATTGGTATCCAGTTGCACGGTGAAATCATCGCGATTACCGCCGAGCAAATTGTTGTCAGTCGCACCCAGCCGTAACTCCACATCCGTTTCTTTTCGATCGGTGTCGGACTTGGCGTAATCAAAACTCAAACGCAGGTTGTCGGTCACGTCATAGTTGAAGTTGATGCCGTAGCCTTCGTATTTTTCAAGCCGCTGAAAATCCGTGGTGAAGGAAACGATATTGGTTTCCGAAACGGACGACGTCACGATTCCGGTCACCGGATTGGACGTGAGTGCACTGATGTCTTCCTGGGTAGTCGCAAACTGCAGATCCTTGCGCAGCTCGCGTTGATCACGTTGGGAATACTGGAAGTCGAACGTGACATCCAATCGATCATTGGGTTGGAATTGAATACTGCCAAACACCGACTCACGCTCATCATCCGATGTGTTTTGACGATAACGATGATCGCGCGGAATGTAGGCGAACGGGATATCGGCAACCGAGTTGTAATCAGGATTCGAGTCGATCAACGCTTGAATCTCATCATTACTGACATCACCGGGGCCATCGTGACAGCGGCCTTCGGTGTCGGTGGGCAACGCGTTGGCGTCGAACGAGGTCAGCTCACAGGCTTCCAGGCGGCCGCCACCCGACGTCGTTTGATATTCCTGCTCCGGGTTCGTTTCGTCTCGGACCTGGGCACCGATTGAAACACCAAGCAGCATGCCATTATCAAATTCAAACTGATCGATATAGGCACCCGTCGCACGCGATCCAAAATCCTGACCACCGTCAATGTTGGCCTCGTCAGCGCTGTGGGCAAACTTCATCGTTGCCTGGGCAAGGCGCTTGCCGTAATCCAGTGGTTTTTTGGTATCCAGATGGATCTGCCCGCTAACAGCCCCTTCAATGTACTCGGCAGATTGGGTCTTGTGGATCGCCACTTTGTTGAACAGCTCGGCCGGGAAAATACTAAAGTTCACGGCGCGATTGCCGCCGCCGTTGGTCGCTTCGCGGCCGTTGACGACAGTGGTTCCGAGGAATGGGCCCAGACCGCGCACGGACACTTCCGTTGCACCGCCGTTCTCAACGTGCGACGTGGCGCCGGTGATGGTCTCGATCGCCTCACCGATCGACAGCGCCGGAATGTCGCCAATCTCGTCAGCCGACAGTCCATCCACAATTTGCGTGGAATTACGTTTGAGATCGATCGAGCGCTGCACGGTCGCCCGCGTTCCAAAAACGACAACCTCGTCAATCGTCTCCTCGGAATTGTCACTTTCCGCAGTCTCCTGCGCGTAGACGGCAGAGCTTGCCATCAGCGCCAGGCTTGCGGCCAATGCGGCATTCGCCTTCTGCCTTTTCGGCGAGGAATCGGCGCACTTGATCTGCTTTGCTTTGAACATAGTTAGTCTCGCATTTTTCATTTTTTCGCAAACGGATTCTTTACGTACCTTGGGGAGCAACATGTTATTCCTCCACTCCGACAGTCGCCTCAGATGTACTTGAGTTGTACGGCGACGCCGCGTTGTCATCATCGAGCGAATCGCCCTCCAGATATAACTCAAAGTCATCAGAAAACACTTCCGTGGTGCCTGCGGTATCCGAGAAAATGGCGAGCTCGTCAACACTGACTATGCCCGTCGCCAACCTGACGCCACCATTGTCACCAAATCGAATAGCGATGTGCGTCACACCTCCGGTGGCGTTGTTCGCGGGCGTAAACGGGGCAAGACTGACGCCGTCTACCGTGATCACAACCTCCGGCAGCATCGTCGTGTCACCACCGGGGTATTCCCAGGTCACCACCACATCCATGAAGGCATCCAACACCACCGCAAGCGTCGACGTGTCGACATTGTCCGGGCTTCTCACGTCAAAACTGTCATCCCGAATACGGAAATCCAGGATCGCACCGTCGTTATTGGTGTTTTCGTTGAACAACGTGATGAAGGCATCGCCGTCACCGAGGTCATCGTCAAGCCGCTTGATGGCAACCTGCAGGCGACCTGCAGCAAGCGGGCCGTCGTCGCCCAGCGCGTAACGCAACTCGCCGGTATCGCCAGCATCCGTGTCGACAATTTCGGCAATCTTGTTGCCCGGTGTGCCCGGACCGCTTTGCGCGTTGTCTTCCTCAACACCAACGGTGGCCTCGGAAGTACTTGAGTTGTACGGCGACGCCGCGTTGTCATCATCGAGCGAATCGCCCTCCAGATAACTCTCAAAGTCATCGGCAAAGACTTCCGTCATGCCAGTGGTATCAGAGTAAATGGCGACGTCATCAATGCTGACTATGCCCGTCGCCAACCTGACGCCACCATTGTCACCAAACCGGAACGCGATGTGCGTCACGCCGCCCAGCGCGTTATTTTCTGGCGTGAAAGGAGCCGTGCTCACCCCGTCGACGGTGACCGTAACCTCCGGCAACATCGCCGTGTCACCACCCGGATATTCCCAGGTCACCACCACATCCATGAAGGTATCCAACACCACGGCAAGCGCGGAGGTATCGACCGTACCGGGGCTTCTCACCGCAAAATTGTCATCCCGAATACGGAAATCAAGAATCGCACCGTCGTTATTGGTGTTTTCATTGAACAACGTGATGAAGGCATCGCCGTCACCAAGGTCATCGTCGAGCCGCTTGATGGCAACCTGCAGACGACCTGCGGCGAGCGGCCCGTCGTCGCCCAGCGCGTAACGCAACTCACCGGTATCGCCTGGATCGGTGTCAACGATTTGAGCAAATTGGTTGCCCGGCGTACCGGGACCGCTGGCACCGGCAATGGTCTCCACCGTCGCTTCCGATGTGCTCGAGTTATAGGGTGAAGCCGGATTGTCATCATCCAGCGAGTCGCCATCCAGATAAGACTCGAAGTCATCGGAAAACACTTCGGCCGTGCCGGCCGTATCGGAGTAAATGGCCAGGTCATCAACCGAAACTTTGCCGGTGTCTGCACGCACACCACCATTGTCGCCGAAGCGCACAGCGACATGGGTGACGCCACCAAACGCATTGTTCTCAGGCGTAAAGGGATCAAGGCTCACACCGTCCACCGAGATCGTCACGGCGGGCAGCACGTCAGTGGATCCGCCCGGATATTCCCAGGTGATCACGACATCCATGAAGGCATCCAAAGTGAGGGGCAGTGTCGAGGTATCGACACTCGACGGGCTCCTCACGGCGAAACTGTCATCCCGGATACGGAAATCAAGAATCGCACCGTCGTTGTTGGTGTTCGAGTTAAACAAGGTGATGAACGCATCGCCATCGCCAAGGTCGTCGTCGAGGCGTTTGATCTTCAGTTCCAAGCGTCCCGCCGCAAGCGGGCCATCGTCACCCAACGCGTAGCGCAACTCGCCGGTGTCGCCGGGATCGGTATCGACGATGACGGCGACATTGTTGTCGCCTTGGGGAGCACCACCAACGCCATTGATGGTGATCACCAAGTCCGCAGTCGTACCGTCAACCGAGGAAATCGGAATCGTATCCATGAGTCTGTCGCCCTGCACCAGCGCCGCGATGGTCGCGTTGGTCGTGTCGAGCGTGTATTCCCATGCGCCGGAAGCCAGGATCGAGAACGTGCCGTATTGCGTAAATACGTCCGTTTGTTCGACCAGCATATCCTCACTCGGGTCGGGATCGATCACCGTCACCATGCCGGTCAGGACTTCAGTGCTGTCGCTGGTGATAGCGCCCAACAGATTGAAGAACGCAGCCGCTACGGAGTCTACCGGAGCACCAGCGTCAAAGACTTCGACCACAGCGTCGACGGAATCCGGATAGGTCGCGGAACCGGCAAACACGTCCCCGACATTGTTGCCTTCAAAGTCGTCTTCGAATTCCAGCACGGTGCCGGCCGTATCAGAGAACAGCTTGATGTTGTCAACATAGAAAGTGCCAAACGGAATGGTTGTGCCGTTGTCACCAAAGCGCCATTGAATCCGCTGAACGCCTTCGCTGAACCATTCATCAAGCGTGGTGAAATCGCTGTCCACAACCGCTGCCGTTGAGAAGGCGCCGCCGCCCAGCGTTTCGCCGTTGATCACAATCGTGATCTGATTGGCCTGGTCCATGTCCCATGAGATTTCAACGTCGTAGAAAATATTGGGAATGAACGGCGCGGTAATAGTCTCGCCCGGGTAAGCATCACTGTCCGTGTTACGAACCAGGAATCTGGGGTCTCTGGGGCTGCCGTCATCTTCGAACGCGTTGCCCTGAATGCGCAGATCAACCAGCGATTCTGACACGCTGCCGGAAGAGCCATACAGCGTGACGTAAGCGTCTTTTTGATTGCCATCGTCGGCAAGGGCTTCTGTCTTCAGGAACGAAAACGTGACTTTCCCCTGACGCAGATTATTTTCCAGATTGTACCGCAACTCACCGGTATCACCGTTGATCGTGTTGGTGATGGCAGCGACTTGAGTGAGCGCGGTAATACGGATAACCAGATTGGCCATCGTGCCGTCGACAGAGGTCAGCGCGATGGTGTCGTTGACCGATCCGCCAACCAGCAGGCCCGCCACCGTTTCGTTTGCCGTGTCGAGGGTATACGTCCAGGCGCCAGCCTCATCAATGCTGAAGGTTCCGAACTCGGTCTGAGCATCCGTTTGCGCAACCACACTGTCTTCACCGAAGTTCACGTCAGTAACCGTGACGTTCCCGGTGAGAGGATCGGTTTGATCATTCGGAATCGTCGCGCTCAATCCGTCAAAAACGGCAGGTTCCGGCACGTTATTAATCGCGCTCTCCACGACGAGTACACCGGTGTCATCCAAATTGTCAGCAACAGCGGAAGTCGCCAGAGCCGCGAGCGCCGCATTCAAGGCATCCAGCGATGCCTGACCCAGCGTGCCATCAAACAAATCCATGGCAAGACTGGCGATGACGTCCGCCGCTGACGCTCCGGTATCAGTCGCATCAACTTGGGAAACGAGCGCCAGCGCGATCGCATAGACGCCCGGGTCATCATTCATCGCTGCGGTGGTCGCCAAATCGGTTGGCTCGATGTCGGTAATGTCACCAGCAATGCCGAAGTTGGCGGCGACAGCGCCGTTTTGAGCAGAAACCGCCGTGTTCAAATCCCCGGCGGCTTCTGCAAGCTGGGCGGCGATTTCGGTCAATGGCGAGACCGTAAAGATAGCGTCACCGGCAACGTTGACCACCGCTCGGGTGGTTGGTGCGTCCAGCGTCATGCCCGATGCCTCATCGACATACGTGCCACCGCTACAGGAAATCAGCGCTGGTCCATCAACCGGTATCAGCGCGTCGAAAGTCGCCAGACCAGCTGTCGTTGTGCCGGAGCCAAACGCCGAGCTCGCCGCTACGCCGCTGGCTTCAATCGCAAAAATTTCGCACAGCGCCCCGTCAACAGGACCGTGAATAAAGCGAGCACCCAAGGTAAAAGCGGACTGGATGCTGATCGCCGCAGATTGGACCGACTCACGCAATCCCGATGCATCGGTATATCGAACAACGACGCTAACCGACTGGCCGCCTTCGTTAGCGCTAAGCGTGTAGGAGGACGCCGTTGCACCGGCAATCACGTCACTACCGGAGAGCCACTGATACGTCTCGGTGCCAGCCTGGACGCCTTCCGCATCCGAGACCGATGCCGTCAGGGTTTGGCCAACAACCGCTTCGCCACTCAGACTTGCGACTCCATTCGAGTCCGGCACCAGCGGCGTGCCTTCTCGATCGCTACTGCAGCCAGCGAGCGCTGTCATCAGCGCAGCAAACAGGAAAACCTTGAACTTCATTACCCTGAACTCCCAACTCAAAATTAGTGTTATTGATTTCAGCTTGCCCGCGACTTGGACTGCGTGTTGCAAGCTGAATTTCGTTCTGACTACATCGCTTTCAATGAAGCTCGCACCTGCGTGCTGACCGTAGCCTCGAAAAGGATTGCACCAATATACCCTACCAAAGTGCAGATATTTACTTTTTAATTGGTAAGGCCAATTATGGCTATGCTACCATCCAATTTACCGGACCCGTTGCTGCGCCGCAGTATGGAATAGCGGCCCGCAGGTTTCAGGAGGCGCTTGCGCCGACTTGCTCAACGTTTGGTAGAAGCCGGGCTCGCCAGTACAAAACTAATGAGCCAGGCGAGGGTCATTATTGTTGACGCCCGTGCTTGTGGTTAACCGCCCACGGCCACCAAACTCACGACTGCGGTCCAGAGCCCATGATGCCCTGTCGCGCCGTTGAACAGGATAAAGAGACGTGATTCACATTCGAACCAGTTTGTTCGCCAGCGTGCTGATCGCCACCGGGTGCGGCGGCGGCGGCGGATCCACCGAGACGTTTAGCGGCAGCACTCCGACGACGCCGGTGCCGCCGGTGTTGGCCACGACGTGCAATGGCACCCACCTTATTAATGTCGTTGGGGCCACCGATGACGGGTTGGGCAACGCCAGTAACGGACCCACCCTGGCGATCGATGACGATCTGAGCCCCGCTTCGCGTTGGGAAACGACCGGTGATGCCATCTCCATCACGTTTGACCTGGGTGCACGGCATTTGGTCAGAGAAGTGGGGATCGCCTGGTTTGAGGGCGAGCAGCGTTCTGCTTCTTTCAGCGTTTTCGCCTCCGAAGATGGCGTCACGTTTGAGTCACTGCTGGCCGATCAGCAGTCGTCTGGCCAGACCATGAGTTTCGAACGCTATGACACGCCCGACACGCCGGCGCAGTACATTCGTATCGATAATTTTGGTAACTCGCAAAACACCGATAACTCGATTATTGAATTCACCGCTTTTGGCTGCACTCTGGATACCGCGACGGCTGTCCTTGAGAGCAGCAACGTCACGGAAGCCGACTTTGCGCTCGACCCCTCACTGCCACCGGGATCGAATTTCGACTTGCTTGGCTGGGCACTGGATACACCGGCGGATCTTGACGGCGATGGCCGCTCCGACCGAACCTCCGAACGCGATCTGGACGGTGGTTTCACGGATGGGTTTATCTTCACAGGCCCCTCTGGAGGCATGGTCTTTCGCTCTACCATTGGTGGCGCCAGAACATCGACCAATACCAGCTTTACGCGCTCGGAGCTGCGAGAAATGCTGCGCCGTGGAAACACCAGTATCAGCACACGAGGCGTAAACCGAAACAACTGGGTACTCGGATACCAACCGGATGCGGGTATCACTGTTGGTGGACGCAACGGCGTGCTGCGCGGCACCCTTGCCGTCAACCACGTCAATGAAACGGGCGAACGCAATCAGATTGGCCGGGTAATCATCGGGCAAATTCACGCCGCCAGCGACGAGCCGGTGCGTTTGTATTACCGAAAATACCCGGAAAACGATCGCGGGTTTATTTACTTCGCGCATGAAATCCGTGACTCGGACGATCTGTATTTCACTGTGCTTGGTCCGATTAGTGACGATCTCGACGATGCGCCCACCGATGATGACAATCCCGAAAACGGCATTGCGCTGGATGAGATTTTTTCTTACGAAATCTCGCAGCGGGGTGCCCGTATTGATGTGATCGTGAGGCGCGGTGACAGCAGCGGCCCCATCGTCGGTCACAACTTTGTGGACATGCAGCAGCGCAACAGTGGTTATGACCGCGTCGACGAGTGGATGTATTTCAAAGCGGGCGCCTATACGCAAAACAACACGGGCGATGACACAGATTTTGACGAAGTGACGTTTTACGAACTCGAGTATTCTCACGATTAGTCGGGTTGACCACCCGGAACTCGAATCCGCCATAAATGTCTTATTTTGAGTAACGTTTGATTAGGGTCTTTTGAATGCGATTTTCACCAGTGTTTCGAATTTTGTCGGCTGGCCTTGGGCTGGCAGTGCTGACTTCACCAGTGGCTTTTGCCGAGAATCCGGCTGACCGTTTCAATCTGAAGTTCTGGAAGCTCACGCTGCCCATGGACGAAAACCGGGATGGCAAAGTCGACGAGATTCCGGTGCAATCCATGCACAACTATTCGCATTCCGATTTCTTCTATCTGGATGAGCAGGGCTCACTCGTGTTTACGGCACCCAACAAAGCGATTACCACCGCTAACTCCACGAACACTCGAAGCGAGCTGCGTCAGATGCTTCGCGGTAAGAACACCAAGATCGGCACGCACGACCCCAAGAATAATTTTGCGTTGAAAGCGAACCGCGGCTCCAAGCGATTTGCAGACGTTGGTGGTCAGCTGGAAGCCACACTCAAAGTGCTGCACGTTGCAAAGAACGCCAAGCACGGCCACAAGAAACCCGCGTACTCGGTCGTGGTTGGCCAGATTCATGCGGACAAAGATCAAGGCATCATTGATAAAGGCAAAGGTTTTGGCTGGGGTAATGAGCCCATCAAGATTTACTACAAGAAATGGCCTGACCACGAAACCGGTTCGGTGTTCTGGACTTATGAAAGAAATCTGGAGAAGACAAACCCGGACAGAACAGACATCGCCTACCCGATCTGGGGCAACACCTGGGAAAACCCGGAAGACCCCGGGGAAAATGGCATCGCGCTTGGTCAGCTGTTCAACTACAATATCAACGTGTACAAAAACGTGATGCACCTTACGTTCAGAACCGCGGATCCGGCGAAGACGGTCACTTACAAAATTGACCTGTCCAACAATGTCGATGCCTACGGCAACGTTGATGAAAAGGATCACCCAAAGGGCTACTCAGGCGATGCCCTGTATTTCAAAGCGGGCGCCTATAACCAGTGCAGCACCAGAGACAATGCCGCGATGTGGTACGCCGCTTGCGCAGGCACCGGTGACTGGGCAACGGATCAAGCCAATGGCGACTACACCTCCGTTGCATTCCGCCGGATCCAATTGAGTGGCTCGGTAAATCCCGAGCGCAAAAAGAAATAGCGTTGTCGGGCCATTTTCCGCCGACGCACTTAGTCTCCAGCGCCAAAGGGGAATAAGATAGAGCTCGCTGTGTCAGGCGATGCATCCGCTCGCGCGCTTTACTACTATTCGTCAAGCAACCGCCCTCAGGTCACGATTCCCGGCGTTCCCCATGTTTCCAATTCGCGACGAAAACCCTCAGATCCGCGTACCGGTGGTGACCTACGCGCTCCTGGCACTCAACATCGCAGCGTGGGTGTTGTTGCAAGGCGCGGGCAGCGGGTCGACCTTGCTCGAATCCATTTGCCGTTTCGGTCTGATCCCGGCCGACCTGCTTGGGCCGATCGACGTCAGCAATCTACCGGAGAGAGTAATCTGCCGAATCGACGGACAGCCGAACTGGAGCACGGTGGTGTCGTCGATGTTTATGCACGGCGGCTGGATGCACCTGATCGGTAACTTGTGGTTCCTGTGGATATTCGGCGATAACGTTGAAGACGCCATGGGCCGCGTGCGCTTTGCGATTTTCTATCTGCTGTGCGGGTTGGCCGCCGCGACGCTGCAGGTTTTGAGCGCAAGCGGTTCGGTGGTGCCAATGGTAGGCGCGTCCGGCGCCATCGGCGGCGTCATGGGAGCGTACATTGTGTTGTACCCACGCGTGCACGTTCATCTGCTCGTAATCCTCGGTTTCTTCGTCACGACCTTCGCGGTACCGGCCGTGGCGATGCTGGGTTATTGGTTGGTCGTGCAATTGCTCGGCGGCTTCTCATCGATCGGTGCAAGCGGCGGAGGGGTCGCGTTCTGGGCCCACGTTGGTGGCTTCGCCGCCGGTGCCCTGCTGGTTCTGCTTTTCAAGGACGAAGACTTGTTGCGCCAACACCCTTACCGAGGATGGCGTAAACAGACACACGCGGACAAACTTTGGCGGCGCGTACCGAGTCGACGCCGCTCCGGTTAAATCGCAGCGAGACTTGCGGCCGACGCGATACCCAATCAACAGTCCGTGATTCGCTGCCGCAATCCGGGCTCACCTGCGTCTTGCCATTGCCCGCCAATCTCTTTCTGAAGCCGGCATGGCTCAAACTCCGGACATTCGGATCTCCCGGCCTCCTGCCATATTTGAATCGCCTACGCACAGAAATCTGGCGCGCAATTCGATGTGGTAACTTAAGTGTGCCCGAACGTGTTTTTACTGACAAAGAGTAACACCAATGGAAACGACAACCTGTTCTCGAATCAAAGCCGCAGCCGCTGTCTTGATACTATCAATGTCCGCGCAAGCGCAAGCCGCTCTGCTTACCTTCAATCTGGGCTGGAGCGGTGAATCGTTCTCCAACACCGCGGTAGCCACCGCCGTGCTGGTGGTCGACGACACGCTGCTCCCCAACCCCGGCAGCACCGGTGACAATGGACAAGCGGTACTGCTCGCGGAGCTCGGCATCGTGAGTTTTGACATGGTCGTGACAGGCGCCACAATCGGCGACGGGGCTTACTCGATCGACACGTTTGCCGCCGTAACCTGGAACTCGGGCGCGTTGGGCCTGGATCTCTCCACTGAGTTGGTGGGGCAAGCCACCGACGGCAATCCCTGGGGTACCAGCGACGGCTTCAGCGGTGATTTCAACGTGTTCAGTCTCGATGGGTTTTCACCATCGGGCACGTTTTTCTATCAGCTCACGACAGCCGGCGGATTTGGCGACAACATGCTGCTGACCAATTTCACGCCGGTCCCGATCGGACCCGCGCTGCCGCTGTTAGTTAGCGCGGTAGGCGCTCTTGGTTTGCTGCGTCGACCGCGTCGTCAGTAGCGAGACGTCCGGCGCTGCGTTTTAGATCGCAGCGCCAAGTCTTCCGGGATCGGGCGCCCGAGGCTACACGGCAGCAAGCAATTTTTGTTTGCTCTGCTACGCTGAAGTAATAAGAGCACACTAGAGTGCCGCTTCAGGGGAAACGCGCATGCTCCGTAAAAACCGGTCACTGATGAAGGCGGCTGCGTGTCTTGCAGTCCTGTGCACGGCATCCGCATCGCACGCGCAAACCTCGTTTGCGCTCGGCGGCATCCAATCTGACTCAGGGCACTCGGTTGCCTTCGACGCTGATGACAACATTTTCCTCACCGGGATTGCCCGGCAAGCGGTCGATTTTGACCCAAGTCCAGGCGTCGCAGAATTGAACTTCGGCGGCTCCAACGTTTTCTTCGTCGCCAGTTACACATCCACCGGTGCGCTGCGCTACGTCGTGCCGATCCCAGGCATCAGTACCACACTGCCTGAGACCGGGCTAGCCGTGGACGGCGCGGGCAATGTCTATGTCAGTGGCTCTTTTTCGGGCGTTGTCGATTTTGACCCAGGCGCTGGAGAAGAGCTGCTCAATTCTGCCAATGGCCGCCTGTTTTTGGCCAGCTACGACACCGCCGGAGGGCTGCGATTTGCTTTTAACATTGGTTTTGGGCCGCCGTGGTACGAAGCGGGCAAAGGGCTTTACGCGGACGACGACGGTAATCTCTGGCTTACCGGAACGTTCTCGGGCACCACGGATTTCGATCCGACCGAGAGCGAGTTTTTTCTCCAAAGCAACGGGACGTCCGACGTGTTCGTCGCCGGCTACACCAGCACCGGCGGATTTCGGTTTGCAGTGGCTGTCGGTGGCGTGCTCGTTGACCGGGGTCTGGACATCGCGGTGGACAGTGCCGGCAACAGTTATGTGACCGGAGCCTTTCGCGACACCGTGGATTTCGACCCGTCTGCCGGCACGGTTGAGTTAACCGCAAACGAAACCAACGAAGATTTCTTTCTGGCGAGCTACACCGACGGCGGCGGGTTTCGCTACGCCGTTGCCGCCGGCGGCAGCAACACGGACATTGGTTGGGGCGTCGACGTGGACGCCAGCGGCAATGCGTTTGTCACCGGTTCATTTTCCGGTACCGCAGACTTTGACCCGAGCCCCGGAATACTTGAGTTGACGAGCGAGGGTGTCAACAACGATGCGTTCATTGCCAGCTACGACCCCGGCGGCGCGCTGCGATTCGCTTTTGGATTAGGTGGCCCGAACCCGGACGAAGGCCGCGCCCTTAGCGTGGATCAATCGGGCAACATCGTCGTGACCGGATCGTTTCGCAACGGTTTCGATTTTGACCCGGGCCCGGACGATTTTACGTTGAACACGCTGGCCCCCGATTCGTTTCTGGCCAGCTACACCAATACCGGTGCTTTCTTGAGCGCCGATATCTTTTTGCCGCTCACCTCGAGTGCCGTAACCGTCAATGAAATCGCTTTGATGCAAAACGACACGCCCGCGCTGGTGGGCACGTTCAGTGGTCCCGCGGGGGTCGATCTGGACCTGGGTGGCACCGACTTGTCCACGCCGAGCAACGGCGCCAATGATCTGTTTTTCACGTCTCGCACCACGGATGCAGACACCGACGGTGACGGCGTGAGCGACGATAACGACAACTGCACGCTCCTGCCCAATGCCGATCAGCGCAACACCAATGGTGACCGGTTTGGCAACGTCTGCGATCCCGACCTCAACAATGACGGGATCGTCAACATCGTTGACCTCGGCGCGCTGCGTGCCGTGTTCTTTACCGCCGACGCGGACGCCGACTTTAACGGCGACGGCGCGGTCAACGTGGTCGACCTCGGCGTTTTGCGCAGTTTCTTTTTCGCGCCGCCTGGGCCTAGCGGTCTCCAGGCACCAACTCCATAACGCTCAACCTGTTCACGAAGAGGATATCCTGAAGTCCGCGCAGGTCAGCCCGGCGCCAGCGCAAATCTCTTAGCGTCCGATCAATCCATTAACGACATCGTTCTGCCGCCACCCTCATGGCGCCCGGTTAATCTGGATATCGCCATTGAGCGTCTTCAGGCGAACCACCGGCCCACCGCCGTTAATGTTGGCGATGATCAGGTTTTCGATTGAGATTTCCACTTTGCCATTGCCCTCGGCACGCGACACAACCGGCTTGCTCGGCTGGACGTCAATATCAAAATCCGACGCGATCTTGCCACGCGACGTGTCGATATGAAGCTGCACGGCCGGCCGCTCAGGCAGACCGACGAACAAATCACCGTTTACACTGGTCAGAGACACGGCCGAGACATTCGACAAGCTGGCGAATGCAATGTCGACCGTGCGATTGACGGATTCGGCAATGACCGAGGACGCCGCGCCTTTCACGGTAATGGGCCCGTTCACATTTTGCAGCTGCATCTCGCCAGCAACACCTTCAATGTCGATGGTGCTGTTGTTCGTGGTTTCAACACTCAGTGAGGCAGAAACCGGTACTCGTACCACAAGACCAATCGCACTCATCCGCCAGTCGCTGCTGATGTTCACCGTGTTGTTGCGTTCTGTCGCGGACATTTTATAGCTGCCGCTATCAATTGTCTGCACACCGGAGGGCGTCACAATGCTCCGGCCGCCATTGCCACCACCGGAGATAGTGATCTGAACATCATCGCGCTTCTCCCCGATCACCTGAATTTCCGCCGAGAGGATATTGACCTGCAGCATCATGGGCTTGCCAGGCTCTGACAACTCGACGTTGATCGGGGCAATTTGCGCACCGGCGTCCGGGAGCCACACTACCAGAAGCACAAGCACAATCGCGGCGTACGAAAAGGCCCGGATCATTGCATCTTTATCAGTCATCGTTCTTACTCCTGGCAATCTGTACGTTGCCGTTCATGCTCGTGATTTTGAGCGTGGCCCCGCCCGATCCAATGCGCAGGCCGGCCATTTGCTCGATGTTGTAAATCGTCTTGTCACCCCGGCTTCGTTGCTCGACGGTGGCAGGTATCGCCATCGCGGCGACGTCGAATTCGCTGCGCACTTTTCCATTGGCCAGATCGATGGCCAGATCGAGTGCGGGTGGCGTGGGCAAACCGACGATGATGTCGCCATTGATTGTGCGAATGGCGCAATCCGCATCCGGCGCGATTTTGTAGTCCAGCAAGACCGCACCGTTGATCGAGTTGATATCGCCACATCGTTCGAGGCCGGCAATGTGTATGGGGCCATTGATATTGCTGGCACTGACCGTGCCGCCGACATCATTGACGGTGACCGAACCATCGTTGATCGTAGAGGCATCAATATCCGCGTCCTGCGGCACCGTGATGGTGAACTGCACGTCAAGTTTGCAGCGACGGCAATTCGGCTCATAGTTGTTATTGGTGTGCTGGCGCCCGACACGGGCGATCACCGCGTTGCCGTCTTGCTCAATCGTGAGGGGAAGTACGCTCCTGGAGCGTTCGAAGTTCCTGGCATCGGCGGCGGATCGAATCGATTCAAACGCCACCTCAATTTCACCCGGAGGGCCAGAGACAATCGTGACATCACCCCAAATGTTGCTGACCTCAAGCATCGGTTGACTGCCGACGGAAAACGTCTTCAGCCCTTCGCTCGCCTCGCTCAAAGGCTCGGCTGCGCTCGCGACGCACAGGCCGCTCAACGCCAACGCGACGATCGGTTTTTTCATAGTCATATCCGCAGTTCCTCAGTTGCATCCGTCACATAACCGTCAAGGCTCGGATGGAGTTGTTCCGTTTCGACATGTCCGCGAAGTCTGCGAACCGCCTCTTCTGTGCCGTGGCGCAGGATTGCGTCAACAATCGCCATTTGCACAATCGGCGACTCGGTTTCCCCCAGCAAGGAGAAAAGTGCAGTGGCGACTTCGGCCTGATTGATCGCGTCACCAAGTGCTGTAATCGCGGCAGTGCGTACGGAATCAACCGGATCCCGGACCGCCATTTGCAGCAGCGCGTCGGCGAGTTTTGCATCGCGTTGTGGTGCGCCCGAGACTTGAAACGCGGCCGCGAGCCGTTGCGTGGGCGAGGTGGCGGTTAGCTGACTCAGCAGCAGCTGTTGATTCATCGACGTCAACTCGCCCTCCAGCCGGGCAATGCGAGTATCCAGATCAATGCCAGGGCGGCCGACAAACAGTCCGACCGCAACGCTCACCACCGCCACCAGCGCCAATCCCACGATCTGCTGGGGCAGCATTGGCAAGAACGCACGCCACCCGCGAGTCCAGCGCGTGCCATCCTGAGCATCGATGGCGCGAAAGACTCGGTGGCGCAAGCGACGATTCGGTTCGGCTTGGGACATTTGCCCGAGCGAATTCCACAGCTCGTTGTGTTCGCCGCTGCCCGCGAAGTCTTCGTCAATTCGATCCGACATCTGCCGCTCCTGCATTTATTTGGTCATAACCGACACCCAGTGCTTGCATCGCACGATGCATACGTACGCGGGCGGTTGCTGCCGTGCACCCCAGCGCAGCCGCCAGCGAGCGATAGTCGGGAAACTCAAAACGCCCCAACCAGATGATTTCCTGTTGCTCGATGGGCAGGCGTGCCAAACAGCTCGCCAGCAACTGCAGACTCTGTTGGCCGGCTGCCGCTTGCTCGGCAGTGCGTGCATCCACTAACGATTCGGCGATCAGCGCCTCGGCATCGGTTTGCGTGCGTTGGCGCTTGGCTTTGCGCAGCTGATCAAACGTCATGTTGCGCAATATGTGGTAGGCCCAGGATTTGAAGCTGGACTCACCCCGAAACGTACCCGCTCGTTTGAGCAGACGCAGAAAAAGCTCCTGCACCAGATCCTCGCTTTGGCTGGGTTGCCGCGTAAGCTGCAGGCAGTAGTTGTAGAGGCCTTTATGATGACGCTCAAACAATGTGCCCAGACACGACGCGTCGCCGTTGGCCACCCACTGGATCAATTGTTCGTCGGACACTGCCTGCATGTAAATTCCCTGCCTTCTGGGAGTACAGACGTATGGGGGAGGATAGTGTTACCAAATAGATGGAAGGGGCCTCGCCTGCAGTATCTCACGTCAGCGATGGGCGATAGCGCTCACCACCCCGTGCCCTTGCCCGGCGCTTTTTTTGGGCACGGGAATGTAGCAAGATGAAGCAATGAGTGCGTTGTATGACAAAATCGGCGTCAACTACAGCGCGCTGCGCAAGCCCGACCCGCGCATTGCGCAAGCCATCGAGCGCGCTCTTGGCGATGCGCGCATCATACTCAACGTCGGTGCCGGCACCGGTGCGTACGAGCCACCGGGTCGACAGGTGATCGCCGTCGAGCCTTCACTCGAGATGCTTCGCAAGCGTCATCCCAACGCCGCCGCAGCAATTCAGGCCTGTGCCGAGGAACTCCCTTTTGACGATGGCCACTTCGACGCGTCGATGGCGATCCTGACGGTGCATCACTGGACCAATGTGCAGGCTGGCTTGCGCGAGATGCGGCGCGTGACGCGCGGTCGCATAGTGATAGCGACGTTTGATCCGTCGCACCGGCCGTGGCTGACCGATTACCTGCCTGAACTGGCGACCCTGGATGAGAAGCAAATGCCAGCCATGTCTGAGTATGAACGTGGCCTCGGGTCAGTGAAGATCGAACCGCTGCTGGTGCCGCACGATTGCAGTGATGGGTTTCTGCACGCGTACTGGCGGCGACCTGAAGCCTATCTGGACGAGCGCATCCGATCCGGCAGCTCGTCATTTTGGGCGATCAAAAACGTCGACGCGGGACTTCAATCCTTGAGGCATGACCTCGAGAGCGGGGCGTGGCAACGACGCTATGCAGATCTAATTTGCCACGATGACTATGACGCTGGATACCGGTTGGTCATCGCCCAGTCATGCGTCACGAATCGGCGCCCTGCTCAAACTGATTGATGTCCGCCAGCAAACGCTTGGCGTTGTCGATGCTGGCGCCGCTGACCAGCCGGTCAAGACGCTCGTTTAACCCGGGTCGGGGGGAACGACGCGCCCAGTGGTAGCCCGCCGTGGTCAGAACCATACCAAGGACGCCAAACAGGATATTGGCGGGTAGCCAGGTTTGCGTCGCGATACCAGACAAATCCACGCCCGCAAGCGCCATAATGAGCAGGGACATGGGAATCCACAGCAGCCACCACGGCAGACCAAGAATCCAGCCGCTGACGACGTAACTGCGCTCCAGTCGAGCGATACGTTTTTGCAACGTTGTCACCGGTGCGCCGTAGTCGATTTCCTTGAGCCGCAGCACCACGCGAATGCCGTTGATGATCAACGCGATGCCGTAGATGTGGACAATGAGGCCGGATACGAGCAACAGCTTATGATCCATGCGCGGAATCCACAGGTGAGCGGCCAGGCCC
Source organism: Gammaproteobacteria bacterium (assembly GCA_045107005.1). Taxonomy (GTDB): domain Bacteria; phylum Pseudomonadota; class Gammaproteobacteria; order Steroidobacterales; family JBCCMA01; genus JBCCMA01. Next base: position 30,527 of record JBGCFP010000029.1, read on the forward strand.
GCTAGGACGATGCCCGCGATGATCTGAAAGACCTGCCAGTTAAGCAGAGGCTTCAGGCTGCTTTCGATACCGGAACTGGTGTTTTGCGCGAGCAGTCTCGCGGTGACGCGGCGTTGTGACGCCAGCTCTTGTTCCACACGCTGCCAGGTTTGCTTGAGTTCATCGAGTTCCATTGTCTTCTCCTTTGCTGTGAATCCGGGCGCTGTGTTGGCGTACGCGTTGCTTGAGGCGACTGATCTTGGTGGCCACGTTCGTCTGGGTGATGCCGAGAATGGCGCTGATCTCTTGATAGCTTCGATCTTCGAGATACAGGAGCATCAACGCGCGATTGAGGGGATCGAGGTTGTCGATGAACGAGTGCAGAAACGCGCTGCGCTCATCGTCCACCGAGTCACCGTTAGTGGCGGCAACCTGATCGACGTCGTCGCCAAGCTCCGTCATGTGCCGCTGCCTTAGACTGTTTCGGCGCAGCCAAGAGATGGAAACGTTTAGCGCTACGCGGTACATCCAGGTGGAGAAAGCGTGGGCGTCATCATAGCTTGGGAAAGCCCGCCACAATTGGGTGAGGATCTCCTGTGACAACTCGTCTCGATCATCCGGGTGCCAGCAATAAGTCCGTGTGACCGTGCCGATGATGCCCTGGTGGCGCTCGAGCAATTCGCTAAAGCGGTCCTGTTTGTCCACTAAGTGTGTGATAGCCATGCTCACGATGGAGGGATTACCTGTTTCTGCCGGTGTTTGAATGGTGATTCGCACAAGGCAAAGAAAAATCACACATCGAGCGGAAGTTGGGCGCCTTCGCCACACGAATGCCCCTATTTGGTCGGGTTGGGCGGAGCGATCACGTACGCATGGACTCTCCTGACGCGTATAACCGTGCCAGTCAGAGACTACTCTTTGAGCTGATCGCGGTTATACACGACCGGCATCTGGCCTTTCCATTGCTGCCAAACATCATCGTCGCCAATGAGATCGGCCATAAAACACGCGACGTTGATTCGGCTGGTCTGGCCCGCATCAAAGATGGCACTTCGAGTCGGCGAGGGATGCACGTCGAATGGCGTGACCTCCGTCTGATTGATAAGGCCATCCGGACGCACGGCGCACCATGCGATGACGTCGTGATGTTGGCCAATCGCAGTGCGAAGAAAGTCCGCCGCGCATTCGTTGTCAGCGTGTGGCGGCAACAATGCGCGCAAAAGCCCGATCACGCATTTCTGGCCAAACGATATGGGCTCATCTAAATCACGATTGCGGTTGCCGGTCGTGTTCATCAGCACAAACTTCACTGGCGCCGCTGGCGGATCCGCTTGCACGGCAACGCTCAGTCTACGAACAGCATCAGTCACCAAGCGGTACGGTGGGCCGAACAAGCCCTTGAAATTCAGGTTGTGCCCCAGGCAAGAGGCAACGGCGCGACAGCCGCTGACGAGCTCGACCATCGCATTGTCGGAAAGCTCCAGAATGCTGGCCGTCACGATGGACAGTCTCTCGTGGTTCTTGAGGTCATCGGGCAGAGAGCCGGTTGATCGAACGACCGCCCTGACCTGTTCTCCGCGCTCCAACAGCTGCCGGACCAGTAACCGACCCGTCGCACCACTTGCACCAACAACCAGTGTTGTCATTTCTTCCCTAGCCCCGTTTCGCTGCGTAGCAACCTGACCGTAGGCTCGCCTCGCCACGGATGCAAATTCCCCTGGCCAAAGGGCTGCGGGAGTCTGCGCCGGCTTGCGCCGCCAATCACAGCCGATCACGATTGCTTTTATCTTGACATGAAGATAGTTTTTCACTATTATCTTCACATCAAGATAAAAAGGTGAAGTCATGAATTGGAAGAAAACGACCATCGTAAGCGGATGCCTCGCTGTGTGCGCCTGCACAGGCCCGCAGCAACTCTCGCCGACAGCCCTCAGCGACGCTGATATGGAAAACGCGGTCAAACGCGCGGTCACGTTAGAGGTTCTGGACATACCCAACTCTCCCGCCGGTGCGATCAGTGAGAGAGGAGTGATAAAGGTGCCCAGCAATCGCCGCGGCGGCGAAAGCAACATGATCGACGTTGAGTTCTTTCGATTCAGGCGACTGCCTGACGCGAACCCCGCAACACCGCCCATCGTCCTGCTGCGTGGAGGTCCCGGCTACGAAGGCCTCGGCGACGCGGTTAATAATGAAGAGCTCTATGAGCGCGGCATAAAACGGTACACGCGTCTGACCGATTTCATCATCGTGGGCCAACGCGGTTTTGGCACCTCGACAGACACGCCGTGTCCACAGATGCCCGCTGTGCCGGTGTCCGAAGTACTCACGCTAGCGGAGCGACAGGCACGGGAGCGACGTGGCGCGGAGCTCTGCCGCCAGCACTATGAAGAGCTGGGCATGGATATGTCCGGGTTCAATATTGCGGAAATGGCGCAGGACGTTGTCGATATAACGAAGGCGCTGGGTTACGAGCAGATTCAGCTGAAAGGCAACAGCTTTGGCGCCTTCTGGGCTCTGTCCATTATCCGAAGTCATCCCGACTACGTGGCCCGGGCGACGTTGGCAGCGCTTGAAGGGCCCGATCACACGTTTGATCGCCCGACTGGCGTCAAACAGGCTTTAGAAAAGATAGCGGCGTCCGCAGAACAGTCTGATCGCTACCAAAGCCAAATGCCGGACGACGGCCTGTTGAAGGCTTATCAAAAAGTGATCGACGCGGCCGACGCATCTCCGATCGAAGCGAGCTTCGTCGACGAGGACACTCAGGAACGCATAACCATCCAGATCGACGGCGACGGCTTTCGAAAACTGACGACCGGTATCCGGCGACCGCCGGTGTATTTCTACGCCGCCTCGGAATGGCCCGAGGAAATTCTTGAAGTGATCAAGGGGAATTACGCAGAGGCAGCACGTCGGCTTCACTACGCCTGGACCTGGAACGGTCAGGATCACGCTGCAGAGACCATTATCGAATGCAGTTCAGGCGTCTCAACGCAACGTCGCGAAGCGATCGCGAACGATCCGGCCTTACAGCTTCTGGCAATGCCTGGGCTGATTGATGACGGAATTTGCGACGTCTGGGGTGACACCGTGATCCCGATGGACACCTCCACGTTTTCGTCAACCGTGCCGACCGTGCTGATTCACGGAACGTGGGATTTGGCTACGCCATTCGAAAATTCCGACGCCGTGAGGCGCATATTCTCCAACCATCATTTTATTGAGATTGAAGGTGGCTTCCACGGCGCGAACTTCGCGGCGGAGGAACAAGATTCAACATTTGTCGACAGTATGGACACGTGGTATGCGACGGGCCAAAGCGACCAGCTTCCTACCCAGATTAAGCTGGCTGACATCAAGTGGGACGGGGAGACCTGACAGCATTGATCGTCTCCTCGTTTCGAATACGCGGACACCCTGTCGTCAATCAATTTGCATTACGCGAGTGCAGGGCAAGAACTCGGCTGGCATTTTGACAATTCTTCCTTCGCCATCACGTTGATGATTCACAGCGCGAAGGACGGCGGAACAATTGAATACGCCAGAGATGTTCGAGATGCGGATAATGGAGAGATGAATTATGCGCTCGCCGGCCAAGTCCTGGATGGCGAAGTAGCGACCAACGTGCTTACGATGGACGCCTATTTGGGGGTAGCTGCCCGCTATTGGTGCTTTACCTGTAGCAGGCGGTGAAATTCGGCACGAGCCGCGACCTGCGTAACACAAAAAGGTATCCATTATGTTGTATCGCCAGTGTCCCAAGTTTTTGCTCGCCCTTGCCGCCGTTGTCGCTCTACCCCTGGCGGCGTATGGCGACACCGTTGTTATTACACACACTGGCGATACCGACCCGGTGTCCGAGGGCTGGACGCTGGTCGACAATAGCGCCGCTGTGATTCGCAAGCCCGGTGACAATGACATCGGCGCCGCTGCCTGCGACGCTGACCCTTGCTCGTTCTGGCTGATCAGCGACACCAGCGGTGGTAGTGGCAGCCGCGGCTCTTACCGCATCACCAGCTTCGATTTCGACAACCCGGGTGGCTGGGCCATGCGCGCACGCGTGCGTCGCCCTGCGTTCTCGCCCGGCGCGACTGAGGCCCCGAGTTTTGCCGCCACCTTGCTCCTGCGTGAGCCTCTCGGCAGTGGCAACTCTCAAGAATATTCCATTGTCTTTGGCGTGGATAACGGCAACATGCTGGCCAACGTGATCAACGCCGGGGGAGATGTGAGCTGCGGCGCGCTCGGACCCGAGACGAGCTATTACGATGTGGCCGTCGTGTACAACCCGGTGCAAGCTAACGTTGACGTGCTGATCAACGGCGACGTTTGTGCCGCCGACATCATCGGGCGGGTGGTGGCAACGAACGACAAGTTTTTTGCCTGGGGTTCCATTTCCTCAGGTGGCCGTGCGACCTCTCACTGGCGCACGGTCAGTTTCGTGACCGATCCGGATTCGGATCAGGACGGCATCTCGGATGTGGTTGAACGCGCCACTCACGGCAGCGATCCATTTAGCGCTGACACGGATGGCGACGGCGCGACCGATGGCATTGAGATCGCAGCTGGCAGCAATCCGCTGGTGGCAGACAGTGATGGCGATGGCTTGAGCGACGGCTTCGAAATTGCCAACGGGCTCAACCCGAATGCAACGGGCGACGAGATGCTCGATCTTGATAATGACGGCCTCACGAACGCTGAGGAACAAGCCAGTGGTTCCAACCCACTGGAAGCCGACAGCGACGAGGACGGCATCGAGGACGGTGTTGAGGTCAATGATCTTGGCACCGATCCCGCGCTCAGCGATACCGATGGCGATGAGCTTGACGATGGGGCGGAAGTCAACGTTCACGCGACCAATCCGTTGATTCAAGACACCGATGGCGACGGCCTGCTGGATGGCGCTGAGGTCAACACCTATTCAACCGATCCCGCGCTGGCTGATACGGACAGCGACGGGCTCTCGGAAGCCGCCGAACTGTTCACCCATGACACCAATCCCCTGGTCGCCGACAGTGATGGCGACGAGCTGCGTGACGGCTTTGAAGTGCGCTACGACTTTGACCCGAACAACGCGAGTGACGGCGCGGGCGACGTTGACGGCGACGGGCTGAGTAACGCCCAGGAAGACGCCGCGGGCAGTGACCCGAGAAGCGCCGACGGCGATGCCGATGGTTTGTCGGATGTCGAAGAAATTGGCGTTTACCAAACCGACCCACTCAACGCTGACAGTGACGCTGACAACCTGGGCGATGCGTTCGAAGTTGCCTTTGGTTTTGATCCGCTCGCGCCAGGCGAGACGCTGAACGATCCGGATGGTGACGGCTTGACGAACGTTGTCGAACAAGCCAACGGGACGAGCCCGATCCGTCTCGATTCGGACGGCGACGGCGTGGACGACGGCACAGAAATTCGCATCCTGGGCACCGACCCGCTGACAGACAATGCAGGACTGACACCCGCACTGGTGTCATCGCGCTTGACCTTCGAGGCGCGCGATCAGGCACTGTTCCCAGACCCCATCGAAGGCGTTGGCCTGGACATCGCCGACTTCCTGCCACCGGAAGCCAACCAGACACAAGTACACGGCCAGCGCGTAAACATCGAACAACAGGTACCGCTGTACGCTGCGCAGGAAGGGTGGAATCAGGCGGTGGCGCAGTGCGACGACAGGCAGATCGATGTCCCGATTTATCAGTCATTCAACGCGTGTGAAGATCTGACAGTATCGCCGACGCGCAATCAGTGCATCAGCGGCGGGACGGTCAATATCAACGACTACTCCGTTCGCTGCTGCACGAGTCAAATACCACCTTTTCCACCGGTACTCGAACCGTTGCTTGATGCACGTAATAACTGCAGGGATGTTCTTGGCATCACCTACCCTCTCAGGAACTGGTCTCGCGCCGAGGCTAACGCCGCTGCGCCGGGCAGCCCCGTTCCGGCGAGTGTATCGATCGGCAGTCAGGTGATCGGCCCACAGCCGACGCAGGCCCCGCCGGCTGAGTCATTCACCGTTGGCGCGTTGGTTACACAAACCACCACCGCCAGCGGCGGCATCGAATTTCGCGCAGGCCCAGGCGCAGACGGTAATCCCGGCACGGTCGATGTGCGTTATGAAACCGACGCGCGTCTGCGCACGGATACGTCAGCGGTAATGCCGGGCGACCGCTTCCGTCTTTTCTTTGAACATGCACCCAAGCCCTACAATGCATCGAACGGCACGGGCTCGACCATGCACTCGGTCTTCCCGCCCGAGAGCATCGTCGCCGACTACCAGTTCAACATCGGCGTTGATATTGACGCGGAATACTGGAACATGAATCCCCGCACGGGCGAGCAGCTCTACGCCAACAAATCCATTTTGAACGGCAACTTCAGCGAAGGCGGCACGCTCGCATCCGTCGGCTTTCTGTCCGGCGAATCGCTCGAGTTTCGCTTCATGGACGGCGTGGACCAGGCGCCGGACGAGTTTCAGGACGTGGTGTTCGCATTGACGGCGGATGACGTGCCCTTTGTGAATGTCTTCGCCCCCGGCTTTTCACTGGGCATGACGATTTCATCGCCGGGCGAATGTCCCTTTGAAGACGGCGTGGATTGTCCCGGCGTCAACATCCCCGACAGCCAACCCCTATCGCGCGAACTTGCCGCCATGAAACTGAGCATCCCCGTGGTCAACACGCCAGTGCCAGCGGATTATCGCGGCGGCACCGAGGATCAGTTTGGCAGCGAGCTGCTGGTGCCAAAACGTCACGCGATCGAGGCTGGCGTGCTGACGAACACGGCGCCGAACGGTTTTCGCCCCGTACTCAACTTTACCGACCAGAGCTTCGGCTCGGCGTTGATCACCGACTCGTCGTCCTTAAGTTCGGACAAACTGCGCGTCGAAGCCGATGTGGACGGACTGCTTGGCCTCTCCAACCCCGTGCTGACCACGGGCATCGACACCGATCTGGGTGAGGTGGCATCGCTGAGTCTGGACATCGCCGATCTGGACGCGGTGTTTTGGAACGGCTGGGATCAATCGCTGTTTTTCGATCCGCGACTCAAAGCGGACGTCACGTTCAGCCAGCCGGTGGATGTCACCTTCCCCGATGGCAGCGTCGACAACGGCATCACGGAGCTCACGCTTGACGTTCTGTCCATCGATACTGGCTTGAGCAATTACCTGGATGTCGTGCAGCCGCCGGGCGGCGTTGAGGTTAACGTCACCTACAGCTTCCGCGACAATCACTTTGAAAACCAGACGCTCAATGTGGGCAAAATCGGCGGACAACTGGCGTTCTTGAAACTGGGCATCGGTGGCTACGTTGGCAGGACGCTGGAGCTCGCCGACATTCCAAACGAGTTGGCCGCGTTACGCTTTACTTTCGAAGCACCCGAGCCGGTCTTCGCCACGCCTTTTGGTGGTACCGCTACGCTCACCAGTGACGTCACTGACTTCAGCGGTACGTCACTGCGCATTGTCGATCTGACACAGGACACGGATCGCGACGGCATTGCCAATAACCTGGAAAACGCCGGCTGCACAAACGCGCTGGACGTGGACAGCGACGACGACGGCTTGAGCGACGGTCTCGAAGACGCCAATCGCAACGGCCAGGTGGATGCCGGTGAAACGGATCCCTGCCTGTTCGATAGCGACGGCGACGGCATCGGTGACGGCGTAGAGCGCGGACTGACCGCAGGCATCGGTGATCCGGACGGGGCGGGGCCTCTGCTCGGTACCAATTTCGGAGTGTTTGTGGCCGACACCACACCCACAACAACCACCAACCCGGCCGCGGCCGATACAGATGGCGACGGTTTGTCCGACTCCGACGAAGGCGCGCTTGGCACCGACCCGGTGGACAGCGACAGCGACGATGACGGCTTGCTCGACGGCTTTGAACTGGCTAACGGTTTCGACCCATTGGTCGGCGGTGACGGCGAACTGGATGCCGACGGCGATGGTCTGACCAACCTGCAAGAACAAAACGCAGGCACCAACGCGCTGCTGGCCGACACCGACGGCGACGGCTTGCTCGATGCGTTCGAAGTGAACAACCAACTCGATCCACTGAACGGCGGTGATGAATTGCTCGACGGCGATATGGACGGCTTGGACAATCTCGCGGAACAAGCGGCCGACACCAACCCCGGTGACCGGGATTCCGACGGCGACTTCATGAATGACGGCGATGAGGTGCTGTACGCCGGGACCGATCCGTTGATGCAGGACGCCTTTGCGGATCTGCTGGTCGCCGAGCGCGACAACAACGCCATCGTGCGTGTCGACCTGTTGACCGGTGAACGCAGCCTCGTGTCCAACGCAATAGTGGGCGGCCCGGACAATCCAATTGATATACCGATCGGAATCGCCGTAGAGCCCGCGGGTACGTTGCTGCTCGCCAACCTCGGCGATTCAAAAGTGCTGCGCATTGATCCTGCCACCGGCGTGCGCACCGTGCTGTCCGACAACACGTTGCCAGGCCCCGCACTCGACCTTCCCGTCGGACTGGTCGTTGCCAGCGCCACAACCGCCTATATCGCCGACCAGGGATCCGTGGACCGCCTGATGCGGTTGGATCTGACGACGGGGGCGCGTGAGCTGGTCGCCAACCTGCCGGGACCACCTTTGTATATTGCTCTCGAACGCACCGGCGACGTGTTGGTCGTTGACACGTTCAACGACGTCGTGCGACGGGTCAACCCGACCACCGGGGGATTGACGGATTTGATTGCCGTGACAGGCGCCAGTGGCGTCACAGTGCAACCCGACGGCCGCATCTGGGTGGTGCATGGCGACAAGGCCAGCTTGTACGAGGCTAACGGCGCTCTGGTCGCGCGCCTGGACACCGCAGCCGATGCCAATCGATCAGTCGCCACGTTTAGCGACGGCGGCAGTTTCGTCGGCAGCTTGAATGGCGATGAAATCGCCTATGTGTCGTTCGGTCAAACAGAGTCTGTCACCGTCAGTGGTGGTGACATGGCGCCCACACTGGGGTTCCCCGAAGGCCTCGTCGTACGGGCAACGCTTGATAGCGACAACGACGGTTTGTTCGACCTTGACGAGATCCGCCTGGGAACCGACCCACAGTCCAACGATACGGACGGCGATGGCGCACTGGATGGAGCAGACAACTGTTTGCTGCAGCCGAATTTTAGTCAAGCCGACACCGATGGTGACGGTTACGGCAACGCCTGCGACGCCGACTTCAACAACGACTGCATCGTGAACGTTGTTGACCTCGGTGCGTTTCGCAGCAACTTCTTCTCCAGTGAAGCGCTGTACGATCTTAACGGCGACGGCAGCGTCAACGTGGTCGATCTGGGGCTGTTGCGGTTTGCGTTCTTTAGCGTGCCGGGGCCGAGCTCTGCAGGTGGGGTGTGCGCCGAGTTCTAGCGTGCTCGTATGAGCGAGGCCTGAAATACAATCTGATTCGTCTACACTCGATAGGCTGATTCACGCGCTGGCAACGGCATCGGCAAACTCGGCCAGCAAGAAATTTTGCAGAGCAACGACGGCCTGGGGCTGACCCTTTCGGGTCGGCGCAACCAGACTGAGTTGAGCGGAGCCGGCATGCCAGTTCGACAAGACTCTCCGCAGTTGCCCACGCTCAAGTTCATCGCGACAGGTGTAGGCGGGCAGAGCGACGATTCCGACGCCGCTGGCGGCCGCGTGTTTGAGAGTGGACATGTCGTCGCTTTTGAGTCGGGGCGTGGTTTTGACGGCAGTCTTTTCGCCGGATTGCCTTTCGAGAACCCATTTTTCTTGAGGTGACTGCCAGCCGAGCGCGAGCGTTTCGTGGTCATCGATGTCAGAAGGGTCACTCAAGGGAGCGTGTTCCTCCTCGTAGTCGCTTGCCGCGAAAAGCCGCCACTCGACTTTCGCGAGCGGTCGTTGAACGAGCGATGAATCGGGTAGCGCGTCTGAATGACCGCGAATGGACAGATCAACCCCGGAGGTGATCATGTCGATGTTCTGGTTCGTCACCTGCTGAGAGACGGTGACCAGTGGATTCTCCACAAGGAACCGGGCAATCAGTGTCTTCAACGCAAACTGAGCCACGCCGACCGAACAACTTATCGTGACGCTCCCCGACAGACGATTTTTCTTTCGCTGTACGGCATTCTCGGCTCGTTCCATTTCATCGACGACCGTACGAGCGTGAGCGTAGAAAGTCGCGCCGAGTTCGGTAACGTTGAACTGTCTTGTCGTGCGTTGAATCAGTCGCGCATTCATCCTCTCCTCGAGCTGTCGGATGTGCCGACTCAACCTGGATTTGGGCAAGCCGAGCGCCCTGGCTGCCGCCGAAAACCCGCGCTTCTCGATCACGTGCACGAAGTAGAAGTAATCGTTTAGATCCGGTTTTGGCATCTGGCTTGTCCGGTTGAACGCAATTGGCGGGCTTATTGTTCCATTTTTGCAATATTGAAATCAATTTATGGGGCTTCTGCCGAGTATTGTTCCGTTATTAGACTTGGCGCAGCCGTTTCAACAAACACCAGGAGGCGCGTCGTGAGCAACGCAACCCATCAGATGGCAAACCAATACATCAGAACTGACCGGACGCCGGCGGACGGCGAACCGATTTCCATCGGGAGCGGTTTTTCCGCCCGGAGTTTCCGCGCGCGGGACGTTGGCCCGGCTATGGATCCTCTGGTGCTGGTCGATCACTACGTCATGACCGAGCCGACGTTCGGCATACATCCTCATGCAGGACTGTCCGCCGTCTCGCTGATCTTTCCCGACAGTGAGGGACGCTTCCACAACCGTGACTCGCTCGGTAACGACCTCGATCTTCTGCCAGGTGATCTGTATTGGCTGAAGGCCGGTCGCGGTGCCTTGCACGACGAATCGCCAATAGAAAACTCACGAATTCACGGGCTTCAGGTATTCGTCAACGTTCCGCAAAAAATGCGTTACGAAGAACCGTCTTCGCTGCTCGTTCGGCGGCCGGATATGCCTGTAATCAGAAACAACCAGCACAGCGTTCACGTGGCAATGGGTGCGTCCAACGGTGTTGCAGGTGCCAGATCGCCCGGATTGCCGATGACCATTCTCGACGGGCAGCTAGTGCGAAATGGCAGCTTCGAGCACGAACTGGGCGATGGTCGAAATGCCTGGATACACGCGATTGACGGCGACATCGAAGTTGCCGCACTGGCGAACAACACAAGACTGCGCAAGGGTCAGGCGATCGCGATCAGCAACACCGAGCGTGGCGAAGCAATCACCGTGCGGGTTTCGGCTGCCGATGATTCGCAAGCGCAATTCGTATTGCTGGACGGTCAAGCCATCAAAGAACCCTACGTCCAACAGGGCCCCTTTGTCATGAGATCGAATGACGACATCGAGGCGATCAATCGAGCCTTCAAAGAGGGTCGCTTCGGGTCGATCGATTGACCGAATCCCCCACCCCTGTGAATCGTTTTCCAATGTCTACTTAGGAGAAGACCATGTCTACCAACTCACGCAACACCGAGCCACTCACGACGAACAATGCCGCTGTAGTTTTCGTCGACAATCAGGTCGGCCTGATGACGGGCATCCGCGACTACCCAATCGCCCAGCTCAAGCACAACATCGTGGGCCTGGCCAAAGCGGCGCGCGCCCTCGACCTACCTATCGTAACGACCACCACGTCATCGGAAACGCTTTGGGGTCCAGCTATTCCGGAACTGCAAGCCGCTCTACCCGAAAACCACTTCATTGATCGAACGACGGTAAACGCCTGGGACGATCCGCGCGTAGAAGCCGCGATCCGGGCGACCGGTCGCAACAAACTGATCTTTGCCGGGCTTTCCCTGGAAGTCTGCGCGGCGTTCCCCGCCATGCGCGCAGTAAGAGAAGACTTTGACGCCTATGTGGCAGTTGACGCGTGCGGGACATTCGACATGACGAAACGAGAGACCGGAATGGCCAGATTGATACAAAGCGGTGTCGTTACTGCGGACGCAGCCAGTCTGATGATTGAAATTCTTGCCGACAACGCGTCACCAAAGGCCGCCGAAGTCTACACGGCCCTTGGCATGGACTGGTCACTGCTAATCGGGCAGGTCCGCGAGAGTGCAACCTCTTAGGTCACCCGGACTGGGAGGGCGAATTTCAGAACGAGCCGGTGATCTGATGCTCATGGAGAACCCCAATGCAGATTGGCAATGGAGTAGCGAGCCAAAGTTGTCGCGCCCGGTTAAGCGCATCATCATTCTGACTTCGGAGCGCTTTTTACGCCTTTTCCTGTTGCCGCCCAATAAATTCCGCCGTAAATGTGTTCCATAAACAGAGGATCTTTGTAGGTGGCGCCCAAATGTCCCAAAGCCGTGTAGAACGCACGTCCTCCGTCGTAATTGTGATACCAGGCCAGCGGATGGAAATCGCCCATGCCGTTGCCTTTTGCCCTTCCCCAGTCAGCGCCCACGTCATAGGTATTTTCGTCGACAGCGAGAAGGTAGTTTAATCCGTCAATTTTCTCAGCCCCGAATTCATACCATTCGTCCGTCCACAATAACCGGTCGGGCATGCGCGCCAAGCCTGGAAAATTTCGATCAAGCATGTAGAGCTCCGCGGTTTGCGTCGGGGGATGAATGTGAAACGTACGCCCCACCATTTTCGTATACCAATCCCACTCGTATTCAGTGTCCGAGGCACTGTGAACACCGACGAATCCTTTGCCCGATTGAATAAAGCGTTCCACAGCGGCTTGCTGCTCCTCCCCCAGAATATTTCCCGTGGTCAGCAAAAACATCAGGACATCATGCCGCATCAGCTTTTCGTCGTTAATCTCACTCGCCTGTTCGTGCCACTCAAGCGCAAAATCGTGCTTTTTCGCAAGCTCCTGGATCGACGTAACCGCGGCATTGATCGACTTATGATGCCAGCCGTCGGTTTTCGTAAACAGCAACACACTGAACTGCTCAGCATTCGCCTCGTTGACGCCAAACAGAACAATGACCAAACAGGCCATGGCGCTAGTGGTGAAATTTTTCATAAAAAACTCTGCCAATGTTTGCGGGATCCGTGAAAGAAAAATCGGCCGTTTTGTCATCCCCACCCATTCTCAATCACCACTGCGAGTAAAGACCAAGCGGCTTGCGCCAGCTTCTGATCTGACGTGATGCCTCCCAACGCCGTATTCGGTCTTTCGTGATTGTAACGCCATAACCAATCTGTTGTCGTTTGCTGCGCATGTGCGACTGAGTCAATCAGGTGCTGATCGTGCCATGCATGACAAACCGTTCGATGCCAACTCTCGGCGTACGCATTCTGCGTTGACTTGCCGGGGGAGGGTACACTTGGGCATCGGAATCTCCCGTCAACCATTGAGGACGGAAGTCGGCGGAAGAAAATCTCATACCGAAAGAACGGCGTTTATGAAGCGCTTACGCAGTATGCGCACTAAACGCTACACGGAGGATGTCACGCTCACAGGTGCGCCTGTTGAACCGTGGACCGCACGGACTAGTCGCAAACAACATTGCCTACTCTTCGTTTGCGGGTGCCATTCGAAGAGATGAAATCGGATCGTCCATATCGAAAATAGTGTCGCCAGTCGCCGTATACATCGCCTCGTATAAATCGAATCCGTCCTTGTTCACTGTATATGTCATCTCGGCTCTGACCGTTTGCCCGAAAGCCGTGCTCTCGAACAAACAAGCGCCAGGCTTAATCACGGCCTCAATCGTACCCAACTGGCTCGTCCAGTTCATATCACACTCGACCGGAAAGCTCTTAAGCTCGTCGGGCGCAATCTCTTTGACTGCGTCCGGGTTTCGATCAAGGTCTATCCACGGCTGTTCCGGCAAAATGTAATAGGCCTTCATTCGATTGTTTGCGCGGCTCACGTCGGTATCAAAGGCATAAATCTTGCGCTGAATGGCCGGACCGTCAAGGCGCTCACGATTCAGTTGATGATACAGAACGATGCCGCCAAACTGCGGGGCATCGATTTGAGCCACTCTATGAAACACCTCCATTGTGGCTGGCACTTGCGGATCGTTGCGCGCTAATGGATCAGGCGCCAATCCACGATAGTGACCCGTGAACAAGCTGACGATTTCCCGCAACTCCGCAGTCAGATCGGTCGCTTGCACATCCTCTGACTGATGCGACGCGCAACTCGTCAGCGCAAGGGATCCGCCAACGAAAAATGCGCCGCACGCTATTTCACCAGACATCCTTACCATGACTGCTCTCTTTATCATCATCGGAACAAAACTTGCCAATGGAGATCAGCCTGCCGCGCTCTCACGTCGCATAATCTCAAAAGCCACTCGTTCGCTGCTCTCCAATGCGGACTCCATGCCAAAATCCAGCCGCCGCGTATGCTCACCTGCGAAATGCATCACCTGCCAGGGTTGTGACAGGTGCTCGATATGGTCGTTCATTTGACCGGGCGCGATACTAAAACCACACCCCATCTGCAGTGGGTCATTGGCCCAATCCTTGTAGACCAACGGCTTGATCAAGCCTCTCGACGCCGGGCGCAATTTCGCCAGCTCAGCAATCAGGAACTCTGCCGGGTCAGGCACGGCGGATATCTGCTGTCCTGCCTTGCCAACCAGCACAAACATCCCCCGCTGCGGTCGATCAACACCGTGATTGTCAATCGCCCAAAACATGCCCATGCGCCCGTCCGTCGCGAATGATGCCGGGAGACCGTCCTGCTCCCAAAATGGTCTCTCCACTTCGACGTACAATCTCATCGTATTGGCGTACGGCATATTCTGGATTGACGCGCGCATACGGCTATCGCGGGAAGCGTTAATGCCCACCTGTCGAAGTACACTAAATGGCAGTGCAGAGACAAGATAACGCCCGGTATAACGAGTACCGTCAGCACATGTTGCGGTTGCCGACCCATCGGTCATATCGATTCCGACAACGCGTTTGCTCAATATCACAGCCCCACCTAACCGCCTGGCCAGCGCAAGGGGCAACTGCTGGCAACCGCCTTCGATGTTGTAGATCGTCGCAAGGCTACCGTCGCTGGAACGCACATTTTCCTCGCCAAAAGGGTTGGCGGATGATGATGATGGTTCGGAATGAGCACCATACACTTGCGCGAAACCCCTCTCGTAGTCGCCACGCGCCTGCTCCTGAAACATGCGTAAAATCGACGTCTCGTCAAGGCTTATGCCTGGCACTGTCCACTCGGCCAACTCAATAGCCTGGGGACTATGGCCCTCGCGTACTAACAGCTCTCTGAGACTGATGTCCCATTTGGCCATGCTCGGGCTCAACCAATCATCCAAATCGCTAAGCGGGTTGTATTTCCGGACCAGAGCTCTGGCCATCATCATAGGAGGGATTGTGCGTTCTTCGCCAACGCATTCATTGAGTGGGTTGTCGGCCCACGATGATGCCTCTATCCAATTCGACTGAAAATGCATACCAAACGGAAGCAAATCGCGATTCTCGGGCACCAGCTTTAGCTGCTCTTTGCGACATGCCTGTCTTACCCGTGCATAGCCCAATCCGATCTGACTCGCACCGACGTCGATCGCCCCGGCGCTCGTTTGGACGGTCTTGATCCGGCCACCGACCTCGGTGCCCGCTTCCAGTACGACGACGGTCAATCCTAACTCGCGCAGCAGCAATGCCGCATTGAGCCCGGCAATGCCACCCCCCATCACCACGACATCAGATCGCTGTTCGGTGGCACAGCCGGCAAAGCTTGAGAAGGCCGCTGCGGATGCAGCGGCCACGCTCCCATAGTTAAACTGTCTTCTGGATAGCTTCATATCACGTGTGCCGCGATAGATGTTCTTGCATGACAGAAATCTCTATCCAGAGAAGCCTAATTCCTATTCAAAACTGTAGCTGAGGCGCATAGTAGCGCGGCGACGATTCCCGAGATTGGGCGTATACGCGTTCAGGAAACCAATCTGAAACGCACTCGAAACATATTCTTCATCAAACAGATTATCGACCGCCAAACGGGCTTCAAAGTTTTTCCAAAACAGACCCGCAGACACGTCAGTAATGGCGCGCGCCTCAATTTCGGTCACATTAATGGCGGATACGTATTGGCTGGACTGATACCCGATGTTGCCGCGCAGGTAATAATCCGTATCCGGATTAATGGAGCCGTTGTAGCTCAAGCCAGCGTTCAACATGATTTTTGGTGCACGCTCGATATCGTTGCCGGACACGTCCCCGGTTGACGAACAGACGATATCGTCACAGCGGGCCGCATTCGACACGTCGATCACGTCGCCGTACTCTGAATTGTTAAAGCTCAGTCCACCGTAAAGCTGCAGGGAATCGGAGACATCGTAAGACAGCTCAACCTCGAAGCCAGCGGTATCTGCCTCGGCCCGGTTGGACACGACAGTCCCGTTTTGCCCCAACCGAGGAACGCTGACTTGCAGATCTTTCGCCTGAATGTAATAGAGTGTGGCATTCAATGTCAGCGCAC
>JBGCFP010000003.1:0-70950 GCA_045107005.1 Gammaproteobacteria bacterium
GCTTGCACGGCTTGCACCAACGTCGCGTTAATCTGGTCCTGCGCCATTGCATGCTCGCCCGCCCGCTTGCCGACGTGAATAAACGTGGCATCGCGACGGGCAAGCTCCAGGATACTGTCGTCGACCAGCGCGTCGTAGAGCACGACGTCCGCACGGCTCAACAGCCGGGCGCCGCGCAGCGTCATCAGGTCCGCATCGCCAGCCCCTGCGCCGACCAGCCACGCGATGCCGGCATCAGAGCGGCACTCCTGTTTGGCCAGCTTGCGCGTCATGGCGCGCTCGGCGAGGTCGTCGCGACCCGCCAATGCATGATCGGCAATCGGCCCGGAGAACACGTCAAGCCAAAAGCGCTGGCGCGGCTGGCCGTCCGCGACGGAGCGTTTGACGGCGCTGCGCCAGCGTGACGCCAGTGCCACCAGCGCATCAATGCGCGCGGGCAACGCTTTTTCGATCACCGCTTTGGTCCAGCGGGCAACGGTCGGCGAGCGTCCACCGCTGGAGATGGCCACGGTAATCGCCCCGCGATCGACGATCGCCGGTGTGATGAATGAACAGCGCGCCGGATCGTCAACCACGTTACACAAGCGACCTGCCGCGCTGGCCACTTCCGAGACATGCTGGTTAACCGCCGTACTATTGGTCGCGCTAATGACCAGAACGTGGTTGGTCAGGTGCTCGGCGGCAAACGCCGCGCGGTGCCATGTGACCTCGCCCCGGTCATGCGCGCGTTGAATCTCTGCGGTGGCCTCTGGCGCGATCAGCGTTATCGCAGCACCGGCTTTGCGCAGCAGCACCATCTTGCGCAAAGCCACCTGTCCCGCGCCGACAATCAGCACGGGACGGTTTTTAAGCTCGGCAAACAGAGGGAAATAGTCCATGCCCGGACCTTAGCGGCGAAGCCGTGCCCGTTGAAATAACGCTTCGTGCTGTCGCGATTCCTGCAGGGCATAAGCGCGGCCGCACGGACCACAAATTCGTTGACCGGGTCTGTGGCCGGTGCTTAGATGCAGCCATCATGACGTTACAACAGCTGCGTTACTTGCTCGGTGTCGTTGACAGTGGTTTGAACATTACCGCGGCGGCGGAGCGCCTGTTTGCCAGTCAGCCGGGCATAAGCAAACAGCTGCGGCAGCTGGAAGCGGAACTTGGGGTGCAGCTGTTCACGCGTCGCGGCAAGGCACTCGTGGCGCTAACCGAATCGGGTGTGAGCATTGTTGAGCGCGCACGCCGAATTTTACAGGAAGTTCAGAACATACGGGCGCTGGCTGGCGAGGTCAGCGGCGAAACGGAGGGCGAGCTGGCAATCGCCACCACCCATACGCAGGCGCGCTACGTGCTGCCGCTGATCGTCAAAGCGTTCCGTGAGGAATACCCGAACGTTACGTTGACGTTGCACCAAGGCACGTCGGAACAGATTGCCGAGTTGGTCGAAGCCGGGCGGGTCGATATCGCAATCGCCACCGATTCGCTCGACTTGTTTGGCGGAATGACCATACTGCCGTGCTTCCGCTGGCGTCGCATCGCCATCGTGCCCATTGATCACGAACTCGCAACGCAGAAAGCGTCTTTGGACCTGGCCGCACTCGCTCGCCACCCGCTGGTGACCTACGTGTTTGCGGCGAGCGGCGAATCGTCATTCAAACGGGCGTTTGAGGCGCGCAGTCTCGAACCCAACATTGTGTTTACCGCGCGCGACGCGGACGTCATAAAAACCTACGTGCGCGTCGGCATGGGGGTCGGGGTCGTTGCGCCGATGGCGTACGAGTGCGACGAAGATCTGGCGCCCATCGATCTTGGCGACATGCTACCCGTGTTGACGACGTGGCTGGGGTTTCGCCGCGACGCGGTGATCAAGGGTTACATGGCCAGGTTTGCCGAGTTGTTCGCGCCGCACTTGACCGAGCGGTTGGTCAAACAGGCGCACGAGTGCGAAACCTCGGCGGCCGTGCGTTCGGTGGTCGAGCATATTGAATTGCCGGAGCGCTTTCGGTGCGGGGCCTAGATCGGCTCATTTATTAAATTCGTGACGTCCATGAATCGGTCCGGCCGGCAATGTGGTAAAACACCACCATCAAGAAGCCGCCGCTGAGACGTCACTTTCCATGAGTACACCGTTGCTGACCATCCATCCGGTTCTGCGTGATTTCGTCGACCGGGAACTGCTGCCCGATCTGAACATCGACTCCGACGCATTCTGGTCTGGTTGCGCTGAGCTGATTAGCGCACTGACGCCACAGAACAAGACGTTGCTGGAAAAACGCGACGCCTTGCAAACGTCGATCGACGACTATCACCGCGATCACGCCATCACGTCGTTCGACGTTGATCACTACCGACAGTTTCTCGAGCACATCGGATATCTCGCACCGCCCGCCGGGGAGGCGACGGTGCGCACGCGAAATGTTGACGACGAAATTGCGTCCATTGCGGGGCCGCAACTGGTGGTACCGGTCAGCAATCCGCGCTTCGCGCTCAATGCCGCGAATGCGCGCTGGGGCAGCCTGTACGATGCGTTGTACGGCACGGATGTCATTGATCGCGGCGGTGAGCAGGCGCCGGGCAAAGCCTATAACCCGATCCGCGGCGCGGCGGTTGTGCGTTACGCGCAAGGGTTTCTCAACGATACGTTTGCCTTGGCCTGCGGATCGCATCAGGACGTCAGCGCCTACGTGCTGGACCAAGCTCAAACGCCGGTACGTCTGTCCGTGCAGTTGGCAGACGGATCGCTAACCGCGCTCGCTGACCCGACGCAGTTCGTCGGTTTCACCGAGTCGGCGGGCAAAGCGACCCTTCTCCTTCGCCATCACGGTTTGCACGCCGAGCTGGTTATCGACCCGGAGCATCCCATCGGCAAGACGTCGCCGGCTGGCTTGAGCGACGTACGTCTGGAATCGGCGGTAACCACCATTCAGGACTGTGAAGACTCCGTCGCCGCCGTGGATGCGCAGGACAAGGTCGAGGTGTATCGCAACTGGCTGGGGCTCATGCGCGGCACGCTGGACACCACCTTCGACAAGGGCGGGCGGTCACTGACCCGATCGTTGCATGAGGACCGGCGCTACGCCGGTGTCGACGGTGCTGCTCTGACTTTGCCCGGGCGCTCGTTGATGCTGGTGCGCAACGTCGGCCATTTGATGACCTGCGACGCGCTGCTGGATGCTAACGGCGATGAAGTGTTCGAGGGGATTCTGGATGCCATCATCACAACGACCTGCGCGCTCTACGATCTGCGCGAGCAGACGAAGCGGCGCAACAGTCGCACCGGCAGCGTCTACATCGTGAAACCGAAGATGCACGGACCGGAGGAGGTGGCCTTCGCCAACACCTTGTTTGATCGGGTGGAAGATTTGCTTGGGTTGGCCCGACACACGATCAAGATCGGTGTGATGGACGAAGAGCGGCGCACGACGATTAACCTCGCTCAGTGCATCGAGCAGGTGCGCGATCGACTCGTGTTCATTAACACGGGGTTTCTGGATCGCACGGGCGACGAAATTCATACCAGTATGAAATCCGGCGCCATGCCGCCAAAAGAAACCATCAAGGCGCAGCGCTGGATCGCCGCCTATGAGGATTGGAACGTCGACAATGGTCTGGCGTGCGCGCTGCCGGGCAAGGCACAAATCGGCAAAGGTATGTGGCCCAAGCCTGACGAAATGCAGCAGATGCTGGATACCAAATCCGTACACCCACTGGCCGGCGCGAACTGCGCCTGGGTGCCGTCTCCGACGGCCGCAACGTTGCACGCGATGCATTATCACCAGGTGGACGTGTTCGCGCGTCAGCGCGAGTTACGGCAGCGTGAACCCGCGGCGTTAAACGATTTGCTGAACCCGCCGAGTGTATTCAGTGTGCCGCTGACGGCCGCACAGATTCGCGCTGAGCTCGACAACAACGCGCAGGGCATCCTCGGCTACGTGGTGCGCTGGATTGATCAGGGTGTGGGGTGCTCCAAAGTACCGGATATCCAGGATGTCGGGCTCATGGAAGACCGAGCGACGCTGCGGATTTCGAGCCAGCTGCTGGCCAACTGGCTGGAGCACGACATCTGCACGGAGGACGACGTACGCGACACGTTTGCGCGCATGGCCGAGGTGGTGGACCGGCAGAACGCCAATGACCCGTCTTACACCCCCATGGGGCCCGACTGTAATGACTCGCTGGCGTTTACGGCCGCGCTCGAGCTTGTTTTGAGCGGCGCGACCCAGCCCAACGGCTATACCGAGCCACTGTTGCACGCGTTCCGCAAAAAAAGGAAAGCGCAACCATCTTGAGCCGCTAGCCGACTTCGTAAGTCGTGATTTCCAGCTCGTTGCCGAACGGATCGTTAAAGTACATCGAGTGGCACAAGCCGTGGTCGCTCTGGCGAAGCGAAATGTCGACCGTGGCCAGATGCGCTTTCCACGCGACGTATTCCTGACGACTGGCGCCGAAAGCCAGTGACACCGGCTTAGGTTTGACGGAACGAAACAACGCGAAGTGAATCGTGTTGCTGGCGTTGGCGATGGTCAGCGGACCACCCTCTGGTGTCGCCCAGAACGCGAATTCCTCCATTACCTTGAACCCCAGTTTGTCCCGATACCAATCTGCTGCCGCGACGCGGCTGGTAACGTAAACATGCACGTGGTCGATGGCGCCGCTCAAGTCAGGGGTCATGTCTTCTCTCCCGCATAGCTCAGGACTTCGAATTCGATATTGTCGTCGTCGCGAAAATAGAAGCGGCGTCCGGGCTCGTAGTCACCGTGGTTAAACGTTTTGTACCCGGCGGCAAGAACGCGTTGCTCCACCGCATTCAGATCGTCGACGTGAACGCCAAGATGGTTCAGCCCGCCGATTTGCTCGTAGCTAACTTGTTTTGGCGCACGCAGTTTTGGCATCGAATAGACCGCCAGATACTGTTCCGGCGTGCCCACGTGTACCGAGCGACCGCCGTGAATGGATGAGCCCTCCCAGCGTATCTGCCAGTCGAAAAGTTGGCACAGCATGGCCGCCGTTTTGTCCGGGTCCTGCACGGTGACGTTGACGTGCTCGAGTGTCGTGGTGGTCATCGGTTTCTCCTTGATCTGTATCTGTGGCACAGTCTAGAACCTCAACTTAAGTTGAGGTCAAGGGTTATATGGGGGATCACGATCATGCGCTTATCCGAGGATTTACCGATCGCTACGTTGGTTCGGCGCACGGGCCTGTCCGTGTCGGCCATTCGGTTCTACGAGTCGCGAGGTCTGGTGACGGCGGACCGCAATGCGGGCGGCCAGCGGCGTTTTGACAAAAGCGATATTCGAAAGTTGTCGTTTGTCATGATCGCTCAGCAACTGGGGTTCTCCATCGAGCAAATTGGCCAACAGTTGACGGGTCTGCCGCGCGGGCGGGCGCCAACTCAGCGAGACTGGACACGTATCAGTCGACAGTTTCGACAGGATCTGGACGCGCGAATCGCTGCGTTGAGCACTTTGCGAGATCGTCTGGACGGGTGTATCGGTTGCGGATGTTTGTCGCTGAAAAAATGCGCGCTGTACAATCCCGCCGATCGCGCTGCGAGCCGCGGTGCTGGTCCGCGGTATTTGTTGGGTGACAGTGCCGAAAAGCTGCCGGCATCACCGGTTAGATTTGGTCTCAAAAGTCAGGATTGAAAACCAAAGCGCCCCGCTGACCCGTTAGGCGAAAACGTTTGTGCCATACTCTGTGATCGCCTCAAGTTAGCGTGGCCGCCGCGCCGCGCAAAGGTATTTGTCAGGAAAGGATCCGACATGAAGAAAGCGTTGATTCTGACAGCATCGCTCGTGCTCATGGCCTGGCCGCTTGGCGTGTCCGCCATCAATGACGGTGGGAAGGCTAAGGACGGGTTGCTCAGTTACTTTGAACCCAACCTTGGGCAATTGAGTGCCGATTACACACACGTTGTGCGGGCTGATCGATACAGCGCGCTGCTGAACGCCGATCGGGCGAGATTTTTGATTGGCGCTGCCGCAGGACAAAACGCTGCCGTTGACGGCGAGCCCCTCGAGAGTCAACGCGTTACGGCAACGGTTGCCACCGCCGTACAGATGCGACTGGTGGGGGCAAACGCTACCGATCCAGGCACTGCGGACGGTCTGCTGGACGGTCACAGCAACTATTTGTTTGGCACGGATGCGAAACGCTGGTTGAGTAACGTGCCGCATTATTCAAGGCTTCAGTTTGCCGAAGTCTATCCCGGCATTGACGTCATTTACACATTGGAAGGATCGGCGCTGCGCTACGACTTTGTGCTGGCACCGCGGGCCGATGCCAACGACATTCGACTGCGTTTTGACGGAGCCGAGGGCGTCGAGCTCGATCAGCGTGGTGACCTCGTGGTCCGGGTGGGTGGCGTAGAGATGATTCACAGCGCGCCCAAGCTGTTTCAGAACGTCGACGGTGCACAGCAAGATGTGGCAGGGGGATTCGCCGTTCAGGAAGATGGTTCGCTGCAGTTTCGCGTTGCCGAACATGACGCGGATACAGCGCTGGTGATTGATCCGCAGGTCACGCTGTCGACCTACCTGGGCGGTAGCGGCCCGGACCGTGTTCAGGATATCGCCGTTGACGCCAGCGGGCGCATGGTCGTCACCGGCTCAACCGGCTCGCTGGATTTTCCGATCGCGACGCCCATTGGGTCTACGCCATCTGGCGGCACCGACATCTTTGTCGCCCGGTTTGCACCCGACGGCCAAAGCCTCGAGTTCGCGACCTATGTCGGCGGTACGGGAGCCGACAATCCGCACCAGGTTGCGATCGACGCGGCGGGTAACATCCTGCTGGCGGGTTACACATCGTCACCGGACTTTCCCACCATGAATGCCGTGCAACCGGGTTTTCTTGGTGGTGGCCTCGTCGATAGCGACGCCTTCGTTGCGAAGCTGGACCCAACCGGGGCCAGCCTGGTTTATTCAACCTATCTCGGTGGCACCGGACCGGTCGATCCTTTTTTTGGCTTTGAGTGGATTCGCGGATTGACGGTTGATGCAGCCGGCAACGCTTTCGTCGTGGGCGAAACCTCATCGTTTGATTTTCCGGCAACCGATTCAGTCGGCGGGCGCGCCTGCCTGGAGGGCGAAGCGGGCGCAGTGAGCGTGTTGATTGGCGACGCGTTTGTGGCCAAATTTTCACCGAGCGGCGCGCTCGAGTTTGCCGCTTGCGTGGGTGGTTCCGAGCGCGACACTGGCCGCGGCATTGATCTTGCCGTCGACGGCGCGATTCACATCGTGGGCTTTACCCGTTCGTCTGACTATCCGGTCTCCGCGGGTGCGTTTCAAACGACGCTGGCCGAGCCGGGTTCCGGTCTCTATGACGTGCACGTGACGCGGTTGGACCCCAGCGGTGTGAACATAGACTGGGCCAGTCTTGTCGGTGGCACAGATAACGAATTTGCTCAACAGTTGCGCGTTACAGCCGACAGCTCAAGCGTCGTTATCGGTTCGTCCTCCTCGGATGATTTTCCGACCTCTGCCGGCGCTTATCAACCGAACAGAGCGGCCATCGCCGCAGACGGTATCTCTGACTCGATTGTGTTTCGTTTGGGAGCAGGGGGTTCGACCTTGTCTTTTGGCACGTATTTGGGCGGTACTGGCCAGGAGTTTGGGTGGGGGCTTGACCTCGACGAAAACGAACGGATCTATGTGTCGTCCACCACCGAATCGCTGGACTTCCCGCTGGTCGTCCCGACGCAAAGCGTTCGCGGCGGTCCTCTCAGCGTGCTCGGTCGCATCGGGCCGGACACCGATGACACGCGCGACATGGCAGGCGGACAAGTGACCATCAACGGCGAAGTGCGCAGAGTGCTGGTCGCTGCTAACGCGGGTCAAAGCCGCGTGTACGAATTGGATGACCGTAATGTGGTGCAGTCCGTGTCGGATATTGGTGCGCCAGGCGACGACACGGTCGCCGTAGTGGGTTACGACTCGGATTTCGATCTGTTGGTAGACGCGTTTGTTCTGATCAATCAGGCTGCACCATCCCGTGCCTACTTCACGGACGGTTTGGGTGGTCTTTTGCCGCCCGTCGATTTGACGCTTCCCGGGAGTACAGCCACAGCCGTGGCCACCGGTCGGCTGGTGGGTCTGCTCGAAGACGACATTGTGATTGGCGGCAATCTGTCGGCTAGCGTGGTCTATCCAGGTAACGGCAGTGGTTTCGATCCCGGCCTGCAGATTTTGCCCGGTAGTGAAAATACAGCGACGTTGTCGCTGGCCGTTGGCGACCTGAATTTAGACGGTTTTGGAGACGTTGTAGAGGGCAACGCGGGCCGTAATCTTATCTACTTTGGCACCGGTAACGGTTTCCTCGCGAGCGTCGAACTTGGTACCGAAAGTGCGGAGAGCACGTCCATCGCCATTGCTGATGTGGATATGGATGGCGACCCTGATGTGGTAGTGGGCAACGATGGCGCGCCCAATCGCTTGTATCGCAATCTCGGTGACGGCACGTTTGCGTTCTTGCAAGATCTCGACGGCAACGTGGCCACGACTCAGGATTTGATCTTGACGAATCTCAACGGCGACGGCAGTAGCGACATCGTCACTGCCGATAATGGCGTCGGCGTTGCGTATGTGAACGACGGTACCGGGCAATTTACAGCGCTGCCGCTTGGGACTGAGCTGGCGCCGGCGACAGCTATCTTCGACACAGGGGCTTTCGGCGTTTTCCGCGCCACTGACGGCGAGGCCATTGAGTGGCTGGATCTTAGCACCGCGGACGCCTACCTCTCGGTACTTGATCCGTCAGGTCGAGAACTGTTGTTCTCGACCTACGTTGGCGGGAGTGGCAGCGACAGATCAGAGTGGGGATTGTTCGTACAGGATTCGGCCAACATTTACCTCGCAGGATCCACGGCTGCGCCGGACTTTCCGACGGTTACGCCATTTCAGTCTGCCCGCTCGGGTAGTGATGACGCGTTCATCACGCGCTTCGCGCTTGATGATTTGACGAACCCGGGGCCAGCGGCCATCTACGAGACCGTGCTCGATCTGACCGAGCCGGCCATTGACGGCATCACACAGGTCGTCTTCACCTGGTCGACGCTGGGCTGCGCAGAGAGTTCGGCTGAGGATCTATACGACTACGAAATGCGCCTCGTTGCCAACGGTGAGGTGATTTATGCGGATAGCGTCATTCGAGACGGCATCTTGCAGCCGTTCCGCGGATTGCAGCGCGCCAACCCGACGTGGGATTTCGATCTGGCGACGATGACTTTGCGCCAGTTCAATACCGGCATCGACACGTTGGTGGGCGTATCGGAAGCGTTCGGTACCAACTATCTGGTGTCAGACGCTGACAGTTTGCCAAGCGATGGTGTTGTGTCTATCTCACGTTTTGACGACGGTGTCTTTGTCAGCAATGCGGACGGCGAATTGGCCGCGCAGTCCACGTTGCTGGTGGCGGGGGACTGCGATGGCGACGGTGTGGACGCGTTGGAAGACAACTGCCTGAACGTGGCGAACGCCGATCAGCGCGACACGAACGGCGACAACATTGGCAACGCCTGCGACGCGGATTTGAACGACGATTGCACCGTGAACGTGATTGATCTCGGGATTCTGCGCAACGTGTTTTTCAGTAGCGATGCGGACGCCGATTTCAACGGTGACGGCGTGGTAAACGTTGGTGATCTTGGGATTTTGCGGTCAGGCTTTTTCGGTACCCCAGGGCCAAGTGGCATCGGCAACGCCTGTCAGTAAGTGCGCAACCGGGCCCGGTCGCCAAGACCGGGCCGAGACTCTTCAATGCAAACTTCGACCAATGGCCAGGGGAGCCTGGCCGCTCACTAAATCCGTTTGCGCTTGTCTGCCCGACGCTGGAAAAACAGCGTGAGTGGCAGACCGGTCAAGCCGCTAGGAAAGCGTCATTTCATGCAGTCCACATTCCCGCTTAAGCCCAAAGAAGCGCGTTTGCTCGACGTCATCCACCTCGTGAATCGGCTTGGTCGTGTGCGTATCGCCGATTGACAGATAACCCTGTTCATAAAGCGGGTGGTAGGGCAGGGCATGGCGCTTGAGATACCGGTAAATGTCCCGATCGGACCAGTCGGCGATAGGATGTATTTTGTAGCGCTTGTTGGCGCGCTGTACAAATGGTGTCTGTGCACGGCTGGCCGATTGACTGCGTCGCAGCCCGGCAAACCAGATGCCGGCATTGAGTTCATCGAGCGCGCGTCGCATGGGCTCCACCTTGGCAATGCGATTGTATTCGGTGATGCCCGCAAGGCCTCGCTCCCACTGCCGCCCGTGTCGGGCTTCGCGCCACGCGGCGCTGACGGCCGGCTCGTAAACGTGCAGATTGAGCTCTAAACGCTCGGTCAGTTCGTCGATGAATGCGTAGGTTTCCGGGAACAGATAGCCGGTGTCAATCACAATAACCGGAATGTCCGGTTGCACCTGCGTGATCAAATGTAGTGACACCGCCGACTGCGCGCCAAAGCTGGAGCTAAGTACCGCCTTGCCTTGGAAATTGGCCAGCGCGTATTCCACGCGGGCGGTGGCATTCAGGGCATCCAGATTGTGTTTCATGACGGCATCCTTGTCAGGAAATCTCCAAACGCTTCGCCAGTCTGTCGATGACTCGCGTAGCGTGCCAGCAGTGGATCAAGATGTTGATCAATGGCATCAAGCGACAGGTTCTGCGCGACCAGCGTGTTCAGACGCGTGCCGAGCGCGTCGCCGCCCAGATGCAGGTTGTAGCGTCCGGGCGCCTTGCCGATCAGGCCAATCTCGGCGACGTAGGGCCGCGCGCAACCGTTGGGGCAGCCCGTGACACGTACGCTCAGAGGATCGTCTGCCAGCCCGTGTTTGGTCATCAACGCGTGGATGCGATCCACGATTTCAGGTAGACCGCGTTCGGCTTCCGCCATGGCCAGCGAGCAGGTGGGCAATGCCACGCACGCCATCGCCGTTTGACCGATGGGCGGCAGGCGCCGCCACAGATCAATGCCGTGTTCACGTATGGCGGCGTCAACGGCATTGCGTTGCTGGTCGGTCAAATCCGCAATGATCAGATTCTGGTTTGCGGTGAGTCGGAACTCACCGACGTCAAGCTCGGCAATCGCACGTAAAGCGCTGAGAAAACGTTGCTCACCGCGATCCTCCAGTCTTCCCGATGGCACAAACAACGTCACGTGATGACGGCCGCTGTCGTCCCTGAACCATCCAAACGGATCGCCGCGTCGATCAAACCGGATCGGCTTGGCGGTCGCCAGCGCCGTGCCCATACGCTCCGCGAGCAGGTTGACGAACCAGTCCACACCGCGGTCAGCGATGGTGTATTTCAACCGAGCGTGTTTTCGATTTGTGCGATCACCGAAGTCGCGCTGAATGCCAACCACGTGTTCGGCAACGCTCAGTACCTGATCCGGTGTGCAGAAACCGATCACGTCCGCCAGGCGGGGAGCCGTGCGGGCGTCGCCGTGCGTGGCACCCATGCCGCCGCCGACGCTCACGTTGAAGCCGATCAATCGGCCCTCGTGTTCGACCGCGGTGTAACCCAGATCGTGGGCCAATACGTCCACGTCGTTGACCGGCGGAATCGCTACGGCAATCTTGAACTTGCGCGGCAGATAGGTCGGACCGTAGATCGGTTCGCGGTCCGGCGCTTCGAGCTTTTCGCCGTCGAGCCAGATCTCGTGATAGGCGCGGGTCTGTGGCGTCAACAGCGTGCTGATTTGCTGTGCCCAGTGCAGCGCGTCGCGGTGCACGATGGAGCGCTCCACCAACGGCGAGCACATCACGTTGCGATTGACGTCGCCGCACGCGGCAATCGTGTCCATCAGATTCTGGTTGATCGCCGCGATGGTGGGCTTGAGTTCTTCTTTAATCACGCCGTGCAGTTGGAACGCCTGGCGTGTGGTCAGACGTACCACGCTGCCGCCGTAGCGCTGCGCCAATGCGTCAATGCCAAGCCACTGCTGCGGCGTGCAGATGCCGCCGGGCACCCGCGCGCGGATCATGAAGCTGTACAGCGGCTCGAGTTTTTGTCGGGCCCGTTCGCCGCGCTGATCGCGGTCGTCCTGCTGGTAAAAGCCGTGGAATTTTGACAGCTGGGTATCGTCACTGGCGATGGCGCCTGACACAGGGTCGAGCAGACTTTTGTGCAACGAACCGCGCAGAAAATTGCTGCGCGCCTTGATGCCTTCAACCTCAGTGAGTGCGGTTTCGTCGGTCATTAGTAGACGTCCTTTTGGTAGCGACTCGCGCGCTGCAAACCACGCAAATAGTCATCAGCCTGCTCTGGCGTTTTTCCGCCAATCCGCTGCACGATCTGGCCCAGCGCGTCGTGGACATCGGGCGCCATGCGCGTTGCGTCACCGCACACGTAAACGTGGGCGCCGCGCTCCAGCCAGTCGTACACGTCGCGCGCGTTTTCCAGCAGGCGCTGCTGGACATAGATTTTTTCGGCCTGATCACGCGAAAAGGCCAGATCAATGCGATTCAGCGCACCGCTTTCGAGGTGTTGTTGCCACTCGGTTTGATAGAGAAAATCACGGCGAAACTCGCGATCGCCGAAGAACAACCAGTTGGCACCATCAGCGCCGAGCGCAGCGCGGTGCTCGACGAACGCCCGAAACGGTGCGACGCCAGTGCCCGGGCCGATCATCAGGACTGGCGCACTGCCATCCTCAGGCAAACGAAAGTTGGGGTTCGCCTGGACGTAAACGTCCACGTGCTCGCTCGCGCCAAGCAGTTCGGTCGACGCACTGCCAACGTGTGTGTGACCAAACTGTTCATAGTTAACGTGCGCGACGGTGAGATGGACTTCGTCCGGGCTGGCGAGCGGGCTGGAGGCAATGGAGTAGAGCCGCGGTGTCAATTTGCGCAAACCGTTAACCAGCGATTGCGCGTCGACGGGCCCGGGATACTCGCGGACAACGTCGACAATCTGATGCGAGTAAAAGAACGCCCGAGCCGCTTCGCCCGACAATTCCTGCAGTCGCGTCGCGAGGTCGTCGCGCCCGGCCGCTTTTGCATAGTGCTCGACAAAGCGACGATGGGAGGCGGAAATATCCAGCTGGACGGTCAGCGCATCACGCAGGGAAACAACGTCATCGCCAAGCGTGACGTTTTGCTCCTGATCGAGTGCGGTGGCCGCCAGAACGGCGTCAACCATACGCGCTGGATTGTTTGTGACCACGCCAAGCGCGTCGCCGGGCTCGTAGTCCAGGCCCGATCCCTCCAGGTCAAGCTCAATGTGGTGAACGGTCTTGCTCGAACCGGTCGCGGTGATCCGCTGGTTGACGAGCACCGGCGCACGAAACGGGCGCGTGCGTGACACGTCGGTTTTCGGGACCGGTCGCAAGTGAGGCGTGGGCGTTGCGCTGTCGCCCGCTTGCTTGGACGCAAACGTCAGCACGGCGTCGCGCCATTTTTCCGCCGGATCGTCAAAGTCGAGGTCGCAATCGACACGCGGCGCAAAGCGTCGCGCGCCCAGTTGGGCCAGGCGTCCATCCAGTTCGACGCCGACCTGGCAGAAATCGTCGTAGCTTGAATCGCCCAGCGATAACACGGAGTACTGCAGGTGATCCAGCGCTGGCGCTCGGTCCGCGTTTAGCGCTTCGAAAAAGTCTTCACTGCCTTCAGGCGCGTCGCCCAGACCGTGCGTAGCCGCCACGAAGACGATCAGTTTTTCCTTCTTCAGCTGTTTGAGTTTTACCTGGCGCACGTCGTACGCCTGCGCCCGCAAGCCACGCGATGCGGCGGCGCTGACTAACTCTTCGGCGACGCGGCGACTGTTGCCCGTCTCCGTCGCGTAGAACACTGACAGCGGTGGATTATCGGCAGCGTTGTCCGGCGCAGGCAGCGCCGTTGCAGCAGCGGCCTGCCCGGCCAGATACCCGCTGGCCCACAGCAGCTCGTCGTGGTTCAGTCCTTTGGACACGCTCTGCAGTTGGTGAAAGGCGTCTTCGCCCAGCGCAAAATTTGTCAGGTCAGCAGCGGCACGGCTCACAAGCGTCGTCTCCGAGAATTACGTCGAGTCCAGACGTTAACCAAGCGAGCGGCACACCTGAACGGTCGATTTCTTATGCGCCGATAACTCCTCGCTATATAGCCTGAAAAACCCGTGCTCGATTAGTGGGTTGCAGAGTACTCACTTCGACGCGGCATCCGGGCTACACTAACGGGCCGGAAACGGTGCGCAATGCTCAAGGATGTCGGCTGTGATCTACCTGGTGATTGAACATTTCCACGAAGGTGCCGCGCGCAAAGCGTACGAGCGCGCGATTCGCGATGGCCGGGGTTTGCCCGAGGGTCTGGAATACATCGACAGCTGGGTGGATCTCGATTACTCGCGTTGCTTCCAGCTGATGCGCACCGAGGACCAGGATTTGCTGGCTCACTGGCAGCAGGGCTGGACCGATCTGATTCGCTTCGAAGTCATTCCGGTGCAGACGTCGCAAGAGGCGTATCAGCATTTCGGGCGTGGCGCCAAACGCTGAATCTGATAATTTCACGCGGCACCACTTCACAATAAGAAGCCGCAACAATCTCCGGCATGCCAAGGGGTCGTAAGGGTGTCCGGTGTCATTTATGAGTTGGAGAGATCTATGCTTCGTTACGTTTTCCCTGTCGCTGCGTTCGCGCTAATCGCGAGCGCGTCGACGACCGCTTTTGCTGCTGATCACGAGCACCGCCTGTTCAGCGCTGACGACGTCTTTGCCCTGGAATGGGCACGCGACCCCCAGCTCGATCCTGCGGGTCGGCGCATTGCCTACGCACGCACCGGTTACGACAAAAACAACGACCGCGCCCGCGCCAGCATCTGGCTGGTGGACGCTATCGGCGGTGCGCATCGGCCACTGATTACCGGCCCCGGTAGCTATTCGTCGGCACGCTGGTCGCCCGACGGCCAGCGCATGGCGTATTTGGCGCGGGTTGAAGGCGGCGCGCAGTTGCGCATTCGCTATCTGGATGACGGCGCCGACTTTGAAGTCGCGCAGCTGCTTGAGTCGCCCAGTGGTCTGGTTTGGTCACCCGACGGCAAGCGTTTGGCGTTCTCGATGTTCGTGCCCGGCGAAGCGCCCAGTTTTGCCGAGGCGCCCAAAGCGCCGAAAGATTCGAAATGGGCGGAGCCCGTGCGCGTGTTTGACGATCTGACCTACCGTTTCGACGGCGCCGGTTGGCTCGAGGAAGGTGCAGAGCATGTGTTTATCGTATCCACCGATGGCGGTGTGCCGCGCCAACTGACCGACGGCGAAAACGACTTCGCGTCGCCCGCCTGGCTCAACGACGACACGCTGCTGGTCGTCGGCAACGATGTGGAAGACCCGGGTCTGGATCCCATCGAGTCAGACATCTACTCCGTGGATGTTGTGAGCGGCGAACGACAGGCGCTGACCTCGCGCGACGGACCGGATTCGGGGCCCGTCGCAGACGCCAAAGGTGAACGCGTTGCGTACCTGGGTTTTGACGATGCCCTCAAGGCTTATCAGCAATCCGA
This sequence comes from Gammaproteobacteria bacterium, assembly GCA_045107005.1. Lineage (GTDB taxonomy): Bacteria > Pseudomonadota > Gammaproteobacteria > Steroidobacterales > JBCCMA01 > JBCCMA01. The sequence goes on from JBGCFP010000003.1 coordinate 15,442, forward strand.
TCTTTACGTGATGCAAGCCGACGGTAGTGAGCCTAAAAATCTGACCGACGAGTTTGATCACCCGGTCAGCGATCCTCGCTGGTCTTCAGACGGACAGTCGATTTTCGTGACCGCTGAGTACAAAGGGCACACCGCACTGGTCGAAGTGGGTATCGACGGTTCGGCGGCGGTGCTGGTTGAAGATCTGGGCGGTACGAGCATGGGCCGTCCTTACGCCTCTGGCAGCTTTTCGTTGGGCGGTGGCGGTCGGTCGCAGCGCATCGCGTACACGCAGTCGCGCCCGGGTCGCCCCGCCGATGTCGCCATCGTCGAAGTCAGCGGCAAAACGCGCACGCTGACGGATTTGAATACGGACGCCCTGGCGCATATCGATTTGGCGCAGCTCGAAGAGCTCGAAGTGAAGTCGAGTCACGATGAGCGCGCCATCGAAGCGTGGGTGGCCAAGCCGCCGGGATTCAAGGCCGACGCATCGATGCCGTTGCTGCTCGAGATTCACGGCGGACCGTTTGCGATGTATGGCCCTACGTTCGCTGCCGAAATTCAGCGGTATGCGGCCGAAGGCTACGTGACCGTCTACGTCAATCCGCGCGGCTCGACGGGGTACGGCGAAGAGTTTGCCCAGCTCATTGATCTAAATTATCCGGGTGAAGACTACGATGATCTGATGAGCGTGGTGGACGCTCTGATCGAACGCCGCTACGTCGACCCGGAGCGATTGTTCGTTACCGGTGGTTCGGGCGGCGGCGTGCTGACGGCCTGGATCGTGGGCAAGACCGAACGGTTTGCCGCAGCAGCCACGATCAAGCCGGTCATCAACTGGACGACCATGGCGCTCACCGGGGATATCGCGGCGTTCGTCGGTCGTCACTGGCTGCGAGCGCAGCCGTGGGAGGACCCGGAACTCTATTGGCGCCTGTCGCCGATTTCGTTGGTCGGCAACGTCAAGACCCCGACGCTGGTGATGGTCGGGGAAGAAGATTACCGCACGCCGACCTGGGAAGCGGAGCAGTTTTACGGGGCATTGAAGCTACAGAAAGTGCCGTCAGCGCTGATCCGGGTGCCGGGCGCGTCGCACTCGATCGCATCGCGTCCGTCACAGCTAATTGCCAAGACCGACAACATTATCGGGTGGTTCAGGAAATTTGATCGCGCGGCGGCGTCTGAGAGCGCCGCGGCGCCCACCAGCGTGCGGTGACAGGTGTGGTTGCACGTGATCTGAATTTTTGTAAGCTGGCGACTCAGATGTTGCCAATGGGAGATCGACATGAACAGAATTTTTAGCGTGGTTTTCGGTTGGGTAGCAATGATGCTGGCCGTTGCTGATGCGGCGGGCGACGTCGTTCGATTGTCCGAACCGGTTAGCGAGACGGCGACGCATGAGGTTTTTGGTGCGCCGATGCCCGAGGCATCCGAGGCCCGTTCTCTGGGTGCACTGGTCGCGAATTCAGAGGCGTACATTGACAAGGATGTTGTGGTCGATACGCGCATCGCCAAAGTTTGCCAGAAAAAGGGCTGTTTTTTCGTGGCCACCGACGGTGCGACCACGGCGCGGGTGACGTTCAAGGACTACGGCTTTTTCATCCCGACGGACGCTGGTGGTAAAGAGGTGTCATTGGCAGGCACGTTCAGCCGCAAGGCGTTGAGCAAGAAAGACGCCGCCCACTATGCCAGCGATCTTGGCGACGATGCCCCGGCGACCGATGCGCCGAAATTCGAATACGTGATTGTGGCGTCGTCGATTCGAATTCCCAAGACGTTTTGAGTAGAAGGCGCGGGGCTTGTGCCTCGCGCCTTCGGACCCGTTAGTCGACCGTGACGCATTCGGCGGGCGGTGTCGGTCCGTCGGGCACGCAATCCGTGCGAGTGCCGTACGACCAGCCTGAACCGCCACGGCCAATGTAGACAGTGCCGAACTCCTCTTTGCTGGCATCAATGGCCCGAATCGAGTCGAGGCTGGACGCCGGGAAGGTTGCGATCCGAGAGAAATTCGCCCCGTTGTTCACCGAGCGCCAGATTCCGTATTGGCCGGCGTTCAGGCCGGCGGCGTAGATTGTCGCGTAGTTGTTGCCCGGCGCCGGTTTGCCAAAACCGATGGCCGAGACCCTGGTCAACGTGCCCACCGTTGTCCAGGTCGCGCCGCCGTCTACGCTGCGCAGCAACGGCGCATCAATGCCGTTGAGCGGACCGGCGCTGAAAAACAAGTGGCCCGCTTCACCGGGTACGGAGCGCAACTGCGCGTTGAAACGCGAGAACGGTGACAGCTCTCCATTAAAGCGCTGGGTCCAGGTTTGCCCGCCGTCGACAGTGCGCCACAGCCCGGCCGAGATAGCCGCATCGGTGCTGCCGCTGTGATAGTAGTAAAACGTGGCGCCCAACACGCGATCCGCGGCCAGATGTTTGCGGTCGAGGAAGTTCGCAAAGTGCGAACCGGGCGCCGCGGCAAATTCCCCGGGCAGCACAACTCGCGACCAAGTGACACCGCGATCCAGAGTGTAAAAAGGCGAGCGATTGAACGTGGGTGCCCAGACGATGTTGTCCGGGTCGTCAGCAGCCACCGCGATGCTGCCGAAACTCATACGCCAGGGATCGTTCGCGTCGGCCTGGGGCGGTGTGGGCAACGTGGCGAATTTCGTCCACGTGCGTCCACCGTCCTCGCTATAGCCCGCCTGCACCGCATCGCCGTCGGCCGAACAGCAGAAGCGATGATCGCTGGTGTTTGAGATGACGAAGCCGCTCTGCGCCGGTGTCCATTCGAGTTGCCAGGTGCTGTTGAATCGGCGTGACGGGCCGTGAGTGAGTGGGAAAACCTCTGGGTCTTCGGACACGCGCAAACCAAAGTCCCACCCGCCGAGTATGGGTTTTTGACCGGGCGGCACGATGACGTCGTTGGCCACCAGTTGTTCGATGCCGCGCGATTGCACGGTCCAGTCCACCGAGTTCGCACTGTCGGTCACGTCGGCGAACCAGAACCCGATGCCGTTGGTCAGCAGCAGCCGATTGGGGACCACCGGGTCAAACTGAACGTTGGAGACGGAGAAAAAGTTGTCGCTGATCCACGTTAGCCAGGGTGATTCGCCGGGCTGAGTATTGGCACTGCGGGCCAACTCGATGAAGGTTTCGCCGCCGTCCACGCTGCGGGCGTTGTCGCCGTTGATATTGAATACATAGAGCGCGTCGGTTGTTGGATTGACCGCAACGCTGCCGTATTCGAACGGCCGTGATGGCAGTCGATCGGTGAGCTCAGTCCATGCGCCGCTGGCGTAACGCCATACGCCGTCGAGACCGGCAATAAACAAGCTCCCGTCGCTGTCAAAGCTGCCGTCACGGGCACTGACCGGTGCGTCGCCGGCGCCGTTCGGCAGAGGACTAAACGTCTGGCCTCCGTCGACGCTGCGAAAAAAGCCGTTGCCAAATGACATGGCGTAGAGCGTTTGCGAATTCGACGGCACTCCGAAAACCAGAACGTCTGCGCTTTGAATGCCGTCGGTCAAGGCATCCTGATCGACCGGCAGCGGTAGTCCGCTCGCCGTCGACCAGTTGGCGCCACCGTCTGTGGTGCGCAGCAGGCCGTCACGCACCGTGCCGAACCACACGGTATCGGGATCGGTGGGGCTGACGCGCAGGATCGGGTTCCACTGGCGATAATCATCATTGGGCTCCATGTAAATGCCCTCCAGTGCCGTGCGTTGCCACGAGTCGCCGCGGTCGTCCGTGCGATACACCCGTCCGGCCAGAGCCATATAGATTCGGTTCGCGTCGGACGGTGCGACGGCAATAGCTTCCACGCCGACATCGAGCACTTCTGGGACCAGGTCCGCCGCGGGCATTGAACGGGTGCTCACGATCAGCGACCAGATGCCGTTGTCGAGTCGATACGCGCCGTAAGTATCAGCGCGCACGACGCGCGTGCTACCCGTGGCATCGGCGCTGAAGCCTGTCAACATCCCGCCGGCACCGACTTGCACGGGTCGCCACTCGAAGCGCTCGGTTTGCGCACCCGGTCCGGGTGCGGCAAAGAAGAATTGGCGCAGGATGCCAAGATCGACCACGTTCACCACGCCGTCGCCGGTCAGATCGGCAACCGGGTCGTCGGAAAAGAAACGGCTGCGCAGGATGCCAAGATCGACCACATTGATCGTGCCATTGTTATCCAGATCGGGGTCGCAACGGTTGCCGAAACCGTCGTTGTCCGCGTCGAGCTGAGAGGCATTGGCGAGAAATGCGCAGTTGTCGTTTTGGTCATCGAAGCCGTCGCCATCGCTGTCCGCCGCAAAGCACGAGGGCGCGCAAAAGAAACCAAGCGCCATCCACGCGGTCCACTGAGTAGCTGAAATCATCGGAAATACCCCTTGCGACCGTGCTGGTCGCGAAAATTTGACGGATTGGGGTAGATGCACGCCACGTTGTGCGCAGTGGCCGTTTCCCGGCTCATGTCGCGGAGTCTAGAGGGCGACAGGCGCGGCAATTGTATCCATTCGTTTCCAGACGACGTGATTCGTTAGACTGTGGTTTCTACGCGAGCGTAGACTTCACGGTGACGAGAAGAGATCGAGATCATCACCCAGGAGTAATGAAGATGCGAGCATTGATACTTATGGCAGCGGCTTGGTTGGCAGCGCCGACGTTTGCCTGCGAAAGCCCGCTATTGGACCAGGATTTTCGCAAACTGGCGTCAGAGGATTCGGTGAACCTGTGCAAGGAGTACGCGGGCAAAGTGGTACTCGTGGTCAACACCGCGTCGAAGTGTGGTAACACACCGCAGTATGACGGACTCGAGAAGTTGTACCAGGAATACGGTGAAGACGGCCTGGTTGTTTTGGGTTTTCCGAGCAACGATTTTTTCGGCCAGGAGCCGGGTACCGAGGACGAGGTCAAGGAATTTTGTCGCCTGACTTACGACATCAAGTTTCCGATGTTCGAGAAAGTGACCGTGAAGGAAGAGGCCGCGCATCCGTTTTTCAAGCGGCTTGCCTCCGCGTCGGGTACTTACCCAACGTGGAATTTTCACAAGTTTCTGATCGGGCGTGACGGCAAGTTGGTGAGCGAGTTCAGTCCGCGCACCAAGCCCTACGACAAGAAAGTGGTTGCCGCGATCAAAGGCGCGCTGGCCGATTCCTGATGCTCAAGCGCTGGCTGCAACAGCTCGGCGACGTGATGACGTCGCCAAGTACCGAAGCGGTTGATGCCCCGCAGCGCGAGCACGCGCTGCGGGTGGCGACTGCTGCACTGATGGTCGACGTCGCTCGCGCCGATCATCAGTTCGATGAAACCGAACTCGCGCTGATGCTGAAGTTGATGGCCGAACGCTTCGAACTCAGTGACGACGAGACTCAAGCGCTTGCCAATACCGCGCAAGCGGCAGCGCAGGATGCTGTGTCGGTCTATGAATTCACCCAGCAGTTGCACGAGCATTTGAGCGACGATGAAAAAGCGGCGATCGTTGGGCTACTGTGGCAGGTGGCCTACGCCGACGGACAACTCGACAAATATGAAAACTCGCTGGTGCTGAAAATCAGTGACCTGTTGTTTGTGTCGCGTGGGCTAGTGATGCGTCTCAAGCACGATGCGGCCAGCGCGGGCTAGTCTCACTCAATCTCCACCCGAAACCGAAACTCCACCGTGCTGCCCGCTGCCATAGCGCCGCCGGGGGTGATTCGAATGGCGTCAACGGCGGCGTCGGCACCGCTCGACGGAGCGTACAGATAGGTCGAGCCACCGGTGTTGGAAAACGCCAGGTCACTCGCTACCAGCGTGAGACCGCTTGCCGGCGAATCGTCGACGAAACGCACCGACAGTCCGCCGGTCAGTGGGTCATTGATAAAGCTTGTGTTGTCCGGCAACACATCGGTAAGCGTCACCGTGCCACTGTCGATGCTCGCCGCACCGGGGTTGGTAATGGCGATGGTGTACTCGACGACGGCGCCGGGAAGCGCGTGCGCGTTGCCGGTTCCGACGATCGGATCGGAAATCACGCTTGCGGTTTTCGTGGCGACCAGGGGTTCACTGCATTCAAAGCCTGAAGACACCCCGGGGATGTCCAGCTCGCTGATGCTGATGCGTTGGCCGCTGCTGCCGGCCGTCGCGCCATAGTTGGACGTAAACGGCGCCGGATTGCCGTCGGTCGTGCCCGGTGCGCCGCCCAGAACAGAGGTGCTCGTCGCGCTCAAAGCGGCGTTAAGGGCGGCTAAGCCACCACCGCCGCCGCCGCCGGGTCCGTGCGGTGAGCTGTTGCCATTGGTGCCGCCGTCACCGCCGCGCACGCGCACCGTGACGGACGCGCCGCTGGCGTCCGCCGCTGCCAGTAGCACAGCGCCGCCACCGCCGCCGCCGCCGCTGCCATCATTGCCGACGGTCTGATTGGCGGTCTCACCGTCAGCCAGAATTTCGCCGTTGCCCACCACGGTTGCCGCACGCACGATGACCACTCCGCCACCGCGGGCGCCGCTGCTGGCCGGGCCACCTGCGGGTGTGCCGGTCGCGTTGTTTGTCGTGCCAGCGCCGCCGCCGCCACCGGGTACCAAACGATCCACGCTCATGCTGGTCACGCCCGCGCCGCCGAAGCCACCGGTTTGCGCGCACACGGACGGTCCGCCCGGGCACCAGGCATAGCCCCCGACGCCACCGTCGCCAAAACCGGCACCACCGCCACCACCGGTGTTTTGATCGTTGCTCGACGGGTTGCCATCGGTGCCACCACCGCCGGCGTTGCCCGGTGCGCCGCGGGCAAAGCTGCCGTTGGGATAGCCTTCAACCAGATTGTCGATGACGCTGCCGTTGTCGAACATCAATCGGGGGCTACCGGCAATGCCTTCGCCTTTGGCACCGTTCGCGCCGTTGGAAAAGGGGGTTCGATAATCGGTGCTCGCGCCGCTGCCCGTGGTCGAGCTGCGTCCACCGCCACCGCGAAATCCGCTGGCGGAAACGTCGATGCGTTGACCATTAAGATCAAGTGTGTCGGCGATGTCGAGCGCCACTACGCCACCGCTGCTGCCGTTCCAAACGGTTGCGGTCAGCGTGCCGGTCAGCGTGAGATTACTGAACTGAGGTACGCGCACCACCTGGAAACCGCGCTGTCCGCGAGTGCCAGTAGCGCTCTGCGTGCTGTAGTCGAACTGCGTTGGGGAAGCTAGCGTCAGTGTGCCGCCGCCAAGCCCAACGGCGTTCGTCGCACGGGCAAATTCGAAGCGGCCTGAGCGACGCAGATTGGTCGAGCCGCTGGCTGGGTCACCGCCTGCACCGTCGCCGTAGCTGCTGGTGTTGTCGCGATTGATGTTGGCGTCCTGCATCTGAATCACCAGAACCAGATCGCCCGCGCTGATGGTGGCGCTGGCACCGCGCGCGCTGCCAAGGGTTAGCGATGAGGTACCCGCTCCCGGGTTGGTAGTGCCGGGCCAGTAAGTATTGACGATGCCGGATAACGCGGCCGGGCCGTCGTTGCCGGGTATGCCGCACTGCTGCGCTTGGGCGACGCCACTAGTAATCAGCGCGCACGCCAGCGCGAACGCGTTGATCACGCGCGCGAGGACGCTGTGCCGCTGGCCTGATCCTTGGCCAAACGCAAGATGAATCAGCAGCTTGCACATGACGTGAAGAATACGGAAGAAGGATTGCACGCGATGTTAAGTCAATCACAGCTCGAGCAACTCAGCGCAAAGAAGCGCGTTAATCGCGGTCAAAGTGGGTTATGACATAACGGCCTCGACGCGTGCGCATGCAACGTTCGCGCTTCCTCGCACCAGCGCTCGGCGTGGTTTAATTGCCGGGGAGTTCACGCTACCGGTCTGTCAGGACTTGAACGGTATCCAGCCCCAGACCGACTGCCATTTTCCGTTGGGGTATCAGAAGTCGTTCTAAACCAGCTCACAACGGCATATTATGTAAGGCTATCTACCCGCCCGCCGGCTCACTGTCGGGTGGACGCCTGTCTACATTCTTTTCATGGGGACGTGCCGTGTTTTTGGATCTTGAGAAACAGTGGTCTGAGGTGTCGCAGATACCGCTGACAAAAATGAATCGGCGTCAGTTTGTCGGCCGCACGGCGGCGGGCGCATTGTTGCTTGGCGTGCCTTTGAGCGCGCCGCGGGCGGATGATCATGAAGAAGTCGAGAAGACCCTTGAAAATATGCAGGGTGGGGATGCAACGCCATCGTTGTTTATCGCGCTGCACCCCGACGGGCAGGTCGATCTGACTTGTCATCGTTCTGAGATGGGGCAGCAAAGCTGGACGTCGATGGCGCAGCTGATTGCCGAGGAACTCGAAGCGGATTTCAGTCGCGTCAACATCGTGCAAGCCATTGGTCATCCGCGCTATGGCGATCAAAACACTGACGGTTCACGCTCCGTGCGCTACAACTTTACGCGTTTGCGCACCGCGGGTGCGGCGATGCGACTGATGCTTGAACGAGCCGCGGCGGAACATTTTGGTGTCGAGAGTGGCTGTACCGCGAACGACCACTACGTTGTGCACACGGCCAGCGGGCGGCGCGTGAGTTTCGGCGAGCTTGCAGAGCGTGCGTCCGGGCAAGCCATCCCGTCGCTATCTGAGGTCAAGCTTAAGACGCGCGACCAGTGGCGCTACATTGGCAAGCCCACGCCTTCCCTAACGGTGCCAAAGATCACGCGCGGTCAGGGCGAGTTTGGTATCGATGTTCAGTTGCCAGACATGGTGCACGCTGTCATCGCGCGTCCGCCGCAGGTGCTCGGTAAGCCGGGCAAAGTTGACGATGCGAAAAGTCGCGACGTGCCGGGTTTTCTGCGCACGGTGCGTTTGCCTGACGCGAGTGAGCCGGTCGCGTTCAAACCGCTTGGCGGAATTGCCGTGGTCGCGAAAGACACCTATGCCGCGATTGCCGCGCGTCGCGTGTTGAGCGTGGAGTGGGACACCGGACCCAACGCGCAGTACGATTCGGCCGATTTTGAAAAAGCCATGACCGCGACGGCGCGCCAGCCCGGCGCGGTAAAACTCAATCGCGGTGATGCGAATAAGGCGCTGGAGTCGGCCACGCGATCCGTGACCGCCGAGTACTACGCGCCGCATTTGGCGCAAGCGCCCATGGAGCCGCCTGTCGCCACCGCGCGCTGGGAGGGCAACAAGGTCGAGTGTTGGGCGTGCACGCAAACACCGCAGGCCTCGCGTCGCACTGTGGCACAAGTGTGCGGCGTACCCGAAGACAACGTGACCATCAATGTGACCTGGCTGGGTGGCGGGTTCGGGCGCAAATCCAAACCTGACTACGTGGTGGAGGCGGCGCTGATCGCTCGTGAGATCGGGCAACCGGTCAAAGTCACGTGGACGCGAGAGGACGATTTGCAGCACGGCTACTTTCATTCGGTCAGCGCGCAGCGCTTCGACGCGGCACTGGATGATGACGGTCGCTGCACGGCGCTGCGTCATCGCACCGTGTTTCCGCCGATTCCGTCAACCTTCGCGGCGGGTGCCGACGATCCGTCGTGGGGTGAACTCGGGCTCGGCGCGACGGACAATCCCTTTGCGGTACCAAACTTGCGTCTTGAGAGCGGACGCGCCAAAGCGCACGTGCGCATTGGTTGGCTGCGTGCGGTGGCGAATGTCTACCACGCGTTTGGTGTGCAGAGTTTCGCGTCCGAGCTGGCAGCAGAGGCCGGTCGCGATCCGCGCGACTATCTGCTCGAACTGATCGGTCCGGATCGCTTGATTGATCCCAATAACGAAGGTGCCGAGTACAGCAACTACGGCAGTCCGATGGCGGACTATCCGATCGACACGGCTCGACTCAAGCATGTCGCGCGCAAGGCGTCGGACATGGCGAACTGGGGGCGCGAGCTGCCTGAGGGTCACGGGCTGGGTATTGCCGTGCATCGCTCGTTTGTCTCTTACGTCGCGACTGTCGTGGAAGTAGCTGTTACGAAAGACGGTGCGCTCACCATCCCCGGCGTGTGGTCGGCGATTGATGCCGGTACCGTGGTTAACACTCGGCACACTGAATCGCAGGTGGAGGGTGGCACGCTGTACGGTTTGTCCAACGCGCTCTACGGTGAGATGACAGCGAAAGACGGCGCGATCGTCCAGGCAAATTTCCCCGCGTGGCGCATCATGCGCATGAACGAAGCGCCACGGCGAATGCAAGTGCACATCGTTGAATCCGATGCGCCACCGGGAGGCGTGGGCGAGCCGCCGACGCCGCCCGCTGCACCGGCACTGGCCAACGCGATATTTGCCGCGACTGGTGTTCGCTATCGTCGTTTACCAATCATGGGTGCCAGCGCGACCACGCTGCCGCGCGCTTAAGGGAGCATCACGAACATGGCCATCAAACTCAACATCAACGGTGTCGACAAGGACATCGACGCTGCGCCGCAAACGCCTCTTCTTTGGGTGCTGCGCGATCATCTTGGCATGACCGGAACCAAGTTTGGCTGCGGCGTCGCGCAGTGCGGCGCGTGCACCGTGCACGTCGACGGCGCGCCGACGCGCTCCTGCGTGCTGCCGCACGATTCCCTGGCCGGACGCAAAATCACGACCATTGAAGGGCTCGATGGTGCGGAGGCTGATGCCGTGCGCAACGCCTGGGAGAGCATTGACGTACCGCAGTGTGGTTACTGCCAGTCGGGTCAGATTATGTCTGCCACGGCGCTGTTAAAAAACACGCCCAAGCCAACGGACGACGACATTGATCGCGACATGAGCGGCAATTTGTGCCGCTGCGCAACCTATATGCGCATCCGGCGTGCGATCAAGGATGCGGCGGAAGAGTTGTAGCGATAGCTGTTCAGCGTTGGCGCGTTGTTCAAAGTCTTGACTCGTCACTGAACCAACGTGATGTTAGCGTCAGCATGATGGCGGCGGCGACCAGTGTGCTGATCGATACGCTCGCGATGGTGATCAGGCTGGCCGTTCCCTCCAGGAAAATATCCCGCAGCAGCAGCGTTTGGCCCGTCAACGGCATGGACGTCGTCAGCCCGCCGAATTCCACGTTGCCAATCATCAGTGAGCCTGCGACGGCTACCGGAAGAAACATCGTCAGCTGTCCGTAGATGCCGGCTTCGCGGTAGGTCTTGGCGCGCGATGCCATCATCATCTGCAACGCCACGGCGAACAGCGCGAGCGGTGCCAGGGTGATCGCTCCGAGCGCGATGCTTTGCGGATCCAGATGCAAGCGCAACCCCAGGTCAGCCAGCGCCACGCGGTTGAGCAAGATACCGCCGACCACGATGGTCACGGTGGACACCACTACGCTCACCGCGCTGCATGCGACCCATTTGCCCAGCGTCAACGCCATCGGCGACAGCGGCTGCGCGAGCAAAGGCTCCAGCGAATGGCGTTCGCGTTCGCCCGCCACTGAATCGGCCGTCATGAAAGCACCGCTGACAAATCCCGCGATGAGAAATACGTAGATCAACGCGTTGGTGATGTTCGCCGACTTGCCACCAGCCGTTGACAGATCAAACGTCTGCGCAGTCAGCGTTTGAATTCGAACTGGCGACACGCCCTCGGCGATCAGTCGAGAACGCGTGACGTTCTGCCCAAAGCCTTCGATCTGCCTTTGTAACGATTGAGCCTGAGCTTGCGCAATCGGGTCCTTGAAGTTGCCGTAGATGCTCAAGTTCACGCGATCACGACGCAAGTAGCGAGCGGCGTAGTCGGTCGGGATGCTCAACATGACGGATGCATCTGTGCCGAGCATGGCGCGCGCGGCCTGGGCGTCGATGGCATTGACCAGATCCATGCCGTTTTGCTCCAGATGCGTAACCAGTGTCGGCGCGTTGGCGGCACCGACGACGGCGACTTTCAGATCGTCTTCGCTGGCCGCTTCAACGGCCAGGTTGTTTAGCATCAGATACAGAAAAGCGGGCCCGAACACGGCAAACGCCAGTGAGACTCCGATGCTGCGTCGGTCGCGAAACGCGTCCAGCCATTCTTTGTGCAGCACGTTTAAAAATGCGTGGATCATGGATGAATACTCCGGTCAGGCTGCGTGCGATTGCGTCAGCGAAATAAAGGCCTCTTCGAGGTTGGGCGCTTGCGTGGCTTGAATGAGCTCTGCGGGCGAGGCGCTTTGGACGACCTTGCCGGCGCTGATCACAACCACTTGATCCGATAACTCCTCGACGTCCGCCATCGCGTGGCTGGACAGCAGCACGGTACGGCCCTCAGCCGCCATCGCCCGCAGCACCTTGCGCAGCAGTCGTACGCTGATGACGTCGAGGCCGCGCGTGGGTTCGTCAAGGATCACGTTGGCCGGTCGATGGATCAGCGCCCGGGACAGAGCAACTTTCATCCGCTGACCTTGAGAGAAACCCTCGGTGCGCCGATCCAGCAGCTCCCCCATTTGCAGCAGGTCGGCCACCCACGTCGTCGCCTCGCGCAGTTTGCCGCCACGTAGCCCGTGAAAGCGTGCGAAGTAGTGCATGTGCTCGCGCGCAGTCAGGCGCGGGTAGAGGCCGAAGGGATCGGGGAACACGCCGAGCTTTTGTCGCGCGGTCATCACGTCGTCAGCCACACGCACGTTGTCGATAACGACGTTGCCCTGGTCCGGTTGGAGCAGGCCGCAAAGCATGCGCAAGGTCGTGGTTTTGCCCGAGCCGTTGGCACCGAGCAGCGTCGTGATCGCGCCGTCGGCCGCTTCAAACGTAGCGCCGTTGACCGCGTTTACGCTGCCGAATGTTTTGTGCAGTGTTTGTGCTTGAATCATGTCGTTCTCTTATGGGTTGGGGCCGGCCAGGGTGAGCAGATACGGAGCTTGGCCCACGCGATTGAGGCAACTGTCGTCCAGCGCTTGCGGGTCGGTGGTCTCCAGAAACTCACTGATTAGTGTCGGTGCGCAGCTGTAGCCGCTGGTGATGTGTCCGTTGTGCTCGGCAATCAGGTGCTTCGATCGACTCAGGCCGCGCGCGGCGATCTCGCCGTAGTCAGGCGGCGTGACGGGATCGAGCGCGCCCGACAGCAACAGCGCAGGGACATCGGATACGACGTCGGCGGCGTAGTTGTCGTCAATGCTCGCCGACGGCCAGACCCGGCAAGCGTCGCGCCAAAACGACAGGTCGGTTAGATTAAAGGCCGTGGGCGACGCCAGTTCGTTCTGGCCCAGAGAGCGCGGAATCTCTTCGGCGCACATCACCGACAGCATGGTGCCCAGTGAGATCCCTTCGCTAATGCTGCCGCCGACGTCGCCGAGCGCCTTCCAGGGCCGATCGTTCCCGCGTGCGAACTCGCTGATCACGTAGGGAATCCATGCGGTCGAGTCGCGACCGTAAAGCCCGTTGCGCAGCGCGTTCATGAAGATGGATGCGTCAACGGTAAACGTTTCACCATTGATCGTCACGGCGCGGGGGTTGGCGCCAAGATCCTCGACAATCGCATCGAGGTCGTCGCGCAGCGTGTCGAAGCGTGCCCGGCAGATCGGGTCGCTCTCACAGGCCGTGAGCAATCGATTCAGTGATTCGCCCGCTGAGAGTTTGGCGCGTGCCACGAACGCGGTGTTGGGTGCCGCGACGGCATCGAGAATCACGCTGCGCACCGTATGCTCGTATTTGCGCAGATACAGCAGGGCAGCGCGGGTGCCGTAAGAACCGCCCCAAAGGTTGATTTTTTCGTGACCAAGAGCGTTACGTACGGCGTGCAAATCGTCGATGAACGCGTCGGAATGAAACCAGCGCGGATCGTTGTCGGTTTGTGCCAGGCAGGCCTTTGCTACCGCGTCACCGGCCGCGTTGGGGTCGCTTGGCATCATGCAGTTGAACGGCGCAGAGCGTCCGGTGCCGCGCTGATCAACGAGTATGACTTCGCGGCCGCGTCGCGCTTTACTGAGCACGGTTTCCACCAGTCGCCCCTGATCGCTGGCGGCTTGCCCAGGCCCCCCCGCGAGCAGATAAAGCGGCGCCGCGCTCGCTTGTCCGCCGCTGGGCGGAATCACCGCGACAAACAGTTCGAATGTTTCACTATCCGTTTGCGACCAGTCGAAAGGCACGCTCAACGTTGTGCATTTCGCCTGCGCTTCGATGCCATCAATATGGCAAGGTGAAAAGTCGACGGCTGCGCTGGTGTCGCCGTGGGCGGCAGGCAGGCCGATACTGACGAGATAGATGATCAGCAGACAAAAGTAGACAGCGCTCATCAACAAACGAGAGGTTGGTAAACGCGAGGGCGTAGCGACAGTCATGATGGGCGTGCTCCGTGGTGAGTGCATGGTTCAGTAGTCGCATGCCCGGAGCGTTCGTTACACGTTGCGCAAAATTATTTTTCGTTTCCCTCGAATTCATTGATGCGCGCGTCGATCAGAATCAGGTCGCGCTTGCAACGGTTCGTCATCCGCCCGCCGTAGATAATGGTCAGCAGCGCGAGCAGGCTGACACTGATCAGTAGAGTCACTCTTACCGGTTCCGAAAATCCTGCAGAAAAACCGTCGTCGACAGCCAGAAATGCAAACGCCAGGCCGAGCAAGAGGCAGATGGGCGTGCCCCAGAAGTAGTAGCGTGCGAGTTTCAGATTCATGAGCGTCCGTTTGCGCTGCAGCTTCAGAAGATCAATTGGCGCGTCGGACAGCGCATGCCACAAGCCCGCCCGCCAGCGCCAGGTCCACGCTTGTACACCGACAGCCACAACGCTAAGGCCAACGGGAAACCAGTACCGATCGCCAAAAACGCCCCACACTGTGTAAATCGCCATCATGATCAGAGCCCCGATTGTGCCAACCAACTCTACGGCGAGCAGTTGCCACATGCGTGCACGGCTTTTGCGCACACTGTTGATCAGATCGTCAACATCGGGGGCTGCCGTATCCTGCCACAGCGACTTGAGATCGAGGTCGTCGTTACTTGCGTTCATGTCACGTTACCAAGCTGTTTTTTCAGATGGGTTTTGCCGCGGGTCAGGCGCACGCCTACGTTGTTTGCGGTCAGGCTCAACGCCTCGGCGATTTCGCCGTTGCTAAAGCCTTCAAGGTGCAAGGTCATAACGGGGCGAAGGCTCAAGGGCAGATCGCGGACGGCGTTGAGCAGCAGCGCCCGCCGATCGCGTTGATCGGCGTGTTCGTCGGGCGTGGGTTGCTCGTCAGCGAGCGTGTCGGACAGCGCGTCCGACAACGGCGTCCACCGAGCGCGCGCGGCTTTGCGCACGTGACTGACGCTCACGTTGTGGGCAATGCGGGCAATGAAAGTCTTCTCACTGCTGTCGCCGCGAAATGAAGGCAGAGCACGCCACAGGGCCAGCGCGGTTTCTTGAACGAGCTCAGCGACCAGCGCCGGGCGTCGTTCGTAGGAATACGCGATGCGTTCGATCATGGCGCCGTGGTCGTCGAGCCACGCGCGCAGCGTGCTGTCACGATTCACTGCCATTACCTAACAGTCGCAGGCTCGGCCGAATCATTACAGCGGGCCGGAACTACTTGATTTGCTTGTAGGCATCGAGTGCCCGCTGGCGTGTTTCCTTTAAATCAACGATCGCCCGTGGATAGGTTTGGCCCAGAATGACACCGGAGCCTTTCAGGATCTCGGCGGGTGCCGATGACGGATCGTGGATGTATTTTTTGGGTAGATCGGCAATCTCGGGCACCCACCGACGCAGATAGTGGCCCTCAGGGTCAAACTTCGCGGACTGCGTCACGGGGTTGAAAATTCGAAAGTAAGGTGCTGCGTCTGCGCCGGAGCCCGCAACCCACTGCCAGCCCGCTGCGTTGCTCGCCAGATCGGCGTCCACCAGCGTGTCCCAAAACCAGTCTTCGCCGTCACGCCAGTGCACCAGCACGTTCTTGATCAACAGCGATGCGACGATCATGCGTACCCGGTTGTGCATCCAGCCGGTGTGCCACAGCTGGCGCATGCCGGCGTCCACAATCGGGATCCCGGTTTGCCCGGTCTCCCACGCGCGCAGTGATTTGCCGTCGCGGCGCCACGGAAACGACCGGAATTTTTCCTTGAACGGGGCGTCCGGCAGCGTCGGCCAGTGATGCAGCAGGTGATAAGAAAACTCGCGCCAGCCAATTTCACTTAAGAACACGTCAGCGCCAGCCTGATTCGCACTGCTGCGAGTGATCGCGTCGTGCACCGCGTGCCAGACCTGACGTGGCGACAGCTCGCCAAAATGCAGGTGGGGCGACAGCATCGAGGTGCCGTGGACCGCCGGCAGATCACGACCTTCCTTGTAGTTGGCGACTGGCCCGTCAACAAAAGCCTCCAGTCGTTCCCAGGCACCGGTTTCGCCCGGCGTCCACGTGTCGCGCAAACCGCTGGCCCAGTCGGGTCGTGTCGGCAGTAGCGCCCAGTCTTCCAGATTATCGGATGCTGGCTGCGAGTCGGCGAACGTTACCCTTTTGGGCGCCCCGATCGCCGCGTCCGGCGCCGGCTTCTTGCGGCAGGATTTCCAGAACGGCGTGAACACTTTGTACGGATCGTCGTTGAGCGTGCGCACCGTTTCGGGTTCGAACAGCAACGTGCCGCGAAAACGTTTGGGCGTAATGTCAGCGTCTTGCAGCGTGTCGTGCAGCGTTTTTTCACCGAGCGTTGCGTAAGGCTCGTAAACTCGTGACCAGTACACGGCCGCCGCGTCACAGTCGATCGCCAGGTTGGCCACCGTTTCGTGCCACACGCCGTGGCGCAGGCGCAACGAGCCGCCAAGCTCGGCGAGGTCGTCGTTCAACCGGTTCAGCGAGTGATGCAGCCACCAGCGGCTGGCGCCGCCCATTTTCCAGTGCCCGGGCGTCTGATCATCCAGCACATACAGCGCGATCACCGGATGGCCGGACGTTGCCGCCGCGTGCCAGCCACGGTTGTCCGCCAACCGCAGATCGTTGCGAAAACAAAACAGAACGGGCTGATTGCTCAAACGGGCATCTCCATGCGTGCAAGACAGGGCGCAAAGGCTACCACTAACCTCGCCGGTGCGGCAGGCCGCGTCCGTGCGCACAACCGTCGATACCATCACGCGCGCGTCTCAATGGCAGTCGGGCCCGCGTCAACGAGTCACAGCAGACTTTGGATTGGATCAAGCACGGCAGGATTGTGTTCGGTCGGTCCGTGGGGTCATACTGACAAAACAGGCACAGCCAACAAGAACAAAACAGTCGCCGCAAGGCGTCTGCGCGCCAAAAATCGCAATAAGAAGCCAGGAGCCGGCCATGAATTCCCATCGTTTTCCCATTCTGATTCAGTGTTTTTCTTTCATGCTCTTCGCGCTGTCGATGTGCCCGGCGCAAGCCGATACCGTGCCCAACGGCGGGTCCATCAGCGGATTCCTCAATGCAGTGGATAACAGTGACTCGCATACGTTCGACGGTGTCGCCGGTCGGATCGGTCTGTTTTCCATTGGTGGTGATATTCCCGGCGGCGAGTTTTACTCAGTGTTTGATCCCACGGGCGTCCTGCTCACATCCGGATCCGGGCAACGACTGGTCACATTACCCATGACCGGAAGCTACACCGTGGTGATCCAGAGTTTTCAAACCGACCGCACCGGCAACTACCGTTTCCATTTGGCCGTAGCGCCAGGTGCCAACGAGCACGGAGTGGTCGCCAACGGCTCTTCGCTGCCCCAGTCGCTGGATGTCGAAGGGGATATCGACAGTTTTGTATTCGACGGTACAGCAGGACAGTCCGGGGTCGTCTCGATTAGTGGCGATGTGTCCGGTGGCGAGTTTTTCACCATCGTGAATCCTGACGGAACCTCGTTGACGTCCGGTTCGTCGCAGCGCAATGTCACGCTGCCACAAAGCGGGATCTACACCGTGCTGGTGCAGAGCTTCCAGAGCAGTCGCATCGGTGACTATCGTTTTCACCTGGCGCTTGCCCTTGGCGCGAACGAGCATGGCGTTGTGCCCAATGGCTCGTCCGTCACGCAAGTCCTTGACGTCGGTGGCGACATTGACAGCTTCACGTTTGACGGCATTGCCGGCCAGGCCGGGTTGACGTCGATCAGTGGCGACGTATCGGGCGGCGAGTTTTACACCGTCTTTAATCCGGATGCGACGACGCTAACGTCGGGGTCGGCGCAGCGTTTGATCACGCTGCCGCAAACCGGCACCTACACGGTGGTCGTGCAGAGTTTCCAGACGAGCCGCATCGGCAGCTATCGCTTTCATCTGGCGCTGGCGCCAACGGCAAGCGAGCACGGCGTGGTCCAGAACGGCGGGTCCGTCATTGAGGAGTTAGACGTCGATGGCGACATCGACAGTTACACGTTTGACGCACAGGCCGGCCAGGGCGGCGTGGTGTCGATTAGCGGTGGCGTCTCGGGCGGGCAGTTTTACTATCTCTTTGCACCGGACAGTTCATTGGTCACCAGCGGTTCGGCACAGCGAGTGATTGCGCTGGAGCAAACGGGAACGTATACCGTGGTCGTATCGAGTTTTCAGACCAGCGGCACCGGTCCCTACGAATGGCATCTGGCGTTGGCGCCTGGCGCCAACGAGCATGGATTGATCCCGAGCAATGCCTCGGCGACACAAAACCTTGATGACGACGGTGAGATCGACAGCTTCACGCTAAACGGTTTTGCCGGCGCCGATGGAGTGCTGACGTTGACCAGCCTTAGCGGGACCGGCAAGTTCATGCGTGTCTTTGGCCCCGATGGCAGCAACCTTGGTAACAGTTCCAGCCAGGTTTCGCTTGTCGACATGGCGCCCGGTATTCACACCGTCGTTGTGCGCAGTTTCCAGACCAGCGGCACCGGCGACTACCTGCTGGACTGGTCCGTCGACTGCGCTTCGTCCGGCGACAGCGACGGCGACGGTGTACCGGACGCGTGTGACAACTGCACCGTGGTTGCCAATGCGCTGCAGGAAGACTCTGACAATGACGGCTTTGGCAACCAGTGTGATGCCGATTTCAATCAGGATTGCGTCGTTAACGTCCAGGATCTGGGCTTCCTGCGTTCCGTCTTTTTCACCAACGATCCGGATGCCGACCTCAACAGCGATGGCGTGGTCAACATCATTGATTTGGGTGTGCTCAGAACGCTGTTTTTTATGCCACCCGGACCGTCGGCGACGGGTCAGTGTTCGAGGGCCGGACCTGTCCGGTGACGTTAGGCCCGGAATTTCAGCGCATCGCCAGGCTTGTCAGTCTCAATGATTGGGCACGCTACCGCGTGCCTAGCAGGGACTCGCGAAACACTTCCCACGCGACCCGGCTGGGGTCGCGGCAGGCGTTCTCTTTGCATACGAACGAAATCTGCAGCGCCGAGCTACCGATGTTCTCGGCGATGATGACGAAGTAGACCGCATCGGCGTTAATCATGCCCTCAACTATCAACACGTCGTGGTCGTCGATGATCAAGGGCGTCAACGTCAGGTCGGTGGCCCCGAGGTGCTCGAAATACGCCCGCATGGACATCAATTGATCGTCCACTGTTTTTTCGAATTCGCGGGTTTCGCCGTTGTAGACAACGCTCGATGTCGTCCTGCTCAGGAAGTAGCCATACCGGATCTTGGGGTTTTCCTTGCGCTGGATCTGCTTGAGGTCTTTGCGCCACCCGATACGGCGATAGGTCCCGGACCGGAGCCAGGAGTACGATTCCGGCAACAACACAATGCGGCTCATGTCAGCGACGACCTCCGTTGCAAAAACCTCGCCGATGCGAACTTCTTCCCAGTGTTCAGGATTGTCCGGGTCGAGCACGAGTTTTTTCGCGCTGACACTGGACGCCGCAAAGAAAAGTGCGCTCAGCACCAGTGCTCGACAGCGCATCACGATGCATCACCGGCGGCCGCTAGCGCGTCGGGTTCGCTCAGCAGGTGTTTGTCAAGAAAGCGGCGCAACGCTTCAATAAAGTGCAGTTGATTGCGTCGACTTTCAAAGCCGTGCCCTTCGTTCTTGTAGAAATACGCTTTGTGTTCCTTGTCGAATTTTTTCAGTTGTTCGACAAAGCGCTTCGATTGCTCGGGTAACACGTTTTTGTCCCGCTCGCCGTGCACGACCATGATGGGGGCTGTGATGCTCTCCACGTTGTGCACCGGCGATTTGTCGCGCAACTCCTCAACACTGCGATTGGCAATGAGCGTCTGTTGGAAGAATTCGCGCAGATCCTCGGAACGTTCAGATTTGTTGCGTACCAGCGCTTCGAGGTCTGAAACACCGGCGAAGCTCACGCCACATCGATACAAATCGGGAAAACGAGAGAGGCTCATCATCGCGCTGAACCCACCAAAACTGCCGCCGTAAATACAGACTTTGTCACCTTCAAAAAGACCCTGTCGCTTGGCCCACAACGTCGCGTCACGCAGATCGTCCTGGATCGCGCGATCCCATTCGCCGTAACCCAGCTGCATGAACTCACGCCCAAATCCACCAGAACCGCGGAAATTGACCTGCAAGACGGTGTAGCCCCGGCTCGCGAGATATTGGATATCCGGATTAAAGGCCCAGTGATCGCGAATGCCGAACGGGCCGCCGTGGACCATTAGCAGTAATGCGCCGTTGGCCTCGGCAACTTCGGGTTTGGTCAGATAGCCAGGCAGTGCGACAGCGTCGGACGCCTCAATGGTCACCGGATGGACCGCTGACATCTGATCCGCTGGTAGCTCGCCGAAGCGTTGGGTTTCGATGACCGTGCCGGCGGTGTGATCGTAAATATAGTAGCGCGACCGTTCCTTGTCGCTGAACGCACGGACTAACGCGACGTCGTCATTGCCGGTAAACGTGAGATCGAGATGCAGATCCGGAAAGACCTCGTACAGCGCCTCGTAGATGCCCTGTCGCTTGGTGTCAAAAAAGACCTGCTGCATTTTCTCTCCGTAGAAATAGACGCCCACGGGTTCATTGGTGGTTGGCGAGTATTCAACGCCGGTGAGGTCGTAGTTGTCGTCTACGAACAGCGTGTCGACAAATTGCTCGGTCGAGAGGTTGAAACGATGCAGGCCGAGCGTGTCATGACCGTTGTAGCCTTTCACATAAATGACGTTGGGATCCGATGAGAAACTCAGAATGCTGAACGCATCGTCGTAGTCCGTTTCTTTTGTCAGTCGGAAAAACGGCTGCCATTTGGCCTTCGGCTTCGGTCGCCACCGATAGACCAGATCGTTGCCGTCGATCGCGATGGCGATGCGCACGTTGCCGTCCTGATCGGCAATCCAGTGCACGACATCACCCGGGTTCGTCTCTACTTTGGCCATCTTGTCGCGATGCATGATATTGAGTTTGTAGACATCGCTAAAGTAGTGGGGACGATCCGGTTCCTCTTGTTTGTCGACGATATCCCGATGCAACTTGCGATTGATACTGGTCACGAGAACGTGCTCCGGATCGTGCCGTAGAGGGTCGATCAGTCGCATCGTGTACCATTTCCACAGCATGCGCCGTACGGCGGCGTACGAACGTTTTTTGCCCTCAGCGGTCGTCCGTACCACGCGGCGATCGGGTACATCAATGACGTTGAACAACTGATCAAAATCGGCGTAACTGCCAATTTCATCTTGCAGGTAGGCCAAGTGGGAATCGTCGAGCCACGCGATGGCACGCGGCGCCCAGTCTCCATATTCCTGCGACGAAATTCGCTTGCCCGTTTCCCGGTCCGTGATGATCATGTCGTGAACGTTGTTGTCGCTGCGCACGTGCGTCACCAGATAGCGTCCGCTGGGCGATAACATTGGAGCCTGGTAGGTGGCAAATTCGTAGTAATCGGAAATTTCGATCTTGGCCGATGCTTCGTCCGCACTCACGCCGATAGCAGCCATCACCGATAGTGTGAAGGCGCACAGGATTTTTGCGGCGTGTCGCTGCTTGTTATGCTTGTGGATCATCGAGGGGGCAGCCCGTGGTACCAGGAGGTCTTATTTTATCACTTGGTGAGGTTTCCGCGACTTGAGACATGGCGTCGAGCATCCGCCACGCGATTTAAACCGATTCAAAGGATTATGACCAAAAAGACTCTCCGCCTGATATTGGGCGATCAACTCTCACCGCAGCTCAGCGCTCTGGAAGAGTTTGACGTAAAGCGCGACACCATCGTGATGATGGAGGTGAGCGATGAGGGCACATACGTGCCGCACCATCCCAAGAAGATCGCGTTTCTGCTTTCTGCCATGCGCCACTTTGCTGCCGGGATGCAGCAGAACGGGGCCCGTGTCGACTACGTGAAGCTCAACAGCAAGCGCAGTCGCAAGAGCTTGACCGACACGTTGGGTGCCATCGTCACCAAGGGCGGATTCGATCGGCTGGTGGTCACAGAACCCGGCGAGTATCGGGTGCTCGAGATGATGCGCGGGTGGTCGGCAGTCTTTGGTCTGCCGGTCGAGATACGGCCCGACACCCGTTTCTTCGCCACCCACGACGACTTTGATCAGTGGGCGGACGGACGCAAGCAGCTCACTCTTGAATATTTCTACCGCGAGCTGCGACGCAGGACCGGTCTTTTGATGGACGGCAAAGACCCGGCCGGCGGCAAGTGGAATTTCGACAAGGACAATCGCAAGCCAGCTCCGGCAGATTTAAAGTATCGCCAGCCACCTGAGACCGAACCAGACGAAGTCACGCTAGAGGTCATCAAGCTGGTCAACAAGCACTTTGGCGATCACTTCGGCGACATCGAGCCGTTCACCTGGGCCGTTACGAGCGCCGGTGCGCAGCGTGCGTTTGATCATTTTCTGAAACACGGGCTGCCCCGCTTTGGCGATTTTCAGGACGCCATGGTGCAAGGCGAAGCGTTCATGTATCACAGCGTGATTTCGCACTACCTGAATGCAGGATTGCTGGACGCTCGTGATCTGTGTGAGCAGGCCGAAACGGAGTATCGCGAGGGCCGTGCGCCGATTAACGCGGTGGAGGGGTTCGTGCGCCAGATTCTGGGCTGGCGCGAGTTTGTGCGCGGTGTGTACTGGCTGAAAATGCCTGACTACGCCGAGCTCAATACGCTCAATGCCAGGCGCGAGCTGCCGCCAAGCTACTGGGGTGGCGACACGAGCATGAACTGCATCAAGCAGGTCGTTGCACAGACGCGCGAGCACGCCTACTCGCATCACATCCAGCGGCTGATGGTCACCGGCAATTTCGCACTGTTGACCGGGATCGCGCCGAAGGCCATTCACGAATGGTATCTGGCGGTTTACGCCGACGCTTACGAATGGGTCGAAATGCCCAACACCATCGGCATGGCGACGTTCGCTGACGGTGGCATTGTCGGCACCAAGCCCTACGCCGCCAGCGGTGCTTACATCAACAAGATGTCCAATTTCTGCAGCGGCTGTGTCTATAGCGTCAAGCAAAAAGAGGGCGAAGAGGCTTGCCCGCTGAACTATCTGTACTGGTATTTCATGCATGTGAACCGAGAGAAGCTGGCTGACAATCGCCGCCTGGCGTTTCCGTACAAGTCGTTATCCCGATTTTCCGACGAGAAAATCGACCAAATAGTGCGCGACTCGGAGCGCTTCCTGGCCGCGGAGTTTCCGGCCAACTAAAGCAAGCGTGCGAAATGTCCGGTCATTAACCGGTGTCGGCGACATTGTATACAACGTTTGCCCGTTGTCATCGCAAGAGCTTGTCAAAGCTACCAATTCCCGGTTAGTCTCAAGTTCAATTGTATACAATCCATCTGCGCAGCAGCGGAGACCGTCGCGTTTTCCACCATCACCTTCGGCTGGACACAGGATGTCAGGTCGCCAGCGGGTTGCGTGGGATGGCGTCTGTCGTGCTTTCCAAAAGTGCCACCTGCGCGGCCTGAAAAACGCCGTGACGTCAGCGTCACGCAGATAAAGTGAAGGGGACTTCAATGAGAAAATGGGCAACAGGGGCGTCGCTAATGGCGCTTGCGGCGCCGATGGGCAGTTTTTTGGGGCTTGGTGTCGGTGCGAGTGCGCAGATCGAAGAAGTGATCGTGACCGCCCGCCAGCGAGAGGAATCGCTGCAGGATGTTCCAGCATCGATCACGGCGTTTACCGAAAAAGATCTGGAACGCATCGGCGTACAGCGCGCCGAAGATTTCGTTGGTCTGACGCCCGGCGTTACCATCGTCAATACGGTCGAAGTCGGTGATTCGCAGGTCAACATCCGCGGGCTCAACGGAGCGCGTGACGGCGAAACGAACTTTGCGTTTATTCTCGACGGCGTTTTGTACACCAACCCGAGTGCATTCAATCGCGAGTATTCGGATCTGGCCCAGATTGAAGTGCTCAAAGGGCCTCAAGGGGCGCTTTACGGGCGGTCCGCCGCGGCAGGCGCGATCATCGCGACAACCCGCAAACCGGGAGCGGAGCTCGATGGCTACGTGGAGCTGGGCGCGGCCGAGTTTGGCACCGTGTCGGCACAAGGTGCCATCGGTGGCGCACTCGGCGGCAGTAACAAATGGTTTGGTCGAATCAGCGGCGACTATCGCAGCACCGACGGTTTTCTCAGTAATTCGTTTACCGGCGCCGACACCGTCAACGATTTCGAAAGCTCGAGCATCAGCGGCCGGCTGATTTATGAACCCACCGATAATCTGAGCATCGATACCAAACTGCGTTACGCGACGGTTGAAGCAGCGGCCATTGCGTTTAATGCGTCCTTTGCGCTGCCTGGTTTTGCGGCGGCTTTCGGTAATCCTGATTTCTTCGAGGATGCGAACAGTCACGATTTTCGTTTTTCGCCAAACGTCGATCCGGTGAACGAACAGGACACGATCGAGCTGTCGATCAAGGCGGACTACGACATGGACGTGGGTACGCTGTCCGCCTGGTTGCTGTACAGCGACCAGGAGCAGTTCTTTGTCGCTGACGGCACGTCCGGCGCGTTTGGTTTCTATTTTGGCGACCAGGCCTGTCTGGATTCGACGGCCGCGCTGGCTGGCACAACGTCTGTCCAGTCGCCGACGTTTGTCGGTGGGACGCCGGCCGGCTCACTGTTCCCGCCCTACAGCCCAACCACCTGCGACGGATACCAGTATCAGGAGCGTAATCAGGAAGACCTGAGTTTCCAGGTGTCGCTGACCTCTCCGGGTGATCAGGCGCTGCGCTGGCAGACGGGTATGTACTTGCTCGATATTGATCGTCGCGTTGGTGTTGCTCAGTTGCTCGATGATGGCAGTGGTACCTTCCCGCAGTCGTTCATTAATGACCGAACGGATGCTCTGGTGCTGGACGATTTCAGCACTCAGGTTTTCGCTCTGTTCGGCTCGTTGAACTACGACCTGACCGACGACATCGAAGCGTCGCTGGCGCTGCGTTGGGATCGAGAAGAACGCGAAGTGTCCAATGCCGTGCCGACGCCGACTCAGCAGGTGTCGACGCGAATTAACTATTGCGCCAACACGCCAGCTGGCTTCTGTTCCTTCGACGGCGTGACCGATATCGGCGGCACGCCGCTCAACCCCGCCTTCATTACGGATTTTCAAACCGGCATCGTGACCGACACGATTGCTGATCGCGACCGCGCGTTTACGGAGCTGCAACCGAAAGTGAGCCTGAGCTGGGACGTCAACGATGAGCTGACCATCTTTACCAGCTGGGGAGTCGGCTTCAAGAGCGGCGGCTTCAATAACATCGGCGGCACCGAAACGATCCAGTTCTTCCTGGTGGACGGCGGTGCAAGTCTGGTCGCACCACCTGAGTCCTTCGACAAGGAAACCTCAAGCGCGTTCGAGCTGGGCTTCAAGTCGGTGCTCGCAGACGGTGCGTTCACGCTGGACGGCGCGGTTTTCAACACGGATGTCGACAACATGCAGTTCTTCGAATTCTTTGTCGGGCCGTTTGGTCTGCTGCGCGTTGTCGAAAACATTGACAGAGTGTCGATCGTTGGTGCGGAGCTCTCGGCCGGCTGGCAGGTGACCGACAACTTCTCGATGAACCTGGGCTTCAGCACCATCGAAAGCGACATCAACCAGAATGACATTCGGCCGTTCACGGTTGGCAACGACGCGCCCAGCGTGCCGGGTCTTACCTACAATTTCTCGGCGCAGCTCGTGCAGCCGGTCAGCGACAGTATCGATTTTGTCGGGCGGCTTGAGTACTCGTACGTTGGTGATACCTGGTTCCACACGGTGCAAGACGACGTGGTGCCTGCCACACTGTTTGGCGGACCTCCGGCCGATTTCTCGCGGTCCCGGGTCGATGGCTACGGCATAACCAACCTGCGTTTGGGCATTGAGACCGACCACTGGTCGTTCACCGCGTACTCACGCAATCTGTTTGACACTGAGTACCTCGCCGAAGTGATTACGGCGCCAGAGTTTGGCGGTTCGTTCGTGCATCCCGGGGTGCAACGCACGTCCGGCATCGAAGTGAACTACCGCTTCGATTGATTTTCGATAGTCAGGCGCGCCCGGTCTGGAGCCGGGCGCGCCTTTTTTTTGCGAACTGCCGTTAGCACGTGGTGGGACTCGATTCATGCGCATTGAGGTTGGGATTCCCGAGCGCGACCGACGGGCTGCCGCGCAACTCTACGACGTCGCCTTTGGCAGCAAACTTGCGCTGGCTGTACCGGATTCAGACCAGCGTCTGGTTCTCCTAACCCAGTCCCTTTTCCTGGATTACGCCGTAGCCGCATTCGATGACCAGAAACTGGTCGGGCTGGCAGGGTTTTCGACGAGCGAAGGCTCGCTTACGGGCGGCATTGACTATCGCTCTTTGCTGCGTGAATTGGGATTCATTGGCGGGCATAGGGCCGCGCTCGTGTTCAGCGTTTACGAGCGAGAGATCAAGCCCACAGAGTTATTGATGGACGGCGTAGTGGTCGATGCGCCGTGCCGTGGCCGGGGAATCGGAACCCAGCTGTTCGCCCGCATTATGGACGTGGCGCGAGAGGGCGGTTACGCGACCATTCGCCTTGATGTCATCGACACTAACCCGGCTGCAAAACGGCTGTATCAACGCCTGGGCTTTGTCGAAGGGAAGACGGAGTCCTTTGAATTTCTGCGTGGCGTGCTCGGGTTTGGGGCGTCGACAACGATGATTTACACTCTGTGAGACCGGCACGCAGATCGGCTTCCTGCCGGCGCGATATAAGGAATTTCAATGCGCTCGTTGTCATACCCTGACTTACCCTCCGTCGCGGCTCTGTTGGCCGCGAACCAGCTCGATCCGTCGGATCTGGCGCCGGATGATATGCCCCATTTTCTCGGCATTGAGGTTGACCAGCGTCTGGTCGCAACCGGAGCACTGACGCCCATTGCTCAATTGGGTCTGTTGCGCTCGGTGGTCACCGCGCAAAGCGCCCGCGGCCAGGGCCATGCGAACAAGATTGTGCGGGCACTGGAAGCACGGGCTGTCGCACAGAACATTCATCACGTTTATCTTCTGACGGATTCGGCACGCAACTACTTCACAGGCATGGGGTATCAGGACGTGGCGCGCGAAGATGCCCCGCCGCCCATTCGGGCCACCCCGCAGTTCGAGCAGCTGTGTCCGGCCAGTGCGCAAGTCATGCTAAAAGTGCTAGCGCCGCAATAGGATCCGCGAATACTGGGTAGCGCTAACGCTGCGATGTCAGTCGGAGCGCCCAACTGCCCCGGGCGAAATGCCCGTGCCAAAGCACTCAGCCTGACCGTGCTGCGCTGCCAGTGAGCCTGGAGCGCAGCACTCCGTCCTAGTCGCAGACGTTAGGGATGCTGCTTGGTCCGGGCGGCAGGAAAAACAGCGTTCGGAGAATGCCCAGATCAACGATGTTTACGACGCCGTCGCCGTTGAGATCGGCTTGTGCATCAGTGCTGAAAAACAGCGTTCTGAGAATGCCCAGATCGACGATGTTAACGATGCAGTCGTTGTTGAAATCGCCATCGCAGGCGTTACCGAAACCGTCTGCGTCGCCATCCAGTTGGTCAGCGTTGGCGACAACCGTGCAGTTGTCGGCGGTATCTGGCGCGCCGTCGCCGTCCACATCGTTCCCTGCCACCAGCACACGGATGTAGTCGCCCGGACTGCTGGCGGCAAAGGTCACCGATAGCGTATCGCCCGAGAACGACGCGAAGTCACCGGACTCAAGGCCGCGCAGTTCAGGGTTCAGGTATATCGCTGTTTCGTTGCCCAGAACGTCGCTGTCGGTCAGCGGGTCGGTTGACGTCGCAAGACCGAGAATTTGCCCCGGAAACGTTACGGTGCCGACGATGTCACTGACGCCCCCGGGATCGAACGCGACGTAGTAGCTGCTGACCAGCGTGCCGGCCGTGAGTGTCGTGGACTCTGGATCGTCAATCTCGAGGTCTGCGGCCAGCGTGACATTTTGCTGTTCCTCAAACGCGAACAGATCGTTGCGCTGGAAATTGTCATTGCCGACTCGGCCGATGGGGTCACACAGTTGCAGGAACGTGCCACCCGCGCTTGCTGCCGAGCCGCCGGTCACCGTGCCGGTGAGCGTGACGTCTTCAGGTTCGCAGACGTTGGCGTTGAGGTTTGGTGATGCGCTACCCAACAAGACCCGCACCGAGTCGCCCGGGCTGCCCGCACTAAAATCAATGCTGAGATTGGCGCCGTCAATTTCAATGTCGTCACCGCCTTCGAGGCCGAGCAGCGATGGGTTCAGATACTGCGCGGATGCGTTGCCCAGAAATTCGCTGGCTTGAAGTTCATCGCGTTCGGTAATCACTCCGATAATCGTATCGGGAAACGTCACTGTCGCAATGATTCGATTCGACGGCACCGGGTCCCATACCACGTAGAAGCTCGATACGAATTCGCCGGCAGCAATCACCGTTGTTTCGTCCAGCGACAGCGGTTCGGCCAACTCGACGTTCTGCTGTTCTTCGAACGTAAACAGATCGAAAGAATCAAAGTTGTCGCTGCCAACCGGGCCAATGGGATCGCAGATTTGCCGCACCTGGCCGCCGTTGGTGAATGCGCTACCACCGGTAACGACGCCTGTTATGGTCTGATCTGCGCTACTGCAAACGTTGACGACTGTCACCGGGTCGACGCCTGTGACTACCCGAATGGCGTCGCCAGGCGACGACGTGCGCAAGTCGTAACTGATGCTGTTGCCGCTGATCGTCACAACGTCCGGGCTCTCCAGCGACTGATCGCCAATCGCGTAGTCGGTCGCGACGTTGCCGAGCAAATCGTCGGTTTCATTGAACCGCAACGTACTGACAATGACCCCCAGCACCGGTTCGTCGAACGTGATGCTGCCAAGCGCCGTGCGCGTGTTGACCGGGTCGTAAATGACGTAGTGACTCGAAACGACCGAGCCCGCTCCAAGGACGTTGCTGGTCAAATCGGGGGAGGCAATGTCCAGGATTTGGATATCCAGCAGCGTCAGATCCTGAGTTTCATTGAACGCGCGAACGTTGTTATCGTCGAACGCGTTATTGCCAAGTACCGCAGGCGGCGCAATGATCTCAAAAGTGCCGCCTTCGTCGAACGAGCTGCCCTCGGTCAAGTCGCCCGACACGATGTCGGCCGCGACGAGCGGGCTGGTCAAAGCGGTTAGTGCCGTCGCCGTTAAGGCGAGTGCGCGACCGCGAAAAAAAACAGGGTCTTGATTGCAGGCGAACGGATTCACGATGGACCTCCTGGTTATTGTGATTTTACAGAGGTTGAATGCACGCGATGCGTCGTGGCAGGCGCACATCAAGCCGCCAGTATACACGCAGACCAAAGGATGCCAGCAGGAGCAGGGCACCTGGCCGTTTATGTTGAAATGGTCTTCGGCAAAGTGCCGCCCACGTGCCCGCGTCGTTTCAGGCGACGGCCGCTACTGCGACGGTATCGCTCAGCGGGAGGCGAATGACAAAGGTCGTGCCTCGACCCAATTGACTTAATACCTCGATCTGACCGCCGTGTCGGGTGAGGATAATGTTGCGCGCAATCGAGAGCCCTTGGCCCGTGCCTTTGCCCACCCCCTTGGTGGTGAAGAACGGGTCGAAAATTTTCTTTTTCAGCTCGTCTGTCATGCCCGGTCCCGTATCGCTGATCTCGATGCGCACGTAGTCGCCGTCAAGCCGTGTCTTGATGCCAATCCGGCCTAACTCGGAGCGATCATCCATTTCATCAAGCGCGTGCGCGGCGTTTACGATGATGTTTAGAAAAACCTGATTGAGCTCGCCAATCAGACACGGAATGGGGGGCAGGTCAGGAGCGAGATCTGTGTCCATCTCAGCCACGTAGCGCCACTCGTTGGTGGTTACCACAATTGTGTTTTCCAGCGCTGAATTCACATCAGCCACGGTTTTTTCGTCGCCACCAGGGTGCGAGAATTCTTTCATGGATGCGACGATCTTGCGCACGTGCCCTACGCCTTGCAACGTCTGTTCGATGGCGACGGGCAATTCCGTCTGCAGGAACTCCAGGTCAACGTCGTGCATGGACTCTGTGAGTTGCTGGGTGAGTTCTCGGTATCGTTCGTCGCCCGCGAACGCGTCGAGTAGCGGCGTGATTTTGGATAATGCGCCCATCATGTCGTCGACACTGTCGCTTAAAAACAGCGTGTTGTCGCCCACGTACTGAATGGGTGTGTTGATCTCGTGAGCAATGCCGGACGACAGTTGGCCAATGGCCTCGAGAATATTGAATTGAGTCAGTCTTTCTTCCAGTTCCTTCTTTTCGGTAACATCCACCGTCACGCCAATCATCCCAATGGTCTCGCGTGCTTCGTTGAACATCGGGACGCGACTAGCGCTCAAATACACCGGGTTGCCGTCGGCGTCTTGCTGCTCTTGCGCAACCTGGAGTTGTGGCTTTCCCGTGCGCAGTACCGCGTCGTCGGCTTCGGTATGTTTACCGTGAGTGGCGTCGAGGGCTCTTAGATCTGCATCGGTTCGCCCTTTGATCAGCTCTGGATGTTCCAGGCCCATACTGTCGGCGAACGCCTGGTTGCAGCCCATGTAGCTTGAGTCCGCCGCTTTCCAGTAGATGTGGAACGGAATTCGCGCCAGAATCTGGCGCAGCAGTGCGCGCTCGTCGCGCAACTCGCGCTCCGCGTTGCGGCGGGCGGTCGTTTCCGACGCAACAATGATGAAGCCATTGATCTCACCATTTTTGTGGATCGGCTTCGCCTCCATGGCCACCCAATAGGCGTCGCCCTGACGATTGTGCAGCTGGACTTCGACGGTGTAGCCCGTACCGTTTTCCAAGCCATCCTGCATGACCTGCAGCGTTCGCCTGTCTGTATTTGGTCCGTGAAATTGAAACCGGAGCCTTTGCCCGCCCAGTTCCTCCAGCGAATAGCCGGTGATCCGTGAAAAGCCTTCGTTGATCCAGCTGCAGTTGCGTTGCTGGTCCAGAATCATCACGCCGTTGTCCGTATGGCGAGCGACCAAAGACAGCAGTTTTGCTTCTTCTTCGAGCTGCCACTGCTGACTGCAGTTGGTCAGCGCTACGACGGTGCCACCGATAATTTGTTCGCTGCCAAGTGGTGTGATGTGAGTTCGGAACGCTTGAATTTCGTTGGCGCTTGAGCGGCAGTAGCGAATGATCTCCAACTCGGCGTCCCGTGACGACACACGGCGAAGGCCACGCGCGATGTCTTGTGCAGCCTTGAAGCGCTCCGCCGGCACCGAGTCACAGAAAGCAAGGAAATTGTCGCCGATTTGACTCGTGGGGTGCCCGTCGATCTGCAAATCGAATTGCTTCCAGTTCTGGTTCGTTTCGATAATGCGACCAGTGGCATCCAGCACGGCGACACGCGTGTCGAGCGAGTCGAGGATCGCGGTGCAGCATACGCCTTGATCGGAACCGGCGTCTGTTGGCCCATGATTGACCAACGGGTGGCGTTGTCCCAATACGCGACCGGCAGCGAACGCGACTGCGCCGGTAACCAGCAGTGTGAGCCAGATGGATAAGGTCAACGCTCGCGCTCCGAGATCATCGTAAAGTCGTCGTAAGTGGCCAAGAGTTCTGTCCTGTCAACGAGTAGCGACCGATGCGCCGTAACAATGATAGGCGCCCCAAGTATTCTGTTTGGTCGCTAAAGTCTGTGAGCGATACGTCGCTGTACTGAATAGACAACGGCACTGTAGGTGGCGCGTGACTGACGTGCCTCGAACCCGGTGCTTTAGGGCTTGAGTCTTCAAGTGGCCGTTTTCTCTTAACTCTCTCGACTTGCGGGAAACGACGATGAGCCGACTGATCCAGGTCACCTACATCAGCAAATCAGCGCAGGAATTTGACGACGCAACGCTTGGCAAGTTGATGCGCCACTCAAGACGCAATAATGCGCGACGTGACATTACGGGCTTGCTGGTGATGCAGCCACCGCGTTTTATTCAGGTTCTCGAAGGCGCGCCTGAGGTGGTTCGCGCGCTGGTGGAAGTCATCGAGTGCGATACACGGCATACGAATTTTGAAGTCGTCAGCGAGCGGGCGATACGCGATAGAGAATTCGGTTGCTGGCGCATGGGGTGCCAGGTTGTGGCGGCCGACGCACCGCTGGCCGAACTGGATGATCGCGTAAAAGCGATCTTGCGCGATTCGAATCCGACGAGCAGTGACGCGTTGACACTGCTCGCCACTTTACGCGATCTGGATCAAACGTCTGCGTGTCTCTGAACCCATCTGAAGTGCTCGAGGTTACGGGCAGAACGTCACGCCAGAAGGGCCTGGCGGTGCGAAAAATACCGACCGCAACGTGCCAAGATCAATGACGTTCACGACGCCGTCGCCGTTCAGATCGGCATCAGCATCATCGCTGAAGAATACGGTTCGAAGCAGGCCCAAATCGACGACGTTAACCACGCAGTCATCGTTTAGATCCGCGTCGCAGGCGTTGCCAAATCCATCGGCGTTGCTGTCAATCTGGGCGGCGTTGTCGACCAGCGTGCAGTTGTCGATGTCGTCGGTCACGCCGTCGCCGTCACTGTCGGGCTCGTTGCCGCCCGGTCCTGGGTAAAGGTAAACGACACCTGCGCCGTTGCCCGCAGCGCCCACCGCGAT
Source organism: Gammaproteobacteria bacterium (assembly GCA_045107005.1). GTDB lineage: Bacteria > Pseudomonadota > Gammaproteobacteria > Steroidobacterales > JBCCMA01 > JBCCMA01. The sequence continues at coordinate 48,177 of JBGCFP010000003.1, forward strand.
GTGCTGGGCGCTGGCGGCGACATCGCCGCCCAACGCATCGTTTGGTGCGCTGTCGCTGGCGGTCAGAGACTCAATCTGGCCCCAGCTGTCGGTACCGGTTTCATTGCGCGAAAAAACGTAGCCCTGGCCGCGCAGTGAATCGTGATTGGACGCACCGGACACCAGCGTGTCGCCAACCAGAGCCAGCGAAATGCCGAAAAACGCCGTCACCATGGCGTCGTCCGCTTCCACGTTGGCGATCTCAATCCAGTCACCCGGTGTGCCGGTCGGGTTTTCGTACATGTAAGCGCGACCGCTGCCTGAGCCGACCGTGCCACCGAAATTCCAGGTGCCGACTGCAATGGTGTTGCCGTCTATCGCAATGTCCTCACCGAATTTTGCGTTGCCGCGTGGCACGCTGGCGTAGATGCGATTGGTCTGACCAAAGTTCTGCGCGCCGCCTTCGTTGCGGTTGTAAATGTAGAAAGCCCCTTCGTTGGTGAACTGGGTCTGGTCAAGCGCGTTGGCGCCAACCACGGCGGTATCGCCGTCGATCGCCACGGCAACGCCAAAGGACGCGTTGCTGTCGAATACGTCATCGACCAGGCGTTTGATTTCGCCCCAGTTGTCAGTGCCGCCGGTGTTCTTGTCGTAGAGATAGGCGAAGCCACCGGTGCTGCCCGAGCCGCCTTTTTGCGCGCCGACGATGATGGTGTCGCCGTCGATGTCGACCGCCGTACCGTATTCGGCCAAGTTGCCAGCGCTCGAATCGGCAAACAATTTGCGCACGCTGGTCCACGAACTCGTGTCGCCCGGCGCGTGGCGAAACACGTAGGCGGCTCCTTGCGATGAATTGCCGCCAATGGGCGCGCCTTTCGCGCCAACGACTGCGGTATCGCCATCAATCGCGACCGCGATGCCAAACTGATCAAATTCGACGCCATCGTCGCTGGTGAGTTTCGCGACCTGGGTCCAACTTCCCGCACCGTCGGTTTCAAATACGTACGCGGCACCTTGTGTTTCGGCGCCGTCGATATCGGCAAACGAGGCGCCAACAATGAGCAAGTCGCCCGAGATTTCGAGCGACTCGCCAAAGCCGTCCAGTGCTTCACCGTCGTCGGCTGTAAGTTGAGTCAGTTCATTTATCGCAGCGGCGTGACAAAGTGGCAGGCAAGCGATCACGGCCAACAGACCGTTGGTCAGGCATTTGTTCATTGGACACCTCGGATTGTGTGTTCTTATTTTTCTTCGTCGGCAACTATAGCTCATGCGACCGGCTTTTTGCACGATCGGCGCATCGCTGGTTTGCGTGCTTAGTACACGGTCGAGCCTCTCGGCTAAATAATACCCTTGTCGCGCAGTGCGTCGCGCTGGTCACTATCAAGACCGAGCACGCCACCAAACACGTCGTCATTATGTTCGCCGAGTTCCGGTCCCGCGTGACGCACACTGCCGGGAGTCAGCGACAGTTTCGGAAACACGTTCTGCATCGCGAGCTCGCCAAACGTGGGGTGCGCCAGCTTGATAATCGCTTCGCGTGCCGCAAAGTGCGGATCTTCGAGCATGTCCGGCGCGCGATAAATTTTGCCGACCGGCACGCCGCTCTCTTCCATCAAATCGGTGAGCTCATCCGCGGTTTTGGTCTTTGTCCACGCGCCGATTAACTCATCGAGTTCTACCTGGTGATGGCCGCGCGTTGCATGGCTCACGTAGCGCTCATCTTCCGCTAACTCCGGCTGTTCCATGGCGGCGGCAAGACGCCGAAAAACCGTGTCCTGATTGGCGGCGATCAGTATCATCTTGTCGTCACTGGTGGGGTAGATGTTCGACGGTGCCACATTGGGCAGTATGGACCCGGTGCGTTCGCGCACGTAACCGGTTTGCTGATATTCCGTCACCAGCGATTCCATCATCCCCAGGACGGCCTCGTAAATGGCCGAGTCCACAATCTGGCCCTCGCCGGTGCGATCGCGATGATGCAGCGCGGACAGCGCGCCAACGGTCGCAAAGGTTGCCGCGAGCGAGTCACCAATACTGATTCCCATACGACTTGGCGGCGTGGCCGGATCACCGACCACGTAGCGCAAGCCGCCCATCGCTTCGCCGATCGAACCGTAGCCGGCGCGTTTGGCGTAAGGCCCGGTTTGTCCTTGCCCGGAGACGCGCACCATGATCAGGCCGGGATTGATTTTCTTCAGCTCGTCGTAGCCAAGCCCCCAACGCTCCATCGTGCCGGGGCGGAAATTTTCGAGGAGAATATCGCTCTTGGCCACCAGATCACGGACCAGTTGCTGGCCTTCCTCGACCCGGCAGTTCACCGTTACCGATTTCTTGTTGCGCGCGACCACCGGCCACCACAGCGACTTACCGTGTGCCTTCTCCTGCCCCCATACGCGCATGGGGTCGCCCTGACCTGGCGCTTCGATTTTGATCACTTCGGCACCCATGTCGGCCAGTAGCTGACCACAGAACGGCCCGGCCAGCAGACTGCCCATTTCCACCACGCGCAAATCGGTCAGTGCACCTGTCCGTCCGTCTGTATTGTCCTGTCCCATGCCGCCCCCGTGTATACAATATTGATATATTCGGCAAAAAAATCACCGAATATCCGCAAACGATGGCCCAGATTGTATACAATTTGACGTATTACTGACAGATACCGCGAAGGAAAATCATGGCACAGGTCCAAATCATTGACGTGGCGCCGCGCGATGGCTTGCAAAGCGAGCACCACGTGCTGCCAACGGCCACCAAAGTGGAGCTGATTCGGCGGTTGGCCGCGGCAGGGGTGCGGTCGGTCGAAGCGACGAGTTTCGTTAACCCGCGCAAAGTGCCGCAAATGGCGGACGCGGTCGAAGTCATCGCCGGGGTTAAAGCCGCGGCGATTGATGTGCAGCAGATCGGTCTGGCGTTGAACGTCCGCGGCTGTGAGCGGGCCATTGAGGCGGGCGTCGATGAGGTGGGTTTTGTGTTGGTGTCCACCGATACGTTCAGCCAGCGCAACCAGGGCGCGCCGGTCAGCCAGTCGATCGATGTTTGGTATGAGATTCACGCGCTGTGCCGCGCCGCGAACGTGCGCTGCAACGTTTTGATTGCTTCGGCGTTCGGCTGCCCGTTCGAAGGAGAAGTCAGTGCCGATCACGTGCTGGGGCTGGCCGACAAACTGTTGGCGTGTGCGCCCGACACGTTCGGTGTTGCCGACAGCATCGGCGTGGGCGTACCCGTTCAAATGAAGGCGGTGATTGCACCGCTTGCGAAGACTTTGGGTGATATCCCGCTGCGTTGCCATCTGCACGACACGCGCAACACCGGGATTGCCAACGCATTGACGGCCATCGATCATGGTGCGACGCAAATTGATGCCAGCACCGGCGGTATTGGCGGTTGTCCGTTTGCGCCCGCCGCCACTGGCAATATTGCCACCGAAGATTTGCTTTACGCGCTGGAGCGCAGCGGCATTGACGGCGCCGTGGATCTCGAAAAAACCATTGATACCGCCAGCTGGCTCGCCGAACAACTCGGCCACGACGTGCCAAGCTCGCTGCTGCGTGCCGGCGGATTTCCAAAGAAAGTGGCCTGATGCGCGCCGCTCGCAAAGCCTACGAGGCCGTGCGTCATGAGATCATTGAAGGACGCTTTGCGCCCGGCGATCGGATCACCGAATCGGAAATTGCCAAAAGCGCCAGCGTCAGCCGCACGCCGGTTCGCGAAGCGCTGCATCGACTCGAAGCCGAGGGCTTGATTCGATTCGTACCTAACCAAGGTGCCTACGTGAGCAGTTTCGGCCTGGAGGAGGCTGAGGAGATTTTTGAACTGCGGGCCATGCTTGAAGCGTACTCCGTCCGACTCTGCGTCGACCGCGCCACGCCCGCTGAGATTGCCACGATGCGCGAACTGGCCGAAGCGCAGCTCGCCGAATCCGAAAAGAGCAAGTCGGGTTATTTGCAACGCGTCGCGGACTTGAACGGGCAGTTCCACAACGCGCTGCTTGACGCCTGTCGCAGCGATCCGTTGCGCGCGACCTTGGGCGCCCTGACCAATGCGCCGCTGGTCTTTCAGACGTTTCGCGATTATTCGAAAAGCAATTTGGTGCGCAGCGCACAGCATCATCTGGAAGTGGTTCAAGCCATCGAAGCGGGCAACGCGCCGTGGGCCTCCGCCGTGATGCGCGCGCATATTCTGGCCGCGCGCTCCGTGTTTCGCGACGTGCACGGCGCGCGCATGGCGGCAGAATAGCCCGCGCCATATCGGCTTTGAAAAATCCCCCCGGATCAGCGTTAAATAGAGATCTATTGACGAGGGGGAAGAACATGCAACGAATGGGATTGAAAATCGGGCTGGCCGTGGTGGCGAGCGGGTTGTTTGGTAGCGCAGCGTATGCGGTAGACAGCGACGGAGACGGCGTCGATGACAGCGTCGATAACTGCTCGCAGCAGGCAAATGCTGACCAGCGCGATTCCAACGGCGACGGCTTTGGCAACGTTTGCGACACCGACTTGAACAACGATCTGATCGTCAACGTCGTTGACCTCGGGATTTTTCGGTCCGTGTTTTTCTCGGGCGACGCCGATGCGGATGCGAACGGCGACGGCACGGTCAACGTTGTGGATCTGGGCGTACTGCGCAGCCAGTTTTTCTCGGCGCCTGGTCCGGGTGCTGTACCCCCCGCCGGCTTTGGCCAGCGACCGGCGTCGGTGGATTTCGATTTTGACAACAACGGCTTGGTCGATGCGCAATCGGTTATCACTTACGATGATGATGGCAACGTAACGTCGCAGACCTACACGATCACCGGCGACGGCACACCGGACTTGTTCAACCCTGTATCCGATGCGAATTTCCAGGCCGATTACACTTGGGAAGACGGCCTGTTGACGCTGGTTGAACAAGACAACATTACCGATGGCAACGATTTCGTTTCGGCCATCAGCTATGTCGACGGTGTGATGACCTCAACCGTAGAAAGCGTGTTTGACGCGATGGGCGGTTTGGTGGCGCAAGTCAACATTGACTATGACTACCTGGACGATCTGCGAGTACGAGACACCTGGACGTTCGGGCCCGATAATTTGCCACTGCTGATTATTGATCACGTCTACGATGGCAATGGATTGATCGCGACGTCATCGTGGGTGAATCAGCTGACACCGGGTGGTCAGGAGTTTGATTTCACTTGGAACACGGATGGCAAACTCACGCAGCGTCGCACCGACGCGGATGCCGATGGCGTGTTTGAAGAAGTGATCGATATCGAGCACGCTGGTGGCGTGTCGACCATGCGTACGGTTACGGGCTCTCTGAGCTTCACGCCCGCGGACTACACGGAGACACCTGCTTATGACACGGATGGGCGCATTCTGCGCATTGACTATGACGCCAACATCGACGGATCGATTGATGCGGTCGGGACACCGGTGTGGGAAGAAGGGCCGTGTCAGCCGTTTTTTCTGCCTACGCTTAATCCCACCAACGAGTCGGGTTTTGACGGGGATCCCGATTCCGGTGTCGGTGACGTTCTGTTCTGCGGGCCGTAAGCGGCGACTGCCGATTGCGTGACTAATCCGCGCACAAAAAAGCCGCCTCGTCAGAGGCGGCCTTTGTTCACTGGGTGTGCGAGCTTCTTTGCGATCTTATGCCGCTAAAAAGTTCGCCAGGTCGCGCTCAACCCCGCTGAAGGCTGCGGGATTTCCGATGGCCTCGGAAACGCCGAGGCCGTCTAACACTTCGCTGACATTGGAGAGCGCGCCAAGCTTGTCGCCAACGGCCAGATTTCCGGCCGCTTGCATCGCATCGATGGCCGTCTGGCTCAGACCGAACTGAGTGCCGATTTCCTGCACGGCTTCGTCAACGACATCGCCGAGCGTGGAATTCGCCAAACCGCCGAACGCTGCGCCCAAAGGTCCGCCGAAGGCCGCGCCAATCGCTACGCCGATGGCCGCTTCAACCGCGGCGGATACCGCATCGCCGATGGCCTCGCCGAGCGCTTCGTTGCCCGTCACTGCGCCGACGGCTGCGCCAATGGCGTCGCCGATGGCGTCTGCGACATCACTGACTGCGTCACTGACCGCGTCCGCTACGTCACCGATTCCACCTACCCCGGAGGAATCGCCGACGCCTCCGACACCACTTCCCGAGTCGCCACCTACGCCGCCTGCACCGTCCATTGTTATCTCCCCAAACGTGATTCAGAGACTAAAAATAGACCGTCGCTGGTGTCGACGTTACTGGGGCAAACCCTATGCGTTGCCGCGAAGCTCGGCGAGGTTTTTGTCCACCGCTTCGAGAAACCCGTGCATATCGACAATGGTTTCGTTGTCCGGATCGGTGGTCTTGCCTTTGAGGTCGCCGGTGACAATGCCTTGTTCGACGGTATGGATTAAGGCCTTTTTCAGTGCGAGGGAGTAGTCGAGTAAAGCGTCGTTGTCTTCGCGCTTGCTCAACGCCTGCAGAGCATTGGCCAACGCATAGAGCAAGGCCGACGAATTGAACAGCGCCGTCTTGCCGTCGCTTTCCTGATACATCAGATATAAATCGTGCGCCGTGCCGTGTGGCGCTTCGTACAACATGGTGCCGTCTTTACTCTCAATGATTGAGCTGGCGGTGGCGAGGCTGCCACCGAGCGCAGCGGAGATGTCCGAGAAAATATCGCCGTCGAGGTTTTGCGCAGGATAGAGTGCGTTGCGCGGCGGATCGGTGATCATCTTTGTTAGCTGTAGCGACGGGCGCATGATCATGAACGAGGGCGGCGCTGTGTTGTTTGCCGCCAATTCCTGGCGGACTTCATTGATGACGGTACTGAACACGTCGTCATAGTCCATGTATTCGCGCTTGAGTCCGAAATACACTTCCTTATGCTTGTGCGAGGCATCGCGGAAAACCTGACTTACCCAGTCCTTGATTGCCGCGCGGTCGTTGGACATCAGCAGAATCGGGTCGCCTTCTTCGACCAGGCGCGCGTGCTTTTCCTTGCCGTCGACAATCACTTTCAAGATGCCCGCTTCGGCGGCAGGCGCGTTAAAACTGCCGTACTGGTCGCCGCCGCCGGCGCTCATGCGCGAAATAGAGACGTGCGCCTCGCGGCTGGGAATGCCGTATTTTTTCAGGTTGGTAACAAGCTTGAGAAGTTTGCGACCCGACGTGTTATCGGGCACACCCCACAGAGCGCGCTCGGGCGGGTTGGCGACGATGCGGGCGGCCTGTGCATCAATGAGCTCGTAGTGATACTCCAGGCCCAGCGCGGCGAGCTTTTTCTGGTAGTCGCGTTCGTAGATGTCTTCGATGGCCTCGCGCATCACGCCGTCGTAACCCGGAATGACGGTGTCCTTAAGGCCCAGATAGACGTGACGTTTTTCTTCCAGCGCGCGTTTGAAAAACCGGTGCGCCCAGGCTTTCACGTTCTCGATATTGTTGGTGGCCAGTAGCCACGGGTCGCCGCGTTGAATGAAGCGACGATGCAGTTCGATTGGGTCGCCGCTGGCACCAATGAAAATCAGTTTGACGACACCGGTGGATTTCGACAGTTCATTGTGACTGTCCTTGATCCCACCATCGTCCATGGTGACAACTTCGATGTCGCGACCAACCCAGCCCGGCTTGCGCACTTCGAGATTGCGAAACTGGATGTCTTCACGGGTGATGTTGCCGCCTATGCCCTTGCGGATGGCGCCGTTAGGAGACTTGGTGGCCAGCTTGTGCAGGTCAGCTTCCTGGATAGTCGGATTGGCGGCCAGCAGCTCGTCGAGCTGATCGCGGTTGACCGTCATGCCCGCATTTTTGACCCCAACGCCGTGCACCTTGAGCGCTTCGATCGCGTCGACGACGGCTTGACCGTTGGTCAGCAGCCGGTTTTCGGCAGACAGATCAATGTCAATCAGCTCAATGTCCAAACGTTTTTCGACGAAGGTTTTCAGGATCAGCTCAAAAGCGACTTGGGCCATCTCGTCTCCGTGCAGGACAACGAGCGGGTTCGCGACGGTGATTTTCTCAGGCATGGTCTTTCCTTTGGGGTCAGGCGGCGCGTGCGCGCGTCTCGGCTCGTATTGTGCCAGAACACGCCGTGTTGCGGGCCGTGTCGCCCGTGTAAAATGGTCAGATCGTCACAAACCGCTGAGACAACATGAGCAAGAATTCGCGCCTGGTCTATTCGACCGATTCGGGCCGCATCAAGTCAGCCGCGGCCGCCGCCGACATGCCGCCGACGGGCGACGGGATTGTCCGGATCCGCCGGGAGACCAAAGGGCGCGGCGGTAAAGGGGTCAGTGTGATCACCGGCCTTGGTCTGCCTGCCGCAAAGCTCAAGCCGCTGGCCAAGGCGCTCAAGCAGCGCTGCGGGGTCGGCGGTGCCGTGAAAAAGTGGGATATCGAGATCCAGGGCGACCAGCGCGAGGTGCTGCAAGCCGAGCTCGAGAAACGCGGGTTTACCGTGAAGCTGGCCGGGGGTTAGTTCGTGCAGGCCGAGCAGCCGTTCCCGCCTGAATACCTGAAATTGCTGGTCACCACGGCCATGCCGTTTGGCAAGTACACAGGGCGGCCCATCGCGAATCTGCCTGAACCTTACCTCGTTTGGTTCAAGGGCCAGGGGTTTCCGGCTGGTCGGCTGGGTCAACTGATGGCTTTGATGCTTGAAATCAAATTGAACGGTTTGGAACCCATCCTCGAACCGCTGCGTCCAGACAGCGCGTCGTCGCGTTGACCGAGCGTCGCCGCTACGACTGCCGGCGCACCGTTGGCGCTACCCTGGCGGGCGGCACGCTGGAACCAGGCGCGTGGGCGGATATTGCGTGGACCGCGGACTTCGTGGATATCGAGACGGGCTGCGATGCGCCCGCGGCGCGCCGTGCTCGCGCCAAGCTGGCGTGGAATGACAGCGGGCTGTTCGTGCTCGCACACCTGGTGGACACTGACGTGAGCGCGAAAGTCACGAAGGGCGGTCCCGAGATACTGCGCGACAACACGTTCGAGTTATTGCTCGACCCGGACTGCGACGGGCTGAACTACTACGAAGTGCAGATCAACGCGTTGGGAGCGTGCTGGGAACTGGCGTTGCCAAAACCCTACTCAGCGGGTGGTGTTGCGGATCCGGGCGGTCGCGTTGCCGGTATGGCGCGCGCGGTGACCGTGTACGGAATGCTGAATGATTCGTCCCGAGTTGATGACGGTTGGGAGGTGTCGCTGGCGTTACCGTGGTCTGGTCTGATTCCCTTTCATCGCCTGCGCCAATGCCCACCCACGCGAGGTGACGCCTGGCGTATCAATATGGCGCGCTTGCAGTGGTCTGTTGAGGGCAAGGAGTACTGGGTTTGGAGCGTCCAGGGAGAGCTAAATCTGCACGCGCCCGCACAGTGGGGGGATCTGGTGTTTGGCTAGAACCGGTGCCGAAGCCGGTTAGCCGTCAAGCGGCAGTGGTATTGCCAGCGTTGACGCAATATTTCAGGTCATGGCCGAGATTTGGTTGGCGGGAGAATCGGACGTTGGGCCGAGCATCGCGGCGTAGCTGGTCATGCCCTCATGAGCGGCCGCCGAGTGGGCGCCGCCGCACGCCGGACAACCCGATTTCGCGGACTCGGGACTCTGATCTTGATCGATTTCGGACGGTTTCTGGTCGCTCTCGCCAAGCCCGCCCGGGCTCGAGCTCAACGCATTTTCCTCGCTGTCTGCACTGGCGAGTTCCGCCGCGGCTTCGCTGGCCATTTGGGCAGCCTGTGCTGCGACGGCGCGGTCCTGGGCGGAGGGATTATTGGGCGCGAGTGCGGCCCGGCGAATAATCTGGGCTTTGCGCAGCGTTGCGGCCGGATCGCCTTTGACTTGGGACGTGTCGATCTGCACTTCGCCGCCGATCGCGTAAAGACGCTGGTCCGGACCGCGTTCATAGGTGTAGGTCGCACCACCTTGCGCGAGCGAACCGGCAGCGGCCAGATGCGCTTGTTCGTGAGCGCGGACTTCACGATCGCGTTCCTTGAGCTCGCGCAGGCGCTTCTGGTCGGCCTCGCTCAGTGTGGCTTCCGGCGTTGTCGTATCGTCGCCAGGTTGTGCCTGCGCCTCCTCCGGGGGCTCCTGGCGCACCGGTGGTGCGACTGAGCGGAAGGCTGTGCTGGCGGTGTGAACGTGACCAATCAAAGGGTGTACCGGCGTAATTTGATTTCCGAACAACCGGTAGCGACGAAAGCGGCGAAACCTTTAGCCCCTTTGCGGCTCAAGTTTCATATCAAAACGGCTGGAAACCCTGGTCCGTGAGCATGTCCGGCGCGAAGTAGGCGTTGCGCCCCTTGATGACGTGACGCACTTTGTACAGCGCCGCCAGATCATCGAGTGGGTTTCCGTCTACCAGATACAGGTGTGCCTCCTTGCCAACGGTGATCGAGCCCAGCCGATGGTCTTGCTGCATGTGCCTTGATGCCTCAATGGTGGCCAGTTGCAACACTTCACTGTTCGCAATACCGGCCTGCGCGTAGAACATCAGTTCACGGATCAACGTAAAGCCGGGCAACATGTTGTCGGTGCCGGGCAGCAGGCGAATTCCCTGATCGTGTAAGAGGCGTATCAACTCGAGCGAACGCTCTGCAGCCGCTGCATACTCGGTTTCCTTACCGTCGTTGTAAGACGCTGATGCGATCGTCTGGCGACGTGTGTTCGCAGGGAGATGCTCGGCGATGTCGCGAAACACAATCGATGTTTTGCCCGGTTCGTTCAGGAACATGTTCATGAAAATGGAGAGCGTTGGGTCCAGGGCGATGCCGCGTTCTTTCATCCCTTTGACAAACGCCCGAACCTCGCGCGACGTCAGGTCGATCGTGCCCGCTTTCTCACCGGGTACTTTGAATCGGGTTGGCGTACGTGTGTCGAGTTGCTGCGCGCCCAGGAAATTCAGCAGCACCATGTTGATGTGCGTGATTTCATCGTAGCCGGCGTCGATCGCCTGTTGCGCGTCCATGAACGCGGGCACGTGACCCTGGACTGTCATGCCGCGGTCGTGAGCCAGCTTGGCGAGCGGTGCTACCCAGTCCGGGTCGATGGAGCTATACAGCTTGATGCCGATGTAGCCGTGCTGCGCGTAAAACTCGATGTGGTCTTTGGCTTCCTGCAAGGTATCGGCCAGTCGCCCCGTGGGCGCAGCGAACTCGCCACGTTTGTCGACGAAACCCAGCGCGTAGACGTCGGGCCCTGCGATGCGGTCAAGACGCACGTCGCGGCTGAGTTTGGTGGTGACTTCGTGTTCATTGGCCATGTCGCGCACGTTGGTCACGCCGGACGCCAGGTAATTGAGGTAGCTGTTGGCACTGACGTGGCCGTGCATGTCCCACAGCGTCGGCAGGAGTGTCTGGCCGACGCCGTCAATAACGAACGTATCTTTGGGCAGCGTCACGTCTTTGGGGTACAAAGCCGTGATCTTGCCGTCAAAAATCGTCACGGTTTGTGGTTCGCTGAGCTCGCCCGTCAAGCTGTCGAACACGCGCGCGCCGCGGATAGCGACCAATCCTTCGAGCGGCCGTGTGTGTCGGTCTCGCTGCGCGGTGAAGTGTTTGTCATTGGCGGCAATCTGACGTTGTTTTAGTTGGCCGATATGGGTTTCGTAGCCTTTGCGGGTCATGCCGAACCAGCCGTAGTCGACGCCAAACAGCTGTTTTTGGTCGTCAAGCCATACGTGCGCCGGGTTGGTGTCGAGGCCGCGTATGCCGTAGAGCGTTACGTTTTTGTCGCCAAATTTTGCGCTGTCCAGGACCTCGAGTGACGCCGTGCCGGTTGGCAGCAGAGGCAGCGCATTGTCGTCGGTGGCCAGGATCGCGCGCGCGAGCATCGCCATGAGTTCTGGGGGGCCGTTGTTGGGCAAATAGAACGCGTCGCCACCGAACGCACTGTCGCCTTTTTCGTTTGCTGATCTCCATGTCGCGTGTTGGCTGGAGGACGTGAACTGTTCGTCGACCTCGCCTTTTTGATAGTTGACGCCCGTTACACTGACCTGGGTTGGCACTCCCTGGTCATTGATTACGACGCGCGTTGTGGTGGCGGGCCCACGGCCGCGATCGCTGAAATGAAACGCGATTTCGACGCTGCCATCTTCGTGCAACGTCGTGGTTTGCGCCCCCGAGGGCTGATCGATTGTCAACCAGGTGTACTCGAGCGATTCGGCGTGGGCGAAGGTCGTTGCGATGCCCGCGATCAGAAGAAGAATCCTGGCAATGTGGGTCATGGTGGCGCGTGCTCGTTGGGTTGGCGGATACCTCTACCTTAACGCATGTCGACACAAAAACGCTGGCATAAAAAAACGGCCCACAAGGGGCCGTTTTCATCAGCGTGCAGTCTTGCTGTGTTACGCGGCGGACTTCTTCTTGCGCGCTTTGGTCTTGCGCTTCTTCGTTGTGCGTTTTTTCTGGGTCGATGCCACTTTCTCAGCCGCGGTGACCCAGGTCTGGAACTCCGGCGGACGCGGTGCGGCGTGTCCGGTTTCCTTCTTGGCGCGCTTCTTGAGCTCTTCGATCGTGCCACCGAAATCGAACACCGGCGGCTTGCCGCGCGCTTTGCTGAGCTTGGCGCGCAGCGTGGCGGTGCGTTTTTCGTTGACCGTCATATCGTTATTGATGACCACGCCGTAACGGCGCGCACCCTTTTGCGACACGAGACCGGCTTTCACATCGAACAGTACGCGTTCGGGTTCGCGTTTGAACGGGTCGCCGCAGCCGCCACCGCCCCAGGTGTCGAAGTAGAGCAGGTCGTTGGCTTCGACTTTGATCCGATCACACTTGGACGGCAGTTTTTCGACCGTGCCGTCGGCGCGATGCAGGATTTTCTCCGAGCGACGACCGGGTTCGCCACCGGTCACGCCCCACGGGTAGGTGAGCCAGCGGTCATCGTGAATCGAGATTTCGCCGGGCTCGAGGAAACGATAGCCCATCGACAGTCCGTTGCCGCCGCGGTGATAACCGGCGCCGCCGCTGTCGATGATGGTCTCGTATTTCTCGATGCGCAGTGGGAAATAGCTTTCCAGAAACTCGTTGGGCACGTTGGTGAAACTCGGCCACAGCGAGTGACCGTCCGGGCCGTCCCCGAAGGGCTTGCCGGGGATGCCGCCGAAGCCAATGGAATAAAGCTGATACCACTCGCCGTTTTTGTCGTGACCCGAGTACATGAAATGCGGGCTGTCCGAGAAGCCGGCGCCGCACAGGAAGTCCGGGTTGCCTTGACCGAGCAACCCGCCGAGCACGTCGAAGATACGGCCCAGCGCGTGCGTGCGACAGGACAGCGCTGCGGGTGCCTTGGGTTTGAGCAAGGTGCCGTCCGGGATGTTCACTTCCATCAGATCGTAGAAGCCGTCGTTGAACATGATTTGCGGGTCGAACACCATGATCATGTAGACGCCGCAGAACATTTTGAACATTTCTTCGTTCAGATAGAAGTTGATGGAGCTGATCGACTGCGGGTCGGTGCCGTCGAAATCAAACTTCACCTTATTGCCGTCACGCCACATGGCGCACTTGATCTTGTACGGACCCATGCCCAAACCATCGTCGCAGATGTAATCTTCGAAATACTGCTTCTTGGTCGGGATGGTCGATTTGATCAGCTTGGACATGGCGCGCTTGTTGCGCTCAAGCAGTTCATCCAGGGCCGAGTAGTAGATGTCGTCGCCGAAGCGTTCCGACATCTCAATGACGCGTTTCTCGGCCGTGCGAATTGCGGCGACCAGCGCATTGAAATCACTGCGGTTCCAGTGCGGGAGGCGGCAGTTGTGCATGATTAGGTCGAGAATATCGGTCTGCAGTTCGTCGTTCTTGTAGATCTTCGTTGGTGGCACGCGAATGCCTTCTTCGAAAATCTCGCGAGCGTCGGTGGGCAACGAGCCCGGCACTTTGCCGCCCACGTCGGTCATGTGACCAAACATGGCGGCATAGGCAATCAGCCGGCCGTCTTTGAAGATCGGTCGCAGCAGCAGCCAGTCGTTAATGTGACTGACGGCGCCGTTGCAGGCATAAGGATCGGTGGTCAGGAACATGTCCCCTTCCTCGATCGTGCCGTCGTAAGCTTCTTTGAAGCCGTGAATAAAGCTGCCGAACTGGCCGACGACCATCTTGCCTTCAAGGTTGGCGATCATCGGAAATTCATCGTGCTGTTCACGAATACCCGGCGACATGGCGGTGCGAAACAGCACGGCGTCCATTTCATGGCGTGCGTTGAGCATCGCGTTTTCAATGATGTCGAGGGTGATGGGGTCTACGTCCAGACGTTTAAACGGACGGGGACGACTTTCAACGAGTGTAGCTGGCATTGTTAGTAGCTCCTGGTGCGTTTATTTGGCTGGGTTGATCAAGAGATTACCGAGCTTGTCGACTTTGGCGACGTGCTTGGGAAGGATGACAGTGGTGGAATCCATCTCGAGCACCACGGCCGGACCTTCGATTCGATTGCCGGATTTGAGTTCGCGACGATCGTAAAGCTGAGCTTCGCGGTTCTTCCCGTCGACGAACACTTTGGTCGTCGCGAGTTTCGATGCGGCGGAAGGCTTGGGTCCGCCACGTGGCACGCTGCTCGCCGCGATGTTCGCTTCCTTGCCTTGCGCAACGGCGCGCAGGTTGACGAGTTCCTTGTCACTCTCCAGAGCGAACGTAAACAGCTGGCGATGCATTTCGTCGAACTGGTCGCCAATGATATCGAGGCCCTTTTTCTTCAAATCCTTGATGTCGAAATCGACCGTGAGCAACAGACCCTGGCCCGCGTAGCGAATATCGACCTGATAGGTCGTGCTGCGATCTTTGGGTTTGACGCCTTCCTTTTCGAGGGTTTTCTCGGCCTGGCGCGCCAGTTTTTCGAAGATACCGGCAACCTGCTTGACGCTGGTCTGAGAGAATCGTTTGATGAACGTGCGCGACGCTTCATCGCGTACGCGCGTCGTGGCATCGCCATAGGCGCACAGCACGCCCGGGCCCGGCGGAATAATGACCGGCCAACTGTTCATCAGTTTGCCCAGCGCGTTGGCGTGCAGCGGGCCGGCACCACCAAAGCCAATCAGCGCAAAGTCTCGCGGATCGTAGCCTTTTTCCACCGACACCAGACGCAGCGCGCCGTACATGTTCTCGTTGACAATATCGACGATGCCAGCTGCCGCTTGCTGCACGGTAAGGCCGAGTGCTTTGGCTACCGGCTCGATCGATTTGATCGCCAGATCCTTGCGCACTTCCATGTCGCCGCCCAGACGCACTTCGGTGGGCAGGAAGCCCAGCACGACGTTGGCGTCGGTTACTGTCGGGGCTTCGCCCCCTTTGTTGTAGGCTGCCGGCCCCGGTGCGGCGCCGGCGCTTTCTGGCCCAACGCGCAGTGCGCCGGTGAGTTCCGGTACGTGAGCAATGGAGCCGCCGCCAGCGCCAACGGTACGCACGTCGACCGACGAAGCGCGAACCGTCACGTCACCGACCGTGGTCTCACGCCGCAGCTGCGCCTTGCCGTCCTGAACCAGTGCGACGTCCGTAGACGTGCCGCCCATGTCAAAGGTCAGCAGGTTTTCATAGCCCGCCTGCTTGGCGATCCAGACCGCCCCGGACACGCCGCCCGCCGGGCCACTCATCAGCAGGTTGACGGGCAATTGCTCCGCGACTTTCGCCGACGCCATGCCGCCGTCGGAGCGCAGGATGTGCAGCTTCACATCCTTCATTTTGCTCTTGAGTTTGCGTTTGAGATTCTTGACGTACATCGACACTTTCGGCGCGACGTAGGAGTTGGCGACCGTCGTGATGGTGCGCTCATACTCCTGCATTTCCGGAACCACGTCGGACGACAGCGACACCGGGATGCCGGGCAGCGCTTTTTTGGCGAGCTTGCCGACTTCTTTTTCATTCGCACCGTTGGCGTAACTGTTAATCAGTGACACGGTCAGCGCTTCAATGTTTTCTTTTTTGAGTGACTTAAGCGCTTTGGTCAGCGCCGTTTTCTTCAGCGGCCGAACAACTTTGCCGTCCGCGCCCATGCGCTCCTCGGCTTCGATCGTGCAGGCCAGTGGAGCCAGCGGCTCACTCTTGTTGTAAATCACCCAGCCGCCGAGGCCGCCCGGTACGTAAGAGCGGGCAATTTGCAGCACCTGACGGTAGCCTTCTGTGGTAACCAAACCCACTTTTGCGCCAGTGCCGGTGAGTACCGTGTTGGTGGCAACCGTCGTGCCGTGCATAACCTGGTTGATTTTGTCGGGTGAAATACCGGCGGTCGCGCATACGCGCTCGATGCCGTTGAGAACGCCGATGGACGAATCCTCTGGCGTGCTGGGCACTTTGGCCGTGTAGGTTTTATTGGATTTTTCGTCGACCAGCAGTAGGTCGGTGAATGTGCCACCGACATCAACCCCTAAACGATATGACATGTTGCGCGCACCTTAAAAATTACGAATTCGTATGAGCCCCGCACCGACCCTTATATAAGTAGTAGTGAGGGGCGAAGGAGCGAAACATTGTATACAATGGGCGCGAGCTGATCTAGCCGATATCCGATATTCAGTCGGTTGTGCGGCGCACGATGCAAAGATTGTATACATTCATTGAGGAAACGTCTCCATGTCCCTACCTCTCGACGGAATCCGCGTGCTGGCCATTGAGCAGTTCGGTGCAGGCCCCTACGGCTCGATGTATCTGGCCGATCTTGGCGCCGAGGTGATCAAAATCGAGAATCGGGCGTTTGGCGGCGATCCGTCTCGCCAGACCGGTGAGCACCTGATGGGCGACGACGATTGCGCCTACTTTCAAGCGTTTAACCTCAACAAGAAAAGCGTGACGCTCGATCTGAAACACGCCGACGGGCAGCGGGTGCTGCACAAGCTGGTGCAAACCGCCGACGTGGTCTGGAACAATCTGCGTGGTAATCAGCCGGCGCGATTGGGTCTTGACTATGCGTCGCTCAAGGCGGTCAAGCCGTCCATCATCTGCACGCACATCTCGGCCTACGGCCGTGACAACGATCGCGCGGACTGGCCCGGCTATGATTACTTAATGCAGGCCGAGTGCGGTTTTCTGGATCTGACCGGTGAGCCGGATGCGCCACCTGCGCGATTCGGACTGTCGATGATCGATTTTATGACCGGCACGGTGGCCGGTATGGGGACACTGGCCGCACTGATTGGGCGCGAGCGCAATGGCGGTGGCGACGTCGACGTCAGCTTGTTCGACGTGGCGTTGCACCAGCTGACGTACCCTGGCACCTGGTACATGAACCACGGTGTCAAAACCGGGCGTATCGCGCGCAGTGCGCACCCGGCCAACACGCCCGTGCAGCTTTATCGCACGCAGGACGCGTGGATCTTTATCATGTGCATGACGCAGAAATTCTGGTTGCTGCTGATTGAAACGCTGGGCGTCGCCGATCTCAATGATGATCCGCGTTTTGCGACCATTCGCGCGCGGACGCAACATCGCGATGCGCTGACGCCGTTGCTGGACGACGCGTTTTCCAAAAACACCACGGAACACTGGCTGGGCAAACTCCAGACTCGCGTGCCGGTGGCGCCGGTGTACGATTTGCCCCAGGCGCTCGACAACCCGTTCGTGCAGCAGATCAACATGATTCAGACGATGCCGCATCGCGTCGCCGGCGAACTGCGGGCGCTGCGCAATCCGATCAAGCTCGATGGTGCGAGGTTGGACGGTGAGCCTTGTCATGGGCTTGGCGCTGATAACGAGTCGGTGCTCGGTGACGAGTTGGGCTTGGCGGATCAGTTGGATGCGTTGCGAGACGACGGCGCGGTTTAGCGCTTACGTTTCGTCGTGGGCTTCCAGCGCTTCGGTTGCGCTTAGCCATTGTTCTTCGCAGGCTACGAGTTGGGACGCGTTGTCCGCTTGACGGCCAAGCAGAAGTTTTAGCTCTTCCTTATTCTCATCGGCATAAATAGCCGTGTCAGACAGCGCTTCCTCGAGTTCGATTTTCGTCGCTTCGAGTTTGGCCAGCTGCGACTCCGCTTGTTTTAACTGTTTGCGCAATGGCGCGAGTTTTTGTCGCTGTTGCGCTTCGAGTCGGCGCTGCTCTTTTCGATTGACCGACGCCGGGGCGGCGCTCGGTGCTTTCGCGCGGTCTTTTAGTGCGCGCTGTCGGTCGACCAGCCACGCCGGGTAATCGTCGAGCGAACCGGCAAACTCATCGACACTGCCACCGTCGACCAGAAGCAGTTGATCCACGGTGAGCCGGAGCAAGTGTCGGTCATGCGACACGATCACCATGGCGCCCGGAAAATCCTGCAGCGCGTTGGCCAACGCTTGGCGCATTTCCAGATCGAGATGGTTGGTGGGCTCGTCGAGCAGCAACAAATTCGGTTTTTGATAAACCAGAATGGCCAGCGCCAGGCGTGATTTCTCGCCGCCGGAGAACGGCGCAACCGGGCTGACGGCCTGATCATTGCTAAAGCCAAAGCTGCCGAGGTAGTTACGCAGCTCCTGTTCGCGAGCTTTGGGGTCGAGTCGTACGAAGTGTTCGAGCGGCGTGCTCTGCGGGTCGAGTTGCTCGACCTGGTGCTGTGCGAAATAGCCGATGGCGGCCATCTTGGCTTCGGTGCGTTCGCCAGCTTGCAGTGGCAAACCGCCCGCCAGCAGTTTGATGAGTGTGGACTTGCCCGCGCCGTTGGGCCCGAGCAAGCCGACTCGATCGCCCGGTGCCAGCGACAGTTCGATGTTGGACACAACGGTCTTGTCGTCGTAGCCAACGTTGGCGTCTTGTAAGGTGAGCAACGGCGCGGGCAGGTCGTCGACTTTGCGCAAGCGAAAACCAAACGGGGAATCGACGTGCGCCGGCAGGATTTCTTCCATGCGGGCGAGGGCTTTGAGCCGGCTTTGGGCTTGGCGCGCCTTAGTGGCTTTCGCTCTGAAGCGATCGACGAATGCCCGCATGTGGGCAATTTCGCGCTGCTGTTTTTGATACGCCGCTTGTTGTCCGGCAAGGCGCTCCGCGCGAATGTGCTCGAACGCGCTGTAGTTGCCGCTGTAAAGTTGGGCGTGTTCGCGCTCGATGTTGACGATGCTCGTGCTGATGCTGTCGAGAAAATCCCGATCGTGCGAGATCAGCAGCAGCGTGCCGGGATACGCTTTGAGCCACTGCTCCAGCCACAGCACCGCGTCGAGGTCGAGATGGTTGGTCGGCTCATCCAGTAGTAACAAATCCGAGCGACACATCAGTGCGCGCGCAAGGTTAAGACGCACTCGCCAGCCGCCCGAAAACTCATCCAGCGAACGCCCCAGATCGAGGTTTTGAAATCCCAGACCGTGCAGCAGTTGCGCCGCGCGACTGTTTGCCGTGTAGCCATCGATGGCTTCGAGCTTGGCCAGCAGGGTGGCTTGGCGTTCGCCGTCAGCATCGCGTTCGGCCGCAGCCAACTGGTGTTCGATGTCGCGCAGTTGCTGATCGCCATCGAGCGTGTAGTCGAGTGCCGTGCGCGAACCGTGCGGTGCCTCCTGTGCGACGTGCGCGATGACCCAGTGCGACGGGCAGCTGAAGTGCCCGGTGTCCGCCTGGAGCTCACCGCGTACCAAAGAGAACAGGCTCGATTTGCCGGTGCCGTTGGCGCCGGTGATGCCCGCTTTTTGCCCCGGATGGATCTGGAAACTGGCGCGCTCGAACAGGAGCTTGGCGCCGCGGCGCAGGCTGAGGTCATCGAAATGGAGCATGCCCGGATTGTACCGATGATAGGGGCTTTGGCGTGAACGATGACAAGGACACTTGACATCGGCTGGTGTGTTAGTTAGTGTAAAGCAAGCTTTACTTATAGACAGAGAGACTTGTCATGATTGAGAAACCCGTGGATGCCGACAATACCGGCGGAGTGATGAACAATTTGGGTGCCTGCATGGGCCGCAAGAGTGATCGCAACAATCAATTGCTGGTCGCGGGCGGCTTGATCGTGTGGGCGCTGAGTAGCGTAGTGACCAGTTACGCGGTGGAGGGTGGTGCGAGCGCAATGCTTGCGATAATCCCGCCCTTACTGTCGCTGGTTGTCGTGGCATGCTTCATGCGATTTTTGCGCCAAACGGATGAATACGTCCGCATGATGCAGTACCACGGCCTGGCGTTGGGCTTTGGTCTGAGCATTTGTGCATTCGGATTGATGGAGGCGATGGCAAGAGCCGGAGTCGGGTGGGCAGGACGGCCCGACACCGCGTCGGTGATGCTCATTTCCTGGGCTGTGGGTGAGCTGTACATCGCCTGGCGCCATCGATGAACAATCGGCTGCGAGTTTTAAGGGCTGAGCGACGCTGGTCCCAGGCCACATTGGCCGAGCATCTTGATGTGTCGCGGCAAACCGTCAACGCGATTGAGACCGGCAAGTTTGATCCGAGTTTGCCGCTGGCGTTTAAGATCGCCGGGTTGTTTGAGCAGACGATTGAAGAGATCTTTTCTCCGTAGCGTCAGGCTAACTTGTCTATCCATTTGGCGGCGCGACGTGCCACTGACTTTTTGTCCGATTTGGCGAACTGCCGCAATACCGGGAGCAGCCATTTTTTTAGGCGCGGGTCATCGACGGCCCACGTGGCCAATGCCTCGATGGTCGTGTTTTGAACGATCCAGTCCGTGGAGTCGGAAAGATACGTTCGCATGGTTTTGGTCGCCGAGGCGACTTGTCGCGACGTGAGGTGATCGCCCAGATCCAGGCACATTTGCGAAAACGTCCACTGCACTGAGGGTTGATCGATCTGCGAGACGTTCTTCACGAACCGATCGATGAACGGTTTAAAGAGTTCAACATCGGCGCGCCAAATTCGTTTGAATGAGCTGGACGTTCTGAGTCGCACCCACTCGTCGGGTTGGAAGTAGCACGCGTAGAGTTCATCAATTCTGCCGTGGTCTTTCAGGACGATCGCGACGACTTCTTCAGTTCGACCCAGGGAGTTCCTGGGCTCGTTGAGCATCTGGATGAAGGTTTCGCTCATCGTCGATTTCCTGTTGTGCACGGGCCAATGGCGCTGATCGCAACAGGCGACTCTAACCGGGCATAAAAAAACGCCGCCAACCGTTGCTCGTATGCAGCGGTGGGCGGCGCTTTTTCAGATTGGTGACTTACTGCTTGCGGCGAAAGCCAAACAGAGCGGCGAAGCCCGATGCGAACAACCACACGGCACCCGGCACTGGCACGGCCGAGAATTCGATGTTGTCATAGAACATGCCTGAGCCTTCGAAGTTCGACGCTACGTTGATAAAGCCGAACTGCAGGATTTGACCGGCTTGACCGGCGTCGATGTCGACGGACAGATCAAACGAGCTCCAGCCCGTGCCGATGCTTGTCATGTCGATCATGACGAAATCGGTTTGTGCGAAGCCGGCATTCGGGTCCAGAACTTTGATGAACGCCAGTGACGTGGATGCGCCTTCAATGTTGCCTTCTTTGGCATCGAACGAGAACGACCAGATGCTGCCTTCGTCGCTGGCATCAATAATTTGCTCTTGAAACACGTTGGCTTCAATTCGGTTGCCGACGCCGTGGTCGCCGTTGTTGTAGTCATTGTAAACAGACAGCTGCTGATCGCCTTGCGCTGCGCCTCCCTGACCAATGTCGATGCCTGAGAACGCGGCACCGCCGTTGGGCGCCGGGAACGTGAAGTAGTTGTACAGGAAGTTTGCGCCGCTGGGGTCGAACACGTTGGCGCCGACCAGCCAGCCGTCATCGGCAAGTGCCGAGCCGCTGGTTTGGTCGAGCGATTCGAAATCCTGGCTGTAGCCCATCAGGGCAGCCGAGCTTGTTGGTGCGGACATTATCGTGAGCGCCGTGAAAAGTGCGAGCGTGGCGCCCGGGCGGTTGTTTACTAGAGACATGGTGATTTCCCCTCTGGAATCTTCTTTCGACTGCGCGTGAGCGCGCCGGGTTTTTTATTGAGTTGGTACCGTAGCCTATTCTGACAACGTTGTCATGTCAGGCCAGGTTTTGCCCGTTATGTCGTCGAAGGGGCATTGCCAAGTTAAGTCTGACAGCGCCAAAACTGCTTTTGTCTGAATTCAGGCTGCTGCTCTACTCCATTCTGCGAACGCACTTGTCCTGAGACTGCGATAAAGAAACGCTTTGCCGCCCGCCCGTCTCTGCGAGACTGGAGAAACACGTCAACCACTTCGCCATCCTGGTCGAGAATTGGGTGCCGAATTGGGTGCCCGAATTGGGCGAATTGGGTGCCGGTCATAACAAACGAATTGCGAATTGGGTGCCCGAATTGGGTGCCGGTCATAACAAATATAACAATTAGGCGAATCGGGTCAGAGCAAAGTTGCACGTAGAGCATTGGTCTGACCCAAGCCAACTTAGGACCAAATAGGACAGCGACAGTAACCAAACAAACGCATTTATCCAGAAGAAGAAACGGCACCCAAAAAGGGTGCCGCTCCGTCACTCAATGGCAGTCAGTTAGCTGGAAGCGTCAATCGCCGCCGCCGGCTTCGTGCCGTTGGTCCGCGGCGTGACATCGAGCCCGGACGTCAGCCCGTTGATGTCCCCGCCTTCAAGACCAATCTCCTCAAGCAAGGTGTCCACCAGCGGGCTCTGCGCCCGATAGCGCAACGCGCTGTTGACCATTTGATCCGCCAGGTTGCCACCACCGGCACCGCTGCCGGCACTGTCGCCGCCGTGGCCGTTGCTCGAGCCGTTGCCTGCAGTGAGCCCTTCGACTTGCATGATCTTGATGCCGTCGATGGCTTCCATCGGCTTGACGCTCTCGCGAATGATCGCCGGCAGGTGACGCATCAGCGCCAGTTTGATCTGCATCGCGATCTGCTCTTCGGACAACACGTTCGAGGCTTCGTTAACGGCGCGTTTACCCGCCGCATCCACCGCGTACTGTTTCTCGTCCGCTTCGGCGATACG
>JBGCFP010000030.1:0-33492 GCA_045107005.1 Gammaproteobacteria bacterium
TACGTTTACAGGTAGGCCTGCATCAATTCGGCGAGAAGATAGCGGTATCAGTGACGCCAGGGCGATCCTCGCGGACAGCGGCGACGCAGTGACGTTTGATGTAGTCATTGAATTTCTTGACAAGCCTGGCCATGTTGGCCGGGATCTGACGTCTTCACACAGTGAGATTGGATTCGAAATGATGAACATGAAAACGAAAGCGACGAGAGTGATTTGTGCAATGGCGCTTACCGGGCTGATAGCATCGGCTCAAGCAGCGAGCGTATCCGTGGTTTACACCGGCTCCAACGATGTGGGTGACGACGGCGCCGTGATGGGGGTCCCGGGAGAAGTATTGACGTTTGATCTTGTCATGGATTTCTCCGACCGCATCACGTTGGGCGGAGGGTTTGACGTCACGTGGAATAGTGGTGGCTTGACGTTTGTTGAATACGCCAGCGCCGGCTTGGGTGATCCGAATTTCGGGCGCGATCCTGTGCTGCAGAATGGTCGGCTGTTCAATGGCGCTGTGGGTAATTTCAATGGCCTGACAGTCGGTACGATCGCGACCATTTCGTTCACCATCGTTGGTACGCCCGGATTGTTCTTGATCAGGCCATCCGGTACCGATGGCGACAGCGGACCGTGGATTGACGGGGTGACATTCGTCGACACCATTATTCCCGACTACAACAGTGCCGCTGTTCGTGTCATTCCGGTGCCTGCCGCGGTCTGGTTTCTGCTTTCCGGGTTGGCGGCTTTGTTCGGCTTCAGGCGCAGTCAAGCCATCTAATTTTGTGTTGGGCTGGGTTACAAACGGTCGGACGTCTTTCAACGTTTTTCTGACAACATGCGGGCGAGCTTTTGTATCGCAGCAGCCTTTTCTGGCCTGAGTCTAGTCGGGGTGGACGAATTTTGCGCATTGGCGTTTGCGTTGGCGTAGCGCTAACGTGGTGAAAGATTGTAGATCGTTAACAACAACGTTAGGCAGAAACCCGTGAACAAGAAAAAGATCTTTCTGGCCTCAATCCTTATGGCAGCCATGGGCGTAGCCAACGCGGCCAGTGTGTCGTTGATTTACACCGGCAACAACGCTATCGACGAAGATGGAGCAATCCGTGCCAATAGCGGCGACGTACTTAGTTTTGACTTGGTGATGGACTTCGGCCATCAGATCACCCTGGGTGGCGGCTTTGACGTCAATTGGGACACTGGCGGTTTTGGCAATCCGGAATACACCCGTGCAAATTTCGGCGACCCTTTGTTTGCTCGTGATCCAGTTGTTCAAGACGGTCGCCTGTTCAATGGGGCCGTTGGTAGCTTTGACGGCCTGACCATAGGCACGATCGCTTCGATCTCGTTCACCGTTATCGGCACCGAAGGCGAATTTGGAATGACGCCTAGCGGTACCGACGGCGATAGCGGACCGTGGATTGATGGGATACTAAACTGGGACGAGCCCATCGTCCCCGACTACAACGGTGTCACTGTTCGTGTCGTGCCGGCTCCCGCCGCCGTCTGGTTTCTCTTTTCGGGATTGGCAGTTCTGTTTGGCTTCCGGCCTCGCCAAGTGGCGGCGAGCCAGCAATAAAATTAGGTCGCATTCTATGAAGATGAAAACAACGTTTCTGGCGTCGATTCTCGTCGCCACCATGGGCGTAGCCAACGCGGCCAGTGTGTCGTTGATTTACACCGGCAGCAACGCCATCGATGACGACGGTGCAATCCGAGCAAACAGCGGCGACGTGCTCAGCTTTGACCTCGTCATGGACTTCAGCGACCGCATCACTGTGGGGGGGCGGTTTTGACGTCAACTGGGACACCGCCGGTCTTGGCAATCCTGAATACACTAGCGCGAATTTCGGTGATCCTTCATTTGGTCGTGATCCAGTCGTGGAAGACGGTCGCTTGTTCAATGGGGCTGTTGGTAGCTTCAACGGTCTGACCGTCGGCACGATTGCGTCGATTTCGTTCACCGTCATTGCCACCGAAGGCGATTTCGACATCACGCCCGGCGGTACCGACGGGGACAGCGGACCGTGGATTGACGCTTTCGCTCTTGAATTGATATATCCCGATTACAACGGCGCTACCGTGCGCGTTGTACCGGTCCCCGCGACGATCTGGTTTCTGGGAACGGGGCTGGCCGCTTTGTTGGGTTTTAGCCGTCGCCGGGCAGGCTAGTTTTGTATTTGCTCGATAACTTTGTTGATGTAGCCTCGATTCATCACTGTTAAGGCGGATTGCTTCGGTGTTCGCGTTGTGACCCTTGTACCGCTCACAACTCGAAGCAGGTGCTGATCGTTCGGGGTGGCACGTTAGCTGGTCTGAGACAGCGCAAGATCACTTGATCGTCATCGGGGTCGCTGTTTTTCCGCGGCTCGCCGGTTGCTGGAATTACTCGCTTATTTTTCTTGTAAATATTTGATTACTCTGGTTTTTATTGCGGCGCCACTGGCTGCACATTGCGCGTTATGTAGCCCGTGAATCCTTGCCGGAATCCGACTCGATATCTCGGACGATACGTTGTATTGTTATGGTAATAACGTACAAGATACTGGGGATACACGAGAACTACGGGAGTCGCTGCTTACTGGATTGGCAGCTGTAGTTCGGGCTAACGGCACTGTGCGCTAACAGGAGTGGCGAGAAGCAGTAGATAAAAAGACCGATGCCGACGCGAAGCCAAGTATAGGTGCCATTAGAAGCACCTCGGACATCGCGCGGTACGTTGGGCTTTTCATTTTTGTTAGTCCTCTAAACAAGTGGTTTTCAGCGTCGTGGCGGAGCAGCAGTGCTCTGCAGTGCGAAGTTAAATCGTCCGGGGAATCACACAAAGAGGAAGCATAGTGAAGAGCAAACTACCACTCGTAATGAGTTTGGCCGCTCTCACCTTTTTAGCGGGACAGTCATCAGCTGTATCGTTCAAGAAAGGTACGCCAACACTGGTCGACCGAAATTCGGTTTCGGCAAACGCCTTGACGCAGGCCGCTCCGGCGCGTCAAAACAACAAAACTTCACTACGCGCCGCACCGGTGTTCGAGTCTGAGAAGGGCTTGACCGGTGAGCATCGTTATATCGTGCAGCTGGCCGACGCGCCGCTTGCCACGTACAACGGTGGCGTTGACGGACTGCGCGCCACGAGCGTCGATGCCACGCGTGGCACGCGCAACGTGGGTCGTGCCAAGCTCGATACGAAGAGCTCTGACGCGATTGCCTACAAGTCATACCTGGACAACAAGCAGTCGTCGTTTATCACGGCCGCTCGTCAGGCCACCGGGCGTGATCTGAAAACGGATCACACCTACAACCTGTCGTTCAACGGTGTCGCAACAACGATGACGCAGGCCGATGCGCTGGAAGTGGCAAAACTCCCCGGCGTGGTTCGTATCACGCGCGACATTGCGCAACCGTTGCACACCGACCGAGGCCCGGCCTTCATCGGTGCGCATCAGATTTGGGACGGTTCCGCTCTCGAAGGGCTTGGCGGCATTGGCAGCCAGGGTGAGGGCATGCTGGTTGGTATCATCGACTCCGGTATCAACGGCGATCACCCGGCGTTTAAAGCCACCGGCGATGATGGCTACGTGCACATCAACCCGTTTGGCGATGGCGTGTTCATGGGCGAATGCTTTGATGAGCCAGAACTGGTTTGTAACAACAAGCTCGTTGGTCGTTACAACATGGTCGCTTCCGCCACGAGTTCGGAAGACGAAGACGGTCACGGCTCGCACGTTGCCAGCACGGCGGTCGGTAACGTCCTTGACGGCGTACCGCTGGCGGATGCCGAAGGCAATCCGCTGGACTACTCGCTGGGCAGCATGTCGGGCGTTGCGCCACACGCAAACCTGGTAGCGTTCCGCGTCTGTAACCCACTTTGCGCCGGCGCTGACATCATCGCCGCGGTCGACATTGCGATCGATTTGGGTATCGACGTACTCAACCACTCCATCGGCTCAGCCTCCGGCAGCCCCTGGAACGAGCCGAAGTCACTGTCGTTCAAGAGCGCACGTGCCGCCGGTATCTCGATGGCAAACTCCGCGGGTAACAGCGGTACGAACGATCAAGGCGTCTACCTTGACGGACAGGCTGGCAGCACCGGTGGTGCACCGTGGTCCAGTTCGATCGCTGCCAGCACGCACGATCGTGCATTCCCAACCAAAGACATCATTTTCAGTGGCGCGGCAGGCGCACCGGCCGCGGTTACCGGTCGTTCGATCACCGGTGCTTACACCGGCCCAATCGTTTATGCGGGCGACTACGTTAACCCGAACGATCCAAACGGCGATCCGGCGCAGTGCTTGCAGCCGTTCCCAGCTGGCACGTTCACAGGCGAAGAAATCGTGCTGTGTGATCGCGGCGCGATTGCCCGTGTGCAAAAGGGCATAAACGTCCGTGACGGTGGCGCAGCCGGTTTTGTTCTGTGTAACGTCGACGGCGGCGCAGCGTTCCTCGCGGACGATGCGCACGTTATTCCGGGCATTCAAATCTCGGCGGAAGACTGCAACGGTGTTCGCGACTGGCTTGCCAGCGGCGACGGCCACACGGCGACGATCGAAGAAACCGGTTTGCCGGTTGGCGATCCCGACGCCGGCGACATCATGGCGACGTTCAGCTCACGCGGACCGTACACCGGTTTCGATTGGCTCGTACCGAGTGTCACGGCACCGGGCGTAGCGATTTTCGCCGGCTTCAGTAACGGTATCGAGTACACGTTCCTGCAAGGCACGTCGATGTCGAGCCCGCACGTTGCCGGGTCCATGCCCTTGGTCAAAGCCGTGCAGCCAACCTGGACCGATGAAGAAGTACTGTCAGCACTGATGCTGACCGGTACCGATGCGGTTCGCGAAGATGTCGATCCAGCTGTGTTCGAAGGTGAGCTGCGCGCAGCATCACCGTTCGACTACGGCGGCGGCCGCGTTCAGCTGCAGCACGCTGTAGCAGCGGGTCTGGTCTTTGACGAAACCGATGCCTCGTTCAGTGCGGCTAACCCGGCTTTGGGTGGCGATCCACGCACGCTTAACATGCCGTACCTGTACGATCAGGAATGCCTGGGTGCGTGTTCGTTTACGCGTACGATCCACGTTGTTCGCGGCGGCACCTACACCATGAACAGCGAATCGGAAGACGGCGTTGTCGTTTCCGCGACGCCAAGTTCGTTCACCGCGGCTGCGGGCGACTACGTTGAAGTCGACTTTTCTGTGTCGGTCAGCGGCATCGAAGCCGAGCAGTGGGTATCCGGTCAGGCAGTGTGGTCGCATGATGGCGCTGCACCGAATGCCGACATGCCGGTTGTCGTGCGTGTCGCGTCTGCGATTTTCCCTGACAAGATTGAGCTGACGGCGGATCGTAATGCCGGTTCGGCGCTTGCCGGTGGTATCCGTACGGCGGAAATCAACGGTCTGGACATTGATGCCTTCGGTCTCTCAGTACCAGAAGAGCGCACGCTGGAAATCAGCGGCTCGGTTGAAGACTTCACGCCGTACACCGGCGAGTCGACGGTCGTTGAGTTCTTCCAGGTTCCAGCCGGATCGGTGATGTTCCTTGCTGAGACCATTGCGTCCACGGCTCCGGATGCCGACTTGTTCGTCGGTAAAGATTTGAACCGCGATCGCGAGATCACGCCAGACGAAGAGCTGTGCCAAAGCGGCAACGCCGATTCGTTCGAAAGTTGCATGCTCGAAGCCGAACAGCTGGAAGGCGGCGGCATCTTCTGGGTCGCAGTCTTTAACTTCACCGGTAGCGGCGACGACATCGTCGACACGACCGAGCTGAAAGTCTCGATTGTCAGCCCGTCCCCTGACGGCAGCATCATGGCCGAAGCGCCGGTAGACGTTGCTGGCGGTGTGCCGTTTGACGTGCGCATTTTGTGGAACCTCGATATGGAAGTGGGCGTGACCTACCTCGGTGCCGTGGAACTGCAGTCGCCATCAGGCAGCCTGGGTGTGATTCCGGTGGAAATCACCCGTGCTGAAGACGACGTGAAAGTGCTTGCGAGCACCGCGAATGCGGTGGTTGGCGACTTGGTGACGTTCAGTGTCGAAGTTGGCGCGAATGAGACGCTTGAGGATCGCAACTACGTGATCAGTGCGGAGATGCCGCAAGGTCTGGCTCTGGTGCCGGGCAGTGTGACCGGTGGTGACACGGCGATGGTCATTAACGACAACGTGATCTGGACGCTCGAGCAACCGTCGCTGACGCGTATCGGCCGTACCTATCAGGCGTCGATTAACGGTCCAAACGTCGATCAGGACGATCCACGTTACAACGCAGCGTGCGACACCGGCGTTGCTGGCCTGTCGGGTTACATCAACCTGTCGGATCTGGGCTTTGATCTGGATCCGAACATCAACGGCAACAACATCAGCTACAACGTGCTCCCAACGCAGAACATGAGTCTGTTTGGTGCGGAGCGTCTGGGTGGCTTCAACGTAACCGACGATGGTTTTGTGTACTTCAACTCGAACCCAGGTGCGAACCCGGGTGCGCCAGCCGACATTCCTAACCCAGCGATGCCAAACGATATGGCGGCGATTCTGTGGACCAACATGGAAGTCGTCTATAACGAAGGCGAAGGTTCTGGTGTGACGGCTGCGGCTGGTAGTGCCAACCTGACCGTTATCGAGTGGGACCAAGTGCAGCGCGCTCCGGCGGGCAGCTCGTCAGACCGTATCGATTTCGAAGCGGTGTTCTCGGGTCGTATTGACGACGCGCCGAACAAGTTCGAAGTGGTCTACGCTTACGACAACATCGTTGGTGACTGGAGCGATGCGAAGATTGGTATCGAGAACGAAAGCGGTACGGCAGGTACCGAGTTCCCGGCAACCTTGTCTGACGGCATGATGATTTGTTGGGACTACGCCGATCAGCCTCGCGATGCCACCATACTGACGTTTGAAGCACGTGTGCTGCCAAGCGCCAGTGGCGGTGACGTGACGCTTGACGTGTTCAACCGCATCGATATCCCAGGTGCTGTCGAAACGAGTGCGTCGGTCTCCGTGGCCGTGGACAACTCGGATTCCGATTCGGACGGTGTGGACGATGCGCTCGATAACTGCGCTTTCGTGGATAACGTCGATCAGGTGGATGCCGACAGCGATGGCTACGGTAACCGTTGCGACGGTGACTTCAACAACGATCTGAGCACCAACTTCCCGGATCTTCAGATTCTGATCAGCAAGTTCAACACGAACGATGCAGAAACGGATCTGAACTCGGACGGTATCGTCAATTACGACGACATTGAGATCTTCAAGGATCTTTGGCTGCGTGCTCCAGGACCGAGTGGTCAGACGGACTAATTAGCCCGTCCTGAAAGCAAAAGCCCCCCGTCACGTCCGTGACGGGGGGCTTTTTTCTGCTTGGGACTTTAAACGTCGGCGCGCGTGGGCCGACTCGTCTGATGCTTTGCTAGTCGTCGCGTTTGACGATATCGATCAGGTGATAGCCGAACTGGGTTTTCACCGGACCCTGGACTTCATTAACTGGTGCGGAAAAAACGACCTCGTCGAATTCGCGCACCATCTGGCCAGGGCCGAACGTGCCAAGATCACCACCGCTGCGACCCGATGGGCACTCGGAATGAGATTTGGCGAGTTCGCCGAAATCTTCACCATTCTCGATCTGTGTCTTCAGCGAATTGGCTGCCTCTTCGGTGGGCACCAGAATGTGACGGGCTTGTGCAGTGGCCATGATGGCGATCTCCTTGGTTGATTACGCGCGGCACTCTATCATTGAGCGGTGTCATACCCCAAATAGCGTGCTTGGAAGGGAGAAACCGTGCATCAGTCATTGACCGTTCAGACCTCGGGTCGAGGTACTACTGACGTAACGCAGGCGGTACGCGAACGCGTGACCGCTGCCGCCGTTGACGAGGGCTTGTGCTACGTTTTCATCCAGCACACTTCGGCGTCACTGATGCTCTGTGAGAATGCGGATCCGAGCGTGCGGCGGGACCTGGAGACGTTCATGTCGCGGATCGCACCGGATGGCGATCCGGCATTCGAGCATCAAGCGGAGGGCCCGGACGATATGCCGGCGCACGTTCGCAGCGTGCTTACCCAAAGCCACCTGGTCATTCCGGTCAGTCAGGGTCGCTTGCTGCTGGGTACCTGGCAGG
Organism: Gammaproteobacteria bacterium; assembly: GCA_045107005.1. Lineage (GTDB taxonomy): Bacteria > Pseudomonadota > Gammaproteobacteria > Steroidobacterales > JBCCMA01 > JBCCMA01. The sequence continues at coordinate 8,099 of JBGCFP010000030.1, forward strand.
GCATCTATCTGTGGGAGCATCGGCACGCCGGGCATCGGCGCACGTTAACGATTACCGTCAGGTAGTGCGCCCGAAATCCCACTCCATCATGGCGTAGTCGGTGCGCAGAGCGCCCAGATCCAGGTAGGTAGTGATCGCACGCTGATTCTCCTCCTCGACGTAGAGCCGAATGCCGCAGACCCCGGGGGTGGCTGTGGCCTCGTGATGAACGTGCTCGAACAACAGGCGAAACACGCCGTGTCGTCGAAACTCAGGTGCGACATAGACGCTCTGGATCCACCAAAAATCGCCGTTTCGCCAGTCGCTCCACTCGAGCGTAAGCATCAGCTGGCCGATGACCGTGTCGTTATGGGTGACGACCAGGTAGCGTCCTTTGGACGAGTCGTTCAAAACGCGGCCGACGCCGGCTGACAACGTCGCGTTGTTCAGTTCTCGCGATTCGGTTTCGCGTGCCATGGCTTGGTTGAACTCAACGAGTGTGTCGAGGTCGGCAGGCGTCGCGGGCCGAAGTTCGAAATCGGGCGAGGCGAGGGTTGTCGGCATGATATCGCTTCCAGAGTTTGATCGGCGGATGCTAAGCTTAATCGGAGCAGGTATCGCTGCGCCAGCGCATTCCGCCCCGGTAGCTCAGTTGGATAGAGCATCAGATTCCTAATCTGAGGGCCAGAGGTTCGAATCCTCTTCGGGGCACCAATTCTAGAAAGGGTCACCTTCTTAGGTGGCCCTTTCTAGAATTGGCGGTCAGAAGGCAGATCGCTATAACGGCGGTTCGACAAATTGCGCGAGCAATTTGGGCGGCGGCGCTTCGCCGCCGGGGCGAAGCCCCGAGGATCGGCCTGTGGCGATCCGAGCCAATCCTCGTCTTTGGCCTGCGCAAGCATGTCAGAAAATCGCGACCCCAAGCGAATTCCTCATCGAGTCTGCACATGCCGTGCGCACAATGATCAGGAAGAAGCTCATGTTCACTATTGTTCTGTCCCACGTTCGTTTGCCAGTTCTGTTGCTGGCATTTTGTCTGCAGCTTGCCGTTTCTGCCGCCGCCGCAACGGGCGACGCCGCGATCGAACCGGTCCGCCCCGGCACGACCGATCTCCTCATGCCCTATGTCGACAACAGCCGCACCGACTGCACGAATTTGCTGGCTGTGCGACTGTCGCTGCAACAAGGCACAGGCGAACCGCCGTTGAACGACTGCTCGAGTGAAACGTTCACGCAATCGCCGCCATTGTCGGCACTCGATTGCTCGGGTCAAACGGCCAACGACTGCGCCGCTCGTTATCAGCAGGAGCTGCCACACGCGTACATGAGTGGCGGCTGGAACGCGAATCAGGAACTCTGGTATTTGCCGCTTGCCGATGACGTGGGCGAAGGGAACCTGTGTCTTGATGGTACGAGGCAGTTTGTCTATGTCGACAAGGCGGTCGCGTGGCAGTGTTCCAATTCAGGCGATGTCTGTCAGCGTGATAGCGAATGCGGGGCAGGGCACTGTGAGACGCGGGACGTTGAGTCTGACCGGTGGGTTTTCTATACCCAGGGCGGCACTAACTGCGGCTCGGCTCAAGGCTGTTTGGACAAGTACCTGTCCGGCGAAGGCACCATGAGCACGTTGCAAGCCGGGTTTAGTCACGATGGCGCTGGTATCTTGAGCGATGATCCCCGCAACCCGTTCCACGGTGCCAATCGAGTGCGACTGCGCAAGTGCACGAAAGATGGCTTCATGGGCAACGCGACGCGTCCGATGTCCGCAGACGAAGCAAGGCCCAGTGCACTGTTCAATAAAGTGCGCTACGAGTTTGACTTGCACTTCCACGGCTATCGTCAGTGGTTAGCGACGTTCGACAAATTGGCCAATGGCGTTGCCGATCACCGTGAATTCTACGGTCAGTGCCTCAATGACTCGGACTGCATAAACGGGGATACGTGCATCGTGTCCATTGGTGACGCGCCCGTTCGCATGTGCCGCGACACCAAATCACTGCCGCCCTTGCGTGACGCATCAAACGTGCTGCTCGTGGGATGGTCTGGTGGCAGCAACGCGCTGGCGCACACCGGCGACGCGCTGGTGGAGCACTTGACCGGTAGCGCGCAGCCAGTGGCGCCCAATGCCACGGTTGGTCTCGCGTTCGACGCGCCGTGGAAGCCCGGTCTTGCCAGCGACACGGCGTTCGCGGTGGGCTCTCGGAACATGTATCTGGTGGGCGACAGCGACATTCCAACCGAGGATGCGCCGTTACTCCTGCCTGAGGATGAGGACGCCGCCGTTGAATATCCGGCCGATGCCTATTTCAGTAACGCGACCTACGTCGACGATGGCGAAACGCGTTTGACCAATTTGTTTCGCAATGACGTTGACGATGCGAGCTGCCTTTCGATACACGGTCCCGACACGTGGCACTGTCGCGAGCGCAACTATTTGCTGGCGCACCACGTAACGGCGCCGAGCTTTACACGCATGGCGCAACGCGACAGCTCTGGCAAAGACTCACCGGGGTCCAAACATTTGCACAGTCGCGCACCGTGCCGACAGGATCCGTCCGAACACACCTGCTACGACTGGGTTGACGAAGACTATCGCCAACGCAACTTCCAGCAGAGCGCGGATTATCATCGGGACTTTGGCTGGCTGGGTCTCGAAGGGCCCGGTGCGCCGAACCGAGGTGTGTTCGCGCCCGATAACACCGCGCACAACGGTATCGAGAGCGAGATGGAGTTCATGGAGACACAGCTGGTGCAGTGTCGCGAAGATGGTACTGCGCTGCACTCGTTCACGCTCGCCGAAGCGATGGCAACGTGGGTGCAGACCGGCGCACGCGTTGGCGCTGTCGAGCGCATGGAAGGGGAAATGGCCGGGCAGGGCTTCGTCTGGGTCAATGCAGCGGCCTGTTCGGTCTGCCCCAGTGTGTCATCCGCGCAGGTCTTTTCTCTCGACGACGAATTGGGAGAATGGGATATGAGTGCTTGTCCTGCCTATCAGTGAGTGCGCCTGGGTCAGCGCTCGTCGCTCAGGCAAGCGGCGGGCGATTCAGCGAAACATTCTGTTACGCCGCACAGACTCGGCGGTAAGCGGATCGCGGTATTCTCAACCACATTACGATTTCACGAGGTAACACGGTCATGCGCGCACTCCCTGCTGCATTGCTCGGCACTTTTATCGGCTTGACGGGATGCGCCGCATCCGCGCCAACGCTCCCCATCGTGGATCAGGTGGATCTGCCACGATTCATGGGCGACTGGTACGTCATTGCGAACATCCCGACGTCGATCGAGAAAGAAGCCTACAACGCTGTCGAGTCTTACGCGATGAGCGAGCCGGGACGAATCGAAACGACGTTCCGGTTCAACAAGGGCAGCGCGGATGGTAAGCAGAAAGTGTATTCGCCGACCGGCTTCGTCGGCGAGCATCCGTCGAACGCGATCTGGGGCATGCGCTTTATCTGGCCCATCAAAGCCGAGTATCTGATCACCCGGCTCAATGATGACTACACCCAGACCATTATCGGTCGATCCAAGCGCGACTACGTCTGGATCATGGCGCGCCAGCCCGCCATCTCCGACAGCGACTACGCCGATCACGTGGAATATCTGAAACAAGTGGGCTACGACACCGACAAGTTGCGCAAAGTGCCGCAACAGTGGGCGGATTTATAGCAACACGGGCGACCTGATATGCTCCGCTTTTCGTTTGCGGAGATCACCACGTGCAACTATTGACCCGTCGCCTATTGATCCCTGGTGTCGCCGTGGCACTGCTGGCCAGTACTGGCTGTTCGAACTCCACGGACGAGCCTGGGTCGCAGGGGCCCGACACGCAACCGGCAACCGCTGATGCGACTGCGCCGCCACAGACCAAAGCGACCGACTCGGGCATCGCGTGGTTCGACGGTAGCGTCGATGACGCGTTCGCCGCGGCGCGGACCGAGGGCAAACCGGTTTTTTTGTACTGGGGTGCCGAGTGGTGTCCGCCTTGCCATCTGGTGAAAGCAACGGTGTTCAAATCCCGTTCGTTTATCGACCGTTCGCGGCTGTTCGTCCCGGTGTACCTCGATGGCGATACCGCCAATGCTCAAGCCCTTGGCGAGCGCTTTGGCGTTCTGGGCTATCCCACGATGATCTTGTTCCGACCAGACGGTGAAGAAATCACGCGAATTCCCGGCAGCAGCGACGTGACTGCCTACGCCAACGCGCTGGACGTCTCGCTCGACAGTGAGAGTGCAGTATCAACGCTTCTTGCGAACTTGCTCGCGCAACCGACGGCGCTGGATGACTCGAAGTGTGGCCAGCTGGCGTTCCACTCGTGGGGTCAGGATCAGAAAATTCTCGTCGATCGCGACGCACTTAACGTTCACCGCACGATCTACGAACAATGCCCGGCGAGCGCGAGTCTGGCGCGGTCGGTGGCGTGGATGAACTACATGGCCGAAGTGGCCAGAGCCGAAGAGGGCACCGCCACGCTCAGCGAAGCCGCGCGCAGTCGCGCAGTGGCCACAACGGTTGCGCTGCTCAAGGACAACGCGGCCGTAAGCGCCAACAGCTACGCTGTGTTGTTCGACGGCGCTCCGATCACATCAACGCTGACCATGCCGGGCACGCCCGACCGGCGATCCCTGATTGATGCGTTCAATGCGACCTACTTGCGGATGGCCGCCGATGCCTCGCGTTTTCGCGGTGATCGACTGTACGCCCACTCCGGTCGGCTGTCCTTTGAACGCATTGACGATCCGGAGCGAGAACCGTCAGCCGCGCTGCGCGCCGACATTCTCGCCGCCGTTGCCGCCGCCGATGCGGCGACCGACGATGTCTACGAGCGTCAGTCAGTCATGAATACGGCCAACAACGTGCTGATGGACGCCGGTCTGCTGGACGAGTCCAAAGCACTGCTGATCAATGAAATCGGCATTTCAAAGCAACCGTATTACTTCATGGTGTCGCTGGCAGACGTGCTGCAGCAGCAGGGCAACATTGCCGATGCGTTGGGGTGGCTCAAGCGAGCGTGGGAAGTCTGCGACGGACCCGCAACGCGTTTTCAGTGGGGTAACTATTACATTGCCGGTCTGCTGGAAATGGTGCCTGAACAAACGGATCTGATCCGTGACACTGTCCTGCAGGTGTTCGATGAGCTGGCCGAGACCAAAGCGTTCTACCAGCGACCGCGACGGCAGCTGGCGCGGCTGAAATCCCGACTTTCCACCTGGAGCGAAGACCCAGCGACGGCGCCAGCAATGGCGACCATTCGCGAGCGCGTCGGCGAGGTATGCGCGTCCTTGCCTGAGGACGATGCCGCGAAAACGACTTGTTTGGGCTTTCTCGAGGCCTGAGCCGCGTAAAATTTTGTTAAATCACAGCGAAAAAAAGACGCCGCGAGCCTGGGGCCCGCGGCGTCTTTTGCAGTGATCCGGACGGGTTAGCGCCGGTTATTTCTTCGCCATCTGAAACTCGGTTTCAATAATCAGAGACACGGCGTCGCCGACTACCGGCGTGTATTTGCCCAGATCCCAGTCCGAACGCATGATCTTGCCGCGTGCCGAGAAACCCACTTGCGGCACCTTGCTGCGGAAATTTTCACCAGCCTTGTTGAACGTGACGTCCAGCGTGACGGGTTTGGTAATGCCTTTCATGGTCAGATCGCCCGTCATCGTGCCACCGGTCGCACTGGGCGCAAATGAGGTGCTGCTGAAAGTGGCTGTCGGGAACTGCTCGACATCGAAAAAGCCGTCTCCACGCAGGTGTTCGTCAAAGATATCCACGCCACTGTCGATACTGTTGGTATCAATGGTCACGCTGACCGAGCTGTTGGCGAGGTCGCTGGGGTCCAGTTCCAGTGCGCCGTCGAACGAGCGAAAGCGCAAAAAGGGCTTTGAGTAGCCCTGATGATCGTAGCTGAACGTGATGTAGGCGTGGGTTTTCTCGACCCCGTAGGTGCCAGCCGGGATGGCGCTCAAATCCGGGCCCTCTGCGGCATTGGCCGGGACCGAGGCGGCCAGCGAGGCACCGACGGTCAGGGCGGCGGCGATGGAAAGAACAGGATGGAAAGTCGTAGTCATGAAAAGCTCCTCAGAAATGGTCGAACGATTGTGGATGTTAATAGGACATCGGCGCCGTAGCGTGCGTTCCATTATCCGGTGACATGTGAAATTTGTCGAACGCCATTCCTTAACATTGCGCCTTGGGCTAAACTACCGCCGCTGCACCAATTTTGGACTAATATGCGTGTACCAGCCGTCAGTGTCGTCATGGTCGAATCCGGCCCTCTTCATCGTTCCCAACCGAAGATTTATCCGTCATGAGTGACTCTCTGAAAGATCGCTACGCCTCCAGTCCGCTGTTTGGCTCCAACGCCGCGCTGGTCGAGATGTTGTACGAACGCTATCTCGAGCAACCCGCGTCCGTGGACCCGGCCTGGGCCGACTATTTCCGGACCTTGAGTAACGGGGTCAATCACGACGTCGCGCACGGACCGATCCGCGACGCGCTGGTCGAACGCGGGCGGCGAGCACCGGTTGCGGCCACCAGCGCCGCGTCGGACGCCGAACTGGAAAAACAGACGGCTGTCCTGCGGCTGATCACGAACTATCGGTTGCACGGTTATCTGGAAGCGAACCTGGATCCGCTGGGCATGACCTTGCCGCCGTCCGCACCGGATTTGACGCCCGGATTTCACGGGCTGACCGACGCCGATCTCAACACCGAGTTTTTGACCGCTGATCTTGCCGGTTCCGATCGGATGAAGCTGTCAGACATCTTTTCGATGCTCAAGGTGATCTACGGCGGCTCGATCGGTGCTGAGTTTTCGCACATTACGAGCACCGCCGAACGTCTCTGGCTGCGTGAGCGTTTCGAGTATGGCCAGGTGGGTGAGCCCATGGGCGCCGAGCGCCAGGAGGCGTTGTTGCGGCAGCTGACCGCGGCCGAGGGCATCGAACGCTACTTGCACACGCGCTACGTCGGACAAAAGCGTTTTGGGCTCGAAGGCGGTGAGAGCATGATTCCGCTGATCGACGAGATCATTCAAAGCGCGGGCGAAAAAGGCACACAGGAGTGCGTGATCGGCATGGCGCACCGTGGACGCCTGAACGTGCTGGTCAACGTGCTGGGTAAATCGCCCAGCATGCTGTTTTCGGAATTCGAGGGCACCAGCCGAATCTCTACGGCCGAAGGCTCTGGCGATGTGAAATACCACCTGGGTTTTTCGGCCGATTTGCGCACGCCGGGCGGCAACATGCACGTGGCGTTGGCGTTCAACCCGTCGCATCTGGAAATCGTCAACCCGGTGGTGACCGGTTCGGTGCGCGCACGCCAGGAACGCCGTGGCGACAAGCAACGCAATACGGTGTTGCCACTGCTGATTCACGGCGATGCTGCGTTTGCCGGGCAAGGCGTGGTCATGGAAACGTTCCAGTTGTCCGAGACACGCGGTTTTGCCACCGGCGGCACCGTCCACATTATTTGCAACAACCAGGTCGGATTTACCACCAGTAACCCGCGTGACGCGCGCTCGACGCCATTTTGCAGTGACGTCGCCAAGATGATCGAAGCGCCGATTCTGCACGTTAACGCCGACGATCCCGAAGCGGTGATTGCGGTGGCGCGTCTGGCGCTGGATTACCGCATGCGTTTCAACAAAGACGTTGTGATTGATCTGGTCTGCTACCGCCGCCACGGACACAACGAGGCGGACGAGCCCGCCGCGACGCAGCCGCAGATGTATCAGACCATTCGCAAGCGCGACAGCATTCGCTCTTTGTATGCCAAACAACTGGTCGACGGCGGCGTGATCGACGCAGCCCGTCCGCGCCAGATGGCGGAAAATTATCGCGAGCGCCTGGACGCCGGACAGCCGGTGCCTGAGGCGTTGGTCGGTACCACTGGCGATGAATACACCGTGGACTGGTCGCTGTATCAGGAGGGCAGTTTGCAGTTGGGTGTCGAAACGCGCATTACCAGCGAGGATGCCAGTCGACTGGGTGCCGCAATGCTGGACGTGCCGGCCGATGTCAAGCTGCACAACCGCGTGTCCAAGATCATGCAAAGTCGCCAGGAGATGCTGGACGGCAAACGCGAGATGGATTGGGGCTTCGCCGAGAACCTGGCCTACGCCAGTATCTTGAACGACGGCTACCCAATTCGCCTGACCGGTCAAGACGCCGGTCGTGGCACGTTTTTCCATCGTCACGCCGTGCTGCACGACCAGAATGAAAAAGGCTGCCACATTCCATTGCAGCACCTGTTCGACGATCAGCCGCAGTTCGAAGTCATCGACAGTCTGCTGTCAGAAGAAGCAGTATTGGGATTTGAATACGGTTTCGCGACGACGGAACCGCGTTCGCTGGTCATCTGGGAGGCGCAGTTCGGCGATTTCGCCAACGGTGCTCAGGTGGTGATCGATCAGTTCATTACGTCAGGGGAAACCAAGTGGGGTCGTCTGTGCGGTCTGGTAATGCTGCTGCCACACGGCTACGAAGGGCAAGGGCCTGAGCATTCGTCGGCGCGCCTGGAGCGTTTCCTGCAGATGTGCGCTGAGGGCAACATCCAGGTGTGTGTGCCGTCGACGCCGGCCCAGATGTTCCACCTGCTGCGCCGGCAGATGATTCGCCCGTTGCGCAAGCCGCTGATTGTCATGACGCCCAAAAGCCTGTTGCGTCACAAAGAAGCCGTGTCGGCACGCGGCTTGATCGAAGGCGGTGGCTTCCAGTTGGTCATCGCGGATCGCGAGATTCCCGACGACGCGGCGGTCAAACGCATCGTGTTTTGCAGCGGCAAGGTGTACTACGATCTGAAAGACGAACGACGCAACGCCGAGATTAATGACGTCGCGATTGTTCGTATTGAACAGCTGTACCCATTCCCCTCCGACTACTACGGTGCCGAGATCGCACGCTATGCCAACGCGCGTGAAATTGTCTGGTGCCAGGAAGAACCTCAGAACCAGGGCGCCTGGTATCAGATTCGACACCAGCTGCAGGCCGGTCTGACCGACGAGCACGAACTGTTTTATGCCGGTCGTGCCGGGTCGGCGGCGCCCGCGTCCGGCTATTTCAGTGTGCACGTCGAGCAACAAAAAGGATTGGTGGCTGCCGCTTTGGGCATCACCAAACGCTAACCCACTCCCTGCGATCCGCTAACTCTTCGAAAACGGAAAATTGAACTATGAGCATTGAAGTTAAAGTGCCAACGTTGCCAGAATCGGTTGCCGACGCGACGGTGGTCACGTGGCACAAACGCGCTGGCGACGCCGTCGAACGTGACGAGAACCTGGTGGATCTCGAGACCGATAAAGTGGTGTTGGAAGTGCCGGCTCCGGTAACGGGCGTGCTGGCAGAGATCAAGACCGATGACGGCGAGACGGTGACCAGCGGTCAGCTGATGGCGGTGATTACCGAAGGGGCTGCGGCCGAGGCGTCGGCGGCGCCCGCGCCAGCTGCGGACGCAGCACAATCCGAGGATGCGCAAGACGCCGCGTCGCCCGGCAAGCTCAGCCCGTCGGTGCGCCGACTGGTCGAAGAGCACAATCTCGATGCATCGAAGATCATTGGCACCGGCAACCACGGTCGACTGACCAAAGCCGACGTGCAGGCTTTCATCGATAGCGGTGCGAGCGCCCCCAAAGCGCCCGCGGCGGCGGCAAAACCAGCGGCTCAAACGCCACCGCCAGCGCCGGTTGGCGCACGTACCGAGCAGCGCGTGCCGATGACGCGCATGCGCACGCGGATTGCCGAGCGCATGGTCGAAGCTCAGAGCACCGCCGCCATGCTGACGTCGTTTAACGAAGTCGATCTGACCGAAGTCAAAGCCTTGCGCGCTCGCTATCGGGACAAATTTGAAAAGACTCACGGCGTGCGCCTGGGTTTCGTGTCGTTCTTTGTTCGCGCCAGTATCGAGGCGATGCGCAAGCTGCCGGCGATTAACGCGTCACTCGACGGCAACGACGTGGTGTATCACGATTATTTCGACGTTGGCATTGCCGTATCGACCGAGCGCGGATTGGTGGTCCCGGTTTTGCGTAACGCCGAAGCCATGAGTTTTGCGGACGTCGAGCAAGGTATTAACGCGTACGCGCTCAAAGCGCGCGAAGGGCAGATCGCGATTGAAGACATCACCGGCGGCACGTTTACCATCACCAACGGTGGTGTGTTCGGCTCGCTGATGTCGACGCCCATTTTGAATCCGCCGCAGAGCGCGATTCTGGGCATGCACACGATCAAGGATCGCCCCATGGTGGTCGACGGCGAGATTGTTGCGCGCCCGATGATGTACATCGCACTGACCTACGATCACCGTTTGATCGACGGCAAAGAGGCCGTGCAGTTTTTGGTGCACGTGAAAGACGCGCTGGAAGATCCGGCACGCTTGATGTTGCAGATTTAGCCCTCATGACCAATTTCGGCAGCGCGTTCGGTTCGTCGCGCTGCCGACACTAACCCTTCGTTAATTGCCCTCATTGATGCGCGGCCGCTGTGGCCTCGCTGCGGAGAAAATGGATGAACACTGCTTACGACGTCATTGTCATTGGTGCCGGCCCGGCCGGGTACGTTGCGGCGATTCGCGCCGCTCAGCACGGTTTGAACGTGGCGTGCATCGACAAGTGGAAAAACTACGACGGCAGCGCCTCGTTTGGCGGTACCTGCCTGAATGCCGGGTGTATCCCCTCCAAGGCGCTGCTGGAGTCGTCCGAACTGTATCACCGAGCCGCGCACGAGTTTGCGACTCACGGCATTAACGTCAGCGCGCCGACCATCGACGTGGCGAAAATGCAGGAACGCCGTGCGGGCATCGTCAAGCAATTTACCGGCGGTATCGAAGGCTTGTTCAAGGCCAACAAAGTCACCGGCCTTAAGGGTAGCGGCAAGCTGACCGGTGCAGGTCAGGTCGAGTTCGTGGATCACGACGGTAACGCGCAGACGCTCACCGCCCAGCAGGTCATTTTGGCGGCGGGCTCCATTCCAACGGAGCTGCCATTCATGCCGTTTGACGAAGAGACCATTGTCGATTCGTGGCGCGCGATTGAGTTTGATCATGTGCCAAAACGTATTGGTGTGATTGGCGCCGGCGTGATTGGCCTTGAGCTTGGCAGCGTGTGGAGCCGCCTCGGTTCGGCCGTGACGATTCTCGAAGCACAGGAAGATTTCCTGTTCATGGCCGATCGCCAGATCGCGCGCGACGCGCAGCGCCAGTTCAAGGCTCAAGGTCTGGACGTGCGTCTGGGGGCCAAAGTCAAAGGCGCCGCGAAGGGGGATGACGGCGTCACGCTGACGTTTGAAGACAAGAAGGGTGAGCAGACCATCGAGGTCGACAAAGTCATCGTCGCCGTTGGTCGTCGCCCGTACACCGAAGGCTTGCTGGGCGAAGGCGTTAGCGTTGCCATTGACGAGCGCGGTTTTGTCGAGGTTGACGATGAGTGTCGCACGTCGATGCCGAACGTCTGGGCCGTTGGTGATCTGGTCCGTGGGCCCATGCTGGCGCACAAAGGCTCGGAAGAGGGCGTTGCAGTGGCCGATTTAATCGCGGGCGAAGTCGCCGAGGTCAATTACGACGCGATTCCATCTGTGATTTACACGGCACCCGAGATTGCGTGGGTTGGCAAAACCGAAGAGCAGCTCAAGGCTGAGGGCGTCGCGTACAAGACGGGCACGTTCAACTTTGCGGCCAACGGTCGCGCGAAAGCCCTGGAGCAAGCTTCCGGAGTGGCGAAAGTGATCGCATCGTCCGAGGATGATCAAATCCTTGGCGTGCACATCGTCGGCCCGATGGCGGGTGAGCTGATCGCCGAAGCGGTACTGGCGATGGAGTTTTCGGCAAGCACTGAAGACATCCAGCGCACCATTCACGCGCACCCGTCGCTGTCAGAAGCGCTGCACGAAGCGGCGCTCGCTGCCGACAAGAAGGCGATCCACGCTATCAATCGTTAGCGATCTGCGGGCAATAGCGGCGACGAGGGAAGCGGTGGCCCCCGTGCCGAGTCCCGACCTCGCAATGCCCAATCCAACCGGTGGCATTGGGCGTGTTGGCAGTGGCAGGGCGGGCTTTGGTTTGGCGCCGCCAGCCAGTGTTATCGGCCGTTGCGGCGGATTCCGGGATGGATTCCCCGGCGCGAGCGACCTTGATATCTAGCGTTCTGACTTGCGCGACACCGCCAGCACGTTGGGCAACTGCCCAATCCGCTGCAGGACCCGGCTCAGTTCCTCAAGGCCGTCGATCTCCAGCGTCAGATTCATCCGCGCCTCGAGCGTCGAGGGGTCGGTGAGCGTGTTCACACTCAAGATATTGACGCGCTCAACCGACAGCATGGTGCTCAGGTCTTTGAGCAATCCGGGCCGATCATAAGCTTCGATGACGATATCCACCGGATAGCGCTGCTGACTCTGGCCGGCCCAGTCGACGTTCAAGAGTCGCTCGGGGGACGTGGCGCGCAGTCGATTGACGTTACTGCAGTCTTCGCGATGTACGGTCACGCCGCGTCCCTGCGTGATGTAGCCAATAATCGCGTCCGGCGGCACAGGCTGGCAACACTTGGCGACGACGGTGAGCAGATCACCGACGCCCTCGATACGCACGTCGGAGCTGTCACCGGCGGGTTCGCGTCTCGAACGTCGGGTGGGTGCCAGCAGCGGTGGCCGCTCCGGCGGCGCGACGCGTTTTTCGATGGCGCGCACCAGATCGACGCTGGAAACGTCGCCAAAACCCAGCGCGACGTAGAGATCCGTGGCGCTCTGGTAACCAAAATCCTTGGCCAGTTCCGTCACGTGCGGCGTGTCGACACCGAGACTCTGCACTTCTTTTTCGTACAGAGCTTGCCCTTGCGTCGCGTTGTGCTCACGATCCTGGCGTCGAAACCACGCGCGGGCCTTGGCGCGTGCGCGTGAGGATTTCAGGTACCCAAGCTGCGGAATCAACCAGTCGCGAGAGGGTTGCGCCTGCTTGGCGGTGATAATCGACACACTGTCGCCATTGGACAGCTCGTGGGTCAACGGCACCATTTTTCCACCTACCTTGGCGCCGCGGCAGCGATGGCCAATGTCGGTGTGCACGTGGTAAGCGAAGTCCAGCGGCGTGGCGCCCTGAGGCAAATCCACGATGTCGCCGCCGGGCGTCAGCACGTAAACGCGGTCTTCAAACGCTTCGGACTGCATCTGATCGATCAGATCGGTCTGCGCTTCACCGTCATCATTAGGTTCAAGTATGCTTCGTAGCCAATTGATTTTCTTTAAGAAAGATTCATCCGCTTTGCCGCCGCCTTCCTTGTACTGCCAGTGCGCAGCGACCCCAAGCTCGGCGTGGGCATCCATTTCGAACGTGCGTATCTGGATTTCCAGCGTTTTTTTCTCCGGGCCCACGACCGCGGTGTGCAGCGACTGGTAGTTATTGCCCTTGGGGGTTGCGATGTAGTCATCGAACTCCCCGGGGATGTGCGGCCAGCGACCGTGAATGGCGCCGAGTACCGCGTAGCACTGCGCGACCGTTTCGACCAGAACGCGGATCGCGCGCACGTCATAGACGTGAGCAAACCCGACATTTTTACGCTGCATCTTCTTGTAGATGCTAAAGATATGTTTCGGTCGACCTTTGATCTGAGCGTCGATACCGTCGTCTCGCAAGCTCTCGTCGATGGTGGCAATAACGCGCTGGATATAGTCCTCGCGATCCACGCGACGCTCGGCCAGCCAGCCGGCGATGCGTTTGTACATGTCCGGCTCGAGGAACCGAAACACCAGATCTTCCATTTCCCACTTCAGCTGCCAGATGCCGAGTCGGTTGGCCAAGGGTGCGAAAACATCCCGAGTCTCAATGGCCAGATGTCGCCGTTCTTCCGGCGTAGCGTTTTTGGCCGTTTGCAGACGGCACAGTTGGTCGGCGATACGCACCAGGACCAGACGCACGTCATCGGCGATTGCAAGCAGCATCTTGCGCAATGCGTCGGCCTGACTCACTCCGAGCTGTTGGCCCGGTTCCCAGCCTTTCGCCAGTCCGAACCGCGACAGCTTGACCAGCTCGCGGCACAGTCTGGCCATTTGCGGACCGAGACGCTTGTCGACGTCGCGTGCCGCGAGGTCACCACTTTCGAGCAGCGGGAACAATCGCGCGGCGGCGATGATTTCACCGTCGGCGTTGAGCAAAGTCAGCAGCTCGGCAATGCGCTCGCCCCGAGCCGTCGCCGTGCCGTCGCCGCATTCGGCCAACTGCATGGCCTGTGTCAGGACGCTCTGTGCCTCCTGTCGAGCCTCGGTATTGGTGGGGGCAGTGCTCACGGTAATGATTGGCGTCTGTTCCGGCGGTGTAACGGCAACGCAGCGCAGCTGGCTGCGCGCGACCCAAACCCGGTATCATACGCCGATTGCCGAGAGGATCGGGCCGATACCCGTTTCTCCGCACAGCCCATTTACGTCATGGAGACCGCTTACATGAGCTCATCTTACCGACTTGCGAACGGCGCTCGCCGCGTCGCGCTGCTGTTGTCAGCGCTGTCGTGCGTCGCTGCGCAAGCCGATCGCCTGGACCTGGATCTGAACGACGACGCAGCGCGACTGACGTACTCGCACCCGTTCGAAGCGCGCAAAACGCAAATTGACGGGTCGTGGCTGCATCATCAGGATCGCGGCGACGTTGTGGCCGTAGGTTTTCACATCACCGGCAACGCGGCATCACAGGAGCGACCGATTAACGCCGGGCTAGGTGGCCGTGTGATGTATCTGGACGCGAGCGGCTTTGATGCCACGGGTTCCGCCCTGGCGGTCGGCGGCTTTTTCGACGCGAAGATTCCCAATTACAACCGCTTCGGCGTTGGCGGGCACCTTTACTTCGCGCCAGACGTGCTGGCCTTCGGTGACAGCAGCGAAGTGCTCGATCTCTCGGTACACGGCAGCTACTCGATTCTTCGCCAGGGCGAAGTCTACGTGGGCTTACGCAACGTACGCAGCGATTTCAAAGGCGGCGGCAGCCTGAATTTTGACACCGGGCTGCACGTTGGCTTTCGCCTCAACTTTTAACTGACGACTTTGACGAGGACCTATGGCAGGCCACAGTAAATGGGCAAACATCCAACACCGCAAGGGTGCCCAGGATAAAAAACGCGGCAAACTGTTTACCAAGCTGATTCGAGAAATCACCGTGGCGGCCAAAATGGGCGGCGGCGAAATCGAATCGAATCCCCGGTTGCGTCTGGCCATCGACAAGGCCAAGGGCCAGTCGATGCCCAAGGACAACATCGAGCGGGCGGTCAAGCGCGGCTCGGGTGATCTCGATGGCGTGAACTATGAAGACGTGCGCTATGAAGGCTACGGCCCGGGCGGCGTCGCGGTGATGGTTGACTGCATGACCGATAACCGCAATCGCACGGTGGCAGATGTCCGTCACGCGTTCAGTAAGTTCGGTGGCAATCTCGGCGCCGACGGCTCGGTCGCCTATCTGTTCAATCACGTGGGTCTGATTTCCTACGATCAAGGTGTCGATGAAGACGCGCTGATGGAAGCGGCGCTCGACGCCGGCGCCGAAGACGTCATCGTGCACGACGACGGCAGTCAGGACGTGGTCACTAGTCCCAGTGACTTCGAATCGGTGCGGGATGCCCTGGCGGCGAACTTTGAGGCAGCCAATGCCGAGACGACAATGCAGGCGTCCACCAAAGCCCAACTGAATGCAAAAGAAGCCAGTTCGATGATGAAAATGCTCGAAATGCTCGAGGATCTCGACGACGTGCAGGACGTGTACTCCAACGCCGATATCGCCGACGACATACTTGAAGCGTTGGCCGGGTAAGGCACGAGTCGGTGCGCATCGTGGGCATTGATCCGGGTTCGCGCAGCACCGGTTTTGGCGTGATCGATGTGGACGGTCCGCAGTTGACGTACGTGGCCAGCGGTTGCATTCGAACGGCGAAGGGCACGCACGTGGCGCGGCTCGAAGAGATTTTTCATTCGATGGGGGAAGTGCTCCAGCAGTACGCGCCCGGTGAAGTGGCGCTGGAAAAAGTGTTTGTTCATCGCAACGCCGACAGCGCCATCAAGCTCGGTCAAGCTCGCTCGGCGGCGCTGTGCGCGGCTTACGGCGTCATTGAAAGCTCGCAGGTTTATGAATACACGCCGCGCTCCGTCAAACAGGCGGTGACCGGCTACGGCGCGGCGGAGAAGAGCCAGATACAAGTGATGATCAAATCGCTGCTCAAACTCGACGGCGCGCTCAATGAGGACGCGGCGGACGCGCTCGCCGTGGCGGTCTGTCACGCGAACGGTCGGCGCGCTGGTCACGCGATCGCTCGAGCCACTGGCGCATGATTGGTTTTCTGCGTGGCCAGCTCGCTGCCAAATACGCAGCCGATATTCTGATCGACGTCGGTGGCGTGGGTTACGAAGTCAGCGTGCCGATGTCCACCTACTACGATCTGCCACCGGTCGGCAAAGATGTGGCGCTGTTCACCCATTTGTCGGTCAGTGAAACGCTGCAGGCGCTGTACGGGTTTGCGACCGAAGAAGAACGCGCGCTGTTTCGTGCGCTGATCAAAGTGTCCGGGGTTGGGGCCAAACTGGCGATCACCATCTTGTCGGGCATCAGTGTCGAGGACTTTGTCCACAGCGTGCACGGCAAAGACACGGCGCGCCTGGTCAAACTGCCCGGCATCGGCAAGAAGACCGCGGAGCGTCTGGTGGTGGAAATGGGCGACAAACTGGATAAGCGCGACGCGCCGGTCAGCGTTGCGCCCGGGATCGGCACCGGTTCGGCGCGCAGCGAAGCGGTCAGCGCACTGCTCGCGCTGGGCTATCGCAGTGCCGAGGTGTCGCGTCTGCTCGACAAGATCGACACGAAAGATCGCACGGCGGAACAGATGATCCGTGACGCGCTGAAGTTAAGTGGCGCGTAAGGAGTGCACAACGATGATTGAAGAAGATCGACTGATCCGCGCCGAAGCTACGCCGGCAGAAGAACGCATCGAACGCGCGATTCGTCCGGCCCGTCTGGACGATTACGTCGGTCAGACCGCGGTGAAAAAACAGATGGCCATTTTCATCGAGGCCGCGCGGCGGCGCGAAGAGGCGCTGGACCACATGCTGATTTTCGGTCCGCCTGGGCTTGGCAAAACCACGTTGGCGCACATCGTGTCCAACGAGCTGGGCTCACAGCTGCGACAGACATCGGGTCCGGTGCTGGAGAAAGCGGGCGATCTGGCCGCACTGCTGACCAATCTTGAACCCAAGGACGTGCTGTTTATCGACGAGATCCATCGTCTGTCACCGGTGGTCGAAGAAGTGCTCTATCCGGCGATGGAAGACTATCAGCTCGACATTATGATCGGGGAAGGGCCGGCGGCGCGTTCAATCAAGATCGATTTGCCCCCGTTTACGCTCATCGGTGCCACCACCCGAGCCGGCCTGCTGACGTCTCCATTAAGAGATCGCTTTGGCATCGTGCAGCGGCTCGAGTTTTACGACGCCGAGCAGCTAGCGAGGATCGTGACCCGCAGTGCGTCCATTCTCGGGCTGGATATCGACGCTGGGGGCGCGCGCCGCGTGGCCGAGCGTTCGCGGGGCACACCACGTATTGCCAACCGGCTGCTGCGGCGGGTGCGAGACTTCGCCGAGGTCGAAGCCGACGGCCACATCGACCAGGACGTCGCGGATGCGGCACTGACCATGCTTGAGGTCGACCCGCAAGGGTTTGACGTGATGGACCAGAAGTTGCTGCGCACGATTATCGAGAAATTTGGCGGTGGGCCGGTCGGCGTCGAGTCGCTGGCGGCGGCAGTTGGGGAGGAGCGCGGGACCATCGAAGACGTCCTGGAGCCCTTTTTGATCCAACAAGGGTTTATGATGCGAACTGCCCGTGGCCGTGTGGCCACAGCACGAGCGTTTCGCCACTTTGGGCTGCAACCACGCCCGGCTGACGGCGACGATAACCTGTCGCTCTTTGGCGACGCTGGCAATCCGGACTCGTAGCCCCGATATTGGCGCCCAATGGGGACCGGTTATCCGCGACCATTCAGGCGAACCGACGGGGTTTTGCGACGTGATTTCGAGCATAAGCGACTGAAAATGAATTTTTTTTGGCCTGTTCGGGTCTACTACGAGGATACGGATGCAGAAGGCGTGGTGTATTACGCCAACTACCTGCGTTTCTTTGAACGAGCGCGGACCGAATGGCTACGGTCGCTGGACGTGGATCTGACGACGATGCAGGCCCGGGACAACAAGGTGTTTGTGGTAGCGCGCGCCGAAGTGGACTACCGCCGACCCGCCAGATTGAACGACGAGTTGAACATTGAGGTCAACGTGCGCGATCCGCGCGCCGCGAGCCTGACTTTCGAGCAGCGTGCGGTGCGCGCTGCGGATAGCGAAGTGTTGTGTGAGGGTCGATTTCTGGTGGCTTGCGTCAGTCATCAGGCGTTTTCGCCCAGACGCGTACCCGGCTGGGTGAAGGAGAAAATATCGTGCGCGATGAGTTAAATCTTTGGACGCTGATGCTCGATGCGAGCTGGGTCGTACAGCTGGTGCTGCTCGCGCTGTTGCTGGCGTCTGTGCTGTCCTGGACGCTGATCCTGCGCAAGCAGCGCTCCTTGCGCAAAGTGCGCGCCACGTCGGACACGTTCGAAAAAAGCTTCTGGTCCGGTGGAGACGTCACGCAGATCTACGACGGCATTCGCCGGCAAAAAACCAACCCCAGCGGCATGCAGAGCATCTTTGCCGCCGGGTTTGATGAATTTGGTCGGCTGCGTCAGCAGCCCGGGCTGACTCCGGACCAAATCATCGAAGGGGCGCAGCGCACGATGCGTGTGTCTCAGATGCGCGAGATTGATCGTCTCGAGGAGTCGCTGTCGACACTGGCCACCATCGGCTCGACGTCACCCTACGTGGGCCTGTTTGGCACGGTCTGGGGCATCATGCTCGCCATTTACGAGCTGGGCACCACCAGCACGATTTCGACGCTGGCGCCGAAAATTGTCGAAGCGCTGGTGCCAACGGCGGCCGGTCTGTTTGCGGCGATTCCGGCGACGGTGGCTTACAACCGGTTTGCGGACCAGGTGGATCGCCTCGAGAATCGTTTTGACACCTTCATGGAAGAATTCGCCACCATCTTACAGCGCATGCGCATCAGGCGCACAAGGGGCTCTAGCGATGGCCCGGGGCAAAAAACGGCGACTGATGGGCGAGATTAACGTCGTGCCCTACATTGACGTGATGTTGGTGTTGCTGATTATTTTCATGGTCACGGCGCCGCTGCTGAACAAAGGTGTCGAGGTCGATTTGCCCGGTGCCGCGGCGGAAGCGCTCGAAGACGGCGGCCGCGACGCGGAACCGATTGTGTTGACCATCACGCGTGCGGGCGAGCTGTATCTCAATGTCGCGCCATCCGCGACGGTGGCCCTGGCCCCGCTGGATGTCGTCAATTTCGCCAATCAGGAACTGACCGCGAACCCGCTGCGCCAAGTGTTGGTCAAAGCGGATCAGCGCGTGGAATACGGCGAGGTCGTTGGTGGCATGGTGCTGCTGCAAAAAGCGGGCGCGCAAAAAGTGGGTTTCGTCACCGATCCGTCCACGGCGGACGAGAGCTGAATCGATATGCGCCGCCCCGATCGGTCGTTGGCTCTGTCCTGTGCCTTTCACCTGGTGTTGGTGGCATCGCTGGCGTTTGGCTTGCATTGGCCCACCGACCAGCCGGCGGCGTCTACGGCGGTGAGCATCAAGGCCGTGGCCATCGATCAGAACGTGATCGACGCCCAGACTGAGGCACTGGAACTCGAGCAACGCGAGCGCGACCAAGCCGCGCAGGAAAGCTTGCGCCAGGCCCAGCGCGAGGAAGCGCAGCGGGTGGAAGCTGAGAAAGAGCAGCAGCGACTGGCGCGCGTTGAAGAGGACAAAAAACGCGCGGCCGCGGCCAAGGTCGAGGAGGAGCGCAAAGCCGCTGTCGAACGTGAGAAAGAAGAGCAGCGCCGCTTGCAAGCCGCTGCCGATAAGAAAGCCGCGGACGAGCAGGCGGAGCGCGACCGAGCCGCCGCGCTGAAGAAAAAGCAGGCGGAAGAAAAACGCATCGCCGAGCAAAAACGCAAGGAAGCGCTGGAGAAAGAGCGCGCTCTGGCGGAAAAACGCAAAGCGGAAGAAGAAGCCAAGCGGCTGGCCGAAGAAAAACGTAAAGCGGAAGAAGAAAAGAAGCGCGTTGCAGAAGCCAAACGCAAAGCCGAGGCCGAGAAGAAGCGCAAAGCCGAAGCCGAGCGCAAGCGCGTCGCCGAAGCGAAGCGCAAGGCGGCCCAGGCAGAGCGCGAGTCGCAGCTCAACGCCATGCTCGAAATGGAAGAGCAGCGAATGACCGCCGTTGACGGTGGGCTGTTGAATGAATACATGGCGATGCTGCAGCAGACGATTCGCCGCAACTGGCGGCGACCGGCGTCGACGCCAGACGATTTGAAATGCACCGTGCTCGTCAAGCAGATTGTCGGTGGTGAAGTGATTGATGTGCAGATCAAGAGTTGTAATGGTGACAGCGCCGTGGCGCGGTCGGTTGAGGCGGCGGTTTACCAGTCGTCACCACTGCCCGAGCCAGCCGACCCGTCTTTGTTTGAACGTACACTGGAGATAGTCTTTGTTCCGCCAAAAACACCTTAAGAGTCTCCTGCTCGCTGGCTTCTTGCTCAGCGCGTTGGCCGCCCAGGCGCAGTTGCGCATTGTGGTCGACGGCGGTGTGCCCGATCCGATACCCGTTGCCGTGGTGCCGTTTGGCTGGACCAGCAGCGGTGACAGCCCGTTCGATCTGGCTGCCGTCATTGACGCGGATCTGCAGCGCAGTGGCCGTTTCGCACCGCTGTCACGCGGCCAAATGCTCGAGCGGCCGACGGACGGCGCCAGCGTGGATTACGACGACTGGGTCCAGTTCAAAGCCGAAGTGGTCGTCGTCGGGCGCGTAGCGCAAACCGGTCCCGATCTGTTTCAGGTGACGTTCCAGGTCATGGACGTACCGCGTCGCCAGCAGCTGCTTGGCTACACCTTGAGCAGCCCGCGCTCGGACTTGCGCACGACCGCGCACTACATCAGCGACGTCATTTACGAGTCGCTGATTGGTGAGCCCGGTGTCTTTTCCACACGCATCGCTTACGTGAGCGCCGATCCCAACGATGCGTCGCGCTTTTCGCTGGTCGTTGCAGATGCCGACGGTGCAAACCAGCGCGAGATCATCAACGCGTCGGCGCCGATCATGTCGCCAGCGTGGTCACCGGATGGCCGTGAAATGGCGTACGTGGTGTTCGAGAACAGCGGTTCGGCGATTTACGTACAGAGCCTCGCGACCGGCCAGCGACGCAAAGTGTCCGGACGCAAAGGCGTGAACGGCGCGCCGTCATTCTCGCCCGACGGCAGCCGACTGGCGCTCACCCTGTCTGACGTCAACGGCAATCTGGACATTTTTGTACTGAATCTGGCCAGCAACCAGTTAACGCGCATCACCAAGCACCCCGCCATCGACACCGAGCCCGCGTGGTCAGCTGACGGCACCTCGATCTATTTCAATTCCGATCGCAGCGGTGGGCCGCAGGTGTATCAGGCGCCTGCCAGCGGTGGACCGGCCGTGCGGCTCACTTTCGAGGGCAACTACAACTCACGCCCTCGCGTGTCGCCAGACGGGCAGCGTCTCGCGGTTGTGCATTTAGACAGTGGCAAATATCGCATCGCGACCGTCACGGCACGCAGCGGTGACGTCTTCGTGCTCAGCAGCGGTCAACTCGACGAATCGCCAAGTTTCGCTCCCAACGGCAGCACTTTGATCTATGCTACGCGGGACGGAGATCGCGGCGTGCTTGCCACGGTGTCGACCGATGGCCTGGTTCGCCAGCGTCTGGATTCACAAGGTCGTGACGTGCGCGAACCGGTCTGGGGACCGATGCGCAGCACCCGCCTTGAGGCCAAGTCCCGCGATGGTGGACCTTTGAACTAAATGCCTTATCGCGCGTCGGTATGGTCCGACGTGCAAAACGTTTCCGTGTAATGAAAGATAAACAGGATTGGAGAGACACTATGTCGCGCTATGTACTGATTGCCTTAATTTCGATGAGCTTTTTCGCAACCGGTTGCCAGCAAAGCAAGAAGCCTGAAATGGTGGCAGAGACTCCGGTGACCGTGACCGACCCACCGGTCGTGACGCGCACCGAGCCAACCCCGGCCCCGCGCGTGGTGGAAACGCCGACCTACACGCAGCCAGCTACCGACACCAAGATTATCTACTTCGCGTTTGATCGCAGCGACGTGCGCGCCGAAGATCGTGATGTCGTCTCCGCTCACGCGTCGTATCTGGCGGACAACTCGGGCCTGAAAGTGCGTCTTGAAGGCCATGCCGACGAGCGCGGTTCGCGTGAGTACAACATCGGATTGGGCGAGCGCCGTGCGCAAGCCGTGCGTCAGGCCCTGATGCTTCAGGGCGTATCCGGCGCGCAGATCGAGACGCTGAGCTACGGGGAAGAAAGTCCGGCCGTACGTGGCCAGGGCGAGTTCTCGTGGCAGCAAAACCGCCGCGTTGAAATCGTCTACCTGCCGTGAACAACGCCATGATCAACGTGACGCGTTTGGCGTGGCTGCCGGCACTGCTGGTGCTCGGCGGCTGCCCGACCGTACCGCCGGAAGAAGACCCGGTGCTGATCAAGCTGACCGAGTTGGAAGACCGTCTGGTGCGCATGGAACGCGTCGTCAACAATCGCAGCTTGCTTGATCTCAATGCCCAGGTGTCCCAAATGCGCACCGAGGTCAACGCCTTGCGCGGTGACGTGGAGACCACACAGTTCAATGTCGATGGCTTGGCGCAGCGCAGCCGTGATCAATATGTCGACCTGGACGGTCGCATTGAAGATCTGCAAAAAGGTAGCGTGATTCGCCCCGGCGGCAACGCCGAGGTGGTCGCAGCGACCGATCCGCGTGCGTCCTATCAACAGGCGTTTGCACTGCTGCAGGAACGGCGTTACGACGAGGCGCAAATCTCGTTTGGTCGTTTCATTGAACAGTTTCCGGAGAACGCACTGGTCGACAACGCCTATTACTGGCTGGGGGAGACCGGCTACGTAAGCGGTGATTTCGACGCCGCCATCGACAGCTTTAACGAAGTGGTCGATCGATTCCCGGATTCCTCCAAAGTGTCCGACGCACTGCTCAAAATAGGCTTTAGCCAGTACGAGAAAAAAGAGTTCACCGCCGCGCGCAAAACGCTGACCAAGGTGGTGGATGGCTACGCCGACACGACTGCGGCGCGTCTGGCCGCGCAGCGTCTTGAGCAAATGGGGCAGGAAGGGCGGTAATGTCCGCGGCTGAGGCGAGTGGATCGCAGCCGCAAGCGGAGGCAGTGCGTAAGGACGCGCTGCCTGCCGCGACTCGGCTCAAAATCACCGAAATATTCCACTCGCTACAGGGCGAGGCGGACAGCGTTGGCTGGCCAACGGTGTTTGTCCGCCTGACGGGCTGTCCGCTGCGCTGCGTTTACTGCGACACCGAGTACGCCTTCTACGGCGGCGAGTGGACTACCGTTGACGAGGTGCTCGACAACGTCGCGGCGTTCAATACGTCGCGCGTATGCGTCACCGGCGGGGAACCGCTGGCCCAGAAAAACAGCATTGCTCTGATTCAACGCTTGGCCGACGCCGGTCATCAGGTCTCGTTGGAGACGTCCGGCGCGCTGCCCGTCGATGACGTCGACGCGCGTTGTGTCAAAGTTCTCGATCTCAAGACTCCCGGTTCCGGGGAAGTCGCGCGCAATCGCCTCGACAACCTCGCGCATCTCACCAAGCGCGACCAGATCAAGTTTGTGCTGTGTGATCGTGCGGACTACGAGTGGGCGCGCGGGTTAATGCGCGAGCACCAACTCGATGCGCGTGCCAACGTTCTGATGTCCCCAAGCCACGGCCAGATGGAGGGCGCGGATCTGGCGCGCTGGATGCTTGAGGATCGCCTGAACGCGCGTTTTCAGGTTCAATTGCACAAGTATTTATGGGGCGACGAGCGTGGCGTCTGACAAGCCGCGGGCGGTGGTTTTGCTGTCGGGCGGGCTCGATTCGGCAACCGTACTCGCCATGGGCAACGACCAGGGTTTTGATTGCTACGCGCTGTCGATCGACTACGGCCAGCGGCATCGCGTCGAATTGACCGCGGCCCAACAGGTCGCAAACGCACTCGGGGCCATCGACCATCGGACCGTCCACGTCGACCTCTCAGCCATTGGCGGTTCCGCGTTAACCGATCCGGGCATCGACGTGCCGAAGGCAGGGGGCGAGGGCATCCCCGTCACATACGTACCCGCGCGCAACACGGTTTTTCTGTCGGTCGCGCTAGGTTACGCTGAGACGCTGGGCGCCGCGCACTTGATGATCGGGGCCAATGCCGTGGACTACTCGGGCTACCCGGACTGCCGACCCGTGTTTGTCGAAGCATTCGAAAAACTCGCCAACGTCGCCACCAAGGCGACCGTAGAAGGCCAGTCGCTGCATGTGGTCGCGCCGCTGATGACCATGAGCAAGGCGCAGATCGTGGCGGCGGGCAGTGCGCTGGGCGTCGACTACGGCTTAACGATCTCCTGCTATCAGCCCGATGATCAAGGTCGCGCGTGCGGCGTCTGCGATGCGTGCGTCTTGCGCCGCGACGGCTTTAAGCAGGCGGGTTTGCCGGACCCAACACGATATGTGGCCACCGATTGTTGAGATTTGACTGCATTGCGGTATCATCCGCGTCTGCTACGGCCACGCCGTCGCACATCCCGCACCGAACGGGGCGTTAGCTCAGTTGGTAGAGCACCGGACTTTTAATCCGATGGTCGCAGGTTCGAATCCTGCACGCCCCACCATTTTCCGCACGCACAGCCTCCTGAACAGGTCGGGCCAGTGATCGACAAGAGAATGGAAGATCTCCCCAAAACAAACGAACGGGCGACAGTCGCAGCTACGCCACATTGGTGGGTCTACCTGGTGCGCTGCGCCGACCAATCCATTTACACCGGTATCGCAACGGACGTGTCCCGTCGGTTGGCGGAGCATCGCGCGGGCGGTGCGCGAGCCGCCCGATATTTGCGCGGTCGCGGACCGCTTCGATTGCTCGTGGCCCAACCCGTCGGTGATCATGGTGCCGCTCTACGGGTGGAATGGCGTATCAAGAGACTGACTGCCAATGAGAAGGCAGAGTTTGCGTCGGCGCCGTCTCTGTTGCGTTCGTTTATTGACGGTGCCTCTGCGGATTCTTGATGGCGACGTTGCCGAGCGCTTTTATCTCCTTTTCTGGGTTGCTGCTGCAAGTGTTTTAGACCCGGGGTCGGGACTAAAAAGCGAGGCTTTAGGTAGAACGCTTAGAGTGCTGTGGACCCGGGCCGAGCCCAGCGGCTGAAAAAGCCGTTTGGGGAATGGCTCCCTTCGGTCCGCGGAATTTCCCCAAACGGTTTTTTCAGCCGCCGGGCTCTACATC
>JBGCFP010000031.1:0-33498 GCA_045107005.1 Gammaproteobacteria bacterium
ATTTTGTCGACGAAATATTTCTGCACGAGCGCGGATTGGTCAATCACTGGGGCTACAACACGTTAAGTTTTTTCGCACCGATGAATCGTTATGCGGGCGCCGAGCCGCTGGTCGAACTCATTGACATGATTCAAACGATTCACGACGCCGGATTCGAAGTGGTTCTCGACGTGGTTTACAACCACACCTGCGAGGGTAATGAAAACGGCCCGACGCTGTCGCTGCGCGGATTCGACAATGCCGGCTACTATCGCCTCGCACCGGACGATCGACGACATTTCATAAACGATACCGGCTGCGGCAACACGATCAATGTCGATCACGATGCGACTCGAAATTTGATTCTCGACAGCTTGCGCTATTTTGCCGGCGACTTGCAGATCGACGGATTTCGATTCGATCTGGCGCCGGTACTCGGCCGCTACGCCAACGGCTTCTCGCCCAAGCACCCGTTTTTCAAAGCCGTTGCCGAAGATCCGGTACTCAAACACAAGAAAATGATCGCGGAACCCTGGGACGTCGGCCCCGGCGGCTACCAGCTGGGTCATTTCCCGCGACCGTGGGCGCAGTGGAACGATCAGTATCGCGACACCGTGCGCGGCTTCTGGCGTGGCGATCGGCACACGACCGCGGAGTTTGCACGCCGGCTACACGGCTCGTCAGATTTGTTCGAAGTACACGGTCGCACGCCAGCTGCCGGCGTCAATTTGATCAGTGCGCACGACGGCTTCACGCTGCGCGATGTCGTTTCCTACGAGCGCAAACACAATCATGCCAACGGCGAAGACAATCGCGACGGCCACGATCACAATTTAAGTCGCAACTACGGCGTGGAAGGCCCGACGGATGACGTCGAAATTCTTGCCGTGCGCCGACGCCAGCGCCTGAACATGCTGGCGACGCTGCTGTGGTCACACGGGACCCCGATGCTGCTGGCCGGGGACGAATTTGGCCACACACAGCACGGCAACAACAACGCCTACGCTCAGGACAATGAGACCACGTGGCTCGACTGGTCGCGCCTCGACGATGATCCGGAATTTGTGGAGCAGGTGCGGACGCTGATTGCGCTGCGCGCCGAGAACCCGCTGCTGCGCAAAGCGCGTTTTCTTCACGGCGTCAGCAAGACCGCCAGCGGCTACCGCAACATCGAATGGTTTAACCCCGACGGTAGCTTGCTGTCGGACGATAGCTGGCATCACGCTCGCGCACTCGCACTGACATTGCGAGAAACCGAACGCGGCCGCGGACCGGCGACCGGTGTCGCCCTGTTGTTTAACGGCAGCGACCAGACGGTGAACTTCGCCCTGCCCCTGATGGAGCCTGGCGGCAATTGGCGCGAGCGATTTCAAAGCGCCGAAGGCACGCCCTCGGCGGCTTTATCCGCTGCCGGTGTGAACGAGCTTGAGCCTACGCTGCCGCCGCTCGCCTGTGCGCTGTGGACCTACGAGAAAAGCACTTAACTCACGGCGCGATGCCGGATGGTCCCGGCGCACCGAAGAAACTCGCACGCAGTATCCCGAGGTCGACGACATTAACCACGCCGTCGCCGTTGAAATCGGCGTCCGGGCCGGTACCAAAGAACGCCGCGCGCAACAGACCCAAATCCACGACGTTGATCGTGCCGTCGTCATTGAGATCGGCGTCACAGCGATTGCCGTAGCCATCCCCGTTGGTGTCGCGTTGGTCGGCGTTGGCAATCTGCGTACAGTTATCCAGCTCATCAACAATGCCGTCCGTATCGGCGTCGGCAATGGACGTGCCGCTCTCAATTTGCAGCAAGAACGCGGTTAGCTGGTCGAGCTGTGTCGCGCTCAGCGTGGTCACGTCGACACCGACGGCCGCCGACGTGTGCGCCAGTACGGCATCAGTGACCGACTCGGCCGCGCCATCGTGTAGATAGGGCGCCGTGCTCCACAATCCGAGCAGCGTAGGCGTATCCAAGCCGCCATCGGGCAGAGGCTGACCCAGACGCCCGCCTGAATCTGCATCGACCGTTCCAATGTCGTTAAACTGCCCGCCCTCAGGGCTGTTGGTGAACGCCGGTCCGCTGTGACAGGTTGCACAACCGGCGTTCAGGAATACCTGACGTCCCAGCTGCGCCGCCGCGCTAAGCGCACCGTTTTGCTCGCGGTACGGGCTCGGGCCAGTGCTCGCCAAGGTCGACACGAAGGCCGCCAACGCATCCAGATCGTCACTCAATCCCGCTTTTGGCGCACCCAGAGTGGATGCAGTGGCGGTAAAGTCTGGATCGGTCATCAGACCGTCCCCCTTGAAGATGTCGCGCATGTCGTTTTCGAAATCGTGAATTTCATCGAAGTTGGCGGTCCAGTGCACGTTACCGTGACCGACGCCAGCCCGAGCACGCAGATCCGCGGTGTTGCGCAAGCCTTCGCCAACATCCGAGAAATCCCAGGTGCGTCCGTCGTGACCGCCATCGGCGTGGCAGGTCGAGCAAGCAATGTAAGACTGCGCGGTCAAGCGCGGATCAGCGCTGTCAAAAAACAGCTGTTTGCCCAACAGTATGCTGTCCGCGAGCACTTCACTCGTAACGGTCGCGAACTCATCGATCAGCACGTGCGCGTTCGACGATCCGTCCGCGAATGCTGATGCGTCGATGACACTGATAGAGCGACCCAGCCAGTTATGCGCGATGACCCGCGTGCCGTCCGGCGACACCACCACGGCATTGGGGGCGAAATCCAGGTCGACGCTCGCCAGCGACTCTTCCAGATAAATGTCGTAAACCCGCAGCACGCGCGCGTTTTCGAACACGAGGTACAGATAGTTCCCCGTAGGATCGAAGGCACCAGCGGTTGGCTGCGCCGAGTTATCAAAATCGTGACGCGCCGCCGCTTCATCGACGTTGGTGCCGAGGTCAACGCGCGAGAGCATGGATCGCACGAGCATGTTGTGTTCGCGATTGTTGCCGTCGCGGAACTGACCGCGGTAAATATTACTGCTGCTGGCCGGTACGAATGCGAACGAACCGCTGGGCGCGATGACTGGCGCCATCAAATAGTTCGGAATACCGCGCGCCGACAATACGTCGTCCGGCTGATCGGTGTAGGGAATCAGGATGGTGTCGGTGAGCGCGAGCGTGGTGCTGTCGAGCACCCAGACTTCGCCGCCCCCATCAGTACCAAGATTGCGCGTGCTTTCACCGGGCACTGGCGCGGTAATAAATCGCGACACGTACACCAACCCTCCGTCGGCATTGATGGCCAACTCGCGAGGTGTTGGCCCCACCGCGGTAAGCGTCACCGCTCCAGTGTCGAACCCGACTCTTGCCACTTCGCCGCTGCCTTCGAGCGCAACGAATCCGACCGGTGTCAGTGCCAGCGGATCAAACACAATGCCGTGCGGATTGCTGCCGCGAGCAAAATCGCTGAACGTATCCACGACCGTGAACGCCTGGGGATCAATCACCGACACGGTTGCCGAACGTTTGTTCACGACATACAAACGCCCATCGCCGCCAAACGCCAGCGACGTCGGCGTCTCGCCTACGGGGATTTCTGCCAGCAGCGCACCGTCGCCGATGCGCAGCACCGACACGCTGTTGTGGTCGGGATTGGCGACAAACACCTGATCAGCATCGGTGTCTCCGGCGGTATCGAGATACGCCATATTGGCCGAACGATTCGGCTTGTTCGCGGTCCGTGGCGCAAACGCCGTGTGCGAAAAAACCAGCGAGTCGGAGAACAGACCGGCAGTCACGTTGACGGTGACCTGGTAGCGACCGGGCGTTGTGTACACGTGATCGGCATTTGGGCTGCTGGTCTGCAGCGGCGCGCTGCCGTCACCAAAATCCCACGAGAACTGCGGCGCGGTGCCTCCGGTGATCTCGACGCTCATGGCCGCCACGTCGTTTATTTGCGACGGCGGACTGACGTGATTGGACAGCACCACGGTCTGCGCCGGGGCGCCGTTGATGTAGATCGCCAGACGCGACACGTGCGCGATCAGCAAATCCAGATTGCCGTCGAGGTTGACGTCAATCAGCTTGACGTCAAACGCTTCTTCATCACCCCACTCCGCGTCAAACACTGAGACAAATGTGCCGGTGTTAACACCACTGTTGAGTACGATGTTCGACTTCTCGTTGCCCAAAAATGTGCTGTTATCGAACAACTCGATGCTCGACAACACGAAGTCGAGATCGCCATCACCGTCGATGTCGCGAATGTGCGAAAAACCGTGCTTGCCCTGATCACCCGCAATGACCGGATCGATGCGCCGCTGATACTCAGGAAAAATACCGTTGAACGCACCGGTCGATAGGAAAGCTCGCGGATTCTGGTTGTCAGCGTAGACCCGATAGTCGCTGATGCCATCGCCGTTAAAATCGGCACCGACCTGCACGTAGGTCAGCGTATCCAGATTCAATGACTGGCGATTGGCGTTGGGGAAACTGCCGGCGCCGTCGTTCAAATACACGTAGTGCCGATCTTCGGTCTCGATCGGGCCGGCCAAATCGATGTCACCGTCACCGTCAAAATCGCGGGCCTGGAACTTGATCGTATTGCGCAACGCGTTCGAACCCATGCGACCGGTGTCTCCGGTCAATACGCCAGCACCGTCATTGACCAGCATGCGCCGGCCCGGCGATGTCACCGCGTCCATGTCTCCGTCGTCGTCAAAGTCAGCAACCTTGATCGTGAACGGGCTGGTCTCCGCTCCGTTCATCACGACGCCGGCGGCAAACCCCAGCCACGTACCGTCGCCATCTTCGCCACGGTTAAACAACATGCGATCGCGCAAGATGACGTCGAGCCAACCGTCATCATTGGCGTCGATGATGCCAACGTCGTGGGCGTTTTCCAGGTCGCCAGGGGACTCGAACAGACCGGACTGCAACGTGAGCACTCCGCCCACGTTCAGAAACAAGCGAGCGGTCTGGTTCCAGCGGGCAATGAACACGTCTTCAACGTTGTCGTTATTGAAATCGCCCAGCGCCAGTCGACGTCTCGAATTATCGGTCGGTGACACGCCAGCGAGGTCCAGATGCATACCCGTGCGTTCGTCGAATTCCGGGATGACATCACCGCCAGCGCGCGTGACCGGAACCGCCGACGCGTCAATTTCGACGATCGCTTCCGGCGCTGCGCCCTGGCCCAATCGATTGCGCAGTGCGTCGGTGGGTTCGAAGGCATCAAGCAGAGTCGGCGCCGCCGGATCATCTGGCGCCGCACTCACGTTCATGGGCACCGCGACGAACAAGGCCAGTACGAGATAAGCGGTCGAAACCTGACGCATAGCAAAACTCCGGAAAATCGATGGTTCTCGGCATTTTGGCAGCAAGCGGCGTCACGGCGCCAATGCCCGTTTGCGGGACCACGTATATGAATGATTTTGACGCGCGGGGCGCAGATTTTTCGAACAGCGTTACAGAGCGGTGCGCAATATTGAACGAGAAACGTCGGCTTGGACTGGACAGTGAAACCGAATCAGCGTTAAAACGTGGCGATGAAACCGACGCGCCCCACCGAACGGCGAGCCGCTGGGATTGCGCTCGCGACGGCCCTGGTGCCCGCGGTCGCCATTCACCTGTGCTTTTTGCTGGCCGTCGGGCAAGGGTTCATACCGTCATGCGTACCCTATCTGGAAGGCTGCACGTCAATTAGCTCAACCGGGCGTCACGGCGCTGCCTACTGGCTGTTCAAAGCAACAATGCTGCCGCAGGCGGCTCTGCTGTTTTTCTTTTGGGGCTGGCTGGCAAACGGGCTGGGGCATGCCCGCGTCCTGCGCATAGTGGGGCGCATCGGCGCTGCATTTCTTGTCTTGTACGTCGTTTTTCTTGGCGCTGACAACGAGATTTATCGCCTCATGCGGCGGTACGGCGTCTTTGTCTATTTTATTGCGACGTTCGTCGCTATGGTGATCGCGAGCTTACGCATACGGCGGCGAGCAGTGGGTACGAACAGCGCGCGAATCCTGATAGTGCTGTGCGCGGCGATGCTTTGCCTGGGTTTGATGGAGGCACCGCTAGGCCAGTTTGGCCTGGCCGATAATCAGGCAGAAAACCTGATTGAGTGGAATTTCGCGCTGTTGATGCAAAGCTGGTTTCTGGTCTGCTGGGTAATGCGAACGTCCTTGACGCTCAATCCGACGCCGGATTGAGCTATATTTTCCCGGTGCCACGGGAGCATCACTTCAAGACCGAACGCGACCACTGTGCTGGTGACGCTCATCGGCCTGGAACTCGATATGAAAAAACGCCTTTCCAGCGAAGAATATCTACCCCTGATGCTCAGCGCGGTCGGGGCGATTGGCGTGCTCCCGCTCGCGGTGATTCGGCTGCTCAATCGCGACTGGGCGATCGGAATTTTCGATCTGGTCGTCGTCGTATGCATGGCCCTGTTAGGACTCTACGTGCTGCGCACGCACCGCGTTCGATTGGCGAGCGTATTGCTATCGGTGCTGTGCGTGGTCGGCGTCATCGTGACCATCTCGATCAAAGGGCCTATCCAGGTCTTCTGGGCCTACCCCACCGTACTTGCCCTGTTCTTCCTTCTGCTGCCGCGCGAGGCGGTGTTGGCCAGCGCGGCAATGATTCTGGGCATCGTTCCTTCGCTGCTGGTCGCTGTGGAAGGCGTCACGATGACCAGCGTGCTGATTTCGCTACTGGTGACCATCGCTTTCGCGTACGCGTTTTCGGTACTGACCAACGACCAGCGGGATCAGCTGCTCAATCTGGCCACGCGCGATCCGCTGACCGGCGCCGGCAATCGACGCGCCATGCAAGAACGCCTCGCCAGTATCATTGCGGCGGACCGACGCGCCCGTGTCACCGCCTCCATGCTGATGCTCGATCTTGATCACTTCAAGAAAATCAATGATGAGCACGGTCACGACATCGGTGATCAAATTCTCGTGCGGGTCACCGAGCTGATCGACAAACGCATCCGGGTTACCGACAAACTCTATCGCGTTGGGGGCGAGGAATTTGTCATCTTGACCGAAGGCGATCGGGTCGAAGTGGCCGCGCGATTGGCCGAGGAGTTGCGCGCGCTGATCGAGTCGAGCGAGATGGCCCTCGAGTGCCGGGTGACAGCGTCGCTGGGCGTCGCCGAGCTTGGCGAGGGCGAGTCCGGCAAGGACTGGTTCCGACGCGCCGATCTGGCGTTGTACGAGGCCAAAAACGGCGGGCGAAATCGCATTTGCATTGCCAGTTAAGTTAGACTCGCGAGATGGATAACAGAGCAACCGACGTCCACAATTTTCTCGTGGGCTTGCAGCAGAGCATTGTCGACGGGATCGAATCTCAAGAGCCCGACGCCCGATTCACCAGCGACACCTGGCGACGCCCCGAAGGCGGAGGTGGCGACAGCCGCGTTATCAGCGGCGGCAAGGTTATTGAGAAAGGCGGGGTGGGTTTCTCGCACATCAAAGGACACAAGCTGCCGCCCAGCGCAACGGCGCGACGCCCGGAACTTGCCGGCCGCGGCTATGAAGCCATGGGGGTGTCGGTGGTCATCCATCCGCGCAACCCGTTTGCGCCCACGGCCCACGCGAACGTGCGCTTGTTTTATTCCGAGCCCCTGCCGGACGACAAAAATGGCAAGCCGATCTGGTGGTTTGGAGGCGGCTTTGATCTGACGCCGTATTACGGTTTTGACGAAGATGCGGTGCACTTTCACCGTACCGCGCGCAAAGCCTGCGACGTGCTCGGTGGCGACACCTACGAACGCTATAAAAAAGAATGTGACGAGTATTTTTATCTCAAGCATCGCGATGAACCTCGCGGTATCGGCGGCTTGTTTTTCGACGATCTCGACACACCGGATTTCGACACCTGTTTCGCGTTCCAGCGTGCTGTCGGCCAGGCGTTTATCGATGCCTATGTGCCGCTGATCGAGCGACGCAAAGAGACGCCCTATGAGCAGCGGCACCGCGATTTCCAGCTCTATCGTCGCGGTCGCTACGTCGAGTTTAATCTCGTTTATGATCGAGGCACGTTGTTCGGACTGCAGTCCAACGGGCGCACGGAGTCGATCCTGATGTCGATGCCGCCGCTGGTGACGTGGGAATACGGACACACGCCCGAGCCAGGCAGCGAAGAAGAGCGTCTGTACACGCGATACCTCAAACCGCGTGACTGGCTGGCCGAAAAAACCGCATGAGCGACGCGCTTTTTCATCTGGCCTTTCCGGTCACGGACCTGGCGAAAACGCGCAATTTCTACCGCGACGTTCTCGGCTGCGCACTTGGGGCAGAAGACGAGCGCTGGATCGACATTGATTTTTACGGACATCAAATCACTGCTCATCTGGTTGACGAGCTCGAGAGCGTCCCCACCAACCCTGTGGACGGCGACCAGGTTCCGGCGCGACACTTTGGCGCCATTTTATCGCTCGAGGAGTGGGACTCGCTGGCGTCCAGACTCAAAGATCACGGCACACGATTTGTCATCGAACCGCACCGACGGTTCGCCGGCCTGCCGCGCGAGCAAGCGACAATGTTCTTCGCTGATCCCAACGGCAATTTCCTCGAGTTCAAGGCATTTGTCGATCGCACCACGATCTTCGACAAATAACCAAACAACCTTACTCTGAATTTTTCTTCTGCAACGCGCTGCGCAACAATCGCGCCGTCAGGCGCTGACGGGCACCCACCGGCTGTGCAAGGCCCATTCGACGCATCAGCGCATCGGCTTGTGGCAACGTACGACACGAACGCGCGACAGCGACCAAGGTGCTACGCCAGTTTCGAGTCTCCGCTTGCAGTTGCTTGAGCGCACTACCAAGAACCTGTTCGTCCCGGGTCAGATCCGTGCCCAGCGGAAAGCGCCCGAAAACGTCAGTATTGGTCGCGGCGCCCAACCAGTCTTTCAACGCCTCGGGCGTATTGCGGCGGTAGCGCTCTGCAATCTGATACGTCGCCGGCAGCTTGCCCGCGTCGACTGCGCGCTGACGCAGGTCACTCTGGAAGCGAGCATCCGCGATTTCAATGAGCGCACGCGCACATTCCGCATCGGTTTTGCCACGTAGATTCGCGACGCCGTATTCGGTCACTACCAGGTCGCGCAGGTGACGCGGAATGGTGGCGTGGCCATAGTTAAAAACAATATTCGACGTCACCACGCCCTTTGACTCTCGGGTCGCCCGCGTTTTTATGATCGAACGTCCGCCCGGCAACGCGTGCGCCATGGCGACAAAATTATACTGCCCTCCGACACCGGAGATGACGCGTCCGTCGTCAAGCCCGTCAGACACCACGGCGCCAAACAGTGTGACCATCAAGCACGAGTTAATAAAGCGTGCATCATGACGCTGAACACGATCGAGCGTCTCGCCACCGTAAAGCTGATTGATGCGACCGACGCTGGTCATACGCAGCAGTGACCGATCGGCCTCGCTCAAATCGCGCAGTCGTTGGTAGAACGCCGTCGGCCCGAGAAAGAATCCACCGTGCGCTACCGCACCGTCTTGCAAATGCGCCCCGAGTCCGCGCGCCGCAATCTGCTCGCGCGCGGCAGACGACGCCAGGTCCCCCGCGCACTGCGAACCGTCGCCAAAAACCAGTTGGCCGTCACGCCACTGCACATCGTCACGAAGCATGCCCCACCGCGTCAGATACTTGAAATCCGTTTGCGTCAACCTGGTGTGCACGGCACCCGCTCGGACCAACGCGTCGAGTGCGGCCAAGTCGGGCACGTCCGTAATCTCGCCGGCGTTCAACAGCGTTTGCAGCGCCACGTCATCGTAAACCCGACGCTTCAAGATTCCGTGATCAAACAGATCCATAAAGCCGTCAACCAACATCTCGGTCGCGCCGTAAAGGCCTCGATCAAAAACATCGAGCCCGCCGATTTCGCCGACCAAAGCCGCATCTGTCCGCGAACCCATAAGCGTTCGATAGCGTCGGTTGTCGCGATGACGCAGGATCAGCGCATTGACGACCGCGTCCGCCATTGATCCGATGCCCACCTGCAGCGTGCCTGCGTCGCGCACCAACGTGCTGACGTGAAGGCCAATAGCGTGATCGGTCAGTGAGACGGGCGTTTTGGGCGGCGCAAACAACGTATAACCGCCGTTCGGTACTTCGCACAGCGCGTCGAAATAGCGCGCCGGTTGAACGGCATCACCGTGCATAAACGGCAGCTGATCATTCACTTCGCCCACAATAGCGCACGGCGAGCCCTGCGCACGCATCATGGGTACCAGATCAAGAGTGACATCGGGATTGCACGACAAACTGTAGTGACCGGCGTGCGCCCCGTCGCCCGGGCTCACCATCTGCACCAGAACGTTAACGCCGCGCCCCAGCATGTCGCGAGCCACGTGCGTGTAGTTGCTCGAGATATAGTCCTGCTGCGCCCCGCGATTGCTCAGCCACTTGCCGGGACTCATGAAAAATTCATGTACCTCGATGTTGTCGGGCAACGTCCCGTCCCGCCGTGCCTTGGCATAGGCGAGATCGGGGTAGCCGGCAAACAGGCGCTCGACCAGTGGATCGAGAAAGCGCGCTTCGATATCCGATCGCGCGTGAGGAATTTCCAAAGTCAGTGCGGTAAATATGGTGAGTTCAATGGATCTGTCTGCACTGGCGCGCCGAAACAACTCATTGAGCAAATGATTGGCTTTGCCAAGGCCCAAGGGGGTGCCAACGACCAGGCGCGGCCCAATGCTCTCCAGCAGCCAATCGACGCAGGTCGTCGGGTTGACGATTTTGACACCGGTTTCGGTCATTTAACGCACCGCGCGGCCGTTGGCACCGGCGACCGAGCGACAATCAGCGTCAGATAGGGCATTTGTTGGTGGCATAGGGGGGTCGAGGCTGGAAGGCGAGCGAAGCGGCATGTTAGCGTCGGCGACGGCGCGACACCAAACCAGAGGGACACAGCATGAAACTCAACGCGATGATTCTTGGCTTGAGCCTCGTCACCGCAACGGCTGGCGCGGCACCCAGTGCGCGCGCCGATGCCAAGGCGGAGCGGTATTTTGTTCAGCTGGACGCGCCGTCAGTCGGCGAAATGCGCGCCGACCAACAAGCTCGGCGCGGCAGCGCACCGACCCGCGCAGCGCAAATTGCCCATCGCAACCGTATCGCCGCCGAGCAAGACGCGATGAGCGCGCGCGTCGCCCCATACGTCGAGCACGAACTGGGCCGCCTGCAGGTCGCCGTCAATGGACTGAAAGTCAGCGCTACGCCCGAGAACGCCGAGCGCTTGCGTCAAATCAAGGGTGTTCGCAGCGTGGCGCGCATCGCCCACCATGACATCGACAACGCGGCCAGCGTCGAGTGGGTCCAGGCGCCGCAGCTGTGGCAGAGCTTTGGCGACGGCACCGGTCTGACCATCGCGATCATCGACAGCGGCATCGACTATCTCCACGCCAATTTCGGTGGCGCCGGCGATCCGCTCGAATACGAAGCCAATGACAAGAACATCGTCGAATCGGGCAGTTTCCCGACTGCGAAAGTCATCGGCGGCTGGGATTTCGCAGGCCCGACCTACAACTCGCGCGTCGACGACTTCCCCAAACCGGATGCCGACCCGCTCGATGGCAACGGCCACGGTTCGCACGTGGGCGGAACGGCGGCAGGCGTTGGCGTACCCGAACGTATTGGGCCCGGTGTCGCCAAAGGCGCCAGCATTCTGGCACTAAAAGTGTTCAGCGACGAAGGCGGCTCCACGGATCTGACCGCGGACGCACTCGAATACGCGCTCGACCCCAACGGCGATGGCGCCATGGACGATCGCGTTGATGTCATCAACATGAGCCTCGGTGCACGCTACGGTGATCAGAACGATCCTTCGGCGCTTGCCAGCACAGTGGCGGTGAACAACGGGGTGATCGTGGTGGCCTCGGCGGGCAACAACGGCGACGAACCCTACGTCACCGGCTCACCCGGCGTCAGCCCGCAAGTGATCACCGTGGGGGCCACCATCTCCGGCGGGCGACCCCAGATAGCGCTGCGCGTGGTTGCCGATGATCCCGGACTTAGCGGTCTGTATCCGGCGCAGCAAGGCAGCGGCGTCGTGCGCATTGTCGATGCACCAGTGCGCGCGCCACTGATTCTCGCGCGCTCGCGGGCGGTCGATGACGACGACATTGTCATCGACGGCGAATTCGATCAGCGTGCCTGTCGCAGCTTGACCAACGCCGCTGACGTTGCGGGCAACGTAGTTCTGGCGGAACGCGGCGGCTGTAGCTACGAAGCCAAATACGCCTCGGTTCAGCGCGCCGGTGGCGCAGGCGTTGTGGTCTACAACTCCTCGAGCTCGGACCTGCCGTTTGTCATGGGCGGGATCGGAATCTCGGGCAAGGAGATCACGATCCCCGGTTTGATGATCAGCGGCACCGACGGCGCGCGTCTGGTGCAAAGCATGTCGACGCAGTCGCTGATTGTGGATCTGGCTCCCGCCAACACCGTGCCCGGTCCCACCGACACCGACGATCAACTGACCAGCTTTACCTCGCGCGGCCCCGCGCACGGTGGCGCGCAGTTCAAACCCGATCTGTCCGCGCCCGGCCGCTACACCATGTCGACGGACGCCGGTACCGGTTTCAAGGCCCGCCAGTTGCGCGGCACGTCCATGGCGGCCCCGCACGTGGCCGGCGCCGCAGTGCTTATGCGCCAGCGCCACCCTGACGTGCCGGTTAGCGGCATCAAAGCCATGCTGCAAAATGCCACGGTCGACAGTGAACTAAACGGACCGGGCACCGGCAGTCTGGCGCCGCTGACGCGTCAGGGTGTGGGCGTGCTGCGGGTGGCCGACGCAGCGGCCTTGACCAGCTACGCGGCGCCTGCCGGTCTGTCCTTTGGTTACAGCGACTTGAGCGCAGACCTCGCGGCGCAACGCTCGGCTCAGATTGTTAACCTGTCAGGCGCGCCGCGCGTGTACAGCGCGGTAAACAGGCCGCGCGGCACACTGCCGGGTGTCGAAGTACGCTGCCCCGCGACCGTTGCGGTCGGGGCAGGTGCCAGCGCGTCGTTCACCATCGATCTGACCGTGCAGGCGGACCAACTGCCCGCGGACAATGGCTCGCTCAGCCACGCCGAAATTGACGGATGGTGCGTGTTTAGCGACGGCATCGATACGTTACGGGTTGGTTACCTGGCGTCATTCGACGCACTCTCCAATCTCAGTGTCAGCGCCGACGCGATGACCGTGACCGCGAGTAACAATGGCGTGGGCGACGGCCGCGCTGAGGGATTCGCATTGCTTGGCACCGGCGGCACGCGCACGGCTTCGCGCCCGATCGGTGCCGTGGGCGCTCGCCAGGCGACCATTTTCGGCCTGCCCGTTTTCGAACTGGCCGTGGCGCTTGATGCCGCTTGGGAAGCGCCAGCGCACGTATCCATCGAGATGTATATCGACGCCGAACGCGACGGCCAGTACGAGCGCGTACTGTTTGCCGGCGATTGGTCGCTGCTGCGCTTCGACCCGGGCACTTACGTCACCGGCGTCTACAAAGTCATCGACAACGATCGTCCGGATTTCAACAGTGGTTACACCGACTGGTTTTCCGAGAAGATTGATTTTAATGATCAGGTCATGATGCTGCCCTTCTCGCTCCTGCCCGAAGTTGGGCTATCGTTCCTGAAACCCAATCAGCGGCAGTTCGATTACAAACTGCGAGTGCGCTCACGGGACGGCTCCTTCGACGAGCAATCCGGCTTTGTCGATCTCGATCAGATAACGGTCACCGATGAAGCACAGATCAATGTGGCGGCTGGTGAGTCACGTCCCATGACGCTCGATCACGACCAGCCGTCGCTGTGGCTGATGCCGATGAATCGGGTTGGTGAGCAGTATCAACTTACCCCAGCGGTGCGAAAGACGGGGAAGATCGCACCACGACGTCGCTAACTGGCTGGTTACCCGCCGGGCTTATTGGCTACAATCGCAGCGATGCGAAGTCACAAGCGAGCAAGAATGAATTGGTTCCCACTGTCTCAACGCACGGCGGCTTGTCTGACACTGACGGTGCTAGCCGGCTGCTCAGATACGCCGCCGACGCAAGACGCAACACCGATAGAACAGACCGACACGTCAATCACCGCGCCGGCGCCGCCCAAGCAGGCACCAGAGCCGGCGCAACCCGAATCGGCGCAAACTCAGTTTTTCAAGCGCTTGGCTGCGCTGTGCGGAAACGCCTACGCCGGTTACCTGACGGTGGGCACCGAAGATTCCGACCGCGCATTCGGTGAGTCATCGATGACCATGCACGTGCGCGATTGCGACGCCGATGAAATTCGCATTCCTTTTAGCGTAGGTGAAAACCGATCACGCACCTGGGTCGTGCGGCGACTGGATAGCGCATTAACCCTGCATCACCGTCACGTTGACCAGAGCGGCGCGAGCGAAGACCCTGACCGCTACGGTGGTCAAACCCAAAACACAGGCAGCGCGACTCGCCAGGAGTTTGTCGTGGACGACGCGACGAAAGCGCAGCTGCCCGCAACCAAATACAACGTTTGGGCCATCGAAGTTCGGCCCGGCAAGACGTTTGCGTACGAACTGCAACGCCCGGAGGAGGAGCGTTTCTTTCGCGTCGAATTTGATCTCGACCAGCCGATCGAAACGCCGCCGCCGGCATGGGGCGAATCAGGCTAACTCTGGCTCTGTGCGCGCGGCTCCCGCGAGCACAACGTTAAACAGTTGTTTTGCCTGCTCGGCCCCTTGCGTCCGTCCGCTGACCTGTCGCGTTACAATCGCCCCTTCCATCAAAATCATCATTTGATCGGCGATGGCGTTCGGATCGCAAAACCCGGCAGCATCGGCCTGAGCGACAAAATAGTTGCGCAGCAGCGACTTGTGCTCAGCCGCCGCGACGTGGATGGGATCGTCAGCCGCACCGTATTCTGCGGTGGCATTGACGAACGGGCAGCCGGTGAACGACGCGTGCGCAAACCAGATCGAGAGAACATCAAACAGCGCCACCAGCCGATCTTCCGGCGCACAAGCGAGCGCCTCTATTTCGTCGATAAACCAGGCCCGGGAACGCGCGCCACGAAACCGAATCGACTCGGCGATCAGCTCGTCTTTGGACGCGAAATATTTGTACAGCGTCATTTTGGCCACGCCCGACTCAGACAGAATGCGATCGATTCCGGTGCTGTGATAACCGTGGCGCGCAAACAAGTCACTGGCTGTGATCAGCAGATGTTCGCGCCGCGACGATTTTCTCGGGGATGGATCCGTTCGCGCACTCATGCCGCGACTCGCACAGCATCAAGCAGCGCTGTGGCCACGGACTTGGCTCGCTGACCAGCTCCGCGCTGCTGATGGACCTGCGTCGTCACAATAGCGCCCTCCATCAACAGTGCCATTTGATCCGTAACCTGATCGATGTTCTCAACACCGAGCTGCGCGACCTGGTCGCGTAGAAAACGTCGAAACAAACGCTTGTGTTCCGCGGCAGCGGCATGGATCGGATCGTCGGGATCGGAATACTCGGCGGTCGCGTTAATGAACATGCAACCTTTGAAATTTTGCTGATCGAACCACTCGTCCAGCACATCAAACAACACCAGCAGGCGCTCCCGCGGCGTTGTTCCGCGCGCGTTGATTTCGTTCATGAGCCAGCGCCTTGAGTCTTCATCCCAACGTCGTAGCGCCGCCAGTATGAGCTCTTCCTTCGAGCCAAAATGGTTGTACAGCGTCATTTTCGCGACGCCCGACTCTTTAATGACGCGGTCGATTCCAGTGGCGTGATAACCATTGGCGCTAAACAGCCGCACGGCCGTGCTCAAGATTGCTTCGCGACGTGAACTCACGGTGATCCCAAAAAAAGACAGAACAGACTGTCTAATATTAGCATTATTTGACCGCTTAGCCAGTCCCTCACGCGCTTAATCGTTTCTATGCAAGTATTTCTAAGCCAAACAGGGTGTTTGACAAACAATACAGATCGGTCTACTTTCGATTCATCGATTGAACATCACTACCGTTCGGAGAGTCTCGCTATGGATCGCATTGCCACCGTTCTTGAGCACGCACCACGCTGCGCTCGGCCCGTCGACGCCTTCGAAACGATCATTGGCAGCAGTCCGGCGATGCTTGAAGCCAAGAGTGCCGCTCGACGACTCGCAACCTGCCCGCGAATCCCCGTGCTCCTTCAAGGTGAAACGGGCGTTGGTAAAGAGGTCTTCGCCCAAGCCCTGCACCGCACGTCCCACGATGCCGGTGCGCCGTTCGTCGCCATCAACTGCGGCGCACTGTCTCCCGAACTGCTGGCGAGCGAGCTGTTCGGCTACGCCGACGGTGCGTTTACCGGTGCGCGTCGCGGTGGCCACGAGGGCAAACTGTCGGCAGCAGATGGAGGGACGCTGTTTCTCGATGAGTTTGGCGAAATGCCCAAAGCCCTGCAGCCACAACTGCTGCGCGCCCTCGAAAGCGGCGAATATCAACGAGTTGGCGAGAATCGAACGCGCGTCGCGCGATTCCGACTGATCACGGCGACCAATTGCGAACTGCCAAAAATGGTCGAAAACGGGTCGTTCCGGCGCGATCTGTATTACCGCGCGGCCGTCACCACTCTGACGCTGCCGCCGTTGCGTGAACGGGGGCAGGATATCGTTGCGTTATTCCGCCATCTGCAGAAACAGGTCGCCGCCGAGTACGGCCTCTCGCGCAAGCCGGCCGCGCCGGACCTCAACGATGCGCTCCTGAATCACCTTTGGCCAGGCAACGTCCGCGAACTGAAAAACGTGGTGATTGCCGCCTCGCTAACCGCCCGTGGGGCACAGATTCGCGCTCGCGATTTGCCGGCATTGCGAACTCAGGCCACCCCTGCAAGTCTCGACAATGTTGACCAGGTTGAAGACTTGCGCACCCTTGAGCGGCGCGCGATTTGCGATGCATTGAGAGCCGAAAATGGCAACCTGAGCGGTGCAGCTCGAGCCCTCGGACTGGCCAAAAGTACGCTGCATGCGAAGCTCAAACGCTATGGAATTACGCGAGAGTCCGGCGCTGCGCACCTGTCCCACGCTTAGAAAACCCGGGTGGGCGCTCGCCCACAGGACGCAAAAATACACAAATAAAGGGTTTGCTTTGTGTACCGCTTCCCCCTAGGATGCCGCCGCAGTATCGGCGACTGCTCGTAACGGTTCCAGTTGGAACCAATATCGGTCGCCCCAGTCCGAAGCGACAGGCTTGGCCCAGGCAAGCGTAAAGACTCCGGACCTTCCGGTGCGGTGTTGAGGTGGCGAGTGTCGCCATTCACCGACAAAAAATCGTTCGTTTTTAGTGGTTAAACCCACTTACAATACGAGCGTGGCGTCATTTTGACGTCACGCGTGTTTTGCTACTTAGGAGAAACACAATGAGACTTACTTGGCACACGTGCCGCGTCGCACTTTGCATGACGGCTCTGGCATTGACCGGCGCTCAGGTATCCGCCGACGGTCACGATGGACAGTGGTATGTCACCCCTATGTTTTCTTTTGTCGATGACGCAAACGATCGTGGCGTCGACGATGAGTTCGCCGGTGGTCAGCTCGGCTTCGGTCGCGCAATCAACGAGAACTGGCAGATCGAGTTCAACGGCTTTGCGGCCAATCTGGACGATCGCTATCTGAACAACAATCAGCAGCTGCGCGGCTTTGGCGTCGACTGGCTACGTCAATTCCCGAACGACTCGCGTTTTTCCCCGTACGGACTGCTGGGCATTGGCTTCCAGAGCACCAAGGTGAACAACGGTCAGGATTCCAATGACATGTTCGGCTCCATCGGCATTGGTCTGATGACCAAATTCAACGATGACGGTTTGGCCCTGCGCACCGAAGCGCGTCTGCGGGCTGTTTCCGGCACGCCGCACCTGAACGACATGTACTACAGCGCTGGCCTGCAGATTCCTGTCGGCAAAAAAGCGCCACCACCACCGGCCGATTCGGACGGTGACGGCGTTATCGATCCCAACGATCGCTGCCCCGGCACACCTCCTGGCACTCGCGTCGGACCTGACGGATGCGAACTCGATAGCGATGGCGACGGCGTTGTGGACAGCAAAGATCGCTGCCCGAACACACCAGCGGGCACGCGCGTAGACAGCAATGGCTGCAAGATCGTCGAGAAAGACAGTGACGGCGACGGCGTACCGGATCGCATTGACGCTTGTCCAAATACCCCGCGCGGCGCAGAAGTGGATGCGAAGGGTTGCGAACTGGACGGCGACGGCGATGGCGTCGTCAACAGCAAAGATCGCTGCCCGAACACCACAAAGGGTGCTCGCATTGACGTTTACGGCTGCGAGATCAAAGGCAAGATTGATTTGCCGGGCGTTCAGTTTGAACTGAATTCCGCCACGTTGCTGCCAGAGTCCACGCGTGTGCTCAACGACGCCGCGCAGACGCTGAAAAATAATGGCGACATCGTGGTTGAAGTGGCTGGTCACACCGACAGCACGGGTGCAGCGTCTTACAACGAGAGTCTGTCAGACAAGCGCGCCAAATCGGTTGCCGCCTACCTGAACGCTCGCGGCATCGACAGCGCGCGCCTCAAGTCACGCGGTTACGGCGAAGCAGAACCGGTGGCGGACAACGCCACGGCCGAAGGTCGCGCTCGCAACCGCCGTGTTGAGCTGAAAATACTGAGTCGCGACTTCTAACGCGGCGATCTCAATTCCGGGCTGGGCGTGTTCTGCACAGAGCACGCTTTGTCCGGCGCAAAAAACCCGCCACATCGGCGGGTTTTTTTTGACCAACGACAAGGCGTCGCTGACTCACGCACAAAAAAAGGCCGCGCATCGCGCGGCCTTCCGTGAGTCGGGCAAAACATGCCCGCGTACACTTTCAAGGAACGATCAGATGTTCGCGCCCTCAGTCGCATACGCCGACACATTCGACCTCAGTT
Organism: Gammaproteobacteria bacterium; assembly: GCA_045107005.1. Taxonomy (GTDB): domain Bacteria; phylum Pseudomonadota; class Gammaproteobacteria; order Steroidobacterales; family JBCCMA01; genus JBCCMA01. The sequence goes on from JBGCFP010000031.1 coordinate 18,809, forward strand.
TTTGCTCACTCGACATGTGATCACCTCCTTCCAATAGTTTATCGAGGCTTGATCATGGACTAAAACGTCCGTGGTTGCCACGACCCACGCCACGTTTTTTGTAACGCTTGGAAACACCGCGTTCAGGTGTTCGTAAAAAGCGTTCCGAATTCGAACGATTACTCACGCTTTTCTCACATCTTTGGTAACAAGGCCCGGCGTGACGGGCATTGGCAAAGTTGGCACACAGGTTGCAATGGAGCTCTTGTCCCGTTGGCCAGAGGCGATCGATCTCTCCTCCGGCCACTTATCAAACGAAACGCAAGGAGTTCTGACAATGAACCTTCACTACCGCTTTCTCGCCATGGGCATCACGCTCAGTGCGGCTCTCGCCGCTAACCTGTCAGCGAACGCTGACGTTTACACCTTGAGCAACGAGGCACACGGCAATCGCGTCATCGCCTTCGACATCCAGGAAAAATCGGGCGAGCTCACTGAGCTGGCTTCCTTTCCCACCGGCGGCACCGGCTCCGGTGCTCCTCTTGGCAATCAGAGCGCGCTGGCTACTGACGCCAGCGATCGCTGGTTGTTCGCGACCAACGCTGGCGATGGTTCGTTGACCAGTTTCCGACTGCAGGAAGAAGGCCTGCAATTCGTGAACAAAGTCGCATCTGGCGGACACTCTGCCATTAGCGTCACCGTTTACGGCACGCTGGTCTACGTGCTCAATGAAGGCAGCGGCGACAGCAACGACGCGCCTGCGTATCGCTACGACAACATTAGCGGGTTTCGCTTCACCGGCGGCGGCGTGCTGGTGCCAGTACCTGGCTCCACGCGTATCATTGACACCGAGCAGCTGACAGCGCCCGCGCAAGTTGGCTTCAATAAGTCCGGTACCGTTCTGCTGGTGACCGAAAAAGCGACCAACATGATTAGCACCTGGTTGGTCGGCAACGATGGCCTGGCGTCGGCCGATCCTCTCAAGCGACCGTCTGCCGTGCCAACACCGTTTGGCTTTGCGTTTGGTGATCGTGATTACGTGTTCATCACCGAAGCGAACGGCGGCGCCCAGGGCGTCACCGCCTCCTATCGCGTGGACCGCGTCACGGGTGCTGTGTCGTCACTGGTTGATTTGATCGAGCAAGGCGATGCCGCGTGCTGGACGGTGCTCACCGGCGACGAATCCATTGGCTATTCGATCAACACGGGCAGCGGTTCAATCTCGCCGTATCGCGTTAACTTCAACGGCACGATCGAGCCCTTCTCGCCATTCAATCCGACGCTACAAGTGCCAACCGGCACGTCGCCACGTGATGCGGTATTAAGCCAGAACGGGCGGTTCCTGCTCACGCTCAACAACGGCGACGGCACGCTAAAATCGTTTATCGTGCGCGGCGACGGTAACCTGGTGCCGCGTGATGTGGCCCCGATACCCACCAGCGTTACCGGCTTGATGGCTCGTTAACCGGGAATCTGGCGGCCGCAGATATCAGCGTCTGCGGTCGCCTTTAACTAAAGCGCGACCGACTTGCCCAGCCGAGCGACGTCGCGATAGCGATAGCAATTCGTGACGTGATCGTTGACCAAGCCTGTGGCCTGCATGTGCGCGTACATGATGGTGCTACCGACAAACTTGAACCCGCGCTTCTTCAAGTCTTTGCTTAGGGCGTCGGATATGTCGCTGGTGGCCGGTACGTCACTCATTTTGCGAAAGCGATTCTGCACGGGCTTCCCATCGACAAACCCCCAAATGTAGTGGCCAAAGCTGCCAAATTCCGCCGCGACTTCGAGAAACTGCCGGGCATTGGTGACGGCGGACTCCACTTTCAGCCGATTACGTACCACCGCCGGGTCGAGCAGAATGTTGTCGACGCGCTTGGGCGTAAACCGAGCCACCTTGGCCGCGTCGAACTGAGCAAAGTGTTTTCGGTACCCAGCGCGCTTGTTTAGAATCGTAGACCAACTCAAGCCCGCCTGAGCGCCCTCCAGAATCAGGAATTCGAACTGCGTGGCGTCGTCGATCGCCGGTACGCCCCACTCGTCATCATGATAAGCCACGTAATCTTCATTACCGGACTCGCACCAGGCACAGCGTTTTTTTGCCGCCATCAGGTTGATCTCCAAAACTGAGTAACAGAAAACTACCCGACCGACCCGTCCATGACAACGCACAAAAATGGTTCAAAGGCGCCAAATTCGGCAGGGCGAATCAAGACGTCGTCGACACCTCGGTTGCCGCCGAACAGGGCGTCGCCTGAACGCTATTTACCGCAAGGGCTTGCAGCCGCACAAACCGCGTGTTAGAAATCGCACATGACATCGCCATTGCACACGCTTTCTTCGCGCCGACGCTCGCGCCGACTTCAACGAAGCCGCGCCGGGTAGCTGTATCGTCTTGTCATTAACGATCATCTGAAAAACCCGGCTCGATGCCGGGTTTTTTCGTTCTGTGTCCGTCTATTCCACTGAAGGCTGCTCTACTCAAATGCCGAAACGCGATTTTCTCACCACTGCCGACTGGTCAGCCGAAGAGCTGCAGTCACTCATCGACACCGCCAACGAATTCAAGGCGGGCAAAACGTCGTCGGCGATGGACGGCAAATCCATCGCGCTGCTGTTTTTCAATCCGTCGTTGCGCACCCGAACGTCGTTTGAGCTCGGCGCCCATCAGCTTGGCGGCAAGGCTATCGTGCTGGCTCCGGGCAAGGACGCGTGGCCGCTGGAGTTTGAGCTCGGCACCGTCATGGACGGCGAGGCAGAAGAGCACATCAAGGAGGCCGTAGCCGTGCTGTCGCGCTACTGCGATTTGATCGCCGTGCGCGCTTTCCCCAAATTCCAGGACTGGTCGGTGGATCGCACCGACGCGCTTATTCGCGCCTGCGCGCGGTACGCCTCGGTGCCGGTCATCAACATGGAAACCATCGTCCACCCGTGCCAGGAACTGGCGCTGATGCAAAACCTGCAGGCGCACATCGGCGCGCCCAAAAAACGCAAGTTTGTGCTGACGTGGACGTATCACCCGAAACCTCTCAATACGGCCGTCGCCAATTCGGCGTTACTGATCGCAACCAAATTTGGCATGGACGTGACGCTACTGTGCCCGAACGAGGAATACTTGCTGGACGAGCGCTATATGCAGGCCGGCAGCGACTTTGCCGAACAGCACGGCGGTTCGCTCCAGGTGTCGCACAACATCGAAGAGGCCTACGCCGATGCCGAATTCGTCTACGCGAAAAGCTGGGGCGCGCTGCCCTACTTCGGGCGCTGGGAGGACGAAAAACCGATGCGCGAAGACAGTCGCCACTTCATGGTCGATGCCGCCAAAATGGCGCTGACCCGCAACGCCAGATTCAGCCACTGCCTGCCGTTGCGACGCAACGTCAAAGCGACTGATGAAGTGATGGATGCGTCTTACTGCGTGGCCATCGACGAAGCCGAAAATCGCCTTCACGTGCAAAAAGCGCTAATGGCCCACCTGCTTGAACGTTAAGTCACCCAAAGGACAATCACCGTGCCCAATACTCCCGTAGTTCTCGCCTTCTCCGGCGGCTTGGATACCAGCTTCTGTGTGCCCTGGCTCAAAGACAAAGGCTTCGATGTCACCACTTTGTTTGTCGACACCGGCGGGGTGAGTCGCGAAGAAACCGACTACATCGCCAAGCGCGCGATGGAGCTGGGTGCGGTGGCGCACGAAGTGGCGGACGTTGGACCGGAAGTCTGGCAGGACGTGGTTCTGCCGATGCTGTGGGGCGGTCAGTGGTATCAGGCGCAGTACCCGCTGCTGTGCTCCGACCGATACTTGATCGTGAAAAGCGCTCTGGCGCTGTGCGATCGGCTGGGTACGCGACACATTGCGCACGGCTGCACCGGCATGGGCAATGACCAGGTGCGTTTTGATCTGACCGTAGCCACGCTGGGCGACTACGTGATTGAAGCACCCGTGCGCGAGCTGCAGCAGACCGTGCGAGACGTACGTGAATATGAAAAAGGCTGGCTGGCCGAGCGCGGTTTCACGGTGCGCGACAAAACCTCCACCTACACCATCAATGAAAACCTGCTGGGGGTGACCATATCCGGCGCCGAAATTGATGAGTTCGCCACGCCCGGCGACGGCGCCTGGCAAATCACCCGCAACCGTTCGGACTGGCCAGATAAGACACTCACGGTTGACGTGCGCATTGAACAAGGCGTGCCCGTCGCACTGAACGGCAAGATCCTGGACGGCCCTGACATCCTGGCTGAACTGAACGAACAATTTGGCGCCTACGGCGTAGGACGCGGTCTGTACACCGGCGACACGACCATTGGTTTGAAAGGCCGTGTGGCGTTCGAAGCGCCAGCCCTGGCAGCCCTGAACGCGGCGCAGCGTGCGCTGGAAGACGCTTGCAGCACGCGCGCGCAAAACCAGTTCAAACCGCTCGCCGCGCGCGAGTGGGTAAAGCTGGTGTACGAAGGGCTCTTTTACGAGCCGCTGCGACGGGATCTTGAAGCGTATTTGCGCTCGACCCAACGCACGGTGTCCGGCACCGTCACGCTGCGCACGGACGGCGGCGGTGTGCAGGCCAGCGCCATTGAATCCGCGCACTTGCTCACCAATCCCAAAGCCACCTACGCGCAGAGCGCGGACTGGAGCGTCGACGAAGCCAAGGGCTTTATCCGTCTGTTCGGGCAAAGCGCGGCGCTGTGGAGTCAGGTGAACAAGGATTTGGTTGAGTGAGCCCAACGCTCGACATTCTTGAACGGCTGGTCGCGTTCGATACCCGCAACCCGCCACGTGATCTGAGCGCAGACAGCGACGTTTTCCGCTATCTGCGCAGTCAGCTGCAAGGGTTCGACATTGCGCTTAGTGATGAGGGTGCAGGGAGCTTGTCGTTATTGGCCACACGCGGCGCGCCCGACACGCTGTTTAACTATCACCTCGATACCGTGCCGGTCGCCGAGGGCTGGCAGCGTGACCCCTTCAAGTTGCACGTTGGAGACACACGCGCCACCGGACTGGGCGCGTGCGACATCAAAGGCGCTTTGGCGGCCATGCTGGCCGCAAGTCAGGCAACCGACGGCGATCTCGCCCTGCTCATCTCGTCCGATGAAGAAGCCGGCAACAGCACCTGCATCAATCGCTATCTGTCGCGCAAACCGTCATATCAAAGAGTCATTGTTGCCGAGCCGACCATGGGCAAAGCCGTTACTTCGCATCGTGGCATTCTGTCCGGGCGAATTGAATTCATCGGCCACAGCGGTCACGCGTCCAGCGCGCGCGCACTGAACGACAACGCCATCCACCGAGCGATGAACTGGGGCGCGGCAGCCCAGCGTGCGGTACAGGGCTTGCCGCCGGCAAAAGACACGCCACTCAACGGCACGCGATTCAACATTGGCCGCTTTGAAGGTGGCGTAAAACCCAACATGATTGCGGCGAGCGCCACCGCGTCGTTCAACGTTCGCACGCCCCCAGCCCAGGATCAGCAAGAGGTCATCGACGCGCTGCAGTCTCTGGCGCCCGCCGAGCATCGGGGCGAATTCACGCTATCGTTTCAGGCACCGGCTCTACCCAACGCCGAACGCGGCCAGCAGGCCATCAACGAGGCGGACGCCTTGGCACAACGCAATCAACTTGCGCTGGCCGATCCTGTCGATTTCTGGACCGAGGCCTCGCTGTTTTGCGCGGCCGGCATGACAGCCATTGTGCTCGGCAGCGGCGACATTGCCCAAGCCCACACGGCGGATGAATGGGTCGAAATCGAGCAGCTCGACAAATTACACAACACTTACACCAGACTGATTCGTCATGGCATCCAATAAGCATCTGCGCCGAGTGATTGTCCGGCTGCTCGGCAGCATGGGCACGCCCAAGGAAGTTCAGCAATACCTCAAGCGCTTCTCCGATCTCGACGGCCTGAAATTTGCCGTGGTCAAAGTGGGCGGCGCGATCATCGAGAATCAACTGGGCGATTTGGCATCGTCCCTGACATTTTTACAGCAGGTTGGGCTTACGCCCATCGTTATACACGGCGGTGGTCCGCAGCTGACCCGCGCGTTGAGCGAACAAAACATTGAAACCCACAAGCGCGACGGTTTTCGCGTTACGTCCCCCGATGCGCTCAAGGTTGCGCGCCGTGTCTTTCAAACCGAGAATCTGCGCTTGACCGCAGCCTTGCGCGAAGCGGGCTCGGACGCCACGTCGATCACCGGTGGCGTGTTTGAGGCCCGGCTGTTGGACAAAGAACGCTACGGCATGGTCGGTGAAGTCACGGACGTTGATATCGAGCCGGTGCGAGCCGTGACCGGCAGCGGCCACATTCCGGTGATCTCGCCGCTCGCCGAAACCGCAGACGGACAGATTCTGAACATTAACGGCGACGTCGCAGCCAACGCTCTGGTCGAAGCCGTGCAACCGTTCAAGATTATTTTTCTGACCGGTACGGGCGGCATCCTGGACGCACAGGACAAGATCATTTCATCGATCAACTTATCCACCGACTTTGAACGACTGATGCAACAGGACTGGCTGCACTCCGGCATGCGCCTGAAACTGCAACAGATTCAGCAGTTGTTGAGCCAACTGCCGCGCGAGTCGTCGGTTTCAATTACTCGCCCCGAGCTGCTGCCGCGTGAGCTGTTTACGCATCGCGGTTCGGGCACGCTGGTTCGATTGGGCGAAGACCTGCATGCGCTGGCGGACTGGAGCGACGTGGACACCGCAAGACTGAGCACTTTGCTCGAATCGAGCTTTGGCAAGACGCTCAAGCCAGACTACTTCCGCCGCACGGCGCTAAAAATCGCCTACGTCAGCGACAGCTATCGCGCCGCGGCCATCATATGCGCCGGACCCAACGGGATCGCACGTCTGGACAAATTCGCCGTCACGGAAGCGGCGCAGGGCGAGGGCATCGGCAGTGCTCTGTGGCATCGCGTGCGCAAAGCCCACGGCGCGATGTATTGGCGTGCCCGACCCGGCAACGCGATTAACACGTTTTATTTTCGCCACGCCGATGGCTTTGTGCGCACGGACGAGTGGCTGGTTTTTTGGTACGGCATCGAACAAATGAACGTTGTGCAGACGCTCATCGATGACGCATGTGCACTGGAAGCCACAATGCTCAGCGAGTCTGAAGCGTGACCCGCCTTGGGCTGGTTGGCGCGCGAGGTCACACTGGTGCCGAGCTGATCAAGTTGATCGACGATCACCCGACGGTGACGCTCGCACTGGCAAGCTCGCGCTCCAATGCGGGGCAGCGCGTCGCTGACCAGGTGGCGGGAATCAAAAGCGATCTGGTCTTTTGTGAAACGGACGCTGCGATGCTGCACGACTGCGATCTCGATGCGTTGATCCTTGCCTTGCCCAACCATTTAGCCGCGCCCTTTGTCGACGCCTGGCAACGCGGCGGTCACGATGGCCCGGTCATTGATTTAAGTGCGGACTATCGTTTCGATTCGGGCTGGCACTACGGCCTTCCCGAACTCAACCGAGAGAACCAAAACGGTTGCACCCGAATCGCAAATCCGGGGTGCTACGCCACCGCCATGCAGCTCGCACTGAGTCCACTGCGCGATCTCATCGAAGGCGTGCCCATGTGTTTTGGCGTTTCCGGTTTCAGCGGCGCCGGTACGACACCGTCCGACAAGAACAATCCGCAGACGCTCGCCGACAACCTGATTCCCTATGCGCCCTTCGACCACGTGCACGAACGCGAAGTCAGCGCGCAGCTTGGCACGCGGGTGCGCTTCGTGCCACACGTCGCCGCGTTCTTTCGCGGCATACTGATGACGGTCACCGCCAATGTGAAAGCGGGCACAACGCTTGCCGATATCACTGACCGCCTGCACGCGGCGTATGCCGACGAGCCGCTGGTACGCGTTCAGGACGACGCACCTTGGGTGGCCGACAACGCCGAGCGTCATCACGCGTGCGTCGCAGGTGCGGCGCTGCGTGACGGCGAGCTGACGCTGTACGCGACGCTGGACAATTTGCTGAAAGGGGCGGCGACGCAAGCGCTGCAAAACCTGAACCTGGCCTGTGGCCACAACGAACTCGAGGGCATTCCCAGTGACTGACTTTCTGTGGCAAAAAGCCGCGACCGACGTGGACGCCCGAGTGATGGCGTTCATGGCTGGTGACGATGTGGTGCTGGATCGGCAGCTGTTCGCGTTCGACATTCGCGCGTCGCGTGCACACGCCGAAGGCTTGGCGAGCATCAAGGTGATCAGCGAACCCGAATGTGCAGCACTGTGCGCCGAACTGGAGAAACTCGAAGCGGATTTCACGAGCGGAACATTCATTCTCGATGAGCGCTTTGAAGACGGCCACTCCGCGATCGAGGCACGCCTGACCGAAGTACTGGGTGACACAGGCAAGAAAATTCACACTGGCCGTAGTCGCAACGATCAGGTGCTGGTCGCGACGCGCCTGTATCTGGTGCACGCGCTCGAACAATTGGACGGACTGTGCCGGGAGACCGCGTCGACACTGCTCGACCGCGCCGACGCGGACCCGGACACACCGATGCCCGGTTATACCCATCTGCAGCACGCGGTCGTGTCGTCCACCGGGCACTGGTATGCCGGGTATTGCGAGGCATTTATCGACAACGCAACGCTGTGTCGCCAGACCAAAGACTGGGTAAACAGCAATCCACTGGGCACCGCTGCCGGCTACGGCGTTAACCTCGCGCTTGATCGGCACCACACGACGCGCGCACTGGGCTTTGATCGGCTGCAGCTCAATCCGATGTACGCGCAAAACAGTCGCGGAAAATTCGAGCTGCAAATGCTGACGGCTCTGGCCCAGGCATTGCTTGATCTACGACGCATCGCCTGGGATCTCAGCCTGTTTTGCGGGCCGGAATTCGCGTTCGTCAATCTGCCTGACCGGTTCACCACCGGCTCTTCTATCATGCCCAACAAACGCAATCCCGATCTGATCGAGCTGCTGCGCGGCAGTTACGCCGTTGTCCAGGGCGCCTTGAGCGAGCTGCAGAGCCTGCTGTCGCTGCCGGGCGCTTATCATCGTGATCTGCAGTTTACGAAAGGGCCGGTTTTGCGCGCCGTGAAACACGGGCTGGACGCGCTGGCGCTGCTGCCTGACGTCGTGGGCGAGATGCGTTTCGACGCGACGCGCATGCGAGCCGCCATCGAGCCACAAATGTTTGCAACCGATCTGGCCCTGCAGCGCGCGGCACAAGGCATCCCCTTTCGGGACGCCTATCGCGCTGCCCTGTCAGACCACGAGGCACTGGAAGCCATGAATCCGGCGGACAGTATTGCCGCACGTATTTCCGCTGGCGCGCCGGGCAATCTGATGCTCAACGTGTTGCGTCAGCGATTGGATTCGCTTTGAACTGAGACCAGTTAAACTGGCCCGGCTTGCACCTGCGCGCGCGTTTTCCTGTAATCTAAAGCCGCTTACGCAGAGCAATCGGAACGCCCGCGTAAGGACCAGTCAACGAAGGAGCATTGACAAGCCGATGCTGATGGAGCGGCCAGCGATCTCGACGGAGCAAGATCTCGATCTTCTGCGCGGTTTTTTTGACGAAACCTCAGATATGTTGGCAGTGATCGACGTGTCCACCGACACCATCACGACCTGCAATCGCACACTCTGCCACGTACTTGGCCGCGAACGAAAATCGCTGGTCGGCGAAGACATCCGCACGCTTTATCATCCCGGTTGCTTCGAAGAAGTCGACCGTGTCCTGAATTATTTCCGCGAAACACAGTCCGCGCACAGCGTGGCACTGGAGCTGCAAAACGCCCAGGGCGAACGCATTCCTGTTGCTTTGACGCTGTCTCCCAATCACGATTCGACGGGCAAGCCATCCGGATGCCGCGCTATCTGGCGCGACATGAGTCTGCAGCGCAAAGTCGAGCGGCTACAGCTGGAACTGCGCTTGCAGGAGACACAAAAAACTCAAAGCCTCGGTCTGCTCGCCGGTGGCATTGCTCATGACTTCAACAATTTGCTGGTAGCGATCATTGGCAACGCTGGTCTTGGACTGCTGGAAGCCTCATCAGAATCCTCCGTTGGGAAGAAACTGGTCGACATCGAAACCGCTGCGCAGCGCGCCGCCGACCTGACCAAACAGTTGATGGCCTATTCCGGGGCTGGCGGCAATTCAAAAGCCAGTTTTGACCTGTCCAAAGTGGTTACCGAGATGGGGCATCTGCTGGACATCGCGATCTCGCGCAAAGCGGTTCTGCAGTACGACCTGGCCGGCGAACCGGTCAACGCCATGGGCGATATTACGCAGATTCGGCAAGTCATCATGAATCTTCTGACCAATAGCTCTGACGCCATCGGCAGTCGCAGCGGGCTCATTACGATTCGCACCGGCGTACAGGACGTCAGCACGCGGATGCTGCGTAATATGTTGTTAAATGAAGATATGAAACCAGGTCAGTTTGCATTCCTCGAGGTCTCCGACACGGGCAAGGGCATCGCGACCCATTTGCAGGACAAGATTTTTGATCCGTTCTTCACGACCAAAACCAAAGGTCACGGCCTGGGTCTCGCCGCCGTGCTGGGCATCGTGCGCAACCATCATGGCACGCTCGATATCCAGAGTGAGCCGGGCAACGGCACCACCATTCGGGTCATGTTGCCAGTCGCCGAGTCCACGCAGACACCCCCGCCGGCGCCGGCGCCGGCGCGCGCCGCACGCGACGAGCACGTGCTGGTGGTCGATGATGAAGAGCACGTGCTTGATGTCGCGAAACAAATGCTCGAGCACCACGGCTTCCGCGTCTCCGTCGCCACCAACGGCCGCGAAGCGCTTGAAGCGGTTACCGCGTCCGCCAACGGCTTTGATCTCATCCTGATGGACGTCACGATGCCCGAGATGGATGGGATGGCCGCCTACAAAGCGATTAACAAGATTCACGGCGATTCACGCATCGTTTTGATGAGCGGCTACAGCCAGCAACACACCGCCAACGCGCTTGCTGGTCTCGGTCACGTGGGCTTCCTACAAAAACCGTTTCGCGTGCAATCCCTGATTCACGCCGTCGTCGACGGTCTCGACAGCGAGCTGGCCTGAGCAAGTTCGGCGACGAACTGCCGATAGTCTGAAGCGCTCACCGCATTGCGCCCACGTCGCAACAGATACGCCGGATGCACGGTAATCAATACCTGTCGGTCCCGCCACATCACGGAGCGGCCACGCTGTCGCGCAATGTCCACGTCGTAACCGAGCACCGCACTCGCCGCCGTCTTGCCTAAACAAACCAGCACTTCGGGCCTAACCAGGTCAATTTCCCGGAACAGCCAGCTGCTACAAGCGTGAACGGATTCGATGGTCGGCCGCTGATGCATGCGTCGGCGACCGCGCGGCGTGAAACCAAAATGCTTCACCGCGTTGGTCAGATAGACCGTCTCCCGCGCGATGGCGGCGTCGCACAGAGCCTGTTCCAGCAGCTGGCCGGCGGGACCAACGAACGGTCGCCCCGTTAAGTCCTCCTGATCACCCGGTTGCTCACCAACGACCATTACCGTCGCATCGGTTGGCCCCTCGCCAAACACAACTTGCGTCGCGGGCTGCCACAGCGGGCACCGTTGACAACCCTGCGCGGCCAGCTGCAGCGCCTGCATGGAGTCTGGCACAGCCGCCGCGCGGGCTTGCTCAAGAGTCTCGGCCGGACTGTCGGGACGCGGCCCGCAGCGCAACTCGTCGGCGGTCTTGCGCTGCTCGGCCATCCGCTCGACCCGCGCATCCGCCTGTCGAACCAGCTCTGGAATCAGCCGCGCTTCGGGCAAATTTTTCCAGTACTTTTGCGGCATTTCGCTGCGCATGGCGTTCACTTTTAGCCGCGCCGGATTGAATATGCTCTGGTAATAGATCCGCCACGCGTCATCGAGCCGGTCGTCCGCAGGCGCTGCCGATTTATCCACACCGGCGCTGAACCACAAATCGCCGTCGCCTTCCCAATGCGCGCACTGCTCCGGCGTCAGAATCGACCAGCGCATGTTGGTGAACCGTCGCACAAAGAACGGCGCCGTCAATTCCACGATGAAATGATCGGGCTCGAACCACGCCACAAAACGCGGCTCGTCGCCGCCATCGTCGACTTCGCGAAAACGCACAAACGCCTTCATCTTGTGACGATCCCGACGCACCGCTTTGGCGTATCGCAGCAGGCGGACCACGTCGCGGTCAGCACTAACCTCCAACAGGTGCGCTTCCCCGTGATGCAAGCGCCAGAGGATCTGATACATCAACGCAAAACGATCTTCCGCGCGATGGCAAGCGGCGCAGCGTGCCTGTTCAAAAAACGCCTCCAGTACCTTTGGTGCTCTGGCTGGCGGCGCGTGCGGTTGTTCGCGATCCACGTGCCACCACAAATCGTCCGGCGCGCAGGCTTGATCGAGACAGCGTCTGGCGCTTGCCCACCAGCTGTCAAAGTTGGGAAAAAATCGCTCGCTGCGCGTGGGGCCAGCGTCATTACCACCGAAAAGTGAGGGTTGCTCCACGAACCGGACCCGACGAACGCTACAGCGCCAGTGCGAGCTGCTCGGCCGGCGCGGCGTAGCGGGCACGCAGGCGAGTGGAACACTCTTCGCCCAACGTTGGCCGATGACCGGCGCACACAATGAACGGCAGTGCCCGCTTGGTGCTGGCGCGCAGAGCCACCAGATCGTCCAGACGAATACGTCGCCACTTGCGCATCTTCATGATGCGCTTGACCGAACGCACACCCAGACCCGGCACGCGCAGCAACCGCGACCGATCGTCCTTATTGATGTCCACCGGAAAAAACGCCCGGTGGCGCAACGCCCAACTCAGTTTTGGATCGATGTCCAGATCGAGCATGCCGTCGGCCGATGCGTCGTCTGTTGCCACGATCTCGCCGTGCGTGTAGCCATAAAAACGCATCAACCAGTCTGATTGATACAGGCGGTGTTCGCGTAACAGCGGCGCGCGCTGAACCGGCAGCGTGGTCGATGCATCGGGTATCGGGCTAAACGCCGAGTAGTACACGCGGCTGAGTGAATATGAGGAATAGAGGTTGGACGACATCGACAGAATGCTGGCGTCGTTGGACGGCTCAGCGCCAATGATCATTTGCGTCGACTGCCCCGCGGGCGCGAACCGCGCCGGGCGGTTTTTCTTTGGTGTCAGATTGGTGGTCGCCGCACGCTTCTTCTTGCCCGCCTTCGCTTCTTCGCGCCGCGTCCGAATCCGCGCCATCGAGAGTTTGATCGTGCGATGATCTTTCTCGGGCGCCAACGTCGCCAGGGCCGTGGTCGTCGGCAGCTCCACGTTGATGCTCAGGCGATCGGCATAACGACCGGCGGCGGCAAGCAGATCGCCGTCCGCATCGGGAATGGTTTTCAGGTGAATGTAACCGCGGAAATCGTGCACTTCGCGCAGCTGCCGCGCCACTTCCACCAACTGCCCCATGGTGTAGTCGGGACTCTGGATGACACCGGAACTTAAGAACAGACCTTCAATGTAATTGCGTTTGTAGAAATCGATCGTCAGCTGCACGACCTCTTCGACGCGGAATCGAGCGCGCGGCACGTTGGACGAGTTGCGGTTAACGCAGTAGCTGCATTCGTAAATGCAGAAGTTCGTCAGCAGAATTTTCAGCAGTGAGATACAGCGTCCGTCGGGCGCGTAGGCGTGGCAGATGCCCATGCCTTCGGTCGAGCCAATGCCCTTGCCGCCCATGGAATTGCGCCGGCCCGCGCCGCTCGAAGCGCAAGAGGCGTCGTATTTGGCGGCGTCAGACAGAATGCCGAGCTTGTCGATGATTTCCATCGAACTACTATATATTTAATCAGGTATGAATTTGAAGCCCGTATGAAGTTTTTTTGACCGTGCGCGACGCTGGCGAGGTGGTCAGGTACCGCAAAAAGTCTTGGTGACGCGCTGCTCGGGCGTCGGCGGCAGCGCGAACTCAGCGTGTTCAGGCGTCAGATCGAAAGGCTGACCGAAGACCTCGCGCAACGTGTGGAACAGCGAGAAATCGCCCTCATCGGCCGCAACAATTGCCCGCTGAATCTGATGGTTACGCGGAATCACGGCCGGGTTCCTGGCACGCAGTAGACAGGCCACGTCAGTGGCCGAGCGGCCGTCGCGCAGCACACGCTGATGCCAGCGGGTCAGAAGCGGGTCGGTTGGCGCGGGCGACTCCACCAGACCGGCAAACTCTCGAAATCGGATCGTGTAGTCACTCTGAGTGGTTTGCAGGTGATCGAGCCATTCGTCGAGCCAGGCGATGTCGTCGGCGTCCAAAGCGTCGAGCCCGAGCTTGGCCGCCATCTGCTGGTGGTAGTGCTGAAGATAGACGCTTTCGAAATTCTCCAGGACCGACTCGTAGCCTGCCTGATCGTCGTGCACCAACATCAAACACCCGCCCAGACGCGACAGATTCCACGTGGCAATCAACGGCTGTTGCGAATAGGCGTACCGACCGTAACGATCAATGGAGCTGAAGACCTTGTCTCGGTGAAACTCGTCCAGGAACGCGCACGGCCCGTAGTCGATGGTCTGGCCGGACAGCGCGGTGTTGTCCGTGTTCATCACCCCGTGCACGAATCCCAGCGCCATCCACTGAGCAACCAGTTTTGCCTGCGCCGCCGCGATCATTTCGAACAGCGCCATCACCGGTGCGTCGCGCTGCGCGGCGTCGGGGTACAGACGATCAATGACAGCATCGATCAGTTGCGCGATGGCGTCTCGCTCACCGCGCGCTGCCAGAAACTCAAACGTGCC
>JBGCFP010000032.1:0-89793 GCA_045107005.1 Gammaproteobacteria bacterium
AAATAAAAAACCCCGGTGGGTGTGAACCGAGCGGGGTCTCTTTTGGAGTTTCCCTGGAAGGTTCGTGTTTCGAGCCTTCCAGGAATGCATTCTGGCAAGGCTTAGGTCATCGGTTCCCCACTGACAATGGCGAGCGAATTACAACGGTTGAACGCGGTATGCGCCGGTATGCCATGCATGCCAGACAGTCGCGAGCCGCCGAAACCGTTGACGCTGGCATAGGAATGCCGGCGCCAGTTAGCGGCGATTGATAAACCGAGTTTTTGAATCGATGTCTTCATAGGGGGCGGAAGTATACGCAAAGAAAACGATCTGTCAACCGCGAAAGTGAACAATCGTTCCGAAAATGTGAACGGGCTCCCGTTACAGGTTTTCCTTAATACGTTCGAACTGTGTTGCTCGCCATGATTTTAATCTACACAGGACGGCGCCAAACGCATGAGCTGCTTCGATGAACAACCATCGTGACAATTCAATTGACCAAATTGAATATCGAAGTGCGTTGACTTTTTTCGCGAAGGTGATAAATTCCTCGCCCCATGAAATACGACACGACGAAAATGCGAACCAAAAGCGGCACTTTGCCGAGTGAAATTGGCGCGCCTGCGCGGCGCGCGTCCTTGACCAACAACATTGCAGAAATGCAGATGTAAGTGTGCCCAGATTGATTGGGAAGGCTTGCACAGAGCTTCCCGAAATACCCCGGTCGGCTCTGCCACCGGGGTTTTTTTATGCCCCAAGCATCGACAACTTTGGAATCAAATTATGAATTGCTACGACATAAACCAAATACAAGAAAACCATCATCGCGATCGCCGGATACGAAGTAGATCGGGCGCAATGCAGAAAGATAAAGGCAATGGCGAAAAAAAGAAAAAATCAGGATGAACGGAACGCGCAGCAGCGCGAACGGGCGCTCACGAACCACATGTGGCGGCTGGAGTGTTTCAGCGTGCGGCAGTATTTTGACTGGTGCGAACAACGTGGTTTCAGAGCTGACACCCGGAAGAGCTCGCTAAATCTGCGCCAGGAACTGGCGTATTATCAGCGCCAGGATGCTGACATGCGCTTGCGCCGATCGCGGGCTGGACGCAACCCTTCCGACGCCATTCGCACTTTTTGCGAGGGCGACCTGGAACTCGATGACATCCACTCCGTTTCGCTCCGTGAGGTCTGCCACCGAATTCACCGGGCATCGCTCGCACTCAATGAACGTCGTTCTTTGCACCGCTTCGTGGCGACCATTCTCGAAATCTCGAAATTGCCCCTGCAGTCGGAGACTCAGAACCAGCAACAGCAGCACTACATCGACGCGTTGATCGGCCTTCATCGAGTTCGACGGCACTGGATTCGGGGTGTCGACCTTTGGCGCCCGCGCACGCACAACCGACATAAACTGTTTCGATCGCTCGTGCGCCACCTGCTGATGTCCTACGAGGTTCCGGAATTTCTGGATTCTGTCTGGTTCCGAACCGACAAGCGCGCCATCAAATATCAAAAGTGGTATGTGGATATCGGCAGTGGCGAAAGCGCTCGTGAGGGGCCGACTCCGGTCCCAATGACGAGAAAAATGGCACACTACTTTTTTCAGGCGCCCAGGCATTACAGTGTTGAGCAAGCCGTTCGCTTTGGCCAAATCAAGAGCTTTGGCGGCAACGTCCGGTTGTGCAATGCCGTCGTCGATTCGCGCCTGGGTAGCGGTTTCGCCAACGACGAGTTCTGGCAAAGCGTCCTGCGTTTTCTGATTCGAAGCGCGATTGTGGATATGTCGCACGTTGGGCCAATCGTCGACTTCCTTCAGCATCACAAGTTCGAGAGCGAGGAGGTGTTTCTCGAGAACGGAGAGCGCCGCGTGTTGCCGCCACCACAGCCGAATCTGTCGATGAAAAAGCGCACCCTCGACGCTCTGCTGTTGCAAGTTGAACAATGGCACCAGCGGCTGGGGAAAATGAAGGTGGATGTCGGCACGCGTTGGGCTCCCAGCGGCATCCGTCCGGCAAGTTATGTGCGCGGCAAAGATGAAAAGCGCGTCGTTTGGCGCATCCACGAGTTACTGTCGCAAAAGGAATTGATGCAGGAAGGAAAAGCGCTAAAACACTGTGTCGCCAGCTACAGCCGACAGTGCCGAAACGGCGTTTCGTCGATTTGGAGTCTGACCAGTGAGGATGCCAGCGGAAACTTGCGGCGACGCCAGACCATAGAGGTCAGTCGTCATAAACGTATCGTTCAGTGCCGCGGGCGAATGAACAAACTTCCGTCTGATCTGGAGCAAAAAATCGTGGCTCGTTGGGCGCAAGCTGAATCGTTGTCAATGAACTTGCATGGCTACTAAGCGATAAATCACACAAAAGCCCGGTGCTATTCCCGGTTTGGTTCTTTGTGATCCCAATGGTTTACTCCTCAACGCGTCGGCATACGATTTCTTTGTTGATGGGCTCCAGGCTCTTCGCAACCGGGATTGTCGCTGCGATAGCGTCGTCTGCATCCACGGTGCACACGTTGGCTCTGTGCAAATCACACGGGTCAACGGCGTTCCCGCCCCTGCAATCCGACACAGCTGTTGGGCAACCCGCTCGGCCCCGGCGGCTCGAAAAACACAGACCGCATGATGCCCAGATCGGCAACGTTCACGGTACCGCTGTTGTCGAAATCGGCGTCAGGGTTATTCGAGAAGAAGAGTGACCGCAAGATCCCCAGATCGACCACGTTGACGATGCAGTCGCCATTCAAATCCGGGTCGCATCGATTGCCAATGCCGTCACCATCCGAATCGATTTGTGCCTCATTGGCGATTAGTGTGCAGTTGTCGAGATCATCGGCAATGCCGTCGCCATCGGTGTCCTGAGCGGTGAGATTTAGAGTCAGCGAATAATTGTCGTACCCAACGTTAATACTGCCGCCGCTGGAATTGCGAGTCTCGAAGCCGAAAGTAATTGGCGCACCTGATGTGCTCAGGTCCAGCATCCCCTCCCCGATGCGCGTTTCAAAATCGTCGGGCGTCAGGCCAGAGACGGAGAACGTCTGCCAGTCAAAATTGGCGCTGCCGGTGATCGTATTGGCAGCCACGAAAAGGTTACCGTCTTGCTGCGCCACAACCGCGCCAACGCCATGACCTTCGCCAAACGCAAAGATATTGCGAAAATCCAGTGAGATGTCCAGAGAATCAACGGCTCCTTCGCTCGGGTTGTAGACGAAGTCGGCGTTGAGGTGTGCGGTGAACGTATCGGCGTTCGTGGTGGTCGTCACGCTCAGGAAGCGGTCGGGGTTACCACCGGTAATCTGCTGATTAGAAGTCTGACCACCGCTTTGGCCACCAGACGTTGCGGTCGACCAAGGCGGCAGATTGAACTCACCCTCATTGAATTCCACGGTGGTAGCGTTTGCGGTAGGCCCCAAGCAAAAAAGGGCAATGTAAGCGGCGAGTGCGGGTCTTGTCAGTGGCATCTGATGCTCCAGTTTTTTCCTCGACGATCGGTGCGTGTGCCAATCATGTCTTAAGTGTAGCTGGTCATCCTGGGTTCTACCTGTTCGGGAATCGAAGTAGAGACGAAGGTGGTCAATCGCTCGCCGCGGTTTTCCGGCCTGGTTGAGAAAAGACGAACGCTTGTCAGTCTTTGTATTGGGCGGGTTGCCGGTCCAAGGTCTACTACGCCTCGAGGCTAACAAGTCCCAGCGCCTCAAGCGCCATAAGGACCGGTACTGCGAGCACAAAAAAAAGCACAAGCGTTAGGCATCCAATGCCAAATACCCGCCAGTTGGAGTAGCGTCGGTAGTCGTCACTGGCGTTGATTTGCTGTTTGCTGAGCTGAGTTTCGTTAGCGATACCGTGAGCAACCATACTGTAGACCAGGGGCACGACTATGCTCGGAAAGCTCGACGGCAAAAGCATCAGCAGGAGCATAAGGCCCACCAAAAAAATAATGCCCAGTGTTCGGGTCCGGCTCGCAAGCGTTGCGTTACCCAGCGACTCGTAGTTGGTGTGGAGTAAATACACTGTTGCCAGCGGTCCGCCCCAAAACGATCCAGCGGCAATTTGACCGGGTGTGTAGACCGTCGTTGGGGTCCGATTGGCTCGCTCGGTAAGCTCCGCTTGTGGAGACTCGTAAGGGTTGTCGTTCATGGCTCTTGCTTATCGCTTGATCTGGATCTTGTCCGGAAGCAGTGATCATTCAAGTGCTTAGTCTAGCAAGCATTCCATCGGAACCCACTTTCGGGTGCGGATCGGCAAATTGCTGGTGATCGTTGTCAAAGTAGCAGCAATTGGCATCGGCGGCCTCGTCGCCAAGCGCAGCGCGCTCCAGAATGCCGGCGCCGGTATTTCCATGTACGCCATCTGGAGTGTCAGCCAAAACCTTTGAGATGGCTCGCTGGTGCGAGTGCTGTCCCGACTATTAGATGGATGATCAATCGGCAATCTGGCTGGTCCTCCAAATTCCAATGTGCTTATGGCAAAGGTACGCGTGTTTATCGATTTCCTGATCGAGAAGATTGGTGAATCCCCGTTTGGGAGCCCTGCGCCCGTCGCGACGAAGATTGAAACACCCCGTGAGCAAATTGTGATAAGTCCGTGACGCCGCGGTGAATCGCGGCCTCTACTCTGTGTCCCACGCTTGAGAGCACAGCCTCCAGGCACACCATATTTTCCACCAGGGGACTTTCAAATGTTTTCACTCAAGAACACGCTCGGCGCGCTGACGCTCGTCGCCATCGCCGCGCCAGCGGTCGCTCAGACCGGTCAGATCGCTCAGCCGTTGCGCAGCACCGGCACGTTTGAAGTGACGGTCACCAACGCCAGCAAATTGCGCTTTACGCCGGTACTGGTTGCAACGCACAACGCCAACATTGGCTTCTTCAACGTGGGCAGTCCTGCCAGTGACCAATTGGCGTTGCTGGCCGAGGGTGGCGCTGTTGGTCCGCTCGCCGGCGTGTTGGAAGGTTCGGACGATGTCGCCGACGTCCAGTCGACTCAGGGCTTGCTTGAGCCAGGTCAATCGGTGACGGTCCAAATCGAAGCCGATCGCACGTCGCGTCGCCTTAGCCTTGCGGCCATGTTGCTGCCAACCAACGATACGTTTGTGGCACTCAACAGCATCGTGCTGCCAAACGCCATCTCGCAGGTCACGCGCGTCGTTGCGCTGGGCTACGATGCGGGCAGCGAACCGAACGACGAACTGTGCGCAAACATTCCAGGTCCACCTTGCGGTGGTGAAGGCGACACGCCGGATGCTGGTGGTGAAGGCTACGTTTCGATTAGCGCCGGTATTCAGGGCGTTGGTGATGTTTCGCCGGCCGCTTACGACTGGCGCAATCCAGTCGCGATCGTAACGATCACGCGCGTTCAGTAAGAGCCGAAAATTCGCCGAGGCTTGCTAGGACGCCTCTGTCGAATCCAGACCAAAGCCGATCCGGGGCGCTCTCCGGGTCGGCTTTTTCGTGCGCGGCCAAAAGGGCGACGGCAAGATCGTCTTGGGACATGTGAGGGTTGGCGGTCTGCTAGAAAATGCCGTCGCCATTGGCATCCAGCCGAACGCGCACACCAGTGTCGTCGTATTCTCGTCGTTCGATACCGTCAGCAATACCATCACCGTCGATGTCGGTCACGATGGTCAGCGGCCGACCGTCACGATCGCGGCGAATAGAAACACGGTAGTCGGTAATGCCGTCGGCATCGACGTCGTTCTCGTAGCCAACACTGCGCCCGTTTGCGTCAACCAAAATGACGTTGATCCGGTCGGCGATGCCGTCGCCATTGATGTCGGCCGCGTGGCGCACCGTGGTGACTTCGCCGACTTGTGCGTCGAACCCGGTCTGGGCCGAAGCGGCGTTGGTCAGTAGAATCGCGAGCAGCAACAAGCCGCTCAGGCAACCCTGTTGCCTGGGAAAAAGTAGACGAGCGATCGGAATTCTCCAGAAATAACAGCACACGTGATGGCAGTGTTTGTGCCATCGGACTATTGCCCTTGTGCAGCCATGCTCAGGACCACAATGATGCTAGTGGCTGAGCGCGCAAGTATCCGAGACGAAACTCACACAAAAATGTTGAACATAAATCGGTCGCTGGCGGCGTGAGGGAATCGGCCAGCTTATGTCGCTTTAACACATGCAACGTCTGCAACACGAGTTCGTAGGGAGCATCCAATGAGTATTCAAGATATCGGCAGGTTCGTAACACCTGGCGTACACAAAATAGCGGTTGTCACCGCATTTTTCCTTGCTGTTACCGGCCTGCTTTGCAGCCAATCCAGTCACGCCACGACCATCGTGCCGTTAGATTTGAATCAGGTTGTCGAGCAATCCGATTTGATTTTTGAAGGCAAGGTCATTGATCTGCAAATCGAAGCGACCGGGGTGGACATCAAGTCCAGCAAAGCCAAGGCGCACGTCGCACCTGCACTGCCCGCACAGAAAGACACGTCGGACGACGAAAACAGCGTCGCCCGGCCACCGTACGCCGATGCCCAAGCGCCCGTTGGCCTGGGCGTGGAAGGCGGGCGCATGCTGTTTACACGCGTAACCATGTTGGTCGATCGCGACATTGGCGGCGGTTTGTCCGCATCCACCGTGACGTTCAAAGTCGCCGGTGGCGTAGAAGGTGACACGGAAGTATCGGTCGCCGGTATGCCCCGTTTCGAACTCGACCAGCGCTATGTCGTTTTTCTGCGTGATGACTACACGCGCGGCGCTGTCCCGATCGTTGGTGTCAATCAGGGCTTCTTCAAAGTGGTCTCCGACGAGAACGGCATGGAGCAACTGCTGACACACGGCGGCGACCTCGTGATCGGAATCGAGAACGACGAACTGGTTGTGCGTCACAACCCGCATGCGCATAGCCGCATCGCCGAGCAGCCCGAACCGGCGCCGGTGCCAAGTGCTGGCAGCAACGTTCAGGTAGAGGCGAGCCCGCAAGTGGCGCGCTACTTCAGTTCCACGGAACCGCCCATGGCCATCGCCGAATTCGCGCGATCGATCCGTGCGGTTAAGGAGGCTCAGAAATGAAATTCGTAACACCGAAAACAGCCTTGGCGATTGGCCTCGCCTGTCTGGCAACCAGTTCGAACGCCTTTGTTGTCAACAACTGGTGGATCGATGGAACGAACATTGTCATGGACGATGTCATGCTCCCGGAGGCGACCTGGAGCACTCCGACCCAGTCCCAAATGGTGGAGTGGAATCAGGTTGACACCACGGACAACTCACACGCCTTTCGCATTAATACCAATCCACAGTTCTCGTTCGGTGCCAATGACGGCGACAACACGATCGGGTTTTTGGGTGAAGCCAGTCTGACCAGCGAGTACGGTCTGGACTACAGCAATGCTCTGGCCTGGGCCATCAGCTGGTCAAGCAACGGCCGTCGCGATGAATCCGATGTGGTGCTCGATCCGGCCCTAAGCTGGAGTCTGAATCCCAACAACAGCACCTGGTTTCAATCGACCGTGCTGCATGAGTTGGGCCACGTTCGCGGGCTGGGGCACTACAACGCCCGGCCGTCGATGCAAAACAGCGGCCAGAGCAAATATCTGCGCGATGAGGATCTGTATCGGGACGACAAGGAAGGGGTGCGTCAAAACGCGTCACACGTCACTGAGCGCGACATCACGATTCAGAACAAATGGCACGACGGAACGCGTCCCCAGTGGATGACCATGAGTCCAACCACGTTACGTGAGGGCGATACGATTTCGCTCAACAACATCTACGTTGAGAATCGGGGCACGCTGAGCTTTACGTCTAACCTGCGCTTTGGCGTCTACCTGTCGACCAACGACATTATCTCAACTGGCGACCAACTGTTGAACACGGGTTCGTGGTCGACGTTCTCGACGTGGAGTACGTTTAACTGGTCGGCAACGATTCCGCAAGTCAACGACTGCGGCACGCGTTGGATCGGCGGCATCATCGATGACAACGGCGCTTGGAGCGAGCGTTTCGAAGGCAACAACAGCGTGGCCTTTACCAACGGAGTGGCTTTCACCGGGAGCGCTTACACGCCGACCCCGCTGACGATTCGATTGGCTGAGGATGCTTACGAAGGCAATGATACCCGCGGCACGGCAGCGGCGATCCCCATTCCGTTCTTCAGTAGTAACCTGAGCATCGATCAGGATTTCGAGAACGATTACTACCGCATCACGCTGAACCGGACGCTGACGATCGACATTGACGCTCTGTTCACCGGTTCGTTGGGTAACGTCAACTTGCAGCTGCTCAACTCCAGCGGCAGCGTGCTGGCCAGCTCGTCTTCGACGACGAGCAACGAATCCATCACCCGCACGCTCAACGCAGGCACCTACTACGTGCGTGTTTACGGGTCGGGCACCGGCAGTTGCAACAACTATACGCTGGATATCGATTACGATCGCACCGCGCCGACGCCTAACCCGATGTCCTTCTCATCGGCACCTGCTGAGGTCAATAACTCGCAGGTTCGCATGACGTCGACGTTGGCGTCTGATCCCATCGGACCGGTCAACTACTACTTTGACTATACGTCGAGCCCAACGGCCGGCCCGGGCGGTACCGACTCGGGATGGCAAACGAGCCGTACGTACACGGATCTCGGTCTGAGCCCCAACGAGAGCTACTGCTATCGTGTTCGTGCCCGCGACGGCAACGGAAATCTCACCAACTACTCGGCGATTGATTGCGACTACACCGCCGCCAATCCCGCGACGCTGGTGTCATATTCGGGCATCACGCAGACCAGTATGAAAGTCAACGTATCGCTCAACGGCAACCCCGCAGGCACCGAAGTGTGGGTGCGTAACGCGACAGCGGGAGTTGGCAGCGGCTGGTCAACCAACCTGACCTGGCAAGCCACCGGGCTTGAATGCGGCACCACGTACGCCTTCGAAACCTTCACCCGCAACGGTGATGGCGCGTTTGACTCGGCGTTCTCAATCGGCAGTCAGGCGACGGCCGCTTGCCCTGGTAACGATACCGATGGCGATGGGGTTTTCGATAACGCGGATAACTGCACGCTGATTGCCAACCCGAGTCAAACCGACAGCAACGGCGACGGCTACGGCAACCGCTGTGATGCCGACCTGAACAACGATTGTGTCGTGAATACCGTGGATCTGGGTATTCTTCGCAGCGTGTTCTTCAGTAACGATGCCGACGCGGATCTGACCGGTGACGGCACGGTTAACGTGGCCGATCTGGGCGTTCTGCGGACGCAGTTCTTCGGGTCTCCGGGGCCTAGCGCATCAGGCGCTTGCCCGTAGGCAAGTGAGTCTATGTCTGCGGGCAGGTGCCGTGGGTGCCTGCCCGCAGACTCGTATATCCTGACTCCGGGCGCTGCGGTCTTTTCTCACACCGAAAACATGAGCACGACTAACAGGGCGGCATAAGGATAGGCCACAGTCGGGCGCACGGCCTGACGCAGGTATTCCTTGACGACCCCTCCACGCTGACGCTGACTCTGGAATTCGGTATTGAGTTGATAGGCGACCCCGTCACTTTGCCCGCCGGAGCGCTCCGCTGCGAGGTATCGTTCAAGCTGCAGCAGGCGCGTTTCGATGCGCTGCTGGAACGTCTTCCAGATGGCGTCTTGCAACCAAAGTACACCGATGACGGCGCCGAGCGCGACTTCATGGCCAGAGGGCACGAGCAGCGTTGCGCCGAGCAGCACGGCGGCGACCAGCTTGATCAGCAGAGAATATTTTTCGTAGCCATCGCACTGCGCTTGCAGTAGCGACCACTCGTTCGCAAGATCGGTGGAGGGCATGGTCGGATCGAACCTCGTTGCGAGTCAGAAGCGCTCGGGTTCGAGTATAGCGCTACGCGCTGCTCAGATTTCGTAGCTCGACGGTTTCCTGATGTTGCCGAGCAAGTAGATGGTGTTTCATGGTCTGGACGAAGCGCAAGACCTGGCCGCATTCATCACGTATCAACCAGTAGAAACCCGGCGCTGTCCGGCTCAAGCAGTAGCGAGCCATCGGTCAATGTGGCGCCCTCAAGGCCGTGGCCCTGCATCAGTGTGGCGCCGGCCAGATTGGTCGTCGGCAGCGTCACCGCTCGTGCGCTGAAATTGAACGCGACGAACAAACACTGGTCTTCGTGGCGGCGCAAAAATGCCAGCGTGTCATCGGAAGACGAAACGAATTCGATCTTTCCCCACAGTAGCGCAGGCTGTGCCGAGCGCCAGCGCACGAAGTCCCGATACGCGGTGAGTATCGAGCCTGAGCTCGCAGACTGGGCGGCAACCGCCGATGCTCGATGCAAAGCCGGCGCGGGCAGCCAGGGTTCGGCCCGGCTGAACCCGGCGGCAGGTTCATCTTGATGCCACGGCATGGGTGTGCGGCAGCCGTCACGCCCCTTAAATATGGGCCAGAACGCCAAGCCGTAAGGATCTCTGACCTGCTCGCGGCTGATCGAGGCTTCGGTGAGCCCGAGCTCTTCGCCCTGATACGTACAGACAGTACCGCGCAACGACATCAGCAAAGCGTTCAGCATCTTGATGCGAGCGGTTGATGGATTGTCGCCGCCCCAACGCGTCGCAACGCGCTTGACGTCGTGGTTACCGATGGCGCGGCACGGCCAGCTGTCGGGGCTGCCGGATTCTTCGAGTTCAACGGATTCCCGGATGTGATCGACCGAAAACTCGTCCACCAGTAACTCGAAGTTGTACGCCATGTGCAATCGGTCGCTGCCGCGGGTGTACTCGTTCATGGTGGCCACCGTGTCTTCGGCGGTGATTTCGCCCAGCGTGGCGATGTCGCCGTACTCGTCGCACAGCGTGCGGATCTTTTGTAAGAACCCGATGTTCTCAGGCCGCGTATTGTCGAACAGATGACGTTGCCATGCGTAGGGGTTGTCGGTGCGAAAACCCCGGCCACGTCGTGCGGCGGCAGGTTTGGCCGGGTTGTCTCTAAGCTCGGCGTTGTGAAAACAAAAATTAATGGCATCAAGTCGGAAACCGTCGACCCCTCGGTCCAGCCAAAACCGCAGCTCTGACAGCATTTGTTCCACCACGGCTGGCTCGTGGTAATTGAGATCGGGCTGGCTTGGCAAAAAGTTATGCAGATAGTACTGCTCGCGCCGGGATTCCCACTGCCAGGCTGAACCGCCGAAAATCGACAGCCAGTTGTTCGGTGGCGTGCCGTCCTCTTTTGGGTCAGCCCACACATACCAGTTGGCATGAGGGTTATCGCGGCTTTGCCGGCTCTGCGCGAACCAACGGTGTTCTTCCGAGCTGTGACTGAGCACCTGATCAATGATCAGCTTGAGCCCGCGTTCGTGGCTGGCTGCGACCAACGCATCGAAATCCTCGAGATTGCCAAAGATCGGATCGACGCCGCGATAGTCGCTGACGTCGTAACCGAAGTCTTTCATCGGCGAGCGAAAAAACGGGGACACCCAAATGGCGTCGACGCCCAGTTCCGCGACGTAATCGAGCTTGTGCAGAATGCCTGCCAGATCGCCGATGCCGTCGCTATTGCTGTCGAAGAAACTGCGCGGGTAGATCTGATAGATCACCGCGCCGCGCCACCAGTCGGCGCGCGCGTTCGCCGAAGCGGCGCTCCTGCGCTCACCCATTGGCTCTTCTTTCACGATTGCACTGACCATTCACACGCACCCTTAACTATCGCGTGACTGAAAGTGTACGTCTGTGCCGCAGTGACTCAATTCTTTGCATACGTATTCATTGCTGCATACGTATTCATCTGCGTCATTGCTGCCCAATTGCTCTGGTCGACGTTGATCTGCTTGATACACTCGCAGGCGTTTTGTATTTGCGCATCGATTCCGACGTAACGAGACTGAGCCGATAAATCCATGTCCAACGAGCTTCTGAAAACCCGGCCTGCACTGTCGTTCTGGCAAATCTGGAATATGTGCTTCGGTTTTTTGGGCATACAGTTCGGCTTCGCGCTGCAGAACGCCAACGTCAGTCGGATTTTTCAGACGCTCGGCGCCGATATGGATCAGTTGCCCATACTCTGGATCGCCGCGCCGGTCACCGGGCTGATTGTGCAGCCGATCATCGGCCACTTCAGTGACAAGACGTGGACATCACTTGGCCGCCGCCGGCCCTATTTTTTGATTGGCGCCGTGCTGTCTTCCATCGCGTTGTTCTTCATGCCCAATTCCCCGACGTTGTGGATTGCCGCGGGCACGCTGTGGATCATGGACGCGAGCATCAACGTGTCGATGGAACCGTTTCGCGCGTTTGTTGGCGACATGCTGCCCGAGCGTCAGCGTGCGGCCGGGTTTTCAATGCAGACGTTCTTCATTGGCGTTGGTGCCGTGGTTGCCTCTGCGCTGCCGTGGTTGTTGACCAATATCCTGGGTGTGAGCAACGAGGCGCCTGCCGGTGTCATTCCCGATTCGGTCAAAGGGTCGTTTTACTTTGGCGGCGCCGTTTTCCTGCTCGCCGTACTGTGGACCGTTTTCCGTACCCGCGAGTATTCGCCCGAGCAGCTGCGTGTGTTTGAGGCCGCCGAGAAACCGCCGGCAGCCAGCGACTCGGTTGCGGTCGACGCGCCGGCCAATTTTCTGCGGCTGGGCGGCGCGTTACTGGTGGCTGGTGGCGTGCTGCTGGGATTCATTATCGCCAGAAGTCTGGACAAGCAGCTGTATATTCTGGCGGCGGCGCTGCTGGTGTTTGGCAGCTTGCAAATGGTCGCGCACCTGGCCCGACGTTCTGGCGCAACGGCCAACGCCTTCTACGAGATCATCCATGATTTTCATCGTATGCCGCGCGTCATGCTGCAGCTTGCTGTGGTGCAGTTTTTCTCTTGGTTCGCACTGTTCGCGATGTGGATTTATGGCAATGCGGCGGTCACCAGCCATCACTACGGTGCCTTGGATCCCACGTCGGCGCTCTACAATGAAGGGGCGAATTGGGCCGGCGTGTTGTTCGCCGCGTATAACGGTTTCGCGGCGCTGGCAGCCATGCTGATTCCAATGGCGGCTGGGAAGCTTGGCTGTCGACCATGCCACAGTGTGAATTTATCCCTCGGCGGGCTTGGCCTGATCGGTTTTTATTTTATTCGTGAGCCAATTTTTCTGCTGGTGCCGATGATTGGCGTGGGCATTGCCTGGGCGTCGATTTTGTCTTTGCCTTACGTGCTGTTGTCGAACAATCTGCCGGCGAGAAAAATGGGCGTCTACATGGGCATTTTCAATTTCTTTATCGTGATTCCGCAGCTGATCGCGGCCGCCGTACTGGGATTGATTCTTCGCGATGTCTTTGACGATCAGAGCATTTTTGGCCTGGTAATCGGCGGCACATCCATGCTGCTGGCGGCACTCGCGGTCATGTTTGTCGATAAAAAAGCGGAGCCTGGTGCAGCATGAAACACGTCGCGACAGTCCTTGGGTCCATTTTGCTTGGCGCTTGCGTCGGCCATCCCGAAGCCACGACTTATCGCGGTACCGCGGTGCCCGCCGCTTCTGACGCAGTCTATTTCGTGGTGACGGATCGCTTCGTTGACGGTGACCCAACTAACAACCAGGTTGATCAGGGGCCCACTGGACTCAAAACGTTCGACCGGCCCATCACGAATGCAGATGGACACAGCGCCAACATCGGCTATCTGGGTGGGGATTTTCGGGGGTTGCTCAACAACGCGGCGTACATCCGCGATATGGGCTTTGGCGCCATCTGGCTCACGCCGATTGTCGAGAACCCTGACGCGGCCTTCAGTGGCGGATTCGACTTAGGCGAGGCGTTTTTCGCCGACAAGGGCAAGACCGGGTATCACGGTTACTGGGGTGTTAACTTCTTCGAAACCGACGAGCATTTGACGTCGCCGGGTCTGGATTTCGCCGATCTGAGCGCAGCGCTTTTGCAGCAGCATCAGTTGAAAACCGTGCTCGATATCGTCTGCAACCACGGTTCGCCGGCCTACACCATGCCCGTCGATCAGCCGCAGTTCGGTAAGATCTACCGCGCTGACGGCATGCTGATCGCCGATCACCAGAATCGACACCCCAGTGATCTTGATCCCCATAACCCGCTGCACGCGTTTTTTCACCGAACGCCGGATCTGGCCGAACTGCCTAACATCGACGAATCGAATCCACTCGTACTCGAGTATTTCGTCAATGCCTATTTGCATTGGATTGACGCGGGCGCGGCCGCCTTTCGGATCGACACCATTCGCCACATGCCGCACGACTACTGGAAAGCGTTCAGCGATCGAATTCGCGAGCGCCATCCCGGGTTTTTCATGTTCGGTGAGTCGTTCGACTACGATGCGGCAAAAATTGCCGAGCACACCTATCCGCAAAACGGGGGAATCAGCGTGCTCGATTTCCCCGGACAAAAACGCATCACCGAGGTTTTCTCTGTCGCCGACAGCGACTTTGCAGACCTGACAGACTACCTGCATCTGACCGACGGCATGTACGAGAATCCGTACGAGCTGATGACGTTCTACGACAATCACGACATGCCGCGCATGAACGCGGACGCCAACGGCTTTATTGACGCCAATCACTGGCTGTTCACCTCTCGCGGCATACCGG
The DNA here is from genome assembly GCA_045107005.1 of Gammaproteobacteria bacterium. GTDB lineage: Bacteria > Pseudomonadota > Gammaproteobacteria > Steroidobacterales > JBCCMA01 > JBCCMA01. The sequence goes on from JBGCFP010000032.1 coordinate 14,479, forward strand.
TGGTGTACTACGGGTCGGAAACGGCATTCCGGGCCGGACGCGGCGAACACGGTGGCAATCGGGATTACTACGGCCAGGCACGCATTCGCGAGGCTCGCGACGGCCCGATCTACTCGGCGCTACGGCGCATTGCAAGGCTGCGCCAGAATCTGCCGGCGCTGCAGCGCGGGCTGCAGGTGAATCTGTCATTTGCCGGTGATACGGCACTGTTCCTCCGGGTGTTGGAAACGCCCGAGCAGGCGCAGACGGTTCTGGTCGCACTGAACAAAGGCGAGCGCCCGATTGACCTGACGCCCAAAACGCTGATCAGCAGCGGGCGCTGGCGTGACGCCGACAGCGGCGAAACCTATCGAGTGGGGCGTGACGGCAGCGGCCCAAGCTTGCGCGTGCCCGCACACGGCGCGCGCGTTCTGGTGCTCGATGCCCCCAACACCAATACCGCGCTCCGGGCCAGGCTGGATACCTTGCAGCACGGTGTCGGCGCGGCCGCGCGTCGTCGCGGCAACTAAACGCGTTTTTCCTGACGCCAAAACTCCGAACGGGTGCTCCGATGTTTTTTGCCCTGCAATGACATACTCAATGAATACGTATTCACTCTGATGAATACGTTTGCAACTCATTGTCGTTGAGCCCGCACATACCTAAGCTCGGTTGTGTCATATTTTTGACCAAACCATTTTAGGGGGGGAACGATGGTTTCCAAACGTCGTACGCCGAAACGTCAAAGTGCTGCCGCTAAACCAACGCAAAGAATCGCGCGCAACGCACTGTCGGTTGCCATTGCCGCTGCGTTAGCCGGCGCGCCCACCGGCGCTTTCGCTCAGGACAGCGATCAACAACCGATTGAAGAGGTTGTCATTTACGGTCAATACCGACAGAGTCTGGTGACCGCTATTGGCACCAAGCGCGATGCCACCACCATCGTGGAAGCGCTGTCAGCGGAAGACATCGGCAAGCTGCCCGATTCCAGTATCGCGGAATCCATTGCGCGCATTCCCGGTCTTGCCGGCGCCAGAGTTAACGGCCGCACCAGCGGCGTATCCGTGCGCGGGTTCAAGGAAGATTTCGTCGGGTCAACGCTGAACGGTCGCGAGCTGGTGGGCATTGGCGACAACCGCGGTGTCGAATACGATCTTTATCCGTCTGAGATTGTCAGCGGTGTCATCGTGCACAAAACAGCGGACGCTACGCTGCCGTTCCAGGGCATCGGCGGTGGCGTCGATTTGCGCACCACCCGGCCGCTGGAAGCCGACCCAACGCTGGCCGTCAACGGGGTGCTCGAGCAAAACGACTTGTCGACCGGTAACCCGGATTTCGACGACAACGGTCATCGACTGTCGCTGAATTTCTCCGACAAATTCGCGAACGATACCATCGGTCTGGCGCTGGCCATTGCGACCACCGAATCGCCCAGCCAGGAAGAACAGTTTCGCGGTTGGGGCTACGCCACCGTGAATCCGGGCGGCGCGACTGCCGGACCGGGCATCACTCTCGACGGCAGTGAAGCCGTGCTGGGTGGTCACGATTCATTCGTACGCTCCGCGGTGCTCGAGCGCGACACCGTGGCGGGGGTGCTGCAGTTTGAACCCAACGACAGCCTGAGCGTGACGCTCGACGCGCTGTACATCGACTTCCAGGAAGACAAAGTGTTTCGCGGGGTCGAGGAAGGGGGCGCCGAGTGGGGCACCGGCAGCTACACGGTGACCGAGCTGGAAAACGGACTGGTGACTGCTGGCAACATCGACGGCGGTTTCAATTCGGTGATTCGCAATGATGCGGAGCGCGAGAAAGGCGAACTCACCACCGGTGGATTAAACGTTGCGTACGCGCTCAACGACGCGTGGACGCTGAAATTCGACGGCGCTTACAGCGACGTCAGCAAAGAGATCACGAATGTTGAGAGCTACGCTGGTGTGGGCCGTGCTGGCTCCGCCACGCAAGGTGGCCCCACAATCCGCTCATTCCGGATGACCGGCAACGGCGCCATGTATCTCGATCACCCGACGGCTACGCCGACTGATCTGACGGATTTCAATCAGGTTCGCCTGGCCGGACCGCAATCCTGGGGTGGCGCGTTGTCGCCCGTGCAGCGCTGGCAGGAGACGGCGGCTGCGCCAGGCATCGGCCCCTCGCAGGCGCAGGACGGGTTCGTCAACAATCCAACTTTTGACGAGCAGCTCACGACCTTGCGTCTCGACGCAGACTGGGCGATCAACGCAGGCATTGTGAGCGGCGCGCAGTTCGGGATTAACTTTTCTCAGCGCGAGAAAACCAAGGTCAACCGCGGCGCGTTTTTGACGGCGCCGAGCTGGCCTTCGGACGGCGCCGTACCGGAGGCGTTCCGGGTGGGTACCGCGGACCTCGGATTTGTTGGCATCCCCGGTGTCGTCGCGTATGACAGTTTGGGTCTATTCAACTCGGGCTTCTACACGCAGACGGACGCCGGCCAGCTGGAAACCGGGCGCGCCGGTGACACCTACGTGGTTGAAGAAGACGTGACGACGCTTTTCGGCAAAGTCGAATTCGCCACCGAAGTCGGTGGCCGTGCACTCTTTGGAAACCTGGGTTTACAGCTCATCGATTCAGATCAAAAGGCATCCGGCTTTAGCTCGCTGACCGGTCCCGACGGCTTCGTTGACGCAACGCCAGTGTCCGGTGGTGACAGCTACACCGACGTACTGCCCAGCCTGAATCTGAACTATCAGCTGGCCGATGATCATCTGCTGCGCTTCGCGTATTCGACCACAATCAGTCGCGCGCGCATCGACGATCTGCGTCCAAACAACCAGGTGACGTTCCTGTTCAACGCGAACAACGTGGCTGAGACCACAGATGTTGGAAACAGCCCGTGGCAGGGCAGTGCTGGCAATCCACTGCTCAAGCCACTGGAATCGGACAACCTCGATCTGAGCTACGAATGGTATTTCGCCAACGACGGATTCCTTTCCGTTGCGTACTTCTACAAGGATCTGGTGAACTGGCATCGCGAAGGTCTTGCGGTGGCAGATTTCACGCCTTTCTATATCCCCGGCTATCATCAGGTTGATGACGGTGGAACGATCATCACGCCGCAGTTGTTCGAGGGCATCGTCACGTTCCGCGAAGACGGCCTTACCGGCTCAGTGAACGGTTTCGAGCTGCAGGCAACGGTGCCGTTCGGCCTGTTTTTCGACGCGCTGGATGGTTTGGGGTTCTCCGGCTCGGTGGCGTTTAACGACGGCGATCTGGACGATGGGTCTCCCGTGCCCGGACTGTCCGACGAAATCTATCAGGCCACGTTGTTCTACGAACGCGGCGGCTTTGCCGCCCGCCTCTCGGGCACGAAACGTTCGAAGTTTCAGACCGAAGATCGTGGTCTGAGCCTTGCGCTGGTCCCGGTGGAAGATCAGGGCGCTGAGCTGCTTGACGCCCAGATTAGCTACGATTTCGGGCTAGGTGGCGTGGAAAGACTCGACGGCCTGTTTATTGCGCTCCAGGCGCAAAACCTGACTGACGAAGATACAACGCTGACCAATCCCGGAGACTCACGCCAGGTGACGCGGTTCCAGACGTTTGGCAGTAACTTCCTGCTCAACGCAATCTACCGATTTAAATGATTGTCGGCTGCTAGACTTGGACCCCGTCCGCCGATCGGCGGACGGGGTCTTTTTTTTGCCTGCGCGGGCTAACAGCAGACGACAGAACGGGGCGCACGACCATGCATGCACCCATTCGGAAAATTGTGATCGTCGGTGGCGGTACCGCCGGTTGGATGAGTGCCGCATTGTTCAGCAAAGTGCTGGGCAAGCAGGTGACCGTGGAACTGGTCGAGTCAGAGCAAATCGGCATCGTGGGTGTCGGGGAGGCGACCATTCCGCCCATCCATCATGTCAACCAGGTGCTGGGGATTGACGAGGCGGAGTTTCTGCGCGCAACCAAAGCGACCATCAAGCTCGCCATTCGGTTCGAGAACTGGCGCGAGCGCGGCGAAAGCTACTATCACACTTTTGGCGCGCCGGGTCGCAGCCAGGCGTTTTGCCATTTCCATCATTTCTGGACGCGGGCCAGACTCGACGGCCACTCGACCAACTTGTGGGACTATGATTTCAACTACCTCGCGTGCGAGGAGGGCAAGTTCGCTCGCATGGAGGTCAAAGACCCAATTTGGGAATTGCCCTACGCCTATCACTTCGATTCCTCGCTCTATGGACAGTACCTGAGGGCTTACAGCGAGAAGCGCGGCGTCAAACGCACCGAGGGTTTAGTTGACGACGTTGACGTCGATGCGCAGTCGGGCCATGTGACCGGCCTGAAGCTGCGCGGTGGCGGACAGGTCACCGGCGATTTTTTTATCGATTGTTCCGGCGGTCGCGCACTGTTGATTGGCAAGGCGCTTGGCACCGGTTTCGAAGACTGGAGTCACTGGTTGCCGTGCAATCGAGCAATGGCGGTTCCTTCAAAGCGGTTTGACCAGACGCTGCCCTTTACACGTGCTATCGCGCACGGTGCTGGCTGGCAGTGGCGCATTCCGCTGCAGCATCGCAACGGCAACGGCCTGGTCTACAGCGATCGATTCTTAAGTGATGATCAGGCCGCAGACATTCTTCTCAATAATCTGGATTCAGAGCCCGACGGCGACCCGCGCGTTATTCCCTTTCGAACCGGTCGCGTGCGCCGACAGTGGAATCGAAACGTCGTGGCGGTCGGATTGTCCAGCGGGTTTCTCGAGCCGCTGGAATCCACCAGCATTTATCTGATCCAGTCAGCCATTGTCCGTCTGCTGCATTTGTTTCCGCACGCGGGCGTCACGCCAGAACTGCAGGCGGAATATAACCGTCAGTCGCAGATTGAAATTGAGCACATTCGCGACTTCATCATTCTTCATTACCACCGCAACGATCGCGAAGACACGCAGTTTTGGCGTGATCTGCGCCACATGAGCATTCCGGACCGACTCCGTGACAAGATTCAGATGTTTCGCTCGGACGGACGGCTCACAGCCGATCAATACGACATTTTTCTCGAACCCTCGTGGCTGCAGGTACTGGTGGGTCAGGGCGTGGTGCCGAACGATTATCACCCGCTCGCTGATGCGCTGACCGATGCGCAGTTGCACGAAAAACTGACCAGTATGGCCGCGGTGAAACGTGAGCCGCTGGCGCAAATGCCGAGCCATGACCAGTTCCTTGAGCTGTTCACGACTGGCCAGTGATGGCGTTGCTGCGCTTTCCATCAGTCCGCATTGATTGCGCCCAAGAGCGTTTGGCCGGGTGAGCAATCAGCGCCACATCGTTGTTGTCGGTGGTGGCACGGCGGGCTGGATGGCGGCTAACCTGTTGGTTCGGCGCTGGCCGTCCGACCAGGTTAAAGTCACGCTCGTTGAGTCACCGAAGATCGGTACGATTGGTGTCGGTGAAGGGAGCACGCCGGCAATGCGGCGGTTTTTCGAACTGATCGATGTCGCGGACTCCGACTGGATGCCACAGTGCAAAGCGACCTACAAAGTGGGTATTCGGTTTGATGGCTGGAGCCGCGAGGGTGGCGTTGCGCAATATCGACATCCCTTTTTCTCGCAGCCCGATACGTTCGCGCATCGCGCGTTTTTGACCAACTGCCGAACACGGCGCCTGGGCCTGTCGGTCAAGACACAGCCGGATGCGTTTTTTCTCAACGCGCAGTTGGCGAAAGATCGACTTGCACCAATAACGCCACCCAACTTCCCCTTCCACGTCGACTACGGGTACCACTTTGACGCGGGACGCCTCGGCCGTTTCCTAAGCGAGTTGGGCGTTAGCCGCGGTGTCAATCATGTCCGCGCAAACATTCTCGAGGCTCGGCGGGACGCGCACGGCGACATCGCAGAACTCGTGACCGATATTGACGAACCGATCACCGGTGATTTTTTCATCGACTGCAGTGGCTTTGCCGCTGTGTTGATGCACAAGACGCTCGGTGTCGGTTTCGAGAGTTTTGCCGACGGTTTGTTCAATGATGCAGCCGTCGTGCTGCCCGGCCCGGCGCAGGAAGCGCCGGTGACAGAGACCGTATCCACCGCACTGTCGGCGGGCTGGCGCTGGCGTATTCCCCTTACTCATCGCTACGGCAACGGGTATGTCTACAGCAGTCAGTTTTTGTCCGCGGACCAGGCCGAGACGGAGTTGCGCAGCGCGCTGGGCGACACCGACGGCCGGCACGAAGCGCGGCACTTGAAAATGCGCATCGGACAGTCCGCCAAGCACTGGCACAAGAACTGTCTGGCGCTTGGTTTGTCACAGGGTTTCCTGGAACCGCTGGAGGCGACGGCGCTGTTGTTGGTGCAGGTAACCCTGGAACGCTTTATGGCGCACTACGAGAGTACCGACATGCAGTGCGCGCGGCACGGCGAGTTCAACGCGGACATTCGCCAGCGCTTTGACGGCGTGCGTGATTACATCGTGGCGCATTACAAATTGAATACCCGGACCGACAGCGACTACTGGATCGCCGCGCGTGACAACCCAAGTCTATCTGATGCGCTGCGTGAGCTGCTCGAAGCCTGGTATCGCCGAGAAGACATCAGTCCGATTGTTGAGCGTCACTACGCTACTTCGCATTTCAATACCTTGTCGTGGCACTGCCTGCTGGCGGGGTACGGCGCGTTTCCACCGCTGGCCGACGATCAGCCGGGTCGCGGCGATCTGTTTGTCGATCAAAACGTGGCAGCCTTTATGCAAGGGTGCGCGCTGAATTTTAGCCCGCCGGCGTAGCGCCGCAGGATTCGCGAATCGCCAGTGACGGTTTGATCAAGCCTGACTCAACCGCATCGCCACTAATCGACCTGATCAGGTTGGCGACCAGCAATTCGCCCGCGGCTTCCGTGTTTTGATGCACTGTCGTGAGCGAAGGCGTGACGTAAGACGCCGCCGGAATGTCGTCAAAACCGACGACCGCGATGTCGTCGGGCACGCCATAGCCTTTGAGCTGCAGGGCTTTGATGGCGCCAATGGCCATCAAGTCGCTCGCCGCGACGATGGCGTCAAACGATTGTTCGCGTGAGAGCAGCGATTGCGTGGCGTCGAACCCTGCGGATTCGTGATTATCCGCCGCGCAGTAAAGCTGCGGGCACACTTCGAGGTTCGCCGCTTCGAGCGCAGACCGATAACCCAGATGGCGCAGCGCAAATTCCGGGCAGTGTTCGGTGGCTTCGCCAACAAAGGCGATGCGCTGTCTGCCCAGCCCTATCAGATGTTCGGTAACCAATCGTGCACCGAGCTGGTTGTCACAGCCCACCGAGTTCCCGGGTTGGCCCTCCACCGTCGGGCCCCAGATTACGAAGTGCGCACCCGCGTCGTCGAGTGCGTGCAGGCGTTCGCCGTAGCTTACGTAGTCGCCGTAGCCCAGCAAGATGATGCCGTCGGCACGATTGGCCGCTTCGTAGCGAAGGTGCCAATGTTCGCTCAACTGTTGAAACGACACGAGCAAGTCGTAACCGTGTTTGGCCGCCGAGCGTGTAATGCTGCTGAGCATCGACAAAAAGAACGGGTTGATCTGGGATTCGTCAGACGTGGCGTCTTCAAAAATCAACAGCGCCAGCGTCTGGCTCTGTCGGCTGCGCAGCCCCGCCGCGCTGCGATCGACCCGGTAGTTGAGCTCGCGTGCGATTTCACGAATTCGCTGCCTCGTCTCAGGGCGCACGAGCGGGCTGTCCCGCAGCGCGCGTGACACCGTGGCTTGCGAAACACCCGCCCGGTCGGCGATATCGCGAGAGGTGGTCTTATCCATGGGCATGGCCGGATTTTAGCGCCGAACCCCGTGTAGCAACCAGCACAATCTGCCGGTTCGTCTGGCAGCCGGTAACAAAAAGGCCGCTAAACACCGAAAAACTGACGGTTCAGGGCCTGCCTGAGTGGCCGACGAGGACACGTTGACGCCGGATCGGCGCCAATCGACTCCACATGCGATGGCTCGGCATCCGCCGTGGAGAGCTGGGTATATCGCGACGAGTGCATCAAAAGAGGGCCGATCGCGCACTAAAACAGCGCGCTAAATTGCACTTTGTCAGCCCACTCACGATGCTGCATCATCGGCCAGGTGCGTCACACAAAATCCCTAACCGCCGATGCCATCGTGCAACCTTTTGTGGTGTTCACCGACCTCGACGGCACGCTGCTTGATCACGATACCTACGACTGGCGACCGGCTGAGTCGACGCTGCAACAGTTGAAGCGCCGCGAAATCCCCGTCGTTTTGATCAGCAGCAAAACGCTCGCCGAGTTGGCGGTGTATCGCCAAGACATCGGGTTTCAGGATCCGGTGGTTGCCGAAAACGGGGCGGCGATCGACGTGCCGCCCGATTACTTCACACTGCCGTGCGACTTTCACAAGACGGTGGTCAGCCGCGATGCCTTGCAGCGAGAATTTGTTGAACTGCGTCGCGAGTGCGACGTGTCATGCAGCGCATTTTTTGAACTGGGTACAGAAGGGATTGTGCGAGCCACCGGATTGACTCCTGCTCAGGCCGAGCTGGCAAACCAACGCGATGCGTCCGAGCCGGTGCTCTGGCAGGACACGCCCGAGGCATTGACGACGTTTTGCGACCGGGCAGAGCAGGCGGGCCTGCGCTGCCTGCGCGGCGGGCGCTTCGTGCATTTAATGGGCCAGACCGACAAAGTGGATGCGATGACAAGTTTGCTGGCGGCCTATCGGCAGGAGTGGTCGTCAAACAGCGTGACCAGCGTCGCGCTGGGCGACAGCCCCAATGATCTTGGCATGCTGCAGGCGGCAGACATTGCCGTGGTGATTCCGGCGCATCATGATGTGGCGATGGATCTTCCCGGTCATGCCAACGTGCTGCGGCCGTCACAGCGCGGGCCCGAAGGCTGGCGCACCGCCATGCAGACCATTCTTTCAACGCTTGATACGGAGACCGAAAACCTTGGGTGATTTTCATCAGAACGGCATCATCGCCACGATGCACAATCTCTCGCGACGATCGACCACTGATCTGGAACGCGAGCTCATCGATTTTTCACGTCAGCGGCTCATGGGTTTGATTCTTCCCTCGCTGTATTCGGAGCTCGAGACGCCCGCTCTTGAGAACATCGTCCGTGAATTGAGCCGGGTGCCGTATCTTAATGAGATCATCGTGGGTCTGGATCGCGCTGACGAAGCGCAGTATCGCCACGCGCTGACGTTTTTTGATCGCCTGCCACAGCATCATCGAGTGCTGTGGCACGACGGCCCACGGTTACGTGCGCTGGACGCTCTTCTGGACAAGCACGGCCTGGCACCGGGCGCGCCGGGCGAAGGCCGCAACGTGTGGTACTGCTACGGCTACGCGCTGGCGACCGGTCGTGCTGACGCCATCGCGCTGCACGATTGTGACATCAAAACCTACAAGCGTGATTTGTTGGCAAGGCTCATTTATCCGGTTGCCAATCCGAGCTTCAACTTCGAATTTAGCAAGGGCTTCTACCCGCGCTTTACCGATTCGTCGCTGGGCGGCCGCGTCACGCGATTGCTGGTGACACCGTTGATTCTGGCGATGCGCACCGTGTGCGGCCGCAGCGAGTATCTGGATTTTCTGAACAGTTTTCGCTACCCGCTGGCCGGTGAGTTTGCGATACGTCGCAACATGATTACCGATCTTCGCATCCCCACCGACTGGGGGTTGGAAATGGGCATGCTCAGCGAGATGCACCGCAGCTTGACCAACAACCGAATCTGCCAGGTGGACATTGCGGATCGCTATGACCACAAGCACCAAGTGCTCAGCCCGGAAGATGCCACGCGCGGATTGTCGAAAATGAGTGTCGACATTTCCAAAGCAATGTTTCGCAAGCTGGCGATCCAGGGCGAGACGTTCTCGCAAGAGCGAATTCGCACAGTCAAAGCCACGTACTATCGGATTGCGCTGGATCTGGTGGAAACCTTCGAAGCGGATGCCAGCATGAACGGTATCAACTATGACAGTCATGCCGAAGAGCAGGCAGTCGAACTGTTTGCCGCCAACGTCGTTTCCGCGGGCACGGACTTTCTGGAGAACCCGATGGACACCCCGTTTTTGTCGCCGTGGAAACGAGTGGTCAGCGCGGTACCAGAGATCTTCGAGGAACTTCGCGGCGCCGTGGAAGCGGACGTGGATGAATTCAAAGCGTCGGCATGAGCGCATCGGACAAAAGTGCGCGGCGACTGCGTGCCAGATTGAGTGCGCACCTTGAGGTGATTTACGGCGAGTCCGCCACGGAATCGCTGGTGACGCAGTTGGTCGACGCCATGCGCTATCCTGAACAAATCAAGGAGCCGGTGCCCTACCAGAACTACTGGGATCAGGCGGACTGCTGGTTGATCGCCTACGCCACTTCCATCCGCGAATCGGGCGAGATGGGCTTGCCCACGCTGCGCGCGTTTTGCGATCAACATCTGGCACCGGTGATCAACGGTATTCACGTGCTGCCGTTTTACCCATTCAGCTCCGACGATGGTTTCGCGGTCATCGACTATCTCGCCGTCGACGATGCCGCTGGTACCTGGGAGCACGTCGACGATCTGGCCTCGAGTTACCGCTTAATGGCGGATTTGGTGATCAACCACGCGTCGAGCCAGTCGCAGTGGTTTCAAAACTTTATCGCGAGAAAAGACCCGGGCCAGCACTACTTCAAAGAGGTTATGCCGCAAGACGATCTGAGTCAGGTCGTACGGCCGCGCTCGACGCCGTTGCGCCAGCAGGTGGCCACTGCCGACGGCGAACGCTGGGTGTGGTGCACGTTCGGGCCCGATCAGGTGGATCTGGATTTTGGCAATACAGACGTGCTGCTGCGGTTTGTCGAGATCATTCGGTTTTACCTTGAACACGGTGTTCGCGTGCTGCGTCTCGACGCGGTGGCGTTTTTGTGGAAAGAGCCCGGCACAACGTCGTTGCACGATCAAAAGACCCACGAGGTCATCAAGCTTCTGCGTACGTTGATCGAGTTTTACGATCCGTCGGTCATGCTTATCACCGAAACCAACGTACCCAATCGGGACAACATTACCTACTTTGGGAACTCGAATGAAGCGCACGCGATTTACAATTTCTCTTTGCCGCCGCTGCTGATTTACACGCTGTTGACCGGCAACTGCAAACACCTGAAAACCTGGTTGATGAGTATGCCTCCGGCGCGTCTGGGTACCGCCTACCTCAATTTCATCGCGTCGCACGATGGCATCGGACTGCGTCCTGTCGACGGCTTGCTCTCGGTCTCTGAACGAGCCGAGCTGTTGGATACACTGACCGGGTTCGGCGGGAAAATCTCGCTGCGAACCGGCCCCGACGGCGCGCCGCACCCGTATGAAGTTAATATTAGTTTGATTGATGCGCTGGCAGGCACGGTTGCGGGCGGTGCGGATGAGCTGGCGATCCCGCGACTCCTGTGCGCTCATGCGATCATGCTGGCGCTGGAAGGCATTCCGGCCATCTACATTCACAGCTTGTTGGGGACGCCCAACGATGTTGAGGGTGTCGCGCGGACCGGTCAGTATCGGTCGATCAATCGGCGCGTCTGGGAGCGCAGCGACATTGAAGCGCTGCTGGACGACCCGTCCAGTACTCAGGCGAAAGCGTTGGGCGGTCTTCGCGCGCTTTTGGAGATCCGCCGCAGGCAAGCGGCCTTTCACCCCAACGCCATTCAGTTCACGCTGCAGCTTGGCCTGGAAATTTTCGGCGTGTGGCGTCAGTCCATGGATCGACAGCAGGATATCTTCTGTATCAACAACGTCAGTGACGAGCCTCGGTCCGTCGAATTGGAGAATATCAACCTCGTCAGTACATCGGTCTGGCGGGATCTGATCAGCGGTGCAGTGATCGAAGACGGGCAGGCTCATCTCGAGCTCGCGCCTTACCAAAGCGCATGGCTGACCAATTCGACGAACTGAGTGCCTTCATGGCACGTCACCGCCTGCCGGCGTCGTTCGCGATCACCGCGAATGAGTATTTCGCGCCGTTGGGCCAGTGGCTGGAAAAGCGTTGCGCGCCGAAAGGTGGCGCCACGATGGTGCTGGGCATTAACGGCGCGCAAGGCACGGGCAAATCCACGCTGTCGAACTTTCTCGCCGAGTATCTGGCACGCCAGTTTGGCCGCAACGTGGTGGAGCTGTCCATCGATGACATTTACCTGACGCGTGCCGAGCGACAGAATCTTGCTCGAGATGTTCATCCGCTTCTTGTCACACGTGGCGTGCCGGGTACTCACGATCTGGCGCTGGGTTGTTCGGTGATTGACGCTTTGCAATGTCTGGAATCAGGGCAGTCTTTGCCGGTGCCGCGATTTGATAAGTCCACTGACGATCGCGTGCCAAAGCGTGACTGGCCGCTGGCGGCCGGGCCGGTCGACGTCATTATTCTCGAAGGGTGGTGCGTGGGTTCGAAAGCGCAGTCCGACAGTGCCGTGGCGGAGCCGATGAATGAACTGGAGGCGGACGAGGATGCGGATGGCGTCTGGCGCCGTTTCGTCAACGACCAACTCGCCGATCACTATCCAGCGCTGTTCGGCCGCCTGGACGCGTTGGTGTATCTCGAGGCACCGGGCTTCGAATCCGTGCGCACGTGGCGGACCGAGCAGGAAGCGAAACTGCGTGCCGTGACCTCGGCGTCGGCACAGGGTTTGCTCAGCGACCGGGAGGTCCTGCGTTTTGTGGCGCACTTTGAGCGCGTGACGCGCGACAATTTCGAACGATTGCCAAAATCCGCCGATGCGGTAATCAGCCTGGGCACCGATCACGGCGCGACCGGCATTCGTTTTCGACTCTGAGTTCGCGCGGGCGGTGCGCGCAATGGCGGTAGAAATCGACGTTCGCGGCAGGTGCCACGTATGGGCCTCTCGAAAACCCCCATGCGATCCAAAACACCAGTAAAATACCGGCTGGGCAAACTCGCCTGTCGCTTTTAGGTGTCAACACCATGCAACTGAACATCAACGGAACGCTGCACGATCTCGATGTCGAAGACGACATGCCGTTACTTTGGGCGCTGCGTGACGAGCTTGGCTACACCGGCACCAAATACGGCTGCGGCATCGCGCAGTGTGGAGCGTGCACCGTGCACATTAACGGCCAGGCGGTGCGGTCCTGCCAGATTGCCGTGGGCGAAGTGGCGGGCGCGGTGACGACCATCGAAGGTCTTGGGACGCCTGACGCGCCGCACCCGGTTCAGCAGGCGTGGATTGATCATCAGGTTGCGCAGTGTGGGTACTGTCAGTCCGGTCAGATTATGCAGGCAGCGGCGCTGCTGTCCCGTCATCCCGATCCGTCGGATGACGTCGTTGATCGGGTGATGAGCGGGAATCTGTGTCGCTGTGGCACCTACCCGCGCATTCGCGAGGCGATCAAAGGTGCGGCGCGCAAAACGGGCGGCGTCTGAGATGGGCACGCTACGGACCGTCGCCAGACGGTCGTTTCTGATCGGTTCTGCGGCGCTGGCAGGCGGTGTCGCTTTTGGTCTTTACGCTGTGCGTCGACCCCACGACAATCCACTGGCCGAGTCGCTGCAGCCCGACGAGGTCACGTTTAATCCGTGGGTAAAAATCAGCCCGACCGGCATCACGCTCATCGCCCCGCATACCGATCTTGGACAAGGTGCACGGTCTGTTCAGGCGGCGCTGATTGCCGAAGAGATGGATCTTTCGTTCGAGCAGTTCGATGTGGACGTCGGTGTGCCCGCGCCCGCCTACTGGAACGGTGCAGCGGTGGACGATGCAGTACCGTTTGTTCGCAGCGACCAGAGTCTGGTGGCCGAGTCGGCACGTGGCATCGTGAGCGCCGTACTGAAACTCATGGGCACCCAGGTGACCGGCGGCTCTGCGACCGTCGCGGATTCCTACATCAAACTGCGTACGGCTGGCGCGATCGCGCGCGAGACCCTCAAAGCCGCGGCGGCAAAACGGACCGGTGTTCCCGTAGCGCAACTCAGTACTAAGGACGGCGCGGTGCGTTTGCCGGACGGGACAAGTATTGCTTACACCGATCTGGCGAGCGAGGCCGCGGCGACCAAACCGGTCAGTGACGTGACATTGCGCGACCCGTCGCAGTGGAAGTTGTTGGGTAAGGACATGCGCCGTCTGGACGTCATTGGCAAGTCGACCGGAACGTCGGGCTTTGGCATCGATCTGACCATGGAAGGCATGGTCAATGCGACGGTGCGGTTCAATCCGCGGCAGGGCGGGACGATACTCGGTTATGACGCGACGGCTGCGCGCAAGATGCCGGGCGTGGTGTCTGTTCTGGAAGTCACCAACGGTGTGGCGGTGGTGGCTAACAACACGTGGCGTGCTTTCAAAGCGGCGGATGCGATTACTTTTGATTGGGGGCCGGCGCCTTATCCCGCAGAAATGGCCGACCACTGGGCAGCGGTGTCGGCGTCGTTCGTGCCCGAGCGGCTGGACAAGCAGTGGCGCCACGATGGTGACGTGCCCGCCGCGCTTGAGAGCGAGGCCGAGCCGGTAAGTGCCGAGTATCGGGCGCCCTACCTGGCGCACGCGCCGCTGGAGCCAATCAGTGCTTTGGTACTGGTGACCGATCAGCGCGCCGACATTTGGGTGGCGCATCAGTTTCCGCGCTTTGCGCAACAGCTGGTGGCTGACATTACCGGGCTCGACGTCGACGCGGTACACCTGCACAACCAGTATTGCGGCGGCAGCTTTGGACACCGACTGGAGTTTGAGAATGTGCGCTACGCGACCGAGGTCGCGATGCAGATGAAAGGCACGCCAGTTAAATTGACGTTTAGTCGAGAAGAGGATTTTGCGCACGATTACGTGCGTCAAATTGGCATCAGTCGGGCGCGGGGCGTGGCCAAAAACGGACGAATCGAGACGCTGGATATTTCTGTCGCGTCGCCCGCCGTGATCGCATCGCAGTTTGGCCGCGTGGGTTTGCCCGTGGCTGGCCCGGATGCGCAGCTGCCCGCGGGCATTTGGAACGCTCCTTACGCGATACCGAACATGCGTGTGCGTGCCTATCGCGTGCCGGGTCTCGCCCCCGTCAGTTCGTGGCGTTCGGTCGGCGCGTCAACGGGTGGGTTTTTTCTCGAGTCGGCCATCGACGAGCTCATCATTGCGGCCGGTGGCGACCCGCTGGAAGAGCGTCTGCGCTTGTGCAAAGACAACGTCACGCGTCAGGTTCTCGAGGTGGCTGCCAAGCTATCCGGTTGGGGTGAGCCGCTCCTGCCCGACCAGGGGCGAGGCGTGGCGTTGGTCGAGTCGTTCGGCGTGCCCGTGGCTGAGGTTATTGAAGTCACCAACACACCGCGCGGCATTCGCATCGATAAGGTTTACGTGGTGGCGGACGTGGGCCGTGTCATCGATCCGGTTAACTTCGATAACCAGGTCAAAGGTGGCGTCGTCTGGGGCTTGGGCCACGCCATGAATTGCGAAATCACTTACTCTGACGGCATGGCTCAGCAGACCAATTACCACGCGTTCGAGGCGATGCGTTTGCATCAGTGCCCTGACATCGTCGTCAAAGGCCTGGAAAACGGCAGCGCTATCACCGGCATCGGAGAGCCCCCGGTACCACCGGCAGCACCGGCACTCGCCAATGCGATTTTCGCCGCCACCGGGCAGCGCTTGCGCGAAATGCCGTTCAACAAGTGGGTGACCTTCGCATGAAAACAGTGATGAACCTGAGTCTGCTCGCATTGAGTACATTGCTCGTCGCAATGACTGTTTCGACGTTGGCGAACGAGACCGAGGTTGACGCCGCGGCAACGGAGCAAAGCCCGCCGAGCGTTGAGTCCGGGCTTGCTGCATGGGCGCGAATCTATGAAGTGGCGTCCCATCCCCGTTGTTCCAACTGTCACGTCGGCGCTGATAATTTGCCGATGTGGTCCGGCCCAAGCTATGGCGAGACGCGGCCACACGGCATGAACATCGATGCCGGGCAAAGCCGCATTGGTGCCGAATACGTATTGTGCTCAACGTGTCATGTGAACAGCGCCGCTACCCAGCGTGGCAATGCGCAACCCCACGCGGCGCCGCGTGTGGCGACGTTGTGGCGTCTGGCCCCGGTCGAGGCCGAGTGGTTCGGCAAAAGTTCGCAAGAGGTGTGCAACCAGCTGCGCGATCCAAAGCGCAACGGTGGTCGTAGCTATCAGGAGCTCGCCAACCATCTCGGGCACGATGTCATTCTGCACTGGGCGTGGCAACCGGGTGGGACGCGGGAGCCGGCACCTTACAGTTTGCGCGAGCACATGGACGACATACTGGAATGGGGCGCCGCCGGGCTGCCCTGCGATGGTGACGAAGGCTGAGCGAGCGTACTTAGCTTAACCACTAACAGCGAGAGGTGGCTCCCGCGTCAGCGTTTTCCCGATTGCCTGCTCAAGCTCGTTGACCGAGAACGGTTTGCGCAAGAACGTGCACGTCGGATCAACGGATCTTGAATAGCCGGACATCAACAGAATGGGGAGGCGCGCGTCGTGCTCGCGTAATCGTGCGGCGAGCTCAAGCCCGTCGAGCTTTCCGGGCATGACAATGTCGGAGATCAGCAGATCTGGCGTGCCATCGCGTGCGACGGCTGCCAGCGCCTCTTCAGCGTTGACAGCCGTCGACACCTGCATTCCCATCTGCTCGAGCGTTTCCTTGAGCATGTGCAACAGTAATTCGCGATCTTCAACGGCGAGCACGCGGAGCCCGTGAGTCACTGGGCTGCTCGGTAGCGCTGCGACAGCCGCGTCTTCGTCGGCAGCCAGCATGAGCGGCAGTGAGAGCGTCACGGCGGTGCCGTCACCCGGACCGGAGTCAATGAGAATATCGCCGCCGGACTGGTGCGCGAAGCCGTACACCATGGACAAACCAAGCCCGGTGCCTTCGCCCGATTTCTTGGTGGTGAAAAAAGGGTCGAACGCGCGTTGACGAATTTCCTCGGGCATCCCCGTGCCGTTGTCACGGACCTCAATAAACGCCCGGTCATCGGTCGCGCGAATCGCAATAGTCACCGCGCCGCCGGCAGGCATGGCTTCACGCGCGTTGAGCAGCAGGTTGAGCAAAGACGTTGTCAGCTGCGCCTTGTCGACCAGGGCTCGGCAAGGCTCGAGCTGAGTTTTCAGCTCGATGCGCTCACCGAGCGTGTTGCGAAAAATCGGCAACGCATCGTGTACGAACGTGTCGAGATCGAGCGATTCTGGTTTCAGCGGTTGTTTGCGCACGTAGGCCAGCAAGCCACGCGTAATCTTGGCGCCGGTGTCGGCCGCTTCCAGAATGTGATTGAGCGTGTCGCGAGACTGCGTGTCGTTCGGTCTTTCGATCCGCGATTTTAGCTGCTCCGCGCCCAGTGTGACGACCGACATCAAGTTATTAAAGTCGTGGGCGACGCCCGCCGTTAGCTGACCGATCGCGCGCATTTTTTCGCCGTCGGAGAGCTTTTCTGTCAACTTGCGGCGCTCGACTTCCATGCACATGCGCTTGGCCATTTCCTCTTCCATTTCGTTGGTGCGTTTCGCTACCAGCTCTTCGAGGCGTTCGTTGGCTGCGCGTTCCGTTACGGCCACTCGCTTTTGCATGCGTCGCGAGTGAAACAGGATCAAAACAAGAAGAAACAGTGCGCCCAGCAGCCAGGTCAAGCGTCTCAGCGTGGATTCCCGCTCCACTTGCTGGCGGGCGACGTCCAGTTCGGTTTTGCGGCGATCCAGCTCCAGTGACGTGCTCAAGCGCGCCACCTGGTACTGAAAGCTCGCGTCCCACAGTTTCATTTCAAGGCGCACCGCCTCTTCCAGTGTCTCTCGTGCGCTCTCATGATCGTTCGCCGCCTTCTGCGTCAGCGCCAGCCCGTTCATGGCGTCGACCAGCAGTTGGTCTGGTTCCTTACCTGACGTATTGGCAATGACGGACTCAAGCAGCTGCCGCGATGCGTCGATCTTGCCGGTCTTGCGCAAGGCTTCGGCGTACGGCACGACTATGAGTTGAATGCGCGGGTGATGCAGACCGGTGTCAAAATTCTGACCGGTTATTTCGAGCACTCGATCAAACGTGGTCAATGCGTCAGCGGCGCGATTCGATGCCAACTGCACCAAGCCCAAACCGGTGTAGCCAAACGTCATGCCGTCAGGCAGTACCGAATCTTTGAGTTGGTCCATAACCGCCAGCAGCACGCTTTCGGTATCGCCAATCTCGCCGCTGGCCACGCGGGCTTGGGTGATCATCGATTGCACGACCAACTGGCGTGTAGGGTACAGGTTGACGACCGGTGTGGCCCGCGCCTCCTGCAGCAGTTGCAGTGCTTCACGAGCTCGCCCCAGATAGGTGTAGCTCGACGCGAGGTTCAGTTGAATCAGCGCTTTGAATTCGGGGTAAGCCAACCGTCTGGCATGTTTCAACGCGACCTCGAAATGCGCGAGGGACATGCGCGGTCGCAACTGTGTCCCAAAGTGCAGGCCGACCATATTGTTGGATGCAGCCAGCAGCCCATCGTCTTCGATTGTTGTGGCGAGCTCGAGTGTGCGCTCGGCTTCCTCAAGTGAGCGCGGGTGATGCCCTTCGCGATAGTGAATGTAAGCCAGCGTCGCGTGACGAAACGCTTGTACGAACGGGTTGCCGGACAACGCGCCGCCGTTCTTGACCTCGGCACAGGAGGTTTCTGCGGCGGCTAAGCGCTGCCGATGGTCAAGTTGGCAGCGAGTGATTTGCGCGATGTCTTTGGCATCGCCGGCGGACGTGATTTCTGATTCCGCCCTCTCAAGGTAGGCTCGAGCGGTCGGCACAGACTGGTTGATTGCATGATCGGCGAGAGTGAGGTTAGCGCGGATACGTGTGCGTCGAGATTCTGCGTCGGTAGTTTCTGCGATCGCCAGCAGCGCCATTTTGTCCAGCGCCCGTGTCTCCCGCCAGAGCGTGCCGTCCACTGCGTCACTGCCAGGTGCTGACAGTGCAAGCGTGAGCGCGATGCAGCACGGAGGCCAGGTCAATCGCAATTTCCACTTTCGTGTAGCAATCATTACTTTACTAGTTTAGCGCATGCGACAGATTAGTGGCGTGGCGTATCCTGTCCGGGCCCCGGCCTTCGAGACTGCTACACTAAATTTGATGAAGAACAAGACGATATTTCTGAGCTACCGACGCGACGACAGTCCAGGCTATGTGAGCAAACTGGAAGCGGATCTGGAGGCCGCGTTCGGCGTGGGCAGAGTGTTTCGCGACACGCAGGACATTCCTGGCGGGACGCAGTGGAAAAAAGTAATCGATGAAAACCTGCGCGCGGCGGGCGCACTGCTGCTGATTATTGGCCCGAGGTGGCAGTCCATTTGGGAGGCGCGTCAGGGCGCCCCGGTGGACTACGTCGCGCTGGAGCTCGAGGAGGCACGCCGACTCGGGGTGCCGGTTTTTCCGATCACGCTTGACGGTGTCACGCTGTCACCGACGCTGGACCTCGGCGTTGTCAGTTGGCTGCGTGAACGTCAGTTTTACGATTTGTCAGATCGACAGTCCCGGTGGGAAGGGGATTTCGCCCGTCTGGTCACGCTTCTCGAGAGTGCCGATGGCATCGGTAAGGCGCAGCCCGCGGCTGCAAAACCCAAGCGTCGTATCGTGCCTGTAGTGGTTGCCTTGGGTGTGTTGATCGCGCTTGGTGCGCTGGCATTGTCATATCTGACCGTTGACGATCCCACCATCGAAGCGGTTCCGGTCGATACGCCTCGGCTGGTTCCGCAGCCGCAGCAGGAATCCGACCGCCTGGTGAAACCGGTTGCGACGACAGCGCCCGTTGCTTCGCCTGTGCAAGAGCGAGCCATCGAATCCTGGCCAGCTGAACTCCCCATCGTTCGTGGCAACTGGCGTGGCAGGGACGGCGAGGTTTTCGCCTTGACGCAAGACGCGAGCGGCGCGGTGACGCTGGACAGTGCCAGTCTCGGTGCGTTGCCGGGTCAGTTTTCCGATCGACGACCGCGACTGTTCACGCTGGATAACGGTCGGGGCATCAGCGGCGAGTTTGCCGTATCCGCAAGCGACGACCGGATGATCGGTTTCCTGATTGTTAACGGTCGCAAGCAGTATGAGACGTTGGTGCCGGCCAACTAGCCTCCGCTCACCCCGTCGTTAATGGATGGGCAATGGTTTCGTTGGTCAGTGTGCGATCGACAGGCTGCGGCGAGTTTGCGATGAAGCGAGTGGCAGGCCCGATGAATGGATGGTCCCGTCTTGATTCAGTCCGCACCGGTGGCGATACTCGACTCGCCATGTCCATTCCGTTTACCGAGCGTTGCCCCTTGCCGCCCTGCGCGAGCGCGTCGTTATGCTCGGCGTTTGGCATCGCGGTGTTTTTGCGGTGATGCGGGCATGATGCGCTGGCAGGTGGGCGATTACGATTTTGACGCCGATACCAGGCGCTTGCTCGGCGAAGGGCGCGACGTGTTGCTCGAACCCAAAGCCGCCGCGCTGCTCGCTTATTTTTGTCAGCACCCGGGTCGCAGCATTGCCCGCGATGAGCTGCTGGCCAAGGTGTGGTACGGGCAGATCGTTTCGGACAACTCGATCAATCGGGTGATCGTGCTGCTGCGCAAGGCGCTGCAGGACGAGGGCAAGGCCAGGCGCTACATTGCCACCGTGCCGAAGCTCGGCTATCGAATGATCGCGGATGTGGCAGCGGTCGATGGCGCCGAGGCCAGCAACGCGACCGCTCACGGCCGCGGGTCACGAATTGCCGCTTCCCGTTTGCGTGTGGTGGGCGGCGTTATCGCAATGGCCGCCGTCGTGGCCTATTTTTTGGTGGGGCGAGAATCGCCATCTGTGATCGCGCAAAGCCCGTCGATCGTGCCGCTGTCGCGCCTGGCCGATACGCAATTCAACGCTGATCTTGGTAGCGATGGCCAAACCTTGCTGTTCACCGCCAGCAACGGTGAGCGCAACGCGATCTTCCGGGTGTCCGGATCGGGTGATCAGCCGGTGGTAGTCAGCGCGCCCGGCGGCGACGCCAATTTTGCAACCTGGGCCCACGGCGACGCGTTTGCGGTGTATCAGTTTGTTGACGATGGGCGCTGCGAGTTTCACCGCATAGAACGCGAATCAGACGCCACGCGATCGGCCTCAGTGCTTTATCAATGTGTGCCCGAGAGCTACACCGAGCTGTCGTTATCGCTGGACAATTCGACGCTCTATTTTGTCGAGCGCGCGTCGCCATTTTCGCCCTATGCCGTCTACGCGCTGGATATCGAACAGCGCAGCAAGCGCCGACTGTCGCAACCGGTCGCTCGCGGCTACGGTAACCACTTTGTCGATGTGCATCCAAAGACCGGTGCGCTGCTGCTGCTGAGCGATCACGCACCCGGCAAGACCTCCGTGTTCGAGCTGGATCCGCTCAGTGACAGCTTCGCGTTGCGCAAGACGTTCGATTTTAGTCTCGATAGCGCGATCTGGAGCCATCGTGATCGGGCCATCGTGCACCCGTCCAAACACCCATCGTATCAACTGCTGGAAACGTCTCTGGACGACGACATCAGTTCGGTGGTGGTGTCAGACAGCCGACGCATTAGCAGTCCTAAGCGCATTTCCAGTCCCGACATGACAGATCGCGACTACTTATTTACGTCCTATTTGTTTAACCGGGACATCGCCGTGTCGTCGTTTGAAGGTGCCGATTTTAACTCCGGCGTGATGGATTATTTGCCGGTGATTTCAAACAGCGGTCAGCAGCTGGCGTTTATTTCCAAGCGCTCGGGTTACAGCCAGATCTGGATCAAGGATTTTCGCAGTGGCGAACTGGCTGCGATCGAGCCGCTCGATACGGGGCGCCGGTTTTTTGATCTGGCCTGGTCCGCGGATGACGGCCGCCTGCTGGCCAGCACCAATACCGGCTTGTTCGTCTACTCCCTCGTTGAGAGCGCGTATGAACACGACATTGCTCTGCCGCTGCCGGCTCATGCGGTGCGCTGGCACGACGCTGAAACGCTGTCGTTCAGTCACTACGAGAATCAGCATTGGCACGCGTTTTTGTATGACCTGGCGAGCTTGCAGACAGTGGCGCTGGACGAGCGCTGGGCGTTTTCCATGCGCAATGAGCAACAGCAAATCTTCATTGATCAGGACTTGAGGGCATTTCGTGACGGTCGCGAACTGACCGCGCTGCAAGCCTGCGCACAACCCGTATGGCGCCATCAACTCCGCTATCAGCTCGACGGTCGCAACGTTTACTGTCACGCCGACGATGCGCGCGCCGATGTGCTGCGTTTTGATGGCGACATGTCCATGACGCGGTTGGCAGATAAAGTGCCGCGCTACG
Source organism: Gammaproteobacteria bacterium (assembly GCA_045107005.1). Taxonomy (GTDB): domain Bacteria; phylum Pseudomonadota; class Gammaproteobacteria; order Steroidobacterales; family JBCCMA01; genus JBCCMA01. The sequence continues at coordinate 36,676 of JBGCFP010000032.1, forward strand.
AGTTTTACAGCGTGCGCGGCGGACAGTTTGCCAAGACCACGGTGGCGAGCTCGTACAGCGATATCATGCGTACGCTTCACCCGGAGTAAGCACGCCCTGAGTGGTTCGACGACGCCCGGTGCCGCATGGGCGGTGGGCCGGGCGTCGGTCGCGGCGTGCTTACTGCTGGTTGGTGACCCGTCCCCAGGCGACGTTGGTGATGCGCCAGCCGTCAGCCAGCTTAAACAGCACAATATTTTTGACATAGGTATTGCGCGGCGACTCGGGTTGGTAACGATGCAGAGACGTCACCACTGCCATATCGTTATAGATATCGATGTCCAGCAGGTTGTGAATGACAGCCTCGGCGCCTTTGCCGTCTTCCTTGTCCAGTTGTGGCGTGCCGTGTGAATGCTGACCGTTTTCGTCAATGCGATGATAGAGGACGGTATCTGAGATGCATTTTGATGAATGCTCTTTGCCACCGTAGAGGTCCCACTGGTAGAAGCACTCCATGGCCGCTTTGATTTGTTCGCGGTCGGACTGCGCGTAGGCGGTTGGCGCGAACAGAGCAAGGGCCAATACTGCGGTCGTAAAAATTTTCATGATATCTCCGATTTAGCGTTGATTAAGAGTGGTAGGTGCGGGGTGGTCGGCGTTGATCACTTTGAGTAGCGCGAAAGCCAGCGGTCCGGCGGACGCCGGGTTCTGGCCGGTGAGCAAGTTGCCGTCCCGCACCACCCACGGCTCGTAGGGTGGCGCGGCGCTGAACTGCGACGACACTTGCTTGAGCTTGTCCTCCAGAAGAAACGGGTAGTTGGCTCTGGCCCACTCACCCTCTTCAGCGTTCGATTTGGCGGTGAGCTTCTTGCCTTTGATCATGAGCTCGCCATCACTCAGGCGTACCGCCGCGAAGGCGGCAGGACCGTGACAATCCGCGGCCACCGGTTTGCCGCTTTCGTACATGACGGCAGTGATACGGTTCACTTCGGGATGATCAAACAGATCAAACATAGGGCCGGCGCCGCCAGGGACATACAGCGCCACGTAGTCGCCGGGACGTACATCGCGAAGCTTGAGCGGTTTGGCCAGCACGTCGGTCAGGCCAGCCAGCGTGCGCTTTTCCTGATCGCTCATCATGTCCGAGCCAGCCTGCACACCGGGGTGGCCGGCAGGGCTCGCGAAATCCACATCAAGCCCGGCCTCGGTCAGAATTCGATAAGGCGTGAGGACCTCGGGCAACCAGTAGCCGTGCTCGTGGGCAGACAGCACGAACAGGATTTTCGGTTCCTTGACGGTGTGGGCCTGTGCGGCTTGGGCGAAGCCAAACACACACCAGCTGATCAGAAGTAACAGGGCTCTTGGTTGCATCGGCGTTTCCACAGGGTGAATGAGGGTTGCAGCATGCGAGTGGAGCGGGCTTCAGGTCGTTGGAATTTGGTGATTATTGGTGATGATTTATGATTATCAATAAAAATCAGTGTATTAGGGCTTCTCGAAAGAGCACCTGATGCGGTCAGGCCAAGCAGCGGTCACTGGATCGGACCGCCGGATTGACAGCCCTGTCGATTGACCTGACCATGCACGCCTCGACGTGCGCGCGTGCGACGCGGCTTAGCAGCGGTAAAGCGATGACCAACAACACCCGATTCACCGTAACCACAGCATTGATTGTTGCGCTTGGCGGGTTTTTGATGGGCTTCGATGCGTCGGTGATTTCTGGCGTTGTCGGGTTTATCGAGCTCGAATACGAGCTGACCAAGATTCAGCTGGGGTGGGCGGTCGCGTCGCTCACACTGACCGCCACGCTGGCCATGATGGTGGCGGGGCCTCTGAGCGATCGACTGGGGCGGCGTCCCGTTCTAAAGCTGGCGGCCGCGTTGTTCGCCGTGTCCGCCGTGGCGTCAGCCGTCGCGCCCAACTTTTTGACCCTCGTTATCGCCCGCATGCTGGGTGGTTTTGGCGTCGGGGCGGCGCTGATTATCGCGCCCATGTACATCGCGGAAATTGCCCCGGCGTCCATGCGTGGGCGCTTGGTATCCATTAACCAGCTCAACATCGTTGTTGGTATATCCGCAGCGTTCTTCAGCAACTATCTGATCCTGTCGCTGGGTCAGTCCGAGTTAGCCTGGGCGCAATCGCTGGGCCTTGGTGAGTGGGGCTGGCGCTGGATGCTCGGGATTGAAGCGTTGCCGGCCGTGCTCTATTTCTTCGCGTTGTTTGCTGTGCCAGAAAGCCCGCGATGGCTGTTGCTGCGAGGACGCGATGCGCAGGCGCAGAAAGTGATGGAGCGCGTTTGCGGTGAGCAGCAGGCACACGATGTGCTCAACGAAGTGCGCGCGACGCTCACCGCCGATGCTGCCCCGCGAGGTGGCCTCAAAGATCTGTTCAAACCGGCCATGCGATGGGTGCTCACCATTGGTCTGACGGTCGCGATCTTGCAGCAGATAACCGGTATCAATTCCGTGTTCTTTTACGCGCCCATGATTTTCGAACAGTCCGGTATCGGCACTGATGCCTCGTTCATGCAGGCCGTTCTGGTTGGATTGGTCAATCTTGTGTTCACGGTCATTGCCATGCTGCTGATCGACAGGATCGGTCGCCGCCCGCTGCTGGGTGTCGGCCTGGCCGGCATCACCATTTGCATGTTCACCCTGGCTTATGGGTTCGGTTCGGCGACGTACACGTTGACGGCGGACGCCGCCGCCGCATTGCCCGATGCGATCGACCGGCAAGACATCGCCAGCGTGGTGGGCACAACCTTTGAAAGCGATGTGGCGTTTCGCGCAAATGTTTCGCAGGCACTTGGCCCGGACGTGTATCGCGCGTTCGAATCGGCACTGGTCAGTGCTTCCATTGCCATGAATCCTGCGCTGATTTTGCTCGGCATTCTCGGCTTTGTTGCCAGCTTTGCGGTGTCGCTCGGCCCGGTGATGTGGGTGTTGTTCTCTGAGCTGTTTCCCAACGCATTGCGTGGCATTGCCATTTCGTTTGTCGGACTGGTCAATTCCGGAGTCAGTTTTGGCGTACAGCTGGTGTTCCCGTGGGAGCTTGTAAACCTGGGTAACGCGCTGACTTTCGGCATTTACGGAGTCTTCGCCCTGGTCGGGCTGGTGGTGGTCATGAAGATCATGCCGGAGACCAAGAATCAGTCGCTCGAAGCGCTCGAAGCCCGCTTGGTCCGGCGCTAGTTTTCGAGCAGTTTGCCGTTATGAGGAATTAACGTGGATCTATTCGCCGCACCGACATCCGGGTTTGAAATTGGCCGCGTGATTCAGCTTGCGATCACACCGGTGTTTACCGTGGCGGCGATCGCCGGGATCCTGGGCGTGTTGTCCACGCGTCTGGCGCGCATTATTGACCGTGCACGAGATATCGAAAAACGCATTCCGCGTGCACGCGGCGAAGAACAAAGCCAACTGTTGTGCGTCGAGGCCAAGTCAAACTGGTACCGCATTCGCGTGATCAATCGCGCGATTCAGTTGAGCGTCAGTGGCGCTTTGATGATTTGCCTGGTGATCGTGTCGCTGTTTGTCGGGCAGTTCACGACGATCAACTTATCGGCATTCATCGCGGCGTTGTTCATCCTTGCGATGCTGCTGGTGATCGGTGGACTGATTTGTCTGCTGATTGAGATTGCCCACGCGACCCGGCGCATGCAGCTGGGGATCGAATCTGACATGGACGTGAACGCCAACGAGCCACCAGCCTCATGAGCCGCGACGCGTCAGGACGTCAGGACACCACTACCCAACTCACCCATAACCAGCTTGGGTAAACGATCCACGGTAAACAAACCCCAGTGCTTTTCGGGTTCCAGCGGATCGGGCGAGCCTTTCCACGGTTCGTCGAATGCCTCGAACAAAAACGTCAGCAAGCGTTCCTGTCTGCTCCACGTCACCAGTTCGCAGCAGTACCGTGCCTGGAACGCCTGTGACGCGTTATCGGGCTGTATGCCGCGGCCGTTGGAATTGGTGGTCCAGCCCGCTTCGGTAATCACCACAGGCATGTCGGGATAGCGATCGGTCACCCGCCGTACGTTCTCGCGCGTGTAGTCCATGGCCGTTTCGACCGTGTGGTATTCCCAGACCGGATACGTGTGTAGTGAGATAAAGTCGAGGACTTCTACCAGTGGCTCAAGCTTGTCTGTCCACGGCACGTAGTTCTCGCAAAACGTGACCGGCTGCTTGATGTGACTCTTGATGCGTAAAACGTGCACGATCAGTCGCTCGACCGGCACCAGGTGATCGGTCCAGTCCACGGTCGCTTCATTACCCACCGACACGGCGAAGGCTGCCTCGGGGTACTGACTGGCCAGAGCGATCAGTTTGTCGATTTCGGCATCGTTTGCGCTTCTATTCTCGGCCAGCTGCTCGTCCGAAAATTCGGCGCCCCACGGGCAGTTGGGGTTTGACACCTCGGCGCGCATGTCGGCGCCCAGCATGACGCGGAAATTCAAACTCTCGCGATCAATGACCTCCAGCACCCGCTCGGCGTGCGTGCTGCAGTCGTAAAGTCGCAAATACTTCCACTGACCCTCGAGCAGCCGCAGATCTTCGAGAATCTCGTCGTAAGATGGATACGTGCCGTCGATTGGAGACTGGCCGTCGCGGTAGCCGGAATAGCAAATAGCGTTGCCAAAGTCGACGTCCAGACGGCCGGTAAGTGCTGCGTCAGACATACTTCAATTGCCCTTTGGTATCCCATAAACCCCAGTACGCGCCGACGTCGCCCTCATCACCCACTTTCCACGATTCGTCGAACGACGAAAAATAGAACACGTCGACCTCGTCTTGCTCCGCCCATTGATACGTCTTGATGAAATATTCCAGCGCGTTTTCAAACGAGGGCACAGCGGCGCCAAACGGCGTACCGACCGTCGGCCAACCGGTTTCCGAAACGATCACCGGCTTGCCGTTCGCGACGGACTGCGCGCGGCGATACATGTCCTTCATGTAAAGCACAGCGAACTCAGCCGGGCAGCTCTCCCAAAACGGGTAGCAGTTAACGAGCAGGACGTCGCAGGCATCGGCAACGCGCGGGTGGTTTTCAAACAGAAAATACGCGTCGACGTAGCTGACCGGCACGCCGGGTACCGCTGCCTTGGCGCGTTCGATGTAGTCGATCAGCTGGTCTTCGGTCAAATCTTCGCGCAGCAGGATTTCGTTGCCGACGGCGAGAATGTCGGCGTGGCCAGCCCTGGCAATTTCGATACCGGCAGCCAGTTCCATTTCGTTCTTTTCCAGGTCATCGGTGAGCCCGACACCAACCATGGTCTTCAGGCCCATCTCGTGGGCTATCTGCGGTGCCAGTTCGTTGCCCTCGACAGTGGAGAACGTGCGCACCCAGTTAGTGAAAGGCGCGATGATGCTCATGCGCTCACGAATCTGCTCGGCGCTAATTTGAATGCCCGGCTCCTGTCCGTCCATATACGGGCTGAAGGAAATTCCGTGGACTTTTTTTTCCAGAATCCCCCGCAGCAGCTGGATCTTGTCGGCGGTCGACACGCCGCTGAAGTCGGTGCCCAGTAGCTGCGGATGCCCGGGCGTCTGATAGCCCGAGCGCCGCAGCGCAACGGCGCCGCTGGACCGTGTAAAGGTAGAAGGGTCTGGATTGTGTTCAGTCATTATGGGTCGCGATCTCGAGGTTCAACCATTGCGGAGGCGAACGATACAGCATGTGCCGAAGTCCGTGGACCTTGCGGCGCACAATAATTGGGCAAACTCAAGACAGCGACCTGTGCAAAAGTTCGGGCCGATCGATGAGTTTTTTTCATCCGAAAGGGTATTTTTTCTCGTTTGTGGGCACTTCGCCGACCCTCTAACGTTTCGGTAACCCCAAAACAGATGATGGGGAGCAAGCCGAATGATTCGGTCTGCGACACAGGAGCCTGGACAATGCAAAACACGAGGATACCGCGGCCGGAAGCCCTGATCGTGCACAAATACGGTCTGACCACGATCGCGCCTTACATGGCCATGCCGATCGTGCCGGTCGACAAATTCCATACTTCACCGACGCCGCGACGTGCGCGTCGGTCTTTGCGCGCTCGTTTGCGCGCCATTCTGACGAGGACTGCCTGATGCCAAATCAACTTGTGGAAACCACTAGCACGCGACCAACGATCGGCGACGTCGCTCAAGCGGCGGGCGTGTCCACCAAGACCGTTTCGCGGGTGTTCAATGGTGAGCCCAACGTGCGCGAGAGTACGCGCGAACGCGTACAAAAAGTGATCGATACTCTGGATTACGAGCCAAACCCGTATGCTCAGTATCTCGGTTCCATGCGCGCGCTGAAGGCGGCCGGCGGCGCCAACGCCTGATGCCCTGGTCGGCGAGCGGCGTCCGGATAATCGGGCTGCTCAACGTTGCTTTGTGCAGATGCTGCCTGGCGCTCGCACGAATGTTCGTAGCGCGTCTGACGCTGTACCTGCCCGAGGTGCGATTTAAATGACGCTCGCATTTCGAATGACGCTGTCACCAAGCTGGCCATGATGCGGTGCCTTGGGCAACGGCCAGTTCGATGCCATCGCCGGCAGCAGTGCGGCGCAAACGGCGGTGATTCTCAGCGCACGTTTCTTTAGCGTTTTCATACCATCCGAAACAGGGTGTACATGCGTATACTTGTCTCCAGACCAACTCGAGTCTCGGCGACGGGACCAGAGTGCTCAAACGAGGTGCTTACGCCGTGCTACTCGAAACACCCGACGTTCAACTTGGCTGGCAAGCTCAGCCGTTCACGCTGGCCGATCCGGACGGCAACTCGTGGTCGCTGGCTCAGCGGCAAGACGGAAAGCCGTTTCTTATCGCTTTTATCTGTAATCACTGTCCGTACGTTAAAGCCATCGCGGACCGATTGGCGACAGATGCCAGGCAGCTTCAGTCCGAGGGCGTAGGCGTTGTGGCCATTAACGCCAATGACTACGTTTCGTATCCGGCAGACAGCCCGCCCAGGATGAAAGAGTTTGCCGCTCAGCATAACTTTCCGTTCGCGTACCTGATCGACGAAGACCAGTCGGTCGGCCGGGCTTACGACGCCGTGTGCACGCCGGATTTCTTTGGCTTTAACGCGCGCGGTGAGCTGCAGTATCGTGGGCGCATCGACGATGCGCGTATGGGCGACGCCAGCGGGCGCACGGCGGAATTGGTCGACGCGATGCGGCAGATCGCCAGCACGGGCGTTGGGCCTGCACAACAACACGCGAGCATTGGTTGCTCGATCAAATGGCGTTGATACCGAACCGTTTCAGGAGAAGAACATGAAAGCCATTGGTTACCAAGCGGCAGGTCCGATTACCGCTGAAAACTCGTTGATCGCGTTCGATGCGCCAGCGCCGCAGATTGGGCCGCGCGATTTGCTGGTCGACGTGCGCGCCGTTTCCGTTAACCCGGTCGATACCAAAGTGCGGGCCAATATGGCACCTGAGTCCGGCACCAAAATCATTGGTTACGACGCCGCCGGTACCGTCCTCGCGGTTGGCAGTGACGTCTGCTTGTTCAGTGTTGGGGACGAGGTTTTTTACGCCGGTGATCTGACACGACCGGGCACCAACAGCGCGCAACACGCCGTCGATGAGCGCATTGTTGGCAAGAAACCCGCGACATTGGGATTTGCGGATGCCGCGGCGCTGCCGCTGACCGCGATCACAGCTTGGGAGATGCTGTTCGATTCGTTTGGCCTGGCCGAAGGGGCTGGCGATGGGGAGTCCATTCTGGTGATCGGCGGCGCAGGCGGTGTGGGGTCTATTATGATCCAACTGGCTAGCCACTTGACCAAACTCGACGTTATTGCCACGGCGTCGCGTCCGGACACCGTTGAGTGGGCGAAAAAGATGGGTGCGGATCACGTCATCAATCATCACGCTCCGCTTGGCGAGCAGCTGAGTGCTTTGGGCGCAGTGCCGCGCTACGTCGCCTGCCTGACGGCTACCGACCAACACTTCGACTCGGTGGTCGGCTTGATCGCGCCGCGTGGCCACATTGCGGTGATCGATGACCCGGCGTCGCTCGACATTCTGCCGCTTAAACGCAAGGCGCTGTCGGTGAGCTGGGAGTTCATGTTTACCCGTTCGATGTTTCAGACCGATGACATGATCAAGCAGCACGAACTGCTCGACCGGGTTTCAACTCTGGTGGATGCCGGCGCGTTGCAGACCACCGCGACGCAGAATCTCGGTCAGCTTGGTGTGGCGTCATTGAAGGCGGCGCATACGCTTCAGGAAAGCGGTCGCGCCATCGGCAAGACTGTCCTTGAGGGTTTCGCAAACTGACAACACGTCGCAGGGCGCTGAATATTGGTGCGTTGTTGCCCCGTTGTTATGCAAAATTTGGTTTCTTTTGGGCGACGGTAGCGCCACAATGAGGGGAAATCGCCGTTCAGATCGCTGATTCATTTGCGACTCTGAAAAAAAGACGATGCCCGACTACCTGCTGCGGAGACCAACACGATGCCACAGAACAAATCCGCCTCACGGCGCGGTGATGCTATGAATACCACCGCTACCTCGCGCCGCGATTTCTTGAAATCCACAGCCGGTGTGTCGGCGGTCGGCGCGCTGTCCGGTACCGGTCTGGTCGCCACGAAAACGGTGGGCGCGCAGTCAATCGGTGATATTGATCCACTTAGTACCGACTCGGCGATTCGCGCGAAGGCGGCAGCGGTCCAGAAAATTAGTGCCGCGCAACAGCAGATGCGCGAGACGCTGGCGCTTGAGCCGCAGCGCCGTAACGCCGATGAGCGGCGTTACAAAGGGCAGAATTTTTACGCCAGTTTTCACAAGTCACTGCCTCAGGATGAGTACGGCGAAGTCAAACCTTCGGCGTTTCGTCAACTAAGACGCGCCCTGCGCAACGGTGACCCAGACGAATTCGAGCGCATCGACCTGGACGCTGTCGCGGACCGACCGCTCGCCAACCCGCAGGGAGCGCTGTCGTTTCAAGCCGCAGGTCTGGACAGTCACGCGACTCGTATGGACCGTGCGCCCGCCTTTGGCAGTGCGCGCACCGCGGCGGAAATGGGCGAAGTGTATTGGCAAGGTCTGACGCGAGACGTCCCGTTCGTCGATTTCGCGTTTGACGCCCGGATCAACGCCGCAGTGACCGATCTCAACGCGTTCTCGGAGACCGTTGGTCCAACGTCGGGTGGTTTCGTTACGCCCGACACGCTGTTTCGCGGTGAGTCGATCGGCGACTTGGACGGGCCGTTCATCAGTCAGTTCCTGCTCAAGGATATCCCTTACGGGCCCAGCACCATCGAACAACGTTACGCGGTGCCGCTGGCCGGGCAGGATTTCATGCTCGACGCTGACAGCTGGTTAGCCGTGCAGCGCGGCGCAATGCCGGCATCCGGTCTGCAGTTCGACCCGGATAAACGCTACTTGTACAACAACCGCGCTCTTGGCGAATACGTCCACACTGACGTGTTGTTCCAGGCTTACTTCAACGCGGCATTGATCTTGCTCAAGGAGGGCGCCGGCGCTTTAGACACGCGCCATCCATACCTCGCGATCGACAACCAGGGCGCGTTTACCAGTTTTGGCGGGCCGTGGTTGCTTCAACTGTTAACCTTCGCCGCCAATCTGGCGCTGTCCGGCGCGTGGTATCAGAAGTGGCGGGTGCATCGTCGATTGCGCCCTGAAGCGTTTGGGGGGCGAGCACATTTTCTGAAAACGGCTCAGCGCGAGTACGACATTCACTCGGATATTCTGGACAGCGCCGCGCTCGCGCAAACCTTTTCACGCAACGGCAGCTTTTTCTTGCCGATGGCCTACCCTGAAGGCTCGCCGTGTCATCCGGCTTACCCGGCCGGTCACGCTACGGTCGCCGGCGCGTGCTGTACCGTGCTCAAGGCTTTCTTTGACGAGGATTACGTGTTGAGAAATACGGTCCAGGCGGACGCAACCGGTCACTCGCTGATTCCCTATGCCGATGCGCCACTGACGTTGGGCGGTGAAGTGAACAAGTTGGCCAGCAACATCTCTTTGGGGCGTGACGCGGCTGGCGTACACTACCGATCCGACGGTATTCACGGTCTGGATGTCGGCGAACAGCAGGCGATTTCGTTGTTGCGCGACTGTGTGCGCACCTGCAATGAGCCGTTTGAAGGGTTCAAGCTGACCAAATTCGACGGTACGCGCATCACGATTCGATAGCGGCATCGGCGCGGGCCAGCGCTCAGTCGGTCGTGTCTTCTTTGGGTTTGCGTAAGCGATCAAACAGTGCCTTGGCACCCTCTTTGAGGGTCTTACCGGTTTCCGTCGCCTCTTCGTTGCTGACGCCGATCTTCTCCAGCACGCCTTTCGCTGCATCGCCGACGGCCGACCACAGACCGGCTGCGGCGGCAGAAGACGCATACTCGAACTGGTCTTCGTTAATCACCATCTCGAACGCAAGCGGAAATTCACCGTCGAGTCGATTGATGTAGGCCGTCACGGGTTTAGAGGCCAGGCGCGTAAATGCGCCGCTGCCCGGTGGCGGATTGACCGCGACGTCGTGGAAATTCAGCTGCCACTTCAGCGCGATGTCGAGCGCGCCGTCTCGCTGCCATTGGTCGTCTACATTGACGTCCACGACGCCGTCGCTGAACCACGACAGCGGTCCGCCCGTTAACGCCCCAAGACTGGCGACCGGTACGTTCTGCGCGCGCCATGCCGTCGTACGGCCCTCGGGCAATCGTTGTGTCGAAATATCGAACGGCGCGCCCGCGATCGACCCTCGTGCGTTGGACCGAAACAAAATGTCGAACAGCGCCAAGCCTGAGCGCAAGGGCGAGCTGTGTAACTCATCGACGACGATCTGAATTTCAAACGGGTTATCGTCGGGGTTAGTCCCGGTGATGGTCAGGTTGATATCCGACACGTCAAGCTGCTCAATGTCGAATGCGCGTCTGGGTTTGATCTTGTGTTCGTCGGACTCTGGCTCTGATGAGGCAGGTCGGTGTCGTGTCGCCCAACCGTTTACCCCGGCGACGTTCACCGATTCAATGTCGGTCGTGCCAATGAGCGACAGGAGCGATACATCCACAAACAAGTGGGTAACGGTCAGATCAAACGTTGATGCATCATGCGTGCTGCGCCGGATGCTGCAGTCGCGCAAATCAATCTTGCCGAAAAACAGAGACCCGTCGATGTCCCGGCAAGCCGTCGAGATGCCGCTGCGATTCTCCACGGTTGTCAGTACTCGACGTACTGCATCGGAGAAGAAAAACTGGTTGACGATGAAAATCGTTAGGAAAATCAGGACAGCCAATCCCAGCGCAACGACACTGACCGTGCGCGCGGTCCCGCCGGTCGCCCCTTGATTTTCGCTGCGGCGACGCCCTGAAATCGTCGACCAGATAATGCCGACGACAACGCCAACGGCGTCGATGATCACCATTACCAATGGTGCCAGCGCGGCGAAGATTAACTCGCCGATGATGATCGCAATGGCTTCCACGAGACCGTCTAGCCGGAGATGTAGCTTTCCAGTTGTTCGATCGTGAACTGCTGCTCGGCGATGACCACTTTAACCAGATCGCCCAGTGCCACGACACCGATGACTTTGCGGTCCTCAACCACCGGCATGTGTCGGAACTTGCCGTTCATCATGATCGCCATGCATTCTTCAACCTGTTGTGACTGGCGCGCGCAGATCACTTTTGAGGTCATGATTTCCTCGACCAGTGTGTTGCGCGATGAGCGGTCCTTCAAAATAATCTTGCGCGCGTAGTCGCGCTCACTAAAGATGCCGACCAGCTTCTCGTCTTCCAGAACCACCACCGCACCGATCTGCTTTTCGGCCATCAGCGTGATGGCATCGAACACCGATGTTTTTGGCGCGACGGACCACACGTGTCCACCCTTTTTCTCGAGCAGCGTCTTGATGGATCTCATGGCAATCTCTCCTGATTTCTTGAGGTACGTTCCAGGTTGCGAGTATAGACGCGTCACGCTGGACCGTCACCGGGGCCTCTGCACCTTGTGCAGCACACAAACTGCCCCCATCGTAGACAGATGTCTGAAGCCAGCCATATTGTTTTTGCGGCAGCGAGCGCGCAGCAGAGCGCCGAGCGGGCGTTGGTGCTGCGCACGCAGGGTATCGGCGCCGAATCCGTTTTTCTCGACGGTCGCCACGTTGTTTTGGTGTCAGCGGCGGACAGCGCACGCGCGGCGGCGGAATTAGCGGACTACGAGCGCGAAAACGCCGAATGGAAGCCGCGACCTGCGCCGTTTCGTCATGAGCGACACGGCGCGTGGCCGGGCGTTGCGGCTTACGTCTTTGTGGTTGTGCTGCTCGCGTTATTTGGTCCCGCCCAGCCGGGCGGTGAATGGTTTAGCGCGGGTAAAGTGGATGCGGGTCTGGTTCGCGAAGGGCAATGGTGGCGCACGGTCACTGCGCTGACGTTGCATGTGGACATCGCGCATCTGTCAGCCAATCTCGTGTTCGGTGGGGTGCTTGGCTATCTCGTCGGGCAGTTTTTCGGCAGCGGTATCGCGTGGTTTTCCATCGTGCTCGCCGGCGCACTCGGTAACGCTCTTAACAGCGTGTTGATGGCGCCGACGCACACGTCCGTAGGTGCATCCACGGCAATCTTCGCCGCGCTGGGCTTGCTTGCCGCGTATTCCTGGAAGCGCAAATACTATCCGCAGGATCGATGGGCGTATCGACTGGGCCCGATCATTGCGGGCATTGCGCTGCTGGCCTATACCGGAACCGGTGGTGAGCGAACGGACGTCAGCGCGCACATTACGGGCTTTCTCGCAGGCGGTGGCGCGGGCATCGTGCTGGCGATGGTATTCGACCGACTGCGCCGCGACGAATCGGCGCAGTGGGTCTACGGGGGCATCACCATTGGTCTCGTTACGGCGAGCTGGATTTTCGCGCTCTAGCGTCGGGCCAGGATTTTTTCAATCAGAAGGTCGAGCATGGTATCGCCGTCGGTGGGTACGATCGGCGATTCGATGGGCAGGTCGGGCGTCACACCGTCGGAGCGTCTCTCGCCGGAGGGTCGAACGATATGCGCTTTGGGGAAGCCAACTTTCATACCGGTGCCTGCCAGCGTGAAGGTCTCCATGGCGCCGTAGGTTGTCGCCATGTCGGCCGTCTTTTCGCCGGCGATCAGCCCCAGCTTGTAGTCCTGAACAATGGCCGCGACGTTGACGCTGTTGGAATAAGAGTGGCGATCGACCAGCACGTAAACATCGCCGGTGAATCGTTGGTCTTCGCGAGGCGTCACCAGCGGAATATCGAATTCGAAGTTCTCGCCGCGCGGAACCTTCGCGTACTGCTGCGCAAACTGTCCGGAAACGCCCGCCACTGCGGCCGGGTTATTGTCCAGGCGCTCCTGATTGGAAGCGGCCGCTTCGTCGCTCGAGCGAATGGTAAATGACGAACAAAAACGGAAAGGCCCACTGGCGATCCACGCGAGCATTGGGTCGCTAAACGAATTGTCGCCGCCGGGATTTTGTCGCAGATCGATAATCAGTTGCCCTGCTTGCGCTTTGATGAACTGCCCGAATGCCTCATCGATGAACGTGACGAACGCGGCATTGCTCCATATGTTGTTGGGGTCTTCGAAGTGATAGAACGGGCCGGGACGCAAGTAAGCGATGTTGTCTTCGAGCACGCGGGCAATACGCTCGTTGGACTGCAGGGTGAAGTGCGTGGCTTGCTCGCTGGCGATGGCGCGCTGCTCTTCGCGTGTCGAGGCGTTGACGTTGACGTCGAGTGTCTTGCCATCGAGATTCCGAATCCGCAGAGCAAACCGTTCCACTTCACCGAGCTCGACCCAGACGTAACGCGGGAACGTAAACTCGAGCAGCGAATGGGCGATGTAGGGTGTGTCGGCCGACACGTGGGCCGCCGCGCGCTCCAGCCAGCGCGCCATCGGCAACTCGTCAAGCGCCAGAATCTCGTCGCCGGTGCGCAAGCCCTGATGCCCCGAGTAGTTCTCGCCAACGTAAGCGCGACCGTCGACGATCCGCAGATAGATCGGCAGCGTGCGCCCGCCGCGGTCGCGAAACGCGTCGAACGCGTCGTCCGGGAAGGCGATACTGGCGTGGGCGACGTTGCCGTAAGCGACGAATTTCTGGAAATACACCTGCGCATCGAATGGCGTCATGGGCTTTGACAGTCCGCCAAGCATGTCGTGGAAGCGCGCGTCGTAGTCCGCGCGGTCGCGGTGGACGAACAAATCGGCGTGCGCACTTTGCAAGCGTTGATATAACGTCGCAAAATCGGCGCGCAGCGTATCGACCGAAATCGTGGCTGGCGTTGGCGGGGCAGGGCGGTTGGCCTGGCAAGCGGAAGCAAGCAGCAGCAGACAGCCAATCCACAGGTATGTTGTGATGCGAATCATGCACAGTATCCTGATCGAGTGGGGGGTCTCAAAGTGAAGCGCATTTGCGCATTGCCGACCATGGCGGCGCGCTCCTTTTGTCCTGACCAAACCCTGACATGCGTCTAAGTATATGTCGTTGAAAGAGAAGTCTAGTGAGCCTGGCTGACGCAGCGGATCCGAAAAAAACCCGTATCGAGCTCGAACAGCCGTTCGAATTGGGCGCCTGGCACGTCGAGCCGCAAACCGGACGGCTCCGTCGGGCGGACGAAACCGTGTCGCTGGAGCCCAAGCTTATGTCGCTTCTGGTGCTGCTGGCGAGCGAACCGGGACGCGTGTTTTCCCGCGCCGACCTTGAGCTGCGCCTGTGGGGTGACGTGGTCGTCGGCGAAGATACGGTCGCGCGCACGGTCTCGCGCTTGCGCCGCGCTCTGGGTGATTCCGCACAAGCACCCTCGTACATCGAAACTTTGGCCAGGCGAGGCTATCGGGTGATTGCCCCGGTTACGCAAAAGCGGAATGCACCGCGCGTCAGCGGCGGCAAGGCCAGGTTTATTGCGTTGGCCGCTGTGCTGTGCGGCGTGTTCGCGGTGTTCTATTGGCTCATCGGCGAGCGCACGATCGCGCCATTACCCCTGCCGGCCGATGTATTGACCAGCCGGGCGAACGATCAGTACATGCGTTTCACGCGCGCCGACAACGAAGCGGCCATTGCGCTGTATGAGCGTGCGCTAAGTCAGGATCCGGATCACACCGGCGCGCAGGCAGGTCTTGCCAACGCGCTGGTACAGCGTGTGATTCGCTGGCCGCATCAGCCGGGCAGCGCAAACGCCGGCGCCAGTTCGTTGGCCGACGCGCTGGATCGCGGTCTGACGCAAACGAGCAACGCCCAAAACGTACTCGGTCGCGCATCGTCCATGGCTGAGCGCGCAGTTCGTATTGCGCCGCAAAATGCGGACGCGCTCAAGGCACTGGCGTTTGCTTACACGGCGCAGGGCAAAACGGACCGTGCCGTGCAGCTGTATCAGCAAGCGATCGATCGTGATCCGGACGCGTGGGAATCGATGATCAACCTCGGTGAAATCTACCTGATGCAGCAGCGACCGCCGGATGCGATACGCGTGTTCGAACGCGCTTACGCAGCGATGGATCGGGCCTACGCGACAGAGCCGCAACGCGTCGGTCCCTGGCAAGCGGCGCTGGGCGTCGCCATTGGTCAAAATCACGAAACCGTTGGACAGCTGACCGATGCGGAAATCTGGTACCGCCGCGTGCTTGATCAAACCCCGCTGCAACCGGATGCGACGGCGCGTCTTGCGCAGTTGTTGCGCGGCGCGGGCGACGTCGAGCAGGCTGTACGCCTGTGCGAGGCGTTGCGCGCCAAGGTTGGGGTTCGCGACGACTGCCTCGGCGCCGTGGACGATTAGCGGTAATAATAAGAACGGAGTCCCCAGCGTGCTCACGCAGATTGATCAAGACATTTGGACGATGGACGGCCCCGACGTGGTCTTTGCCAGCGTCCCGGTGCCAACCCGATCGACCATCGTTCGACTGGCGTCCGGGGCGCTTTGGGTACATTCGCCGATTGCCCTTGATGCCGAGGTTAAGCGAGCGCTTGAGAAACTGGGCGGCAACGTCGCGGCGATTGTCGCACCCAACAAATTTCACTATCTATCCGTGCAGGCTTGGCGGGACGCCTGTCCCGCGGCGAGCGTTTTCGCCGAGCCAGATCTGATGCAAAAAAAACCGGCGCTGCGCGATGCCATTGCGCTGACTGAGACCGTACCCACGTTGTACGCCGACGACATTGACCAGGTGCGGGTGGCCGGCAATCGCTATTTCAACGAAGTGGTGTTTTTGCATCGTCAGAGTCGATCGCTGATCGTCACCGATTTGATGATGAATCTGCACACAGACCATCAGGGATATCTGGCCAGACTTCTGCTCCGTTTCGAAGGCGTTGCGTTCCCGAACGGTGGAGTCTCGCGCTTGTACCGCTGGCTTACTCGCGACAAAGTCGCTGCGCGCGCGGCGGTGGAAACCCTGATTAAGTGGTCGCCGACGCGCATTTTGCTGTGTCACGGTGAAGCGTTTACCGACGACATTCCGTCGCTACTGCAAAAAGAGTTTTCCTACCTGCGTTGAGGGAGCCCGAGTCCCGGTGTCGTTATCAAGACACGCGCAAAACGCAACGGCGCCGGGTGCTTCACAATGTCTGCCGATGACGATACGGGCTTAGTCTAGCGCCCGTAAATCACTTTTCCATCCACAATGGTCAGAGAAATCTCGCCGTCAAGCAGGTCACCGATTGACGCCGGAGCTAGCGCAAACGGATCGATGTCCATGACGGTCAGATCCGCCCACTTGCCAACCGCGATGGTGCCGGTTTGAGTTTCGCGGAAACCGGCGAACGCGGACCACGACGTATAGGCGCGGATCGCCTCTTCCATCGTGACGCCTTCATCGGGGTACCACCCGGAAACCGGCTGGCCGGTCTTGTCACGTCGCGCAACGGCGCTGTGCAAGCCGTAAAAAATGCGATGATCCGAGCCGGGATTGTCCGCGTTGAACGTGATGCTGGCACCGGATTCGCGCAGCGAGCGCCACGCGTAGGCACCTTTGATTCGCGACGGACCCAGGCGATCTTCTGCCCAGGTTTTGTCTTCCATGGCGTGCGGCGGTTCCATCGACGCGATCACGTCGAGCGCGGCGAGCCTCGGCAGATCATCAGGATGTAAAACCTGCGCGTGTTCGATGCGATGGCGACCGGCGCGAAGGGCAGGGTTCGCGGTAACGACGCCTTCAAAAAAATCCAGCACTTCGCGATTGCCGGCATCGCCGATCGCGTGCACACCCACTTGGAAGCCCGCCCGCATCGCTTCTGCGACGAGGGCCTCATCAAACCCGTATTCGTCGCCACTGACGCCGCGGTGCCCCGGCAGATCGCTATAGTCCTCAAGCAAACGAGCGCCGCGGGATCCGAGCGCGCCGTCGTAGTAGGCCTTCACCGAACGAGTGACCAGAAAACCGTTCGGGTCCGTGTCGGGTCCGCGCTCGATCCAACGTCGCATCAGCGCTTCGTCGCGCGCAGACAGCATCGCAAAGACTCGAATGGGCAGCGCGTTGGCCGCCGCCAGCTCAGCCAGCGCTTGCATGTGCGCCGACGACAGCCCGGCGTCGTGCACCGTTACGTATCCGTCGCGCGCCATTTGCGTCAGGCCGTTCATTGCGTAGCGCTTGAGTTGTGCAAGCGTTGCCGCGGGAATGGCGGCTTCGATCAGGTCGACGCCATTGTTCAGAAACAAGCCGTTCGGTTGTCCGTCTTCGCCCAGCCGCATTTCGCCGCCGGAAGGTACAGGAGTGTCAGCACTGATGCCGGCCACATCGAGCGCGTTTTGATTCGCCCAGCCGGCGAAACTGTGCAGACTGGCCATAAAGACGGGGTGATCAGGCACCGCGGCACTCAACTTGTCCTTATCCGGATAGCGATCGGCCCATGCGCCTTCATCCCAGCCGTCGCCGATAATCCATTCGCCCTTTGGCGTAGTGCGCGCGCGTTGCACGACCTGGGCAATCGCTTCGTCTTCGGTGTCGATGCCGCGCAGCTGCACACGTTCCAGCGACGCGCCGAGCTCGAAAAAGTGCGTGTGGGTATCAACGAGGCCGGGCAGAACGGTCGCGCCGTTGAGATCAATCGTGCGCGCGGCATTGGCATAGCGTGCGCTCGCCTCGGCGTCTGCGCCGACAAACTCAATGTGACCGTCTCGGATCGCAATGGCGGTGGCGTCCGGCGTCCATTGCCCGTTGACAACTGGCGCGCGAGCGGACGCTTGACCAGCCAGTGAGGGATCGGGCCAGTCCAGCGTGTACACCCGCGCGTTGAGCAACAGCAGGTCCGGTGCAGGCGATGGCGGCGCGGGCGCGCAACCGATAAGACACGCGAAAAAAAAGAGCGGCGAAATGCGAAACGAAGTGGGCATACTGTGAACTCGGCGTCGACCTGCGGTGCACTGACCATAGCGCGGGCTTTGAACAGGCCGCAACTGACACCGGGAGCTGCGAACGAGGTAGCCGGTTGTGATGTGTGTCGCAGACGTTGAGAAAAGCGCCCGGATTACCCTCCGGGCGCGCTTCACTCAGCTCAAGCGGATCGGCAGATCTCGAATCCGCCGGCCCGTCGCCGCAAACACGGCATTGCCGATCGCCGGCGCCACCGCGATCAACGGCGGCTCACCCAATCCGACTGGCGCTTCCACGCTCGGCATAAAACTCAGATCCAGCTCCGGTACATCTGCCATCCTAAGCGGCGTGTAACTGTTGAGATTGCGATCTTTCACTTGTCCCTGCTCGAACGCTGTGCCTTCGTGCAGAGCCAGGCTAACGCCCCACAACGTCGCCCCTTCGGCCTGCGCCATCGCGCCGTCAGGGTGTACCACCGTCCCGCAATCAATGGTCTGCCAGATCTTGCGCACCTTCACGTCCTGACCATCGACAGCCACGTGCGCAATGCACGCTGTCCAGGTGGGCATGGTCCGTTCCTGCCCCGCAGCGATCGCCACGCCGAATCCTTCGCCCGGTGGCAAGTCTCGCCCCCAGCCCGCTCGCTGCGCCACATCCTCGAGCACCGCGGCCAATCGAGCCGCTCCACCGACCGACTCCGGCGCCTTGCCAGCGTTTTTGCCTGCACCGTCCAGATGCGCCAAACGAAACGCAACGGGATCCGCCCCCGCCTTTTCCGCCAGCTCATCCATAAACGACTCGACGCTCCAGCTAATCCAGCCCGGTCCGACCGCGCGCAAGTAACCGGGCAAAAACGTTTTCTGTGCCAACTCGTTGTTCACCGCACGTACGCGATGCGCCGGCAATGTGTACCAGTGCTCGGCCCCGCTAATGGCAAACGGGTCAAACTTTCCACCGTCTACGCCGTCGCCTAAAAATGCCGGCACCATGCTAAGCGTTGGCCAGCCAGCCGCCGCTGCGTGATCCACGGCGGTCAGCGCCCCGTCTTGATCAAACGCGGCACTTAAGGTCGCCACTGACGGCGAACGAACGCAATCAAACCGACTGTCCTCGTCGCGTTGGAACACCACTTTGACCGGTTTGCCCAGCGCTTTGGCGGCGAGCGCCGCCGGCACCATTGGATCGCCGTAGAGCCGTCGTCCGAACCCTCCACCCAGATAATATTGATGAATAATAATGTCCGTTTCTTCCATTCCCAACGCTTTGGACAGCACCGGCAAAATCAACGACTGCCACTGATTGCCCGAATGGATGTGGCACTTGCCATCGACAAATTCGACCAGCGCGTTGGCAGGTTCGAGCGTAAAATGCAGTGCCGTGTGGGTTTGATACGTCGCACTTAGCGTGTCGGCCGCGGCCGATCGTGCCGCGTCCACGTCTCCGTCATCGACGACCAAAGTACCGTTACTTGCGTCCGCAATCGCCGCAACGCCTGCTTGCAACAGCGCCTCTTCATCAACCGCCGCCGTCGGCCCGGGTGTCCAGTTCACTTTGACAGCGCCAGCGGCTTTCATCGCCGCCCCAAACGTATCGGCAATGACCAGCGCCCAGCCCTGAAGCGTCTCGCTTGGGTCATCCAGCGTTAGCGTTTGCTGATAACCCGCAATCTCTTTCGCCGCGCTGTCATCAATACTATCAATGCTGCTGCCGTAACGAGTGGGCGGCATCAGTGGGTGCGCGAACACCATGTTGGGCAGCTCAACGTCAAGACCGTATACGGCCTCACCCCGAGACTTCTCGGGAATATCCTGTGCCTTAACCGGTTTGCCGATGAGTTGTCGCTCAGCCGCCGGTTTGATCGGCAGCGCCTCGAGCTCCTCGTCACTAAATGCTCGGCTGACGTCGCCGCGCCGCACGATGTCGCCAAAATCGATCCGCTGGTCACCCGATACCACCGCGCCGTCGACGGCCCGGCAGCTTTGCGGGTCGACACCCAGTAACGTGGCTGCCGCGTCGATCAGCACCTCTCTACCTGCCGCGCCTGCGCGCGACAACATGGCGAACGTGGTAAACACCGACCACGAGCCGCCCGTGACCATGTAACCCCATTTCGGATCCGTGTCGACGTGCACCAGCGATATCTTGTCCCACGCGGCGCCCAGCTCCTCGGCAACAATGCGGGCCAGCGCAGTTCCGACGTGTTGACCCATTTCCGCCTTAGCGATGTTAACTTTTACATCGCCACTGGCGTTCATCTCAAACCATACGGCGGGCGCAAACACATTGCCGGGGTTGCCCTGATCAATGGCGGTGACGGCTTGCTCCTGACTGCATCCGGGCATCAATGTGCCAAGACCCATGACCAACCCTGTGCTGGCGGTGCCTGCCACAAAAGTGCGGCGTGTTATCGCCACGGGTTTTTTCACCACGCTCACGAGTCACCTCCCGTACGATCCGCTGCCGACTTGATGGCTCGGCGAATTCGCGTGTAGGCCATGCAGCGACACAGGTTGCCGTTCATGGCCGCGTTGATATCCTCATCACTGGGATTGGCGTTTCCGCCAAGCAAATCCGCCGCCTGCATGATCTGCCCGGACTGACAGTAGCCGCACTGCGGGACCTGTTCGTCGACCCACGCTTCCTGCAAAGCCTTGCCGGCTTCGCTCGCCAGCCCTTCGATTGTCGTGATGTTTTTGTCGGCAACGGCGATCAGTGGCGTGACGCACGAACGTTTGGCTTCGCCGTCGATGTGCACGGTACAGGCGCCACACTGCGCAATTCCGCAGCCAAACTTTGTGCCTTTGAGTCCCATCTCGTCGCGCACGATCCACAGTAGCGGCGTATCGTCGGGGCTGTCGGACGTGACCGACTTACCATTGAGGTTGAATTTGGTCATCCGTGCTCTCCTGCGGCGTCATTGAATTGACCATAATATACCGTCTGGCCGGACCACCGCACAAAATCCTGTATCGTCGGCGCATGAACGAGCTACCACAAATCCTGCCGCTCGATGGTGTTGGTGATGAAGCGGCATGGCAGTGGTTTGCACGGCAGATCGAAGCCCAATCGGCCGATCTGGGCGCACCAACGGCATTCGCTCACATGGATCCGCCGACACCCGATCTGGCGTCGCGTCTGGTAGGCCTGAACGCGCGCTACAACCAGAATCTGCTGCACCCTGACTTGAGCCCGTTTGCCAGCCGTGCCGAAGCGCGCGTCATCGACTGGTTGGCGCCTGCGTTCGGGATGCAGGGCGGACACATGTGCTCGGGCTCGACGCTCGCCAACCTCACCGCTCTGTGGTGCGCGCGCGAGTCGGGCGCCAAACGCGTCATTAGCTCGATCGATGCGCATATCTCGATCGCCAAGAGCGCGCATCTTCTGGGCTTACCCTACGAGCCTATGCCGGTGACCAAGCACGGCAGGTTGGATCGACAACACCTTGGCGTCACTGACGACGCCGTTGTCGTACTCAACGCCGGGACGACGGGCCGTGGCGTTATCGATGAGCTGGCGCTGGTGGACTGCGCGTGGACCCACGTGGATGCAGCCTGGGCCGGGCCGCTGCGCTTCACGCGGTACGCGCAACGACTGGACGGCATCGAAGCGTGTGACAGCGTCGCGATCTCTGCGCACAAATGGTTGTACCAGCCCAAAGATTCGGCGCTGATTCTGTTTGCGGATACGGCCGCTCAGGAACACGTCACTTTTGGCAGCAGTTATCTCGCAACCGCTAACGTCGGAGTACAGGGTTCGCGCAGCGCTGCCGGCGTTGCGCTACTGGCGACATTGCTCGCCTGGGGTCAACACGGGCTCGCCTCTCGCATCGAGAAAAACATGGACGATGCGCAGGCGCTCGCGACGCGACTCGCCAATGACGCGCGCGTTGAACTCAAGCAGGTGCCTGAAACCGGCGTTGTGAACTGGCGACCTATCCATTCGAGCACTGAGACGATGGTCGCGTGTTTAGGCGACTCGGCGTCCAGCGTAGAGATTGACGGGGCGTGCTGGTTGCGTCATGTCGCCGCTAACCTGCACGTCGATATCGATCAGCTCTGGGCCCGGATCAGTCGCGCGCTCGACGCGTGACGCGCATTGGTACGACATAACCTAACCGAATTCTACGCGTGCGCCGATTTGCCGGCGCGCGACAGAAAAATCATCAAAGGCTAACAACTAACGATTTGCCTGGCGCACGGTGGCCGTTAAACTGAAAGCCCTCAGAACAACAAGCCTGGATTCAGTCCAATGCTATTGATAAAAAGACGCTCGTCCCACGTCACCCATCGCTCGACCCTCGTCGGTTTGGTTTTACTCGTCGTGGCCTGCACCCAAATGCCGGCTTACGCCTTGTCGCCGTCTGACTACGGCGAGCTGGCAAAATTACGCTCGGTCTCCATTTCGCCCAACGGCAAGTTGCTCGCGTTCATCCAATCCACGCCCGAAGGTGACACCTTTGTCATTCGCGACATCGCCGCCAAAAAGGTCATCGGTGGAGCGCGGGCCGGCAAGGTCAAGGCACGCAGCATACATTTTGCGACCGACGATCACGTCATCATCAAAGGCTCGAAAACCGTGAGCTCGGTGCGTGTCCGGGGCAAGTGGGAAAACAGCACGGCGCTGGTTTACAACCTGAAAAACGACAAGCTCCACACCATGCTGCGCAGCACCGAGGATCTCTACCCGGCGCAGGGCGGTCTGGGTCGCATCATTGGCTACAATTTCAAAAAGAAAGTCGCCCTGATGCCGGCCTACATCGGTGCCGGTCCCTCGCCCAGCTACAATCTTATGCAGGTCAAACTCGACACCGGTCGCGGCAAGCGATTCGAGCGAGGTAACCCGGACACGATCGACTGGTTCGTCGATCAGAATGGCACGGTGGTGGCGCGCGAAGATTTCGATAATCGGGCGAATGAGCATCGCGTGTATTCGAAGCTGTCGGGCAAATGGAAGAAAGTCTTCGAGCGCGAATCGGATCGCCCGACCATCAACATCCAGGCGGTAACGCCCGATGGCAAAAGTTTGGTGTACAGCGCTTTCAATGAAGACAATCTGGCGCTGTACCACCTGTCGTTGGAAGACGGCTCGCGCAGCGGCCCGTTTCACGAGCAGCCCGACAGAGACATTGATCGGGTTCTGAAATCGGACGAGAACCGCACTTTTGGCGGCCTTCTGTACAGTGGCTTGCTGCCGGAGTACGTCTACAGCGATGACGCTTCCAACACGTTGATCGCTCAGATTGTCGGTCTGTTCCCGAACAGCGGCGTGCATCTGCTTTCGACCACCGAAGATCTCAGCAAAGCGATTGTGTTCGTGTCCGGTCCCGAAGCCGCCGACACGTATTTCTTGTTCGACGCAAGCGATCTTACGCTCGCGACGCTCGGCTCGGGTTATCCAAACGTGGCGGTGGAACAGATCGCCGATGTCAAAGTTGTGCGCTATCGCGCGCGTGATGATCTGCCTATTCTTGCGGTGCTTACCTGGCCGGTCGGCGTCGCCAAGGAGGCACGCAAAGATCTGCCTCTGCTGGTGTTCCCGCACGGTGGCCCGGAAAGCTACGACAGTGTCCAGTTTGACTGGTGGGCCCAGTATTTTGCACGCCAGGGCTACATGGTGATGCAGCCAAACTTTCGCGGTTCGACCGGGTTTGGTTTGTCGTTTCGCGACGCCGGCCGCGGCAAATGGGGCAAGGAAATGCAGGACGACATCACCGATGGCGTCAAGGCCATGGTCAAAGCGGGTTACGCAGACGCGGACCGCGTGTGCATCATGGGTGCCAGCTACGGTGGTTACGCTGCGCTTGCCGGTGGCGCGTTTACCCCCGATATGTATCGCTGTGTCGTGTCGGTCGCGGGTGTTAGCGATCTTCCGAAAATGCTGACGACAGAGAAGTCCCAGTACGGGAGTCGTCATTGGGTGGTGAGTTACTGGGAAGAGCTGCTGGGCGATTCGCGCGAAGCACGCGAAGCGCTCAAAGCCGTTTCCCCGGCCAACTTCGCGGATGCGTTTACCGCGCCCGTGTTGCTCGTGCACGGTCGCGACGACACGGTCGTGCCGTTGGCGCAAAGCAAACGCATGGAGCGCGCGCTGCGCAAAGCCGATAAATCGGTAGAGCTGGTGACGCTCAACGGCGAAGATCACTGGCTGTCGACCAGCGCCACGCGTCTGGAATTGCTGAAACAAATTGACGCTTTCCTGAAAGTTAATAATCCGCTGTGAGTGAGCGGCAGGTACCGGGCAGTTGGAGCTAAACGCCGATTTTTCCCAGCGTGTCGTCGTGCACGCGGCGCAGTTGCCCTGGCAATCATCACCCATGGCGGGCGTGATGCGTCGCATGCTCGATCGCGTGGGCGATGAAGTCGCGCGCGCTACCAGTGTCGTGCGCTACGCACCGGGCAGCCGATTTTCGCCGCACGTACACACCGGTGGCGAAGAATTTTTCGTGCTCGACGGCGTGTTTCAGGACGAGCACGGCGACTACCCCGCAGGCACCTACGTACGCAACCCGCCGCAATCGAGTCACACCCCTGGCGCTGCCGACGGTTGCGTTATCTTCGTGAAGCTCTGGCAGTTTGATTCGGCCGATCGCACTACTGTGGTGAAAGCCATGGACCCTGCGCAGGCGGTGGCAAAAGCGTCGCGACCTGGCGTCAGCGTGTTGCCACTGCATCACGATTCACGCGAAGAGGTGCGCATGGAAGTCTGGGGTGCCAACGCGCAGGTGGCATGGCACGCGGAAGGTGGCGCCGAACTGTTTGTGCTTGACGGCGAGTGCCGCGAAGGGAACGACACGCTTTCACGCCACTCATGGCTGCGCGTTCCGCCAGGAGGTGAGCTGCGTGCCACGGCCGGGTCGTCGGGTGCGCGTGTCTGGACAAAAATCGGCGGTTTGCGCAACGTCGACGTACCGCCGCAGCCCACGACACCTTAGTCCAAACTGGTTTTGCGCTGGTCGGGCGGCGGTTGATGCCAGCGCACGGTACGCTCGCGATGTTCGCAAGCTCTAATCCTGATAGCCTGTCTTTAGACACTGCGATACAGGAGCGCCAGAGCGTGATTGAGCTCGTATTGAGACCAAAAATTCGGGATCTGGGCGAGTTTGAGGTGCGACGCGTCTTGCCGGACCGAGCACGGCGGACGGTTGGTCCGTTCGTCTTCTTTGATCACATGGGTCCGGCGCAATTTCCGCCCGGTTCAGGTATCGCAGTACGGCCACACCCGCACATTGGCCTGGCGACCATTACCTATTTGTTCGACGGCCAGATTCTGCATCGTGACAGTTTGGGCGAGGTGCAGACGATCTACCCGGGCGCCGTGAATCTGATGACAGCCGGGCGAGGCATCGTGCACTCGGAACGGGCTGGCGATGATCTTGATGAGGTCTCGACACTGCACGGCATTCAGTCATGGATGGCGTTGCCCGACCAGGCGCAGGAAATCGCCCCGTCGTTTGATCACTATCCCGCTGGCATGCTGCCGCAACTGCAAATCGATGAAGCGGTGGTACGCGTCATCATGGGCACCGCATTTGGTCAGACCTCGCCCGTGACACAATACAGCGCGACGCTCTATCTCGAATGCCAGTTGCCCGCCGGCAATACGCTTGATCTGCCAATCGACTATGCCGAGTTAGCGGTTTATGTGGTCAGCGGTGAAATCAAAATCGCGAATGAAACCTATGGCGAAGGTGCCATGGCCGTGGCCAGCGAGCGGGCACACATCACGCTATCGGCAACCCGCGACGCGCGGGTCATGGTGATTGGTGGTGATAACCCGGGTCCGCGGCATCTGTGGTGGAATTTTGTCTCCAATTCCAAAGCGCGTATCGAGCAGGCAAAAGCGGATTGGCGCAACGGCGATTTCGATATGGTCCCGGGCGACGACGAGTTTATTCCGCTCCCGGAGGGCTAAAAAAACGGGTCGCAAGCGACCCGTTTCTTCGTTAGCTCAGGTTGACGACTCGCTGTCAGAACGTCTTGTTAAACGTCAGCGACCACGTCATGGGATCCTGTACGTACAAGAAACCCGCCAGCAGCGCTACCACCTGATCCCGGTCCGTGCAGTTTTTGCACGATGCCGTCAGTGACCAGTTTTGCGCTGTGTTCGTCAACGCCACGCCGGCGTTCAAGACCGTGTACGGGTCGATGAGCGCAATATCCTGACCGGCCGTGCTGACGTTGTGATCACCGTAACGTACTGCTGTGGCACGTGGCGTAATGATGGTGTCCGAACCAATGTCGAAATCAAACCAGCCGCCGACCGAGATCTGGGTGTCGGGTGCACGCGTCGGGTCAGCAATGTCTCCGTTAGTATCGACGATACTCTGCGCGCAGCTCGTGCCCAGGGTTCGGCATTCGGTTTGCTGGGCGACAATGCTTGGATCCAGATTGGTGTATTCACTGTCGAGAAATCCAATGTTGGCGAACACCGTCAAGTTGTCTGTCGGTAGCGCGAGAATTTCAAACTCGGCTCCGGCGACTTCCAGATCGGCGGAGTTTTGCGTGATAAACGTAATCGAACCGTTGTCCGGGTCAGTGAACGCTGAGGGCAGCTGAAAATCCGAGACGTCGGTGAAAAACACGTTGGCGTTGAAGCGCAAGCTGTTGTCCAGAAATTCACTGCGCAAACCGCCCTCGTAGTTCCAGACTCTCTCGGCCGAGAAGGGCTGCAGCGTGGAGGTGACAGTGCCGCGCGCGTTCCAGCCGCCGGACTTGAAGCCGCGGGTGGCGGAGGCGTAAGCCATGATGTCGTCGGTAAACTGATACTCAAACGCGATGCGCGGCGTCAGAATTGATTCCGTCTGCACCAGTGGGATGCCCGCCGCAACGAGGTCTGCGCTGTTGATGACGGCGCCTGCGGCGGGGTTGCCGTTATCGCGCAAGCCGATGTCCTTTTCCTCGTCGGTGTAGCGCAAGCCCAGCGTCAGGGTTGCCTGTTCGTTGAAGTGCCAGTCAGCCTGCGCGTACAGCGCCCACGAATCTACGGTGTTGTCGAGAATCCGATCGTATTGAATCAGCGGCAGACCGACCGGTGGTGGTGCCAGCCCGATGGCGCCCAGGTTGAAGATCTGAGCCAGATCGGTTTCGTTGTCTTCGGTGAAGTAGAACACGCCCGCGACGTAATCGAGCTGGTCGTCGAACAGGGTGCCCGTCAGCTTGGCTTCCAAAGAGAACTGATCGTGCTCCCCGGCGTTGGCGATGGTAAATCCGCCAGAGTTAAACGCGCCGTCGAAAAAATCGAGCAGGAAATCCTGATCCAGTGCGAGGTAGCTCGCCATGACGGTGAGCTCTGCGTTGTTCAGGTCGAACGTCAGGTCGGTGGTCAGGTGCGCAGAGTCCGTTTCATTACCCAGTGGAAAGCTCTGCTTATCACCAACGATCTGCCCCGAAAGCGGGCTGCCTTCCTGCACCAGGCCGGTATTCGAAATACGACCGTTCCCTTCGATCGAGTTGAAGATGTTGGCGTGGTCGGAGCGCACAACCGTGGCCGAGCCGTCCCAGGTGACGGTTGGCGAAATGTCCCACTGCACGTGTGCGCGGACACCGAAGTTGTCTTCCCGGTTCAGGTCATTTTCGCCTGTCGTTGGGTTGTCGACGAACCCGTTGTCTTCCACGTAGTAGGCGGAGACTTTGGTGCGGAACGTGTCAGCAATCGGATAGTCGATGCTGCCGCGAATCTGGGTGCGGCCAAAACGCCCCGCGCCGACTTCCAGATAGCCGCCGAATTCCGGTGCCGGATCGTTCAGGATCATGCGGACGGCCCCACCGGTTGTGTTACGGCCAAACAAGGTGCCTTGTGGTCCCCGCAGCACTTCGACACGGTTGATGTCGAACAGGGCGTAGTTGTTCGCGTTCTGGCGCTGGATGAAATAGTCGCCGACGTAAGTGCCAACGGGCGGATCAAACGTCGCGATACTCTCGGTGTTGTTCAGTCCGCGAATGGCGTAAGTATTCGCCGTGCCCAAGCCGGTGTTGTTGTGCGCGACGAAGTTCGGCACGATCTTGGCGATGTCGAGTGCTTCGGTGACGCCGGCTTTTTGCAGCGTGTCGGCGGAGAACGCCGAAACCGCGACCGGAATGTTCTGCACGCCTTCTTCGCGTCGCTGAGCTGTCACCACGACTTCTTCAAGCTGCTGTGCAAGCACCTCGGGAACCGCGGCCAACACACCTAATGTGACGATGCCCAAGACGACCTGTGTCGATTTGGCACTACTTCCCATGGCAGCTCCTCTGGCCTTTTACGGCGGCAATCGAAAAATGTTATAAGAACATAACATTAGGCTAATTGATCTGTAAACTGACTCTATGGTGAGATTCTGAACAAACTGATGTCCTGTGTGCCGCGTTACTTACTGGCGCTGGCGCTGTTCGCTTTGGGCACTTTGCCCGTTCAGGCGGACGAACAAACGCGAGCCGTTTTCCAAGAAATTGGCGGGCGCTGGATCGACCGATACCTGGCGGAAGACCTGGACGGTCTAATGGATTTGTACACCGAAGACGCCATGGTCATGCTGCACGGCAAGCCGATGATGCGTGGCAAACCCGCCATTCGTGCTTTTTTCGCCGACAGTCTGGGTAAGGCCAGTGTGACGTTCGAGATTGACGTCGAGCGCGCCGAAATTCACGGCGCCATGGCCTATCTGATCAGCAAGTACTGGATGTCGATTCGGCCCCATGGTAGCGATAACACCGTCACCGATGTTGGACGCTCGCTGTTGATTTACAAGAAAGGGTCAGACGGCGAATGGAGAATTCACGCCGACATCGATCAGGCGACTCCCGATGTCACGTGGCCGCCACCGGAGTCTTGAGTTTCAGTGCATTTCCTCGCCGCCGCTGACGTTAATGGCGTCGCCATTGATGTAGCACGCTTCGTCGGAACACAAAAAGGCAACGGCATTGGCGGTGTCGCTTACCAGGCCAACGCGACCTAACGGGTTGCGCGCGCGAATATCCGCGCGGTATTCCTCGACCGTCTTGCCGCGAAACTTTGCGAAGTATTCATTTTGCTCGGCGCCCAGGCCCGTCGTGACGTGGTTCGGACAGACCGCGTTGACGGTAATATTGTGCGCGCCCAATTCCAGCGCGCTAGTGCGCGTCAGACCGATCATGCCGTGTTTCGACGCGATGTAAGCGGCCAGATGGGGGAAGCCGGTCTTGGCACCCTGGCTGGCAATATTGACAACGCGACCGCCATCGCCCTGTTCGATCATGACTTTGGCCGCATGCTTGGTGGTCAGAAACGACCCCATCAAATTCACGTCGAGGACGGCTTGCCACTCGGAGCGCGACACGTCCACCAGAGGCTTGAGCACGTAGCCGATGCCCGCGTTGTTAATTAGCATATCGATGCGACCGAGTTGATCGCGTGTGATCGCCATCATCTGGGCGACTTGATCTTCATCCCGCACGTCGCAGGCCACCGGGATCGCGTTCACGCCGGTGTCGCGCGATATGGCGTCGGCGATGCTCGTGATCTCGCGCGTCGTGCCCACCTTGTTTTCCGGCATGTGCTCGGCCGCTTGCCCGATGTCGCTGATCACGACGTCGCAGCCGCTCTGGGCCAGTCGTCGCGCGATGCCTTGACCCAAACCCTGCTTGCGCCCCGCGCCGGTAATGATCGCGACTTTCCCTTTTAAACTGCTCATGCTGATCGCCTCACTCGATGTCGCTGATCAGAATAAACTGCGGCTGGTCGGCATAGCCCTGGAACGCCTTGACCACCGCCTGCATTTCATCCGTCTGGGCGTCGGCGCCAAGTTCGGGCACGCTGCTCACTTCGAGCCATTCGGCGTATTGATAGGGTGGCGCGTCCTCGGAGCCCATGAGACCGTCAGCGCGATATACGTCGAAGCGCGACACGGCGTTCAGGCCCCGAGCGGTCGGCAGATCCTTCTCGCGTGCCCAGGTTTCGTACTCGGCAATGTCAACGCCGTCTTTAAGATTGAACAGGACCAGTATTTTTTGCATTCGCTTGCTCCATTAAAGTGTGTTGCCGACCGAATGGCCCATGGCCGTGGCCGCCAGTAACGTGTCGGGGGTGTGGCAATCGCCGACGCGCTTAACCGTTGCACCCGCTGCGAGCAGCGGCTCGGCGAGCTGATCGTCCGGTCGACGCGGCGTTGAGTAAGTGACCAGCGCCACGTCATCAATGGGCGTCTCGTTGCCGGTGTACAGATTGCGCGCCATCGCGACGCCGTCTTCAAGTCCGCCGATGTCGCCAAACTCACAGAACGGCAGAATCTCGATGCCGCGCTCGTTCAGTCGCCGATAAATGCCCTGGCGCATGACCAGCGCTTCTTGCTGGGCGACGGTTTCGCGCGGCGTCATCAGCACGACGCGATCAAACAGAGCGCTCAGGCGCTCGGCCGCCATGTAAGTGCCGTGCGTGTGATCCTGGTCAAACAGAACGGCCGTGCCACCCTGAGGTTCGTTGTAGTCGAGCAGTTCGCGCATCAGCGAACGCAAATCCATGATGAAACCCTCTTCGCGAAGCGCATCAGGGAGCTGGCGCGGCCACATCATGCTGGCGCCGGTGGCGAGCACCACGGTCTCGGGGGTTAGGTCCAGCACGTCGTGTTCGCTCACTTGGCCACGTACCTGCAGTTCCAGCCCGGCGCGCTGCGCGGCTTGCAGCTGGTAGTCGTAAACGCTGCTCAGGTTCTCGCCGCCGGGCAGCAGCGCTTGCAGTGACGTTTTTCCGCCGACTTGCTCGCTGCGAGCGAGCAGCGTGACCTCGTGCCCGCGGGCGGCCGCAATCCAGGCGGCTTCCATGCCGGCGACGCCGCTGCCGACAACAACGACGCGCTTGGTTTGTTTGGTTGGTGCCGGCCACCAGTCGGCCTCAATGGTCATCCCGACGCGCGGGTTGTTGTCGCAGGCAATCGGCAAGCCGTCACGAATGATGGTGGCCCAGCAGGTGTTGCACGACACGCAGTAGCGAATCTCCGCGGCGCGACCGGCGCGCGCTTTGTTGGGCCACGCCGGGTCGGTGACCAGTGGGCGACCCAGACCAACGAGTTCGGCATCGCCCTCTTCAATCAGCCGCTCTGCCTCAGCCGGGTCGGTGATCAGACCGAGCGCCATCAGCGGAACGTCGCCGGCGCTTTGGCGCATGGCGCGGGTAATGTCGGCGAAAGGCACGCGGGGGCCGTGCATGTCCGGCACGTGACGATCAAGCCATGGCGAGTGTGAGCCCTGCGCGTGACAGAAATAGGAAAACAGTTCGGGCTTCGCCAGCTCGGCCGTAAAACGCTGCGCTTCCTCTATATCAATGCTGCCCGGTACGCTGTCGACGCCCGGCAACTTCAATCCGATAATGAAGTTCTCGCCACAGCGCGCACGAATGCGCGTGCCCAGTTCGGTGATGACGCGCGTGCGCCGCGCGACGTCGCCGCCCCAGTCGTCGTCGCGCAGATTGCACCACGGTGACAGGAACTGGTGAAACAGATGGCCATGACCGGCCGACAGTTCCACGCCGCTGAAGCCGGCGTCTTGCAGGGCATCAGCCGCTTTCGCAAAACGCTCGATCAGATCGTCGATGGCTTCGCTGGCAAGAGCGCGCGGGACGGTCCAGCTCAGATCGTCGGGCAATACCGACGGAGCGATCGCGTAAGGATGCTTGCCGGCTTCATGTCGGCCGCGACCGGAATCCTGGAGCTGGCCGAGGATTCGACAGCCCGCGTCCTCGACCACGCTCGCCCATCGCTTGAGGCCGCTGCTGTCCTTGAATACGTTCACTTTGTACGGCTGGTGATGCCAGGGCTGCACCGCAAGCGGCTCCGTGACGATCAGGCCAGCGCCGCCTTCGGCGCGGTTGCGATGGTAGTTGATCAGCGACTCGGAAACCGCCTGATTGCGTCCCATCTTGGTGGTCATCGACGCGTGGGCCACTCGGTTGCGCACGCGCACACCGTGCAGATCCAGCGGCGCAAACAGCGCCTCGCAGGGCGTACTCACGCGGGTTTGACGACACCAAAGTAGGTGGCCATCAATACGCAAATATAGATGCCGATGACCCACCAGTAGACCGGCGCAATCGCTTTGCTGTACAACGCGTCGCGCTCGGGCGTCGCGCCGTTGGTCATGATGTCAGTGAACGCGATGACGGCGGGTTTGAACGTGATGTCCAGCGCGATGCCGCACACGAGCACCAGCGCGATCGCAACGATTTTCATGCTCAACCACAACGGCGCCGTGCCCCACAGCGTGAACGCCGCGTAGCCAAGCGCGAGCACCAGAATAATGTGCAGCGCGAAATTCACCTTGTGCGACAACGCCTCGACGGCGGATTGCGGTTTGAGAAAGCCTGCCCACATGATGGCGGCCCACACCAACGCGGCAGCCCAAATGCCGAGCAGCGCGCCGCTGCCCAGTGACACCATGCCCAGGTTGTTTGCGAGCGTGAAGCCGCTCGGCAATATCAGGATCACGGCTGTACGGGGCAGTCGATCGAGCACCATGCCCAACTGCATCAGCGACCCGCGCGTCTCGACGCTCAGCTCGCCGCGCTCCGACATTTTTGCCGCGAGAAAAACGCCCAGGTCTGTGCCCAGCCAGAACACCAGCAACAGAATGTGAAAAAGAACCATGTAAGAATGCGTAGCCATGCAAAAGCTCCGGAAATGAAAGGGGAAGCGGCTCGTCGACTATTTGGTGATGTTCTGGCCTGCTTCGAGTACGCGCCGAATCAGTTTATCTCGTTGCGCGTCCCAGTCCGCTTCAAGTTCCGGTGTTGGCTCAAAGTTGTCAATGTCTTCCGTGGTCAGAATGTTGCGCTCGGTCAGTAAAGCTTCAATGGTCAGCAGGCGTTCCTTAACGGCCCAGTGTTCCGCCATCAGACGTGCCATTCGGGCGAGCAAGCGATCGAGTTCCGGATCGGAGTAGAACCCTTTGCGACCGCCTTTGACTTCTCTGCTCAGCGCCATGTCTTAACCCTTTGCCTTGCGCGCGCCGAAGCCGTACCACTGGATGCTGTCGGCCAGCCGCCCGGTGTTTTCATCAAACTCGACCGGACCGGACACGGCCTGCACGAAGGTCTCTTCGTCGATGTAGGTATAGCGCGGCATGACGGCTTCAAAAAAGGTGTCAGCGTCGAAGCCCGCGTCCAGGCACAGTGCGCGGTAACTCTGGTCACGAAACCCTTTATAGAAAGGTTCGTTGTTGTAGTAGCAGTCCCAGTCCAGATAAAACGCGTCGTACGGGCCGAGGTTTTCGTTCGGCGGCAATTCCATGTTGAGCATGACGCCGCCTGGCTTTAGGATGCGGCGCGCTTCGCGCATGTATGCGTCGATGGCGTCCTTGGGCAGCTCGTGCAGGAACATCGAGCTGAACACGATATCGGCGCTGTTGTCGTCGAAGTTCAGCATCTCGGCTTTCGCCTGATGGAAGTGCACGGTGACGCCCATCGCCTGTGCTCGCGCATGAGCGTAACGTACGCAGGACGCGGCCACGTCGACGCCGTGCACCTCGGCGTCGGGATAGGTTTGCTTCCACGGCAGTGTGTTGTGACCGATGGAGCAACCGACGTCGACAATGACTTGTGGCTTGTCGTTCGGGTTGCGCGCCTGGTAATACTTGGCCATGGACCAGCCGATGTCGTTCAGGCGACGACCCATCATGCCAAACGCGAACACGTTCAAGCCCTGATCGTACACAGCACCGGCGCTCAGCGAGTCGTCGCTGCCGCCGTAATTGCCCGGCATCAAATGCACGTCAACCGCGTTGACGTAGGCGGGAATATCCAACTCCGGATCCAGTGACAGCGTGCCTTGGGCGCGTGACTGATCCGACGTCATTTGTTCAAACTTGGCATCCAGCGTGTCGCCATGCTGCTCGATGTTGTCCATCACCGTGTCCCACACCAGTTCCTGGGTGGCACAGCGCAAACTGCTGTAGCGCTTGAAGGTGTCGCTGTCGCGGATGGCCCGATGCACAGCCCAACCATCTTTGGGCGTCGTGGCGTCGTCCTTGGTGAGTTCGGGTTCTATGTTCTGCTCGTAGTCGGTACGCATCTGCGTGGCCACGTCCGTTAGCACATAGGCACGCAGCCCCGATACAAAACGAGCCCGAGCCAGATCGTCGCGACTTTTTGGCAGGTCCATATCGTGATGCAAGCTTTTTTCCATGATCCTCACTCTTCAAATGCTGCCGGCAGGGTGCACGCCGCGCTCTGTTCGTAAATGTTATAGCACTATAACATTCAGATCGCGAAACACGGCGCTACGGATGAGCGGAAGGTGGACCTTCTTGTTGTCGCTGCACGCCCGATCCGGGCGTTAACGGTTCGCTTGACATAACTTGGAATCAGTCTAGCCGGTATTCCGCGCCACGGTCGATGCGAATTGGCCACCGGCTGATTCGCTGATTACACTTTGGCATTACCAACGTGTCGCGTCTAAATTCAGTTCGTTAGGGAAACGATGCACGAGTCTGCCGAGCTTTTGGTCTATGACGAAGTCGGTCCGTGTCCGTATCTCGCGGGTCGAGAAGCGCGCATGCCTCTGCGCCAACCGGTCGCCAGGCTAACCGGCGAGCAGTTCGATCAGCGCCTCGCGGCGGGCGATCGGCGAACCGGTCCGTTCTTGTATCGCACCACCTGTCCAAGCTGCCAGGCTTGCGTGCCCATGCGCGTGCCGGTAACAGATTTCCAGCCGAACCGTTCTCAGCGTCGCGCCTTGCGCCGTGGCGATCAGGAAATTGTCATACAGGTGCGCCGGCCCATCGCCGATGCGCGTCGCGCCGAACTCTACAATCGGCACAGTCATGAACGCGGGTTGGGCGTGGGGCAGTTGCCCGTATCCGTCGACGACTATCGAAAATTTCTGGTCAGTTCGTGTTGCGATACGGTCGAGTTGAGCTACTTGGTTGATGGAACGCTGGTCGCGGTGGCCATAGTGGATCGCGGTGCGGCCGCAATCTCGGCCGTGTACTGCTGCTTCGATCCGGACTACTCGAAATTCAGCTTGGGCGTGTATTCGATTTTGACCCAGATTCGTTTGGCGCAGCGATGGCGGATGGACTACGTGTATTTGGGGTTGTACATCGAGCAGTCGCCGCACATGAATTACAAGGCCCTCTATCGGCCGCATGAGTTTTTGATTGACGGGCAGTGGCGTCGTTCGGATGACTAAAACGAAAAATGCCCCACGACGCTGAGCGTCGTGGGGCACTGTTTACCCGTTGCGAGCTGTGATCAGACGGCTTTGCGACGTCGACCAAACAGACCAAGTGCGGTCAAACCAGTCAGCAGCAGCGGCAGTGCTGCAGGCACAGGGACTGGCGTAAAGGCTTCGATAAAGCGGGCGCTAACGCCGTCACGCACGACGGTGTTGGTGCAAGTCGCCATGTCGATGGAGGTCACGCCACTGCCGTTGGTGGCCAGCACTTGACCGTTGCCAAGGCCGTAGACGCCGCGAGCACCGCTCAATCCGCACTCGCTGACAATGTTGCCCATCATGTCGAATTCGCGCACCGCGTTGAGCAGGAAATCGGCGTAGATCATGTTGCCGTTGTCCAGCTGCTCAATTTGTTCCGGAAACGGTGTGCCGGTCAGAACGTTGCGCACAAACGAGCCGTTCTCGTCGAACAGGGCGATGTTGTCTGAGTTGATGCCGCCAACCAGCGCTTCGCCGGTGTCGAGGAAAAAGATATCGAACGGGCTTTCCAGATTGCCGACGTTTGGTTCGATGAAATTGCCGAGAAAGGCTCCGGTCGCCGGATCGAATCTGGCAATCGCACTGCCGTTACTGCCGCCGCCAACCGTGGCAAACAGCACGCCGTCGCGAAACGTGATGCCGCGGACGTTATCCAGCACGTTCGTGTCGGTTGGATTTGGAAAGCTACGCAACAGGTCGCCTGACTGGCTGAACACCGAGATGTCGTCGCCAATCTGATCCGATACGTAAATGTTGCCATCGTCACCCTGCACCGCATTGATTGGTGTGGACAGCGAGGCTTGCGGCCCGATTAGATCGCCCATGTAGCTGCCGTCGAGCGCTGAGTACATACCGACGGTGTCATTGGACGATTCCGGAATAAGCAGAACGGTCGCGGCTTGCGCGGTGGCTGAGCCTAACAGGCATACGGCCAACGCAGCCTTTATTGCAATGTTTTTGAACATGCAGATCTCCCTAAATTATTTTTATCCCCGAAATGAGTCTACCAACTGGGGAGAGCTTGGCAAATTGACGGGTGCAGGGAACGCATTGGGCCACCAAGGTAAGCGCTGTCATTGGTTCAGCCTGAGGCTTTAGAGTGAAACCAGAGTCGCTGTTGCTTGGCTTGGGTTGCGCGGTATGCATTGGCCGGCGCCACCAGATGATCCGGTGGGCGTGCCTTGTTTTAAACGCTGCCTTCGGATTCGATCACCAAAACCCGCGCTTCGCCCACCGGATGCGCGACGTGTTCGGTGCCCACGGTTGCAAAGAAAATATCGCCGACCTGCATGCGTTTCACTTTCTCAATTTTTTCTTCCCGGTAGTGCATGTCGACGGCGCCGTCGAGAACCACGAACACCTCTTCGCCATCATTTGCTTTGTATTGAGACTCTACGTACTCAAACACATGATTCTGAAAAAAAGCGAGATGCTCATGAGCCCTTCCCGTGGCGTGCTTGTAGTCCGTTCCCGTGTATTTGTTGGGCATGTAGTCTCGCATGCGACTTTGTTGTATCGGTATGCCCGTGTCCCAGGAAACGCCCACGAGTATTGCGTCGCTGATCAGATATTCAATCGAGCCTGAAATGATCTCGATGTGCCAACGTGCATCCGCGATGTAGATCACCGGATGGGTCTTGTCGCCGTCGGGCGCGTAGTCTTCCGGTAGCTTTATATAGAGTTCGTATTCACGGCCGGTTGCTTTGTCTTCAACTGGCACAACCTGAATTGCGGGGATTTGAAACGGTTTGGCTTGTGCCATTGCGCCGCAGGACGCACACAATGACATCAACACCGCGAACAATACGTATTGCCTGATAGTCATGCACCATATTCCGATAATGAGTTGTTCTCGTCTGATGCGCGATGAAGTGGACGTCGAGCCTGGCGATCAGGTTGAATGCGGTGATCGTCTGGGTTTGATCGCCAGCTCTGGCCGATCGTCCGCGCCCCATTTGCATTTTGACGTTACGCGCGAGGGTTTGGACGCGTGGGTCGATCCGTTTGACGCGGGTTCCGGTGAATCACTGTGGGTTGAGCCGTCGCTTCCCGGGCTTCTGCCTGGAGCGGTCTGCGAGTAGGTTACGCGTTTCAAAGTGCCGGGCGCAAAATGAGCCGAGCATTGGTCCGGGTGATGCCTTTACTGGAGTCGTCGTCGGGGCAGCATCCAGTTTGTGTCCGGACTACGCATCACCGTGACTTTCATCTCGAGCCTGCTTCTGTCCAAGCTCCTCGACGCGACGTACCAGGGCTTCATCACGACGTGTCTCATCAATGCGTCGCTGCTCAGTTTGGATGCGCCCGGTATCCAGCTCAAAAAATCGATTTGGGCCCAAACCAATCAAATTGGCAACCCCGCTTGCGAGTACCTTGATCAAGGTATGCAGTACGATCCAAAGCCAGAAGAAACTCAGGCCGACTTCCAATGTGACGGGGAGTGGAGGCGGAAAGTCTAACCACCGAAGACCCACATCCAGGCTAAGGATGATCGATATAAGAACTACCAGCTTGTTCGAGAACGCACTCAACCGCAAATACGGGTGTACCTTCGAATTATCCATGGCGCGTCTGCCAATAACGCCCAGCCGTAACCGGGGCAGGTCTGATGTTTTTTGGTGACGTTTTTTTCATGTGAGTCTTTTGATATCTAGCTGGCTTGCGCGGCTGCCAGCGCCAAAGGAAGGTAGTCCGCGAGATTCTTGGTTTCAATATCAAAAACAGAATTTAGCTTCAAATGTCTACGGCCCTTGCCTTTGCCTTCGAGGTGGCCAAGCGAATCCAGAATTTTCGCTCCGTGGCCAAACTCCACGGATACGTGTTTCTTGTAGGCGAAAACACCGCAAAACGGCACCTCTGATGAGAAGAGTATGCCGCCGTATTTGACCTCTTCCGAAATCGGCGAGATGACTTCCTTGACCAGTTCGCGCACGCGCTCAACCAGTAAGAATTGTTCTAAACCCAGAAGGCGGATGTCATCGAGTAGCGCTTGAACCGATTTCGTCGTCATTGGTCTGATTGTCTCCTTCGACCTGGTCTCTCGAATGCCGTTTGGCAATCCAGCGGCAACGTCAGGCTTCGTCGCCCGGTCGATCGTTGTCAGCTGGCCAGTCCGGGTTGTCACCTGATGCATCGTCTTCAGGGAACAGTGTGACCGAAACGACTTTACCGTCACAGACCCAAATCGACAGTTCGTAGTCTGAACACTCGTAATCGCGCATGCCGATGTCGTCGAAGTCATCCGCCAGGACGATCTTTGGCACGCCTGCCGCGTCGAGCGCCTGGAGCGCATCCGCCTCGGTCATGCCAACGGGCTCGACGCCATGAATGTTCGCTTTTTGAAGCGTGAGAGCGCCGAGTCGCCAGCTCTCGTCGCTGTAGAACGTGGCGCGAATCTCGCTCTCTTCGTAGAGCCAGTCTTCGGTGACCGTGTCGTCCGACCAGACCTCTTCTTCGCGATCGTCGGGTTCGCCCAGACACGCTGTCACTGCCTCACGGGACATCCCAAAGCGCAAGCGGCCTGCGCCGATCTTCGGCAAAACTTTCAGCGCCATGCCGAGCCGCCCCATCGAATCGTGCTTGAGCGATCCAGTTCGCCGCCATCGAGCCAAATTCGGTCGCACGAGACGCACGAGTCAATAACAAAGTCCCCCGGTCCAAAATACGGATGAGCCTTCATCGGTGTTTCGCAACTGGGACAG
Organism: Gammaproteobacteria bacterium; assembly: GCA_045107005.1. Taxonomy (GTDB): domain Bacteria; phylum Pseudomonadota; class Gammaproteobacteria; order Steroidobacterales; family JBCCMA01; genus JBCCMA01. The sequence goes on from JBGCFP010000032.1 coordinate 75,784, forward strand.
TCGAGCACACGGGTCAGTGCTGACGCATCAATGGCGTCAGGCTTTCGATCCGTTACGACGGATTGTTCGCGTGAGTAGACAATGATGTTGAGCAGATCCTGTCGCGACACCAGCAAACCGCGGCACTCGGAGCAAACCAGCAGGTGCCACTCGTTGATCTTTCCGTGCGATAAGGGCTCAGAGCACAAAGGGCATTGATCTTCGGATTGAACGTTCGACGCGAGATCGATCCCCAGTTCCTCGCGCAAACAAGGCACATGAATCGTGTCGCAGTAGCCGCACTTCAGTCGATTATCGAGGAATTCGAAACTCAGCGTTGCGCCGCAATTTTTACAGTTTGTGTCCATCAGGTTGAGACCACTGTTATTGATGACTTGAAATCAGGCTCGGTCGTGATCGAGTTTCTCGTGGTGGCGGCAACAATCGGAACGACTAAGTGATCAGGCCGAGAGTATCCGAAGCCGAGTTGAGATTGTCTTTAGGCCAACACGCGGTCTTATCCTCGGTTGGCGTCAACTGGCACAAACGTGAGTGTACCAAAACTCGATGAGGCTCCGTCAGAATCGGCGACCGCGCACACTGAGCATTCTCGGCGCTATACTGACTGTCGTTCGACGTGTAAAAAAAGGGGACACCGGCATGCGACTATTTTGGGTGAGCGCGCTGTTCGCCATTTGGCTGTCCGGCTGCTCAAGCAGCAACACTGGGCAGATCCAAAACGCGAAAGAGGTGTCAACGGCATGCACCGTCGGCATTTACGGATCGACTGCGTCGTTTGTAGCAATCATGAACAGACAAGGCGTTGACCGCTATTCGCGCAGCGATGGTCGGGCAGGGCGAGTGGCTGAAGACGATCGCGTTGCGTGCCATGGCAACACGCTAAAGATCGATGGTGCAACCGTCCTGGAACGACGTGCCATTCGCACGACAAACTCGCGTTTCGATGTCGCCGGTGCTGTCCTCGCCGGACAGCTGATGGAGCCGGAAGAGGTTGGGCCGAATACGCCACTAGTCGTTTACGCTCATGGCTCGGAAAGACTTGGATGGATCGAATCGGCTACCGACCCTTATCAAATGGTCGGTCGCGGCGTGTCGGTTTTCGTCTATGACAAACGCGGCACTGGAGAATCAACCGGCACCTACTCGCAAAACTTCCCCGAGCTGGCTGACGATCTGGTGGCCGCGGCGGGCGAAGCAAAGCGCCTGGCGGCCGGGAGATTCGGGCGGTTTGGCTTGTTCGGATTGAGTCAGGGAGGCTGGATCGCGCCGCTGGCGGCGAAACGGGCAAATGCGGATTTTCTCGGCATCGGCTACGGGTTGGTGGTGGACATCCTTGAGGAAGACGCCGCTCAAGTCGAACTGGAGTTGACCGAAGCGGGCTACGGCAAAGCGGTTCTGGCCAAAGCGCGGGAACTGACCGACGTCACGGCCCGCCTCGCCGTTTCCCACTACACCGACGGCTTGGACGATCTCGATACACTGCGCGCACGCTATCGCGATCAGCCGTGGTATTCGATTGTCCGCGGCGGCTTCACTGGGGTGATCCTCGGCATTTCTTCGAACGAGCTACGCACCAAAGGCATTCCGATGTTTGACGAGCTAAACATCGATTGGTCTCTGGATCCCATGGCGATTCTGCGCGACGTCGAAACGCCGCAGCTCTGGGTTCTGGCGGAGGATGATCGCGAGGCACCTTTTGCCAAGACGCTGGGGCGTTTGCAGACCATTCGCCGTGAAGGCAGAGATATTACGATCCACGTTTTCCCGCGTACGGATCACGGCATGTGGGAATACGATCAAGCGGCAGACGGCACGCGGGAATACACTCAGGTGACCGACGGGTTTTACCGGCTCATGAGTGACTGGGCTAAAGGGGTCTTTGCTGGGCCGTACGGCATGAGTCGTCTGGAGTAAGGTCTTCGGGTTGTACGCGCTCCGTTTCCACGTCGAATGCCTGGTGAAGACGAGGCCAGCGCGCGTGTGCGGTACTCATGTCTTGACCAGGTATCGGGTGACCTTTCTCTTTAGCCGTTTCACTAACGCCGCGTCCATGTAATCGTAGTCGTCGGGTATATCCAGAGTGATGACCCGGGAATTCTTGAGATACGGTTTGAAATCTTTCGACAACTTGCTCTTGTGCCGGCGCTCCATCACAAAAATGATGTCAGCCCAACCTATCAGCTCGCCAGATACCGGATTATCGGCCCCCCTGTTCAGCCCTGCCGACTCAGCGTCGACGCCGGGGTACTCGCAAAATACGGCTTCCGCGGTTGGACTGCGCAGGCGATTTTGACTGCATAAAAACAGGACTTTCATTGCAAGAACGCGCTTGGGCAAGTGCGGATTGCTATAGGCGGCTTCTTGTCCAAGGCTGCACCATCTTCGGAGTCCATATGTTACCTACCGCGGCATCTTTCGCCGATTCAACGCGGCGGCCAGACGGAGTTCAGTATCTCAGTGGCCGTAGATTCTCTGTCTGCTTTTTTCGCTGCTTCCGCCCATTCAGGCGGTACTGGCGGCTCGAACGCGGGTTGCTCGCCAAGCACTGCCGGAAACTGCCTCGATATGGCGAATGCAAGCACGCCGCCTCGGATAGTTGGCGGCGTTTGGCTTTCAAGCTCACTCACTAGCGACTGAAAATCGTCGGGCGTGTAATGATCCGGATGCAATAGCCAAATTTTCGACTCGCCGGGCCTAAGGGCAACGACAACATGAAAGAAGCCTTCGTGGCTTTGAGCAAGAGAAGCAATCAAACTTAGTTCAAGTTTCGCGAGGTAAGACATGGTTTCGTGCTCGCTACCCACGAATTGCTCGTACTCCTCCTGCGACTGATAAAGCAGAACATTCGTGGGTCCTACATCTGGATTCTTTTCCGCCGACACATCTGAGTAGTCTTCGTCCGACGAGAACAAAAATGGAAGGTTCGCGCTTGCCAACACCTTAAGGACTTCCTCTGCCTTCGGTAGCTCTTGCATGTCTGGACTTTCCAAGTAAATCCACGCGACGGCGCCGTCAGCGGCTGCACTCGTCAGCGGCTCGGAGAGCTGCTCGATCGACATATCCTCATTGTTCAGTGTCAACCGTCCGTCGACATAAAGGCGAATCTTGAAAAGACTCAGATCATCTGGCATTTCGCGCCGAGCAGTATCAGAAGCCGCAGCGAAACTTGGAACGAGTGCCGCGAGTAGCGCGGCGATTTTACGCAACATTTCGGTCACCCTGTCTGCAGCTGCCTTTAAACTTAGTCCGATACCACGACCGGTATTGGCGCACACCTGTTCCTTAATGTAGACGAATTTTTGGCATCGAGCCGCGTGCTCAGCAAATGGCGCGTGTAATGAGGTGCCCAGCGACAGAGCTTGTAACCTACGCCAACAAACCGGGCGCGCCCGCCACGCGCGGCAAGGACTGTCAGTGGAAGTCCAAGGGTACGAGCATCGCCAACGCTAGCCAGCTGAGCGGCCACTTTTGGGCTTTTGCAAGTTGTGATGCATCTTGCGTCAATTAATGGCCGCGAGGTTGGTGTTCATTCTTGCTTATCCCTTTCGTAATTCGCCTTTTGATAGGGAAGGTGCCCTTGCGTAAGGAAATAGATTGAGCCAGAAAAATACAGAAGAAGCAGCGAAACGCTACCATTCACGTCGGCGCCTTCGATCAGCCATTGATACGCTACCCAGAGACTAAAGCCCAGTATCGCGATAGCGATTAAGTAGTTGCCGATTTGCAAAATGGGGTTGCGCGAGTATGTCCATTTGCTCAGCAGCATGAAAGGCAAAAAGAGCCAACAAAACACAGTGGCCAGCCATCCTCCCCAGCTAGTACCAACGACTGCACTGAACAACCAGAAGCAGGGGAAGAAGATGATTAAGCAGAAGATCGCGATTATCAGTAAGCGCATACAGAGCTGGCGATCAATACAACGGGACTGCCATCGAGACAAGCGATAAAGAGGAACTGGCCATTCTTATCGCGCGCCCATGGACAGCGTGTGTCTGGTGCAATCAGTGTTAACAGGGATTTCATGTGCTGGGTTTTCTGATGTCAAAATCTGAAAAAAGTTCACGTGCCCTTGCTGCTTTTGTTTTCAGCGGCGTCAGTTTGTCGACAACAACTCTGTCCGCCGTTCCAATATACCCGAGGCTGCGCATTGAAATAGAAGCGGGCGAGGGCCAACCCAAGTCCAGCTGGAACGACAGTGATTGCAAGGACAACGAATACCATCCGCGCACGAGGGGCCTGTGATCAGCAGACTGAGAAACGGAGCGAGTTCATTATCGTGTTAGTCCCTTTCTCCAGGCCAGAAAGAGTTTGGTCGAGCTTTTACCAAGGAACGGTGGACTCCACGCTAAACGCATCGATGCCCGGCGCGCGGCCGTCGCTGCCACACCGTGCAATTCGTTCTTCACGTTGGAACACGCCGTTGGCGTCTTGTTGAACCACCGTCGCGCGTACGTACTTGTCTCCCAGTGGCACGTCGCAGGTGTTTTCGTAGACCGTGCCGAGCGATTTCACCGCCTTGCGTTGTCCTCCGGCCACGCTGAGGATGTCGGCTCGAATGATGGTTTGTCCCATCTGGTATGACTGCGCCGACAGCACGACATCGTGTAGTGCGTCGTTGTTCGCGTCGAACGTGGCGGCAATACCGTGGTAAGTCACGTCCGGCGGCACAAACTGAGCGACGATGTTGTCGTTTTCAAGCACAACAAGCATGGACGGTTTGGCGTTGCCCTGTCCTGCCAAAGGCCCGCCACGAGTTATGAGCGCAACGGTCTGGATTTGCTCAGACGACGTAAAATGACCGGTCGCGATGCCGGATACCCGGGCGTTCGATGGCGCGGGTGTGCCGAAGACTTTCGCCATGAGATTGACGGGCGGCGCGATTGAGCTTGCCGCCAATGCTTCCGGCCCCGCTCGAAAATCCACCACGATCTGCGCGGAAGGCACCACGCGCTCAGGCTCAGTTGGCGGTGGCTCAGCGCACGCGCTGAGAAAGCAGAGACCGATTGTGACAGCAGTCAATCGCATCGCGGAACCGAGTTGAGACGACAACTTGAGAATAGGGCAGTCGTCCTGCGGACTCAATGCCTGCGCCCGACCTCTTGGCCGGGCGTTAAGACTACTGACCGGCAGCGAGCAAATTGGGCGAGATGTGCACGCGCTGACCGTTGGCAAGCGTGATCCACGACAGGAAGTCGACGTGATCGCCGGTGCTGCCACCCGTGCTGCCCTGATCGCCAATGTCTTGCCCAGCGACAATGGTGTCGCCTTCGCTAACATTAAAGCTGTCGGCGTGCGCATAGTGAGCGAAGACCGGATACTCGGTGCCCTGATAGTTGAACGTGAAGTCCGTCTGCATGATCAACCGATTGCCGTAGCCGCGATTGCTGTTGATGATGTCAACGACTTCACCGCCAAACCAGGTTTGAATGCGTCCGTTCGTGTTGACGTAGTCGATGCCCAGGTTGTAAACGCCCGCCGGGATGTTCTCGGCCACAGTTGGGTTGTCCGCAAAGATCGCCAGCGTTGCGTTCTTACTGCTGTGCGGGCCGCCGCGCGCCATGAAGCCCTCGGTCAGAATGAACTCGCCGATCACCGGTGAGTTGATGGTCTGGCGCCCCGGCGTTCCGCGTTCGTGGATGGTTTGGCTCAGCTGCAGGTCCACCTGGCTGCCGGATCCGCTGCGTGGTGCTTCGATGGGCGTACTCTGAGCGAACAAGGCGCGTCCAGTGGCATCGTCGAGCAAGCCAGTCTGCGGGAGTCCAACGGCGCCTTGGAAGCGCCCGAGAGCCGCGCTGGTGTTGGGGCCAAACTGGCCGTCGGCGAACCGTGCCGCCTGGCTTGCTGGTACTGCGCCCACGTCAACGAGCTGCTGTTGCACGCTGGTGACGCCACCATAAAGTCGTGATGCCACCGCCGAGGTCGCCTCGCCAGACGTAATGCGCCCGTCGTTGTTGAAGTCCAGCCCGGCGTTTTGCGTGTACTCAATGTTGCCACGAACAAACGCGCGTCCGCTGGGGGTGACCAGTGTGGCATCCGGATCCGGTGTTGCGCGCCCCGAAAGCACGGAGGTGTAAACGCCTTCCAGAGTGCCAAGACGACCCGGATACTGCTCAAAATATTGCTCAACAACGGCAAGCTGCTCGACCGGCGTCATGCGTGCCAGCTCGGCGGTCGACGTGCCGAGGCCACGAGCGGTGGGCGGGATGAACTGAATCAGACCCGTGGCGCCCGAAACGTTGTTCACCACCGATGAGGAAAACGTGCCGCCGGTTTCAAAGCTCATCACGGCCATCAAGTACTCGGGCCGGGTGCCGAGCCGCTCAGCCATCGCTTCGACTTCGCTGATAAACGCGGGCGTCACGTTCGGGTTGTTCGCCACACCAACAATCGCGTTGTAGTTAAAGTCGCCATTGGCGGGTGGTGCCGGCACCGGTGTCGGAGTTGGAACGGGTGTTGGAGCAGGCGTTGGCGCAGGGGCCGGTTCTGGCGCGGGCGCAACGCCCGGTGGCGGTGGCGCGCTACCCGTTGCGCCGGGAACGATAAGCACGTCGCCAGCGAAAATCATATCCGGATTGGCGATGTTGTTGGCATCGATCAATTCGCCGACGGTGGTGCCCAGTCGATCGGCAATCGCCCAAAGGCTGTCGCCGGGCTGAATTTCATATGTGCTCACCGGCACGTCGATTTGCTGTCCGGGGTAAATCAGGTTGACGTTGGCGACTTGCGGGTTGGCCGCAATCAAATCAGGCAGCGACACGCCGTACTGACTCGCGATTGCGCTCAGCGAGTCGCCGGGGCTCACCGTGTGGGTGATACTTCGAGAGGCGTTTGCGCTCAGGGCGGTCAGCGAGGCCGCGAAGCTCTGCATTTGTGTGAGGGTAGAAATCATCCTGATATCCGATCTTCCGGTAGTCTTCCTGAGTTTGCGCCACACTTTGGTGGGGGAACACTCGGGATTACCCTAAGCCGTTATTGTGCCGACAGTTTGAAGGGGGATTTTCCGGAAAACAGAATGATCAAGCGAGTTCGTTTGGCTGTTAGTCCAAATTGGGGCGCTCACAGGAGACGCCACTGCTTGTCTTCACCGCTATAGAGACAAGGCCATTCCAACTGTCTTCGGTGCCGTTTCTCTAAAGCCGAATTTTTCATACAGCTTATTCGCTGGAACATCCGCCATTAGACTGACATAGGCACTCGTCGGCGCATTTTCACGTAAGTAGTCGATTAGTTTCGCCACAATGCTGATCCCTAAGCCGCGGCCTTGATGCTCTGGGTCCACCGAAATATCAACAATCTGAAAAAACAGCCCACCATCACCAACGACGCGACCCATGCCAACCACCTCGTCCTTGTAGAGCACAGTCACGCCAAAGAGAGTGCCTGCCAGACCTTTCCTGGCAGCCGAGTCCGAGAATTCTGAAAGCCCGGTGATGCTTCTGAGTCGAAGATAGTCTTCAACGCTCGGCGGTGCAGGATAGATTTCGTAAGCGCTGGGCAATGCCATCGGCTTTTTCATCCTTGTATCAGGTAAAAGCGAAGTTCAGACTGATCGAGCAAGATACAAATCACGGCGAGTACTTTCAACCGATCCGACGCAGCAGAATTAGGAGATGTCGGTGGTGGCAGAAACGCGGCCACTCGCTATGTGAAGCTGCGTATCCGCTATCCAGAAATGTGGCGGCCTCGAGCTTGGAATACGCTATCGATGACGTCTAACAACTTTTGGTGCCAGTCCAAGACAGTGCGTTAAGTTATATTGTTATGACCGGCACCCGATTTCCGATCGGTTGAACTCAACCGGTTTGGCAAGCGTCCTCTAGCCCACTCGGTCCCGGCCGACTGAAAAATAGCGAGCGCATCAGGCCCAAATCGATGACATTGACGGATCCATCCCCATTGAGATCGGCGTCGGCGTCGTCGCTAAAAAAAACAGTACGAAAAAGACCCAGGTCCAACGCGTTCACAACACAGTCGTTGTTCAGGTCTGCATCACAGATATTGCCGTACCCGTACCCGTCCCCGTCGGAATCGCGTTGATTTGGATTGACCGATAGCTGGCAGTTGTCGGCGCCGTCATCCAAACCATCACCATCGCAGTCTTCCAAACCGAGGCACGCCTCGGCATCCAAACGGACGTTGTCAAAGTTGGGTTGATTAGTGGTGGAAGACAAGCGCACGGATATCGGTTGCCCAAGGTTTGCATCTTCGTCCGCAGCCAGATAAGCAATTCTCGTATCCGCCCATTCCCCGGGCGGGGGTTCAACCACTGTCGCATCAACGCTTCCCAGCACAGCGGTGCCTGCCATCAGCTCAATGCGATACCCGCTAATGTTGGGGCGATCGGGTCGACGCGCTATCGCCACATTCAGGATGTAGCGCATCCCTGCGCTTAGACTGATATCCAGCTGCTGGGAGATACTGGCGGGCACCACCTCAATATATGCAGTGTTGTTGCCCTCAGGCGCACGGGGACTAAGTATGTGGTAAACGCCAGCGTCAAAAAAACCACCGCCCTCAATCGTCCATCCCGGTACGTCGCTGTTGGTGAAAGTATTCAATTCCAGGACCGGATCCTCAAACCCCGCGTTTTCGATGGCAACCGGTGACGCCATTGCCTGCACTGAACAACAAAAAACAATGTACGAAAATAATTTACTTCGGATACCCATAGACTACTTCTCCAACAAACATGAAATATTGGCGCGAGTCCAAGACAGTGCGCTAAATCATATTTTTATGACCGGCACCCGATCCATATTGCCATTGGGCCAAGGCTTGGCATAGCCAAACGCGGGCCGCTTGCAGTTGTCGGCTGCAGCGCCAAGTTAGGCGGCGCCACGGAAAAAATGCAGCCCCACTTTATGGTGTGACAAGCTTCGCTGTAGAACCGTGGACGGCTTAGATAACTTACTAGCCCTGACTTGAATCAATGGTTTCCATTGCACTTCGCCGAAAATCAAGTGGAGCGGCGATACTGGGGATTGGCGTTTTGCCCCCTCCTGTGCCATTGACTATCAGAGTTCCAAACCCAAATATTCTGCCGAATATGCTTTGATCAATATTGAAACTTTCAACTTTGGCGTGGTTTAGTTCGACGGTATTTCTTCTAATCAGGCCTACTTTTGCAATGATGCGCTTCGAAGTCACTGCGAGCTCTGTTGAAATCTTCAATATGTATGCCTTGATCAGTGAAATGATCGCTAGAGAGACTGCGATAGTGCCAAATATTGGCCCAATAGTTGTGTCACCGGTGCTTGTAACAAGACCAAACAACCAGACCCCAACTGCAAGCAACGAGACACCCGGGACAAAAATGAACCAGTGAAGCTTGGCAGTTTCAATCACTGATTCGCCGGACATAAGATTTTTTTCGACGTAGGACATTCTAGAGCTTCCTTGATTCGCGCAAAATGATTTCGCATCTAATCGGGTGCGGAGACGATCACCCCATTGTGTCCAAAATCACTGATGTAATCCATCACCTTGACGCTACTATAGAAGCTCAAGACTCGTTCCACATCAAAGTCAGAGGCTTGCCAGATCGTGTCACTCTATGAAATAGACTTCTTCTCGACGTCGAAGTTGAAAATGGTTGCTATTGAGCAAAGTCGTTAGTCAGACAACGAAAGTGAATGATCGAGGGACGTGCTCACCTGTCCGTCCAACAACAAAACTCAGCTGCAACGCCACGTTATGTGCCAGTGCATCCAACTGCCCAGTTCGGCGCTTCATATCAAAACGTACGACTTTTGGTGCCGCTTACAACTTTAGAGCATTTCATCCTCTGCTAGCTCTTCTGAATTTGAGACTTTGGGTGCCAGTCCAAGACAGTGCCCTAAGTTATATTGTTATGACCGGCACCCGATTTCTTTAGCGTTAGGCGTCATGCGAAACAGGCCGGGCGACAAATGATTGAGCCTGTAGAACGCAGGAATCAGAAATCGCCCCTGGGAGTCGATACAGGCCTGGGATTTCTCGGAAATTGAACAAGCGGTATACGAAATACTTTTCGCGATCATGCTCCGATCTAGCAACTTCATTCCGACTCGCGAAAAAAGGCGTTTCGCGGCCATACTTCGTGGTTTTTACTTCAATTAGCCGTTCCGAGCCATCGGAATTGAACGAGAGTACATCGAATCCCTCGTGATCACCCCGAACACTCGACGTGTGTTCTATCTTCGCTGCCAATGGTTCAGAGCCCTCGGCAATTAGCCGTTCCTCCTCAAACTGAAGCACGAATCTTTCGCCGGCCGCGCCGAGAGAGCGATTCCGAGCCTCACGCTCTACATAATCCACAACTCTCTTGATTCTACTTCCCCACCGATCCCTTGGCCCAGAATCTGGCAACACGAGTTCCGGCGGCTCGCATTCGATAGTGAGTAAACTTTCCAACTCCGGCACAACCCCAGGGCGCTCCGCATCAGTCACAGCAATTTCCCTAAGATGTTGATCTTCGGAAAGCCGTTCAGTCAGAACATGAAGAATTAACTCTTGGTAATTTGATCTTGGTTTGTATCCTGGAATGTAAGGGCAACCAAGATCAAGCAGAGCGGCGCTAATGTTCGCATGCTTGAACTCGATCGAGCCTTCGGAGCGATCGTCTAGCTTTGCTCGAAGCGCGCGTCGATGCTTTGATTTGTTGTATGGCACACGTGCAAGGTCTGCACGCAGCATCTCAATATAGTCATCGACAGTGGCTTCGACTTCCTCGACAGACCAAGAAGATGCGGTCAATTAATTCTCCACGTTCGCTGGCCGTACACCTAGCGACAAGCATCGGCTGTTGGCCAATCCGATCAGCTGCATGCGCTTGTTAGCCAGCGTCAGAAAGCTCTTCCCGAATCACACGCCGCAGAGTCGCCTCTAGTGGCTCCGATGACTTTTGCGTTTGTTCACGCAGCACATGATTAATTAGAGTCTGGTAGTTTCCGCCGCCAGCTTCGTGCACTTGTGCTTTAAACCAAGCCAAGACGTCATCGTCAATGCGAATTGTAATGCGCGTTTTACCTGGGGCTGTTTTGGCGATGGGGCCGCGTTTGGCTTCGCTAAAGTCATAATTGTCGCGCATATCAAGAACCTTCGTAACGTTTGCGTTCCGACCGAGACGCTGGCCGTGAGGAAATAATTCGGATGCAATCTTCGCGATACGTAAACACGGTCACGAGTACTCGAAAGTTTGGGCTCATACCCAAGGCTACGTACCGCTCTTCATCGGCTGCATCCGGATCCTCTCGAACCAATGCTCTGTCGTCTTCAAGTGAGAGTGATGCATCAGCGAAATCGACGCCGTGCTTAAGCAGGTTCGCTTTGGCCTTGCTCTTGTCCCACTCAAACTCCATTGAAGCGATTGTATGCACAATCGTGCATACGCGTCAAGAGAACCAAAGGGTGGCGGTTTAGATAGGCCAGCTGGCTAACGCCAAAGATCAGCTGCAATTGCAAAAGACGTGAGGCTTGGCGCAGCCAAACGCGGGGCAATTGCAATTGTCGGCTGCAGCGCCACGTTAGGCGGCGCCGAGACGATCCACAGCTCATCGCATCTACCTGGACATAGGAAAGCTCTACACATTGCCATGTCTGCGCTCCAGGCTCCGAACATGCTCAATATCTGTTTGACCACTGATGGCTAGACGTGCCGTCTCAAGCCGACCAACACAAAATTGCACTCGATTCAGTGACATCACTTCCACTGTTTTGTTGCTAATAAATTCGATGAAATTCGGGAGATTGTAGACTCCACTTGGAGTCTCGGTCTTAAATTCCGCCTCGCCCGTGAATACCACGACGGACGTAATCGCCTCGGGCGGCAAGAAATCTAGTAGTCCCCTCACAGCACGGACGTGTCGTGAATTCTGAAATATCGGACTCTGGAACCTGAACTTCTTCTTGAAAAAGACTTGCGTCCAATTCGCGCTTCCTTCACTCGCAAAAATCCACCCGCTGTAGTCTTTGGTTTCAATAACGAAAACACCAAATCTTGAAACAAGAATGTGATCAACTTGAGTTGTTCCGTCCTCAAGCTGGATGGTCATATGATTCATCAGATGGTAGTCAGGGGGATCGAAATTCGTTTGAATGATATTAGACAACAACGCTTCGCCACGATTCTGATAAACGGAGACGCTGCGGGCGCGGCGTTCTATGTAGCGACCAATGACATAGCCAAAGGAAAGTGTGATCGCGAAGAAGAGAGCCTCTTCCTTCCAATCGGTGCCAATTCGCAAAAACTGCTCTATCACAAAGTGGTCCGCCAAACTTGAGAATCCTTGCTTAAGCTCAGCGAAACTCACCTAGCCGCCTAACAACAAAGCTGCAATTGCAAAAGACGCGAGGCTTGGCGTCGCCAAACGAGTGGCTTTTGCAACAGTCAGCTGCATCGTTTTTTAGGCGGCACAAGTTTAGCTCGAAGATGAATCAACTTGACCTCCTTGCTGGTCAGCATTTGGCCAGAAGCGACCGTTCGGTGGCTTGTCAATTGTGGTCCTTTGGATGTTCAGAGTGGTCATGTGCCGCTCCACGATATCCACGGGTTTCGTCATACTTGGCGATCTGTTCAGCTGAGAGTAGCCGCTTTTGACGTAAGTGAGCTTCCAAATGAACAAACCTGAGCTGAGCTCGTATCTTGCCCAGATTCAACAACGAACTTTCTAACGACTCTGGCGTGATCGCTCCCTGGGAGAATTCTCTATCGAGCGCCATCTCCCCCTCAATCAACTCTTCACCAAGAAGCACGGCGCTAGACCGCATTTCTTTAAAGAGTGCTTCTGTTTCAGAGACCTGAGATGGACTCAGGCCAAGATTATCCACTAGCTCCAGAACATGTTTTGGGCCAGGGTAGTGATTTAGCTCCGCGAGCTTTGCAAACCCCATTCCCGCTCCGGACAGAAGAGATTCGACTTCCGCCGAGGACATCGATTTAATTGAACGGCGTTCTTCCCCCGCATACGGTGACTCATCGGCTGCAAGTGACAAGCCAGACATCAACGTCATCACTGCCAATATTGTGTATTTCATATGCTGATCTCCAAGCTGGACTCGCTCATTGATCATCTCAAAGAACGCAGTACCAAACAGTTAAAACGGAAAACGCGAGCGTCTGCTTTGGGACATGAGAAGTCTTCGCCGCCAAGCATGCTCCCTGCCCGCCTCACAATAAAGCTCAGCTGCAATTGAAAATGACGCGAAGCCTGGCGCAGCCGAACGAGCGGCATTTTCAATTGTCAGCTGCAGCGCCACGTTAGGCGGCGCATTCACCGTGCCAACAGCCTACGCTTTTCTTCTTGAAATTCTTCCTCAGAAAGAATACGTCGTTTCCTAAGATCATCGAGCCGAATTAGCTTCTCGTAGACATCTTCGCTTACATCATCATCGCGCTCGTCATCAACCGAAATATCGATATCCATTTTGGATTCGGTAACCAAATCAGCGCGCTCTTTTAGAAAAACACGACCATACTCAGGATCGTCTTTATCTACTACACGGAACTGGTACGTTATCGTTGCAAACCGGCCAGGCGCAGTTGGTGTTTCTTGCACGTCAAGCGGAATGGCAACTTTACCCTGCGATCTTGCGAAGGCATTCGCTTCTTCGATAACTTTTGCCTTGAATGTCGCAGCATTTCCGAAGATGCCAGCTTTGTCCGTACGCGCGATCATATAAGTATCCGGCGAAATCTCTGTGACTCCCGGGTTCGCAACGCACCCCCCTAGAAAAAGACAAAAGAAAAGTGGCAGGCGAAGTGATTTAAGCACAAATAGACTCCCAGCAAAAAAAGGGACATTGCGTAACTTTGAATACGTGAGGCTATGAATGTACTTTAATTGTGTAGGACTTTCTAAATATCCTTTCATTTATTTTGGCACCTCAATTCTGCACGCCAATAGTTAGCGCCACGCCCCAATCGCCATGATGATCCAGGCAATTGTGTTGGTATAGAACGACTCAAAAACCGGTGGGTACGCGAGCCTAGGGAACATTGAGGGTGTCGGGTTTCATCAGAATCTAAGATTG
>JBGCFP010000033.1:0-45881 GCA_045107005.1 Gammaproteobacteria bacterium
CCGTACAACATCTTCCAGCGCGGACCCAACGGCGAAAGCCTGGTCACGCAGGAAGCTCTGGATTTCATTCAGGGCGTAGGCCTGGTCAACGGTTCGACCAAGCAGACGGCGTTCGGCGCCAACATTCAGGCTAACCTGGAAGAGTACGGCATTCGCGTGCCAACGGCTGACGAAAGTGTCGCTGTGCTGTTTGGTATCGAAACGCGCAAAGATGAGCTGGGTTCACTGCCGGATGAAATCAGCCGCGTTCCTGGCGGTGGTTTCACGGGCGTTGGCGGTGCCACGTTGCCAGTGACCGGTCAGATTGAAACCAACGAGTTCTACACTGAGGTGGAAGTGCCGATTTTGTCGGGCATGCAGTTCGCCGACGAGCTGACGCTGCGTACGCAGTATCGCTACTCGGATTACGAGGCTGAAGGTAACGGCACGGCGACTGACTTCGACGCCAGTGCGTTTGGTGTGTCGCTGGCTTGGGCGCCGATTCCCGAACTTCGTCTGCGCACGCAGCTACAGCGGGCTGTCCGCGCGCCTAACGTGATCGAGCTGTACACCGGTCAGAACACGGGCTTGCCAAACCTGAGCCCAGCTGGCGTCAACGCAAACGACGTTCAGCTGTTTGACCCTTGTGCATCGGATGCGCCGATCGCGTCACTGGAAGAGTGTCAGCGCACCGGCGTAACGGCCGCTCAGTACGGCACCATTCTGGATGTTATCTCGGGTCAGACCCAGTCGTTGACCGGTGGTAACCCGCAGCTGGATCCGGAAGAAGCCGACACGGTAACGTTTGGTGCAGTGTGGACGCCGTCGTTCCTCGAGAGCCTGACGCTCAGCATCGATTACTTCAACATCCTCGTGGAAGACACCATCTCGCCCGGTATCCCCGCGCAGACGGTGCTCGACCAGTGCCTCAACACGGGTAACGCAACGTTCTGTAACCTGATCACGCGCGCCAACTCCGGCACGCTGGCAGCCGGTACGTTCGGCGTTGGTTTCCAACAGACCAACCTGAACATTGCCGAACTGGAAACCACCGGTATCGATCTTCAGGCCACCTACGGTTTCGAAGTCGGTGCTCATTCGATCTCGCTTGATTACGCTGCGACGATTCTCGACAAGCTCGACACCGTGCCGTTTGCCGGTGCCGATCCGATCGAATGCGCCGGTTTCTTCGGCGGTCAGTGCGGTGCGCCTAGCCCGGAATATCGTCATCGCGCGGTCGCTACGTGGAAGACGCCTTGGGACGTCGACGTCGTGGGCACCTGGCGTCACTTCGGTGAAACCGACAACGACGATCCGGACGAAGAGCTCGAAGGCAAGTTCGATAGCGTGAACTACATCGACGTCTCGGCGAACTGGTACGTTACTGACGATCTGGTCATCCGCGGTTCGGCGTTGAACCTGTTTGCTGAAGATCCACCGATCTTCTCGGGCGCAGGTCCAGCTCTGGGTAACGGCAACACCTACCCAACGGTTTATGACACCAGCACGGTGTTTGTGGCTTCGTTCCAGTATTCGTTCTAAGACGAATCACTGGCGCTAGCGCGATGTAGCGCATCGGGGTTTACCCCGATCGACCAGGCATCGCAGCCAACACGATGACCGCGGCTCTCTAACGAGAGCCGCGGTTTTTTTTTGCGCCAGATTTCAAGCCATTTCCTGCCGCTCATCGCCGTTTCGCCCGGCGCTGAGAAAACGCTCCTCCATTGCAACGGTTGCTACGACGCCCCCTACAACGCTGCCTGCTTACCCTTTTGGGGTAGAAACAGGGCGTCGACCTGTAGGTCGTCTGGAAATCCCGTTTTCGACTAGCCAGAAAAGGAGCCCCCGCATGGTGCAGGGGCACAAATTGCGAGGAGACAGTAATGATTGCACTGAAATTTGAGACAGAAATTAAAGGGACTTGCCAGGTCGATAAACACCAAAACTGGATTGTGGTTGATGCCCTCGAGTTCGGTGTTGGACGGGCCATAGACAGTATTGGCGGTGGCAAGGATCGCGGCACCAACAACCCGTCGTTCTCGGAAATGGCGTTTAAGAAAAGCACGGATATCTCGTCCGCCGATCTCTATTTTCAGGCGGTGGCTGGCAAGAGTCTGGGCAATGCGGAAATTCATTTCATCCAGACATCGGGCACCGACGGCAAAGGGCAGGTGTATCTGACCATCGAACTGGACGAGCCGATTGTCAGCGCCTATTCAACGTCGAGCGGTGGCGACCGTCCAACCGAGAGTTTCACGCTGAACTTCACCAAGATTTCGTATCAGTACAACGCCTTCGATGGCGACAAGATCAAGACCGGTACTGCCAAGAAATGGAACATCGCGGAAAACGAGCCGTACTAGGGCTCAACGAGAACGGCGGTTGGCGTTTGCAGCCAATCGCCGTGGCCCCCTTTTTCCGCCGGCCGAGGCGCGACGAGTCGAGAAGAGCTTGGGAAGCGGGAGACGGAACGCAGGCAGCAAATCAGGCGCTGTGAGCACGTCTTCGGCCCTGAGCGTCGAACAGTGGTCACCCCGAAACACCTGCACGGTGCGTTCGCGAGGATCACACACCCATATCATCGGCGTGCCAAACGCCAGGTAATCGGCGACCTTCGCGCGCCATTGTCGTTCATGGTCGCGCTAAGACAAGGTGGCCGCGCGCCAACTCGTGACGTTGATCGTCATCGGGCAGGCGATAGAGACCTTCGACGTCTAGATATTCATTTGCTCGGCATACCATACGTAGAGGCTAACACCCGGCAACAAGTCCACGTCAAGCCGCGCCGAGCGCTGCCTGCATTCTCGCTCTAATGTTGTCGATGGCTGACTTGAGGTAGGCTTTGCCTCTGCGGTTTCGCATTTTTTTCAGTCCCAACACGACAGGAATTGCATTTTGAACAAGTTATTAACGGTCACTGCACTGCTCGTCAGTTTAGCCGCGTGCAGCCCAAAGACATCGACGACCACGCAAGCGCCTGCATCAGAGGCATCGACGGCCCAAGTGGCGCCGTACTCCGGTTTGCTGTTGGACAACATGGATGCGAACGTTCGACCGGGCAACGATTTCAACGCATTCGTCAACGGCACGTGGATCGATAACACACAAATCCCGAGCGACAAACAGGGTTACGGGATCGGCACGATTTTGCGCGATCAATCCCAGGAGCACGTGAAGGCAATTATCGAAGAGTCGGCTAACGGCGATTTTGTCAAAGGGACAGATGAGCAAAAAGTGGGTGACCTGTTTTCATCGTACATGGATGTCACCACGCGCAATCGCCTGGGCGTGACCCCATTGCAGGGTGAGTTCGAACGCATTGATGCGTTGGCCAATCGACAGGAGTTGGCCGTGTATTTCGCGGAGGCGAACAAAGCCGGCTTGAACATGCCGTTCGCGCTCGCGCAATACGTCGATTTCAAGGATCCGGGCACCTACATGATGTACACGTGGCAGGGCGGGCTGGGCATGCCGGATCGAGAATTCTATTTTCTTGACGACGAAAAGTCCCGATCCATTCGCGAGAAATACGTTGAGCACATCGCGACGATGTTTGAACTTACCGGTCTGCCCAACGGCGAGGCCGCCGCGGCGGCGATCATGGCGCTGGAAGTGATGCTGGCTGGCGAGCACATGAAAAAAGAACAGACGCGAAATATGGTTGCGCTGTACAACAAGATTCCGACCGATGAGTTGGACGATTTGATGCCGTCGTTCGCCTGGTCACCGTACCTGGAAGAGTCTGGAATCGCGGACATCGACGGTGTGGTGGTGACTCAGATTGATTACATGAAAGCCCTCGACGGGATTTTGACCCAGACGCCGATGGACACGTGGAAGACCTACTTAAAGTGGGTTGCCCTCAACGGTGCCGCGGGTTTGCTCAGCGAATCGTTTGATCAACAAAACTTTGAGTTTTACTCCAAGACGCTGCGTGGCGTAGAAGAACAGCGGCCGCTGTGGCGTCGCGGCGTGGAAGTGGTGAACGGCACGTTGGGCGAAGTGGTTGGCAAAGTTTACGTCGCCCGCCATTTTCCGCCGGAAGCGAAACTCGGTATGCAGGAACTGGTTGGCAATTTGATCAAGGCGTACGAGAACAGCATTAAGGAACTCGACTGGATGGGTGACGCGACCAAAGAACAGGCGCTCGACAAGCTCAGCAAGTTCACGCCGAAAATCGGCTACCCGGATAACTGGAAGGATTACTCTAATCTGAATATCGAACCGGACGATCTGGTTGGCAACATGCGCCGTTCCGCACGTTTCAATTACGACCAGAACCTGGCGCGCCAGGGTGGCCCGGTGGATCGCAGCGAATGGTCGATGACGCCGCAGACGGTGAACGCCTATTACAACCCGCCGCTCAACGAAATTGTGTTTCCGGCCGCGATTTTACAGCCGCCGTATTTTGATCTGAGCGCAGACGACGCGGTGAACTACGGCGCCATCGGTGCGGTGATCGGTCACGAGATCGGGCACGGCTTTGATGATTCTGGCAGCACGTTTGACGGCGACGGCGTGTTGCGCAACTGGTGGACCGAGGAAGACAGTGCCGAGTTCAAAGCGCGCACTGCCAAGCTCGTTGAGCAGTATTCGGCGTTCAAACCGTTCGATGATTTGAGCGTCAACGGCGAGTTCACCTTGGGCGAGAACATTGGTGATCTGGGTGGCTTGAGTATCGGGCTCAAAGCGTATCTGTTGTCGCTTGAAGGCCAGGAGCCACCCGTGCTGGATGGCTACACCGGACTGCAAAGAGTGTTTTTGGGCTACGCTCAGAGCTGGCGCTACAAGTATCGCGATGAATCGCTGCGCCATCAGATCAATACCGATCCGCATGCGCCTCGGATGTATCGGGTAAACGGTGTCGTTCGCAACGTGCCGGAATTCTACGAAGCCTTCGACATTGCGATGGACGACGAGCTGTATCTGCCCGAACAGGAGCGTGTGAAGATTTGGTGAGCGCAGGCGCGCTGCCATGGCGCGGCCCAAGACGATTGCTGTACTGTGTCACAGTCGCTAATCACTGATAAGGCAGTGTGCAATGTTCAACCAAATCCTGCTCGTTGATGACAATGAGACCGATCAATTCATCAACGCCAGACGCATCCGGCAGCATGATGAATCGATCGCACTGCGCGAGGCACAAAACGGCCTGGAGGCTATGGCGGTGTTGCGTGAGCCCGATTTCTGGCCCGATCTGATACTGCTCGATGTCAACATGCCGGTACTCGATGGCTTCGGTTTCCTTGACGCCTACATGGCGGAATTCGCTGACCGGCCGGTGAACATCGTGCTCGCGTTGACCTCTGCATATCAGGACAACGACGTGCGACGCGCAGAGGCTTACCCGGTCGTCAAAGGGCAGATTATCAAGCCACTGTCGAAGGACTGGTGCCGTGAAATCAGCGCATTATGTTGAGTCATCGATTTAACGCTTAGCATTATGTGACCAGTGTCACAGTCTCGGAAAAAACAGAGCTTTTGTGTGTAGAAAGTGAGCAAATTGGGATAATCTTTATTGCACAACAATCTCGTAAGAACACGAAGGGCCAAGGATTATGGCAAGCGTTGGAATTGACTGGATCGCCAGTTACAAGGATGGTTTCGAGGGAGAGGGCAGAAGTCTTTTCGTCAATGCACCGGCACCGATGTTGTGTCTGGATGAGCCGGGACGAATCATCATGCCGAACAATCGCGTCGCCACGCTCCTCGGGCGCACGCTGGACAACCTGACGGGTCGTCCGTTTCTCACCGTGACTCAAGGCAGCGACCGTCGCCGCCTTATTTCGCATTTGGCGCGCGTCGCCGACGGCCAGAACTGCGAGCTCGACCTCACGGTCAAGATGCCGCGCGGTACAGAAGTGCCGGTGTCGATGATCAGCTCACCCGTGCTTGATCGCAACGGCCAGTTCAAGTATTCGAATAACGTGGTTCTGGACGTGTCGCGTTATCGCCGCGTTGAAGAGACGTTATCGAAAGCCAAAGAGCACCTGACCCATATCGCACACCACGATGCGCTCACCGGCTTGCCCAATCGCTATCTGTTTGAAGATCGCTTGAAACAGGCCGTGTTGCGCTGTCGTCGCAACGGCTGGCTTGGCGCATTGGTGTTTATCGATATCGACCGCTTTAAACTCTACAACGACATGCACGGCCACGAAGTGGGCGACGCGGTGTTGGTGGAGGCGGCCACACGATTGAGTCTGAATCTGCGCGAGCAGGATACGGTCTGCCGTTACAGCGGCGACGAGTTCATTCTGATTCTCGAAGATGTCACCAGCGTTGCCGACGTCAACAAGATCGTCGACAAGCTGCAAAACCAGTTTTCGCGTCCTATTTATGGCCTGTTGAAGCGGCCACTGGCGCTAACGGCGTCCTTTGGCGCGACCATTTTCGACAAGTCGACGCAGGACACGGATGCGGATGCCCTGGTGCGTCAAGCCGATGCGGCGATGTATGAAGCGAAACAAACGCCCAAAGCTGGCTTCGAGTTGTACTCCCCGCGCTCGGATGCGGCGGCATCGAATCGCCGCATGCTGGTCGCCGATTTTGAAAGTGCTCTGTCGCAGAAGCAGCTGTGGCTGGCTTACCAGCCGCAGATCGACTGGCAAACTTCCACGCTCGTTGGCGTTGAGTCTCTCATTCGCTGGGATCATCCGAAACTGGGTCTCGTCGCGCCGTCGTACTTCATTGAAATCGCCGAAACCACAGAATACTCGGAACGCATCTGTCGTTGGGTGTTGCTGGAGGCCTGTAATCGCCTGCGTCACTGGGACGAAGAGGGCATTAGCGTGCCACGCATTGCCGTTAACGTTTCACCACGCGATGTCTGCGGCGCGCATCTGATCGAGTATGTCGAAGAGGCGTTGGAGTCCTCCGGCATTGCACCGGGTCGATTGGAAGTGGAGATCACCGAAACCAGCGTGTTGCATCACCCGCCGACGGCTGAGCGCGTGCTGGGTGAGTTGAGCGAAAAAGGCGTCCATCTGGCGCTTGATGATTTCGGCACCGGCTATTCGTCGCTGCGTTATTTGCGCGACTATCCTTTTGATCGGATCAAGATTGACCGGTCGTTCGTGGCCGATCTGATCACGCGTCCCGAGAACCAGGTGTTCATCGACGCGATGGTGTCGATGGCCTCAAGCTTAGGCATTGCCGTCGTGGCCGAGGGTGTCGAATCGGCGGAGCAGGGCCAGCGTCTGGCTGACGCCGGTGTGGACATCATGCAGGGCTACTACCATTCGCGTCCGTTGACGCACGATAAACTGGCCCCGTTTATGAACTCGCTGCCGGTGTCTTCTCAGCAAAAGCTACGGGCAAAGTCAGCACAAACTTAGCGCCATTCTTGCGCGCTTCGCAGACGAGCCAGCCGCCGTGACGCTCGGCGATCCGCCGGGCGACCGCTAAGCCAACGCCGTGCCCCGGCACGTCGGTGGCGTTGTCGAGTCGTGCAAACATGTCGAATATGCGCTCGTTATCCTTGCCGCGTATGCCCGGCCCGTTATCGCAAAACGTGATTCGCCAGGTATCGTCTTCGAGGTCTGCGCTTAGCGTGATTTCAGGCGCCTGCGTCTCGTTGAACTTGATCGCGTTGGCGATCAGTTCCTGAACCAGATAAACCATCTGATCTTGGTCGGCCTGAAGAACATTCGGCAGCAGGCGACTGTCAATCACGGCACGTTTCTCTTCGATTACCGTTTTGAGGTTCTTGCGCGCGTCGGAGACCACATCGTAAAAATCGACCTCCTCGAGCGGTTGGCCGCGCGTGACCACTCGCGAAAATTCCAGCAAGCCGTTGATCATTGTGCGGATACGACGCGCGCGATCCCGTATGTGCGAGATGTACGTCGACCCATCCTCGGGCAGGCTTTCGCTGCATTCTTCGTCGAGCAACTGCGCATAACTGGTGATGTCACGCAGCGGTGTTAACAAGTCGTGGGATACGGCGTAGGAAAAGCCCTGCATTTCCTGGCCAGCGCGCACTAACTTCGCGGCGGTCCGCCTTACGTTGGTGATATCGACGAAACTCAGCAGCACGCCGTCGATCGATCCGGTCTTGCGCCGATAGGGCATGATCGACATCAAGAACCAATTCTCGGCCTCGTCCTGCACTTCGTATTCGCGCTGATCGCCAGTCTCCAGGACTTCTTTCAACTCGCGTATCAGGCCCGGGAAACTGAAATTGGCATTGATGTGTGCGATCGGACGACCAATGTCGTGATGCATCAGACTGAAGTGACGGGCGACCGCAGGCGTAAAACGTCGAATGCACAGCTCCTCGTCGAGGAACACCGTGCCAATGTCCGTGCTGACCAACAGGTTATTCATGTCGTCGGTCATGACCGTGAGCTCTTCGATCTTGAGTTCGTACTCCTTGTTGACCGAGTACAGCTCCTCGTTCACCGACTGCAGTTCTTCGTTGGTGCTCTGCAGTTCTTCGTTGGACGCCATCAGCTCTTCGTTGGTGGCCTGCAGTTCTTCGTTGCTGGTCTCGAGTTCTTCGTTCGTCGCCTGCAGATACTCTTTGGTATAACGCAGCTCTTGTTCGAGGTTCGAGACGTGATCGCTGTAGGCGCCATCAGAATCGAACGGCACGGCATCCAGTGGCGCAGCATCGATGGCGGCCGAGCCTTCGGCAATACCCGTGGCTTGAACCGTGCGGTGGGCTTCTTCAAACGTCACCAGATAAAAATCGGCAGGGGAACGATCATCGAGCGCTTCGATCGTGACGCGCACGACACGCTCATCGTCGTCATCGATACGTACGCGAATGCCGCCGTAGCGCACGTTGGCGGGTTCACGGCGCGCACGCTGCAGACCCGTCGAGACCGCCATGCGCAAATCAGGGTGAATCAGTTCCAGCACTTCGAGGGTCGCCACGCCGTCTGCCGTGTGCAGGTATTCCGAGCCTTGATTGAACGTGTGTGCCAGTTGGCCGAAGCTGTCTACCAGAATGCTGGTTGGCGCGTATTTGTCGAGGATGGTGTCATAGGCGCGCAGCATCGCCACATCGCGACCTCCGCCGTGACGAGTATGCGGAATGGCATCGTAGCTTGGCGCACCGCTGGGTGTCTGATGATTGGGTTGCGGTCGCGGCTTGGTCGCCATCATGCGACGTGGCAGACGAATGTTGCGACGCTTGCTGTAGAGCTTGACGCGTTCGTCGACGGTATCGAATTCGTTGGACAGCTCGTTCAGGCTTTCACTCGGACCCAGGAACAGCGTGCCCTTGACGCGCAGCGCAAAATGGAACATCGACAGTGCGTTGAGTTGGGCTTCGTTGTCAAAGTAAATGATCACATTGCGGCACGTGACCAGATCGAGTTTGGTGAAAGGTGGGTCGTTGGTCAGATCCTGCTTCGCAAACACAACAATGCTGCGAATTTCCGGCTGCACCTGGTAACGATCGGGGCCCAGCGGTTTAAAGTAGCGGCGGACACGCTCATTGGAAATGCGCGACAACGACGAGCTGGTGTACACGCCCTGGCCGGCCACTTCGAGCGAGTCCGTATGCAGATCGGTGGCAAAGATTCGCACGTTGACGGGCATGTTCTGCGCAGTCAGGTATTCGTGGAACAGAATGGCCAGCGTGTACGCTTCTTCGCCGCTGGCCGTGCCGGCAACCCAGCAGCGGATCTCGCGTTTGCCGTCGGCGGCAGCGCAGATATCAGGAATCACGTCGGATTCAAAAACTGCCCACGCTTTTTCGTCACGAAAAAATTCGGTTACGCCAATCAGCAGATCCCGATACAAATCGGGCAGCTCGCTTTCGCGGGTCTCCAACAGGTCGACGTAATCTTCGACACTGTGGGTAGCGTGCAGTGCCATCCGTCGCTCGATGCGCCGGGAAATCGTGCCGCGCTTGTACAGACTGAAATCCACGCCGAAGTGCTGTCCGAGCAATTCGATGATGCGGTGGAACGGTTCGACGCCCTTGGCGCCCTCACGCGGCACGTTGGTGGTCAGCGGGCGACCGTGGCCGACGTAGTCGACCAGAACGCTCGGCATGGCGCTCGGCGCCAGCACAGCATCGACTACCCCAGTTGCTACCGCACTGCGCGGCATGCCGTCAAAGCGGGCGGTGTCCATGGACTGTGCGAGAACCAGTCCGCTGGACTGATGAATTGCCCGTACGCCGCGAGTGCCGTCGCTACCGGTGCCTGACAGAATAATGCCAATGGCGGTGTCGCCGCGCTGCTCCGCCAGTGAAATCAGGAATCGGTCTATGGGCAGGTTGAGCCCTTCTTCGGCGTCACGCTCGGTGAGCACGAAACAGTCGTTTTTGACCGTCATCATTTTCTTGGCAGGGATCAGATACACGCTGTCGGGTTCGATCAGCATGCCTTGTTCCACTTTGTGGATTGCCATCACGGTGTGCCGCGCCAACAGCTCATCCATCAGACTCTTGAAGTCTGGTGTCAGGTGTTGCACGACGACAAACGCCATGCCGCTGTTTGGGGGCACGGCATCGAAGAATTCTTCCAGTGCCTCGAGGCCACCGGCTGAGGCGCCGATGCCCACGACAAAAGACGGGACTTCAACGGTAGTTTTGGAAATCACAGATCGTTCCTGAGTGAGATTGCCAGCGCCAGTTTGCTGATCCTCAAACACCGAAAATCGCTTATCAATACTGACGTTAGGCGACAGTGTTGCACATCTGGACGGTGATCCCAAGTCCGATTGCATTGACTCGCTGGCTGACCCAGCGGCAGGTATCGGTCCGACCCAAATTCAGAGAACACCAGCTCGTTTGATATCCATGTATCGCTTGGCCAAAGACTGGGGCAGTTCGCTGCACGATGTGTCTTCGATGAGCACGCCGCGGGCGCCGAGCATCTCGTGGGTGATGCGGCGCGAGTCTAAATAATGATGCGCGGAGGCAAAATCGCGGGCGGCGTCAAAATCTTGCACCGGTCGATCCAGCAATTGATCCACGCCCGGCTCCCGCAAACTGGCGACGAGCAACACGTGTCGGCGACGTAACAAATTGAAGGCAACCCGAAGGTCGTCGCCATCTTCGTCGCGAATGTTGGTCAGCATGACGATCAGCGCGCGGCGTTTCTGTCGCAGAGCCAGCTGCGTTGCTGCCGCCTGATAGTCCACGGCAACCGGGTCCGGCTGCAGATCGAACAACTGCTTGGTGAGCGCCGACATGGTTGACATGCCCTTGCGCGGTTTCATCCAGCGCGCTCCATCGCCGCAGGTCATGAAACCGACCGCGTCGCCCTGGCGCAGAGCGACGTAGGACAACAGGAGCATGGCGTTGAGCACATGGTCGAAGTGGCTCAAGCCGCCCTCGCGAGCCAGCATCCGTCGACCCGTATCAATCAAGAACACGATTTGCTGATCGCGTTCTTCCTGATATTCCTTGGCAATCATTTTCGACAGACGCGCTGTCGCCTTCCAGTCGATTTGACGAAACGTATCGCCGACGCGGTACTCGCGCAGCTGGTGAAATTCCGAGCCCTCGCCCCGCCGCGGTCGCAAATGTGCGCCCCCTGCGGCAACCTGAGAATCGATACCCAGCACGGCAAATTTTGTGACCGCGGCAAAATTGGGGAAAACATTGACCGTCTGCTCGGCCGCCACGGCGGTACGCCGAGTCCACCACGATAGCGGTGAGTAGGTGCGTAAATCGATGAGTCCAAACGGATGCTGACCACGTGCAAGCGGCGTCACCGCGTATTGGATACGTGTGAACTCCCGCGCGGCGATGCGTACGGTTTTGGGTTGCTCGCTCGTTTGCATCGAGCTTGGATAGTGGTCGAACACCTCGATCTTGATGGATCGCCGACCCGGGTTGTTTATGCGCAGTCCGATGTTGCGCATAACGCCGAGCGCCATCGAAGGATTGGCATCGCGCGTCGCGGCGGGCGTGGCGTCGCACCAGAGAACGCACAGATCAATCAGCGCCACAGCCACCGCGCCCGCTGTTGCTGACAACCACACGACCCGATATTCCGGCCATACGAACAACAGCGAACCGACCGCAAGCAGAGCGGCGCCGACGCGCAGGAGGGCGGGCGCAGGTCTCATGCGCGCGGTGCTTCGACCTTTTCCAGAATCTCGTGCAGCAGATCGTCGGTACTGTACGCTTCAATCTCCATTTCCGGCGCGAGAATGATGCGATGGCGCAGAGCCGGGATGGCAACCGATTTGACGTCATCGGGAGTGACGAAATCGCGGCCTGCGATAAACGCAGCGGAACGCGCGGCACGCATTACCGCAATCGAACCGCGCGGCCCGGCGCCGACCGCAACGCCCGCCCAGTCGCGCGTGCGGCGCACGATATCGACGGCGTAGTCGCGCACCGTTTCGTCGATGGTCAATCCAGCAGCCCGCTCCTGCAGGGCGATCAACTCCGCCGCCGTCATTACCTGCGCAACGCGATCGAGATTAAAGCCGTCGCCAAGGTTATTGTCGACGACGCTACTGACCAGCGTTTTTTCCTCGTCATCTTCCGGATAGTCGATCAGCACTTTGAGCAAGAAACGGTCTACCTGAGCTTCGGGCAGCGGATAGGTGCCCTCGCTCTCACTCGGGTTCTGGGTGGCGATAGTCAGAAATGGGGGGGCGAGCGTAAAGCCCTTGCCTTCAATGGTAACCTGCCGCTCTTGCATGACTTCCAGGAGCGCCGCCTGAGTTTTGGCTGGCGCTCGATTGATTTCATCGGCCAGTAGCAGATTGGTAAAAACCGGGCCACGCCGTATGCGAAACGACTCGGATTTCGGATCGTAAACGGCATGTCCGCTTACATCGCTTGGCATCAAATCCGGGGTAAACTGCACCCGGGAAAACCGCATATCCAGTGCCGTTGCCAACGCGCGCGCCAATAAGGTTTTGCCAAGGCCTGGCACGCCTTCGAGCAACACGTGGCCGCCGCTCACCAGCGCAATGAGCACTTGATCGATGACTGCCCCCTGACCGATGACGGCTTGTTGCACGGCGGCTCGAACCTGTTGCATTGGAAGAGTGTCGTTCATAGTCGTGTCCACATTATTTTCAAATTCTGGATGGCGCGAATGAAGTCACCGTGCGCACGGGATTCGTAGGCGCTAAGAGCCTCCGCGGCGGATTGTTCGCTAACGCCGCAAACGCGTGCGAGATAGGCGTCGCGCTGCGTCGAGTCGAGTCGGCGCAGCTGCGGATGACGGCGCGTCGCCGCCCGCAAGAAAGCGTGCTGTGTGCTCTCAAGCAGCTTGGTACGCTGTTGGTGGCGCCACAGGAAACGACCGCTGGCCTCGATGTGCTCGACAAACGCTTTGCGCTCGTCGAGCGGAGGAGCGATTGGCGGGCCGAATCGCTGGCTGGCCCACCACAACAGGAGCGCCAACAGCGCAATCCCTGCGATGAACAAATAGCCGGCCCGATCCATCAGAATCGACCACAGCGACGGTACGTCGCTGGTGTGCAGCAGCCAGACTTGGCCAGCGCCCTCGGACGGGCCAACAAACCGCGTGAGCAGGAACGCGTGGTCAAGTTTACCGATGCTCGAATTGGCAATAATGCCAAGGTCCGCCACCGCCGTCAGACGACCGCGAGCGTAGCGAAACTCGGCGGCAAACACGCCGTGCTGATCGTGCACTGCCCACAGTGGTTCAGTCGTTCCAGGGTCAATGTTAATACCATTGTCATACTGTTGATCGCCCCACGCCTCCCGCTGATCGCGGTCGGCGCCGTCGAGCGGCACCTCGGCGACAGGCGGCGCGTCGTCGTCAGGCTCGGTCCGTGCGCGCAGTACCGTGTCAACACCAATCGCCGTGAACACCGGATCAAAAACGTTGCCGTATCTGGGCTGAATCTGGACGATAAGATGGCCTCCCTGTGCCACCCAGTCGAGCAGCAGATCCAATTCGGCTTCGGGCAAGTAGTGATAGTTAAACGTGGCGATGGCGGTGTCCCCAACCCCAAGCGGCGTAAGACTCGGCGTAAATTTACTTTGCGTGGCCGTTTCGAAACCGGAGGCGTCAAGAAAACGCTGGGCAGCAAGCAGCGGGTTGCGCGCCGCCTCGCCGGTCGGTTGCACGAAGTGTTCGTAGGATTCTTTCTCGTACAACATGAAAAACATGGCGACGAGGCCTGCCGTCAACACGCCGACCAGACTGATGATCAACGCCCGCTCATTCATCAATCGGGCCTTCGATCAGATGCCACAGCGTACACAGTTCGTCGACGCTATCGGTGCTTGGCGACAAGTGGCCATAGGCTAGCTTCTGCCAGCTGTTGGCGATGCGCGCGAAGTAGCGGCCGCTGGTTGCGTCCAGTTTGTCCAGGACACGTCGCTCGCAGTCCCCTTCTGTGTGGCTGTCGCTGATATGCAGGCCGTGTCGGTCGTTGAGGACGGTGAGCGCACCGCGATACAAAAGGCTCAGTGCGTCGCGGTGTTTTTTGCGTGCCCACAGTTCGCGTACTGCGGACGGAATGTCCGCAGGCAGTTCGTCTTCGGACAAGAGTAGCCCGCCCTGCTGATTAGCGCGTTTGACCGGATTGCCACCGGCGCCTTGAAGCCACGGCAGCCACCGATCCCGCAAGCGAATGGCCGTGATCAGAAGCGCAGCCAGTGCGACCCACAGGACGATTTCACTGAACGTGCCAAACCACTGGCTGAGTGCGCCGCCAAACTCAAAGATGGGCAAATCCGATTCATCGTTTTCTTCGTCCCCCTTCTTTTTTGGCACCCAGCGCGTGCGCTCCTGCGTGCGTCCGAAGTTGTCTTGCGCAAGGACCTCCTCAATACGCTCGCGGCTTTGCTCGCGCTCGAGTTCGACGGAGTCGGCGTGGCTCGGCACAGTGGGCACCACCCACAAACACAACAGCAGCGGCATCAAGATTCCGGCGACGACATTGCGGCGTCGAACCATACGCCGAAACTGGAGTTCAACATCCCATGCTTCCAGATGGGTGCGCCGATTCAGATAAAGACAAAATCCGGCCGCGACATAAAACGGCGCCAGCAGTCCTTCGCACAACCAGTAGCTGGCCAGAATCAAAACGTCCCACTTCAACCCGCCAACCAGCATGCGATCGCTCAAAGCGATGATGAAATCGCGGACGGCCGTTGGATCAAACACCATGATCTGTTGCGCACTCACTGACACCATCAGGCCGAGCAGCGTGGTGAACGCAAGCGCCACCAGCCCCAGCGTCAGCATGGACAGAGCTGCCGACGTGCCACTCGTACCCATTTGCAGGATGCGGCTGCGCACGCGCCGAGCGTGCCCCTTCAGGCGCTCAAGTTGCGTTACCGGCAGGTTGAACGAGCGCGAGAGTTCGAATCGACGCCACGTGAGGGCGCTGACTATGCCGCTGCGAAACGGTTCGCGCAGTACGATGCCGGCGTATTCGCTGCGCTTGGGTTGATCGCCAAAGACCACACGGCTGAACAAGTGCAGCACCGGTCGTTCGAAGGCCGGCTTGATCCACCAGAACGCAAGCAGCGCCAGCCACGTGCGGTTCTGTGCAATGCCGAATGCCGCAATCGCCAGCATCCACGGTGCACTGGCGCAGAACCATAAGACCAGCGCGGTGGCGTAATGCGACTGCGCCAACCGCAAGCCCAGATCGACGGCTTCAAAGTCGGTGCGCGGGCGCAGCGCAATGGTAATGCGTTCAAGATCCACGGGCACGTCCCGCCAATGAGAAATACAGCAGCACGAATAACCACAGAACAGCAGCGACGCTGTACTTGGCCGCTGCCGGTGGCCAGGTTGTCGACGACCAGAACGCCTCGATGAACGCAGCCCCGAGCAACATTGCGGTAAACCCGTACACGATGGGCATCGCCTCGCTCGCGGCGTGGCGGAGTGCATCGGTTCGGCGACGTCGACCGGGTGCAAAGAAACTGAAACCCAGCTTGAGGCCGGCGGCGCCAGCGAGCACGATAGCGTTGAGTTCAAATGCGCTGTGACCCGAGACAAACGGCCAGATATTGTGGCCGAGTCCCTGCGCCGTCACGTGGCCGACCACCGTGCCGATTACCAGGCCATTGGTAAACACAACGTACAGAGCACCGATGCCGATCAGCGCGCCGCTTGCGAACGTACGAAACCCGATGCCGATGTTATTAAAGATGTAGTACCCGAACATCAACAGATCGTCACCCGAATCTCGCGCACCGAAGCGACTGGCGTCATCGCTGTACATCTCTGCGTAAGTGGCCGCATCATCTGGCGAGATGATGGAATAGACGAGTGTTGGCTTGGTGATCGCTGCGCCGAGCATGGCCAGAAACGGGCCATAGAACAGCACGGCGGCGAACAGTACGATCACCCAGTTCTTGCGTACGCTCCGCGGAAAGTCTCTGGCAAAAAAGCGCCAGAGATTGCTGACCCCGCTGGCGCGCGCGGCGTACAGCGCGCGATGTCCTTCAAGCGCGAGTCGGTTGAGGCGATCCTCCAGCCCGGCTGAGTAGTTGCGGGCTCTGGCCAGCGCGAGGTGATGGCAGATTTTTCGATAGGTCTGCGGCACCTGGTCGGCGCTCATCGCCTCGCCGTCTGGTTGCGTCAGCCACTGCTCAAACGCGGTCCAACTTTCGCCGTAAGCGCGCTCAAAATCGGCTTGCTTCATGCGCTGCCGCTCAACCAGTTGGCGTGGGCACGCAGGGCGTTGATGGCGTCGTCGCCGTGCAGGCCGGTAATCGGAGCGAGCAGATCAGCAAGTTCTTCGCAGCGTTCGTTCGACAAGGTGGCATTGCGTTCCACAAACTGTGCGATTGCTTTGTGTTCTGTGCTCGACAGCGCGAGCCGCAGAGGCGCGCTGTCATTACCGACCGGCTGCACAACCTGATGACTCAGGCCGTGGCGGTAAGCCACGACAGTGCCGGCCGCCATGTCGCCCAGTCGCTGAAAACGACTGTTTCCGAAGATGATGCTGACGCCCAGTGCATACAGTGTTGGCAACACATCCACGACGCGCAGGAAATTGCGCAGGATGGACCCGGACAGGCTGACTGGCGCACCGTTGGTATAGACCACGTGCAGGCCGAGGACTCTCTTGCCGGGCGTTGCGCCTTTGCCGTAGACCTCAAACAGAACGTTGTACAGCCACATCAAGATGAAGCCGGCAATAAAAAACAGGCCCAAAAACGCCTTGCCAAGGTTCACGTACAGAATGATTAGCGCAATCCCGGCGATCAGTTCAATCAGGAAGTCGACGAGTCGAGCGAGGATTCTCGAATAGGGGCCTGCCGGGCGCACGCTCAGGCTGACGCCTTCGGGCGTTTCTATGTGTTCGAGGGTGTCCAGCATTTAGGCTAAAAGTCTATCACCCGGCAGGGCCACGCTGCATCTTCCTGACGGCGTTTTTATTACCCGGCAAGCGCTGAAAGTGAGATTTGCCGGTTCAGGGCAACCAGGCGTAGCCAACCTTCGCAAACAGAGTGCGATTGGTTTTTTCGAAACGGGTCAAAACGTCACCGTCTTCGGCGCCGTCGGAGTAACCGAGGAAGACTACGGTCTGCGGATTGACTTTGTAGGAATAGAGCAGCTGCGTCGACAGACTGCGGCTGCGACTCTCAACATCGTCGTCCACATATTGACGCGTGTCGCGATTGACGTCCTGATGCTGAACCACCAGTCGCAGCAACGACCGATTGTTGAATTGCCAGGTCACCCTCGCGTCCGTCAAATGGGCCGAGAAGACGCGTTGGCCATCGAGGCTGTCGAGTTCGGTGAAGCTGTGGCGCACGCGCACCTGCAGATGACGCCCAAGCTGCAGCGTGAAGCGCGGGTTGATCCGGCGGATTTCGCCCAGACGCGTGTTGGCGAAATCAATTTGATCGCCGCTTTCCAGATACAGCGCGAATTGCGCGCCGCCAAACGGACGGGTCTCGGCGAACAAACCGCGAAAGTACTCTCGGAAAAGCACCTCGTCGAACAGTCGATCGCGAAAGCCATAGCTCAACTCAGCGAATGTTTGCCACGGGCCTTCGGCGAACAGGAAGGCTTCCCATTCTTTTTCCTGCAACCTGCCGTCGTCTCGATGATTGATGTCCCAATCACCGCCGAACGTGATTCGGTTGAGAAAACGGTCTTCAGGATACCAAGTCCGGTTGCCACCAAAAATCCAGCGCTGCGCGTCTACCCGAGGCATGAATCCGTTGTCAGCACGAAAATCCTTGTCAAAGTCCTCGTAGGCGGCCCGCAAGGTCAAATTGCGCGTGCTGTAGCGATAGGACGCGGTGGTGACCTGCCCGGTAAATCGGTCTTCGGGTTGCTCGAAGTCTTCGATCACGGCGTCCGGATAGCGAGTTTGCGACAGCAGTTGCTGAAACAAAAAAGTGTGCGAATCGTTCAGACGCAAACGGCCGTCCATGCCGACGACACGGTTGCTGTAGTCGTCTCCCTCACGCAGCGTCGCGACAGCGCCCAATGACGCGTTGTCACCAATGTCGGCGCGGTAGCGCGTTGCCATCGTCGTATTGTCTTGCTCGAGCACTTCGGTATCGGAGCCTTGGGCCCCGGGAAACAGCAAGTTGGTGACGGTATCCTGTGCGGCAAAGACCGACAAATTGTGGATTCCGCGCCGGATCAACGCTTTCGCACCGATGTCCGGGCTGGCGACAGTGCGCGAGAAAATGACGCGATTGGGTGACTCGAAATTGGACGCACCGTCGAGAAAAAATGGTCGCGTTTCGGGGAAAAACAGCGCGAAGGTATTGTTGACATTGAGCTGCGCAACGTCGGCTTCGACCTGCGAGAAATCCGGATTGATCGTGCCGATCAACGTCATTTCCGGACTCGCTCCCCAACGCACATCCAGACTCGGTTCAAAGTTGACGTCGGCACTGCTAAGCGGCTCGGTCGCCGGATCGTCGCGGCTCTCGCTGCGCACCACCGTTGCAGACGGTGCGACCACCAGGTTGCGACCGGGTTCGGTGCAGGCGAAACCCTGGATTTTGGGCAGCTGACACAGGTAACAATTGACGTCACGATCCTGTGCCACATTTGAAATGCGATGACGTACGCTGCGCGGATAGAAGCGCAGTACATCGATACCCCAGGTCTTGGCACCGTCGCCAGCCGGGAAGCGCAGTTGCTGCAGTGGAATCGCCATCTCCACTTCATAACCGTTCGCCGTAATGCGACCGCTCGAGTCCCAGATGGCGTCCCAGGAATCGTCTTCGTTGCCGGTGATGTCGTTGATGGACAAGTCCATTTGCGCGCCAAGCGGGTTGGCGAAAAACTCGTAAGCCTGGCGCTCGTCATTAAAGGTATCGAGAACCACGCCAACGAAATCGTCCTGCCACGCGCTGTCGCGATCGCGCAGGTAAGCGCGGATCTGGTCGGGGTTGGGGTCGTTGGCGATAAAGGCGACAAACAGCGTGCGGCCGTTCTCCGCGAGGATGACATGTCCATCCACCGGTGCCGCTACATTTTCGGCAGGTCGGGTTTCGACGTTAATGGGGATTTTCAGACCGTCGCGCCAGTACGCGTCATCCGCGAGCCCGTCGATCTTCGGGTTGCCCGGTATGAAAGGGAGCTGTGGGATCGAGTCGTCGGAACTTGCGTTGCACGACTCGAGTCTGGTGTCGTCGGCGCGCACCTGTGCCGAATAGATCAGCACAAGGGTTGCCAAAGAGAGGGCGGACAGGCGCTTCAACGTCATGTGGGGCACGGGCAGGCTCATTGCAGTGCTTATTATTACCCGTTTAGATGCCTGAAAGGTGGAAAGGTTTGCTCGCTTGACCTAGTCATGGAGGCGGTCCGACGAAAAGAAAAGCCCCGTCATAAGACAGGGCTTCTTGAGACTCCGTGACGCACTGCGGGCAGGGCAGAGGCACCGTCTTGCGTATCGCCTAGGGCGCGATCCCGCTTGGCCCGGGCGGCGTAAAGAAACGATTTCGCAGCAGCCCCAGATCCACCACGTTGACCGTGCCGTCGCCGTTGAAATCCGCATCGGCGTCGCTGGTGAAAAAGACCGCGCGGAACAGGCCCAGATCGGCGACGTTGGTCGCGCCGTCGTTGTTAAGATCCGCGTCACAGGCGTTGCCGTAGCCGTCACCGTTGGTGTCGCGTTGGTCGGCGTTGGTGTCAAGCGTGCAGTTGTCCAGATCATCGCTGACGCCATCGCCGTCGCTGTCCGCGGCGGTCAGCGCACATTGATAGGCCTGGACATTGTCCACGAACCAGCCGGTAACACCGTTGCACCCGTCAGTGCCCAGTTCGAAACGCAGTTCTACCTGGTCACCGGCGGCGGCAACGGATGAAAGATCGACCTGCGACTGACCCCACTGGCTCAAGAATGTGCCCCCGTCAGTGCCGTGAAATGCCGCTTCGCCACCCATCGGATTATCGCTTATGAGCAGCGCGCCGGTGTAGGCGTTGAACGTGTACGCGGACGCGGGGACCAGTGCCCAGGCGCCACCATTAACACGGGCCTTGAGGTTGCCACCGTCGTAGTCTTTTTCGCTCGACATGGAGTGATCAAACGCGAGGCGACCGTCTTGCGGCATTGTGAACACCGGGCTTTGCAGATACTGCACGCCCGCTTCGATGTCGCTGGTGCAGTTGCCGATTACCGGATCTGCACCGAACGCCGCCTGGCCGTCGCGGCCAAACGGGAGGTTGTCGGTCACGGCCCACGCAGGCACATCAAACGTGGCTGGGTTGACGATGGCGCGGCTACCGGTCGACCAGTCGCCAAAACCTTGATCAAAATTCTGCGCGAGGGCCGCGACCGGTGCTTCGCCAGCCGGGCACAGCGTCGGTGCGTCGGACGCCAGCAGCGTTTCGAATCCGCACTGATCGGGCTGCTGGTTTAATTCCAGCGCCGCCACGGTTTTGGCAACCTGCTCGCAGTCGGTGGCGGAGAAGCTCTCGCGTGAGTTGCCCGTGATTGCCTGATTCGTGCTGATTTCGGTCAGCGGTTGGCCGATCAGATCCTCACAGGAGGCGAGCAGCGCGCTGGCATGGTCCGAATACCCGGACACCGGCGTCTGATAAACGCTCATGGTGCGCCAGTACAGGTGCGCGGCTTTGGTCAGGCCAATGGGAGCGATGCTTTGACCGTTATAGTCGCCACCGTCAACCAGCAAGGCAAAGCCGTGGTTGATGATGCCGGAGTTCGAGTGTACGCCACCGTTGTCCACTTCGTTGACGTCACAAGCGTAGTTGGCGTCGGACACTTTGCCCGGGTGGCCAAAGCAGTTCGGGGACCACATGTCGCGGATCGCGCCGCCAAACGCCGACGAGTCTTCGCCGGTCAGCCAGCGGTAGCTTGGGTCCGTGGCGCCGCCAAGCGTGATTGACGCGGTGACGCCGGTCGCCGCTTTGAGCGCCGTGCCGTTGGACTGGCCAATAAACACCGACGGGACGGTAATACCGGCTGAGCTGCCGCTCATGGATTGCACGCCGTCGCCATCATTATTAATGACAACGACACCGATGGCACCGGCCGCTTGGGCGTTCAGCACTTTAACGGTGAACGCGCAGTCGCCGCGATCAATCAACGCAATCTGTCCGGTGAGATCCTCGGCTATCGCACTGCATCCATTAGCCGGTGTGGTGCCTCCTGCGGGACCGGACACGCCGGCGCTAATAATAGGGTTAAACGTCGCGCCACCGACCGCATAGTCGCCTGCGACTGAGGCGGGCGTCGCCACGGTGAACGCCGGCGCGCTGCTGCCGCCAAAGATGGAGCATTCGCCGGCGGTGCGCGTGACGTTCGGCGAATCGGTGCCGTCGCTGTTCAGGAAATCCACGATCTCGCCAAAGATGTCGGAGTACGCTTCGTTCATTGCGCCCGATTGAAAGCGGTAAATAAGCCCGTGCGTTTCCTGCGTGTAGCCGTGCGCCCATTCGTGACCGACGATGTCGTCGGTGGTGGTGCCGTCGCAAAAGCGAATGTAGCTGCCGGTGAACTGAGCGTTCGGGCAGTTGATCGCGGGATCATTGTTGACCGCATGCATAGTGCTGTCGTTGCCGTCGAATCCGAGATACGTGCCGCCGGTGATGCTCGAGAACAGGTTGTAGGTGTCCTCGGTGTAATCGATCAAATTGTCCCATGCGGGCGTGCCGGTCGGCGTCGCGTCCCCTTCGCTCCAGACGAGTGTACCGGCAGTGAAACCTCCGTCGTAAACGCGTCGATCCAGAGCGTCATAAATACCGGTGATTTGGTCGGTGATTTTCCCGCTGTGGGCATTGACGTAAACGAACTCGCGCAGGTCGGTGCCGGTGATTTCAATCTCGTACACCAGCTCGCTGGCACCGCGCCGGCCACGCGTATGCGCAGCATTAAACACGTAAAGCGTGCCGTCGCCGGCGCGCAGTGTGCCCGCGCGTTGGCCTGCACCCGACGCCGCGATGTGTGACGTCGCGTTGCGTGCGGCCGTCGCCATGTCGATGCGCGGAACGGTATCAATGTTGGCGTTTTCAACGACGGCGCCGTAAACCGCCTGCAGCTTGCCCGCTTTGGTCAATGTCGATTTCAGACGAGCGCCAAACACCGGTACGCCGTTGACGTGCTGCTCATAGGTGTCAACGGTGAAACCTAACGCATCCACTCGCTGATCAATACGTCGCAAACTGCGCGCCGCATTGTCGACGCCAAAAAGTGAGCCATTGGCGCGCAGGAATGCAGCGGTTTTTCCGGCGCTGGTTGCCGGCATGAGATCGGAGCCTTTGGCTGCTCGAACAAAGCGCGCTTTACCAGAGGTCGCGTCGCGCTTGATGTCCACGTTGTCGCGTGCGCTGATGGCCGTTGGCGCCGCATTGGCTGGGGTGCCTGTGGTCAGGCCGAGCGCAAGTACGGTGGCGCTCGCGGCCAGAATTCCTCGAAGTCTCATGGTTGCCCCCTGGTGGGATAAATCGATAAAAACGCGTGAGTTGTTAGTTGCAGGCAGCGCGGTGGTCGGAAAAATCGAGCCCGCGTTATTTGTTTTTGTCGCTCATTAATTATTCGTGCCGACCGAGTTGGATCGAGTCCCGGGTGCGGTCATCAGCCTCTTTTCTACCACCGTGTATCGACGCCGTCAAAGCAACATAAGTGCGATTTTTCAATAACTTATGTTGTGTTTCGCCACGTGTGGCGGCGTTGGCCCAGGGCGGAATGCAATGATTTCAGACACCTGCGCGCGTATCGCTTCCAACCTGCGGCCAGATGGCCTCAAAACGCGTGGGAATCCTCGACCGCAGCACTTTGCGAAACCCCAGCGATACCAGCGACTTGAGGTGACATAACGTGATTTGGCACGTTCCTTGGAGTCACTTTCCCGCACGCTTTTGTGCGGCGATTTTTTTGGAGTTCACATGAAACGCAAGTCTTTGACGATTCCGACCGGTCTGTTGCTGACGGGCGCTATCTGGCCGGTAGTGTCTCACGCTGAACCTGCCGATACTTTTGCCACGCTTGATCAGAATCGCGATGGCTATCTGTCGGTGGCTGAGGCGGGCAATGAGTACGGATTGCTGGAGAAATTCAGCGAACTCGACAAAAACGCGGACGGACAACTGAGCAAGGAAGAGTGGCTCGCAGGCCGTCAGAAATCAGAATAAGAACATTCACTTGCGCCGGCGCGAATGACTCGCGTCGGCGTCGACTGTCGGCAAATGCCGACATTTGAAAGTCGCTGGGTCACACCTCAATCTTGATCGCGTCTTAAATGGTAAGTGGACGTGAACAGACATGGACCGATCGCGGGTTTTGCTGGTTGATGATGATCCTGGACTGCTGCGACTGTTGAGCTATCGGCTGCGGTCAGCGGGCTACGACGTCGAAGCGGTCGACAGCGGCCAGAAAGCGCTGGGCAAGCTGCCGGTGTTTCAGCCGCAGGTCGTCATCACCGATTTGCGGATGGACGGCATGGACGGGTTGGCATTGTTCGACTCCATTCAGGCGGAGCGTCCAACATTGCCGGTCATCATATTGACCGCGCACGGCACGATTCCCGACGCGGTCCAGGCCACACAACGTGGGCTGCACGGATTCTTCACCAAACCTTGCGACAGCGAACGGCTGCTCGGTTGCGTCGATAAAGCGCTGCGCCAGAGCGGCGTCGTGGCGACAGAAGCCGAAGACGAATGGGGCAAGAAGATTATTACGCGCAGTCCGAACATGCTCGCGTTGCTGGAGCGGGCACGGCTCGCCGCGCGTTCGGAAGCATCGATTCTGATTGTTGGTGAAAGCGGCACGGGCAAAGAGCTGCTGGCACGCGCGATTCACAACGAAAGCGAGCGTGCCAAGCAAGCGTTTGTTGCGATCAACTGCACGGCGGTGCCGGAGACCTTGCTCGAGTCCGAACTGTTTGGGCATCGCAAAGGAGCGTTCACCGGTGCCGTTGGTGATCATACCGGTCTGATTCGAGGGGCTGACGGTGGCACTCTTTTCTTCGATGAAATCGGCGACATGCCGTTGGCGTTTCAGGCGAAGCTGTTGCGTGTGCTACAGGAAAAAGAAGTCCGACCGATTGGTACGTCGGAGACGGTGCCTGTCGACGCGCGTGTGATTTCAGCGACACATCGCGATCTGGAAAAAGCCACCCGTGCCGGTGACTTTCGCGAAGACTTGTTTTATCGCCTTAACGTTGTGCGCCTGAAAGTCCCGCCGCTGTCCAGTCGTCGCGAAGACATTCCGTTGTTGACGCGACACTTTTTGGCGACGCTCGCCAAAACCGATGAACGAGACAACAAAGAATTCGCGCCGGATGCGATGGATACGCTGCTCGCAGCACCATGGCCTGGCAACGTCAGACAACTTCAAAATGTGGTGGAGCAAACCGTGACGCTGTGTACAACGCCTGTTATTCCCAAGTCTCTTGTCGCCAACGCACTGAATCAGGAAGTCAGCGAAATGCCGACGCTGAACGAAGCGCGCAGCCGATTTGAGCGTCAGTATCTGGTTCGCGTGCTGCGCAGCACGCAAGGCAACGTGTCGCACGCGGCGCGGCTAGCCGGTCGCGATCGCAGTAAATTTTATAAACTGCTGCATCGGCACGAATTGGATCCGTGCAGTTTCCGGGTGTCGGCGCGATAGTTTTTTGCGTCGACGGCCGCTTAAAATCCGGTCAGTGTTACGCGTTTGAAATGGGAAGTAATTCCCAATTAGATGTGGTCCGGTTTTTCCTTTATCGTCGCCGCATTGACAGCGTCGTGACGCACTTGAGGTTGTCAGTTTTGGGCGGTTAGTGAACGATAGGGAGAACGTCGCTTGCACAGCTTTCGACTGCTCATGATGTTCGGTTGTACGTTCTTCACCAGTGCAGCGTCAGCGGCCCCTGGCGCGCTGTCGCAATCCCCCACGGGCGCTGCCGCTCTGGCCGCCATTGCGCAGTCTTCCTCGCCTACCATTGCAACGGCTTTCGGCGGTCTTGGGCATCCGGCTTTCGGCGCTCTGATGGTGATGTCGGTGATGTCGATGTTGATCGGCCTGTTCTGGCGCGACATCAAATTACTGCTGCTGTCCGGTCTGTGCGCATCGACCCTGGTTGCGCTGCTGTTTGTCGACGGCATGAGCTGGAAAATTCAGAGTTTCAGCGCGCTTGGACCGACCTCTTCGGTCGCCATGTTTTTTGTCTGCTTGTCCATGTTTTTCGCGTTGCGCTACACGCGTGAATTGCTCGATCTGCTGCCAAATAAAACCCTTCTTTCGCACTCAGGTCAGGTGCTCGAAGGGGTGATGATCGCCGTGTGCGTGTTGTGCGTATTGCTCACGGAATCACTCGCGCCGGTGACGGTTCGAGTTGTCGCGTCGATCGGGTTTGCGGCGGCTGCCATCGCGTTACTGTCGTCGGCAACACGCTGGCGTGCGACGCGCTGTCGACCCGCACTGTTGATCAATCTGGCGTGGGTGTGGTTGGCCTGTTTTGTCATCCTGCACAACGTCGCCTTACCCGAATCGTTCATGCAAATTCACGGACTGAAGATCGCGGCATCGGGCGGCGTGTTTTTGCTCGGCTTGGCGTATGCCGATCAAATGATGAGCCGAGGTCAGCAACTCGATACCCGTTTGTCACTCGATGGCAGCAATGTAGCCCTCGCGCGAGTCGAGCGGTCGCGCCGCGACTTTGCACAGGATGTCGCGCGCCTCGTGGATCAGCTCGACCCCGAACTCTACGAGGAATCGATCATGGAGCGATTCCTCGAATATCTGTCCAATATGCTGCCCGTTGCTGCGGCCGCCGTTGCCGTTGCACACCGTGGCGATGTTCGTTTGGTTGTGTCGACGCGCTCGACGGCAAGGGATGAGTTTGAATCGATATTGGCAACGCGCGAAGAACTGTTGCAAAGCGTTTGTCTGTCGGATCGCGCTGCTGTCATTCATTCCGACGATCTGGGTGTCTCCGAATCAGCGGAAGTTGCGAGTTGTCTGGGCATTGTGCCGGTGCGCGCGCGACGCAACGAATGGGCTGGCGTGTTGTTGGCAAGATCCGGCGAGCTCGAATTTGGCCTGGACGAACTGGAGCTGGTCAGCGACTTTGCCCATCAGGCGTACGAGTCGATCCGCAGCGCCCAGAAATTCCGCCGCGTGAAGCGTCAGGCAGAAACGGATCCGTTAACCGGGATCTTCAATCGTCGCGCCGTTATGGCCCGCGGTCAGCGTGCCTTTCGCAAGCATCGCTCGCTCGGTGAGGCGCTCGCCATCCTGTTCGTGGATATCGATCACTTCAAGGCGGTGAACGACGAGTACGGTCACGACGCGGGTGATATCGCGTTGCGCGAGGTGGCGACACTGTGCGCCGACTGTCTGCGAGACGATGACTTTCTCGGCCGTTACGGTGGCGAGGAGTTCCTCGCGGTTTTGCCAGGCGCGAGCGCGCGCGAGGCGGAAATTGTCGCTGAGCGTCTGCGCAGCGCCGTGGAGGAGAAGACGATCAGCGTGGATGACAACTCGCTGGGCGTGACCGTTAGCGTCGGAATCGCCGAACTCAACGACAAATTCATGGATCTGGAAACGATGTTGCGCGCCGCCGACCGGGCTTTGTATCGAGCCAAACGCGAGGGTCGAAATCGCGTGATTCACCATCGCTACATGCTGCGCGGTGACCGCGTCCGCAAACATCTCTCATAGTCGATCACCGTGCCGTTGTGGCCGATGGGCTACGGCGCAAAACAGCGCATTCGAGCGTGAGTCGGGCACAATTGGTGCGCGTCGAAAAAAAAATTAATTAAAACAATGTGTTGAGGCGCAGTGATTTTGTGAGGTGTGGCCTCCGACATCCCCTACAACATGTTAAAAAGCGTAGAATTTCATGTACACTAGGTGAAAACCTGAACGACTGGACCTGCAGGATTTTGCTTCGGCAACTGGGGTCACAGACTTCCTGCGCCGTACCGTTTACGCTAACGGGCCGCGAGCTCATGAAAGAGCGTAGTTTTTTTTTGGATATAAGATGAACCGGACCTGGGCTGCCGTAGCGGCTTCTGCAGTGGCGATTCTGGTACTGCTGGCACTGATTTTCTCGTCGCGCCCGTTGGGTAACGAGGTCTATCAGCAGCACTACACCAGACTCAACGCGATCGACACGAGCGTGGCAACGTACACGAGCCTCGTCGAACAACTGCGTTTGGCGCGGCGAGAAGGTTTCGGTGCGGGCAGTTCGGTCAGTATTCTTCGTTCACGGTTCGAACAAAACGGCCAGTCGGTGGCGGCGTCGGCGCGCGACGTTTTGGCGAACAGTCCGGTTTACAATCGTTATGTTGCGTCACTGGGCTCGGTGGTCGACAACGCCAGCGAAGCAGAGACTCGGCTCTCCGACTATCAGCGCTCTTTGAGCGTCGTGCGCGAAGACGGGCCGTCGGTGGTTCAGCGTTTACGCGACACCGAGGGCGGGCCGGATCCGCAGCGTTTCTACGCACTCATTCTTAAGGTGCTTGAATACGGACGCACCGCCAGTGGCGATGCCGCGACCATCGCGGCGCAAGTCGACCAGGTGGCGTTTGATGACGGCTCGTTACCAACGTGGTTGCTCGACATGACCACGGCCATGCAAACCATCATGACCGCACGCACGCCGCTGGATGAATCCATTTCATCCGTGGAGCAAAGCGGATTTGCGGAAACGGCAAACGCACTGGCCTCGCAATTCCGTCTGCGTCACGATGCGCTGGTCGGCAAACGCAACAACGCCCGCGTACTGGTGAGCTTGTACAGCGTCACCTTGTTCGGCGGTCTGGCCTACTTGGGTTTGCGCCTGAATCGTAGTTACCGCGAAATCAACGACGTCAATAGTCAGCTGCAACGCTCCAACGAAGATCTGGAGCAACGCGTGGAGCAGCGTACCCACGACGTGCAAAAAGCCTACACCGATTTGCAGCAGTCCCAGGTGCAGCTCGTGCAGGCGGAAAAGATGTCGTCGCTGGGTCAGCTGGTCGCCGGCATCAGCCACGAGATCAACACACCGCTGTTGTATCTACAAAGCAACGCGACCATTAACAAGGAAACACTGACGCGCATCGAAGCGTTCATCGAATTGTGCCATCACCGTCTGCTGCCGACTCGACGGGCCGATGAAACGGCCGATGCGGCGCGGCGTCGCTTCGTCGACGGATTGAAAGAGCTGCAGCACGGTCTGGTCGAGGGCGAGATTCGCGACGAGCTCAAAGAAGTGATGTTGCTCACCGAAGACAACCTCGAAGGCCTGGAAGAGCTGACGCAACTTGCGCAAGGTCTGAAGGACTTCAGTCGCCTTGACCGGGCGCCGGTCGACACCTTTGATATCAACACGGGCGTGGAGCGTACTCTGGTCATCGCCAAGAACATGCTCAAGACCCGGATCGAAGTCGACATGCAGTTGGGCGACGTGCCGGCGATCACCTGCGCACCGTCGCAAATCAACCAGGTGTTGCTCAACCTGATTACGAATGCTTCCCAGGCCATTGAGAGCACCGGCAAGATTACGATCCGCACCATGGTTGAAGGTGAGCATGTCGTGGCGCAAATTCAGGATTCCGGAAGCGGCATCGAGCCCGAAATTTTACAAAAGATTCGCGATCCGTTTTTCACAACCAAAGAGGTTGGCTCAGGCACCGGGCTGGGTTTGTCGATTGTTGAAGAAATTCTTTCCAAACACGGTGGTCACCTTGAGATCGACTCGGAAGTGGGCAAAGGCTCCACGTTCTCGGTGTATCTGCCCATTAGCCGAGCGCCGGACGCGCTTGAAGAAGCCTTTGGCGAAACGGATAGCGCAATGGATGGCGCCACCAATGTTGCCCCCATTGATTTGAAAGCACGGGCGTCGCAGCCTGAGGCCGTCAGTCAGCGGGACCAACTGGCCGTTGCGCCAGACTGATTGGAGCGCCGCAGTGAGTGCACAAGTCGCCCATCCAGGCAAACCCCGCCTGCTTTTCGTCGACGACGAAAAAAGAGTGCTGAACAGTATGCGGGCGATGTTCCGCCGCGAATACGAGCTATACCTGACAACGCGTGGCGATGAAGCGCTGAAAATTATCGCCGAACAACCGATTGACGTTCTGGTTGCGGATCAGCGGATGCCGTTGATGACCGGCGTGGAAGTGCTGACAGCGGCCAAGAAGTGTTCCCCCGGCACGGTGCGAATATTGCTCACCGGTTATTCGGATCTCGATGCCATTGAAGGCGCGATGAACGACGGCGAGGTGTTTCGCTTCTTGAACAAACCGTGCGCCGCCGCCGAATTGCG
Organism: Gammaproteobacteria bacterium; assembly: GCA_045107005.1. Lineage (GTDB taxonomy): Bacteria > Pseudomonadota > Gammaproteobacteria > Steroidobacterales > JBCCMA01 > JBCCMA01. The sequence continues at coordinate 29,573 of JBGCFP010000033.1, forward strand.
CAACACCATTTTTGAGGCGGCGGGTATTGCCCGCGACACCGCAGATCACGCTCGAGGGGCCGCGGGCGACGCAGCACGAGACATCAGCGACGATGACGTAGCCGCTCTTTCTGCCCGCGGACAAGCGCCGTTGGTAGCGCCTAAAGCTGCCGTGACAGCGACATCGCTGCCCGAACGGGCCTTGCGGCGCAGTCGCGAGGCGGCGAGCAGCAAAGCCACACCGATCGCGGCACCGCCGGTCAAAAAACGGACGCGACCGAAAATCGAACCGTTGACTCCAATGGCTCGAGCGCCAGCTCCGAAGGCCGCACCGGAACCGACGCCTTCGCCGGTGGTGAGCCCCGCGCCAGCCCAAGATAACGATGACGACGCGCCGGTGGAAATTGTGATGGCGGGAGACACCGTCACCGTGGTCGATCACACCGCGCCGGTCGATCCATCCAATGCGCCAACGCAAGCATCGGGTCAGAGTCAGAACGGGGCGGCTCCTGTGCTGCAGCCGGCCAATCGCATCCAGTGCATGGGGCGAGGCAAGTACAATATTTCGGTCATGATTTTTTCGCCCGACGATCACTTCGCGCGTTCGATCGGACGAGCGTTGGACGGCACCTTCTACACGTTTCACGCCACCAACGCGGTGCGCCTCATTGAAGGCATTGCCAACATCGCCCCGGCAGTGCTGATCACTGACGTGACGACAGATCCTGACGTTATTCAGAATTTGACGAGCATGTTGAAGAAGAAGATTCCCGCGCTGGTGACGATGGTGGCGGGCAAGCATCGCGATGCCGAAGTGATGATCAAACTGATTAATCACGGACAGGTTTTCCGCTTTATCGACAAACCCTTGAGCTCGGCGAGTTGCCATCGACACGTGCGCGAAGCCCTCAAGCGTCATATCGTTTTGCGCAAGAATCCCGAGTTGGTGAAACGCTACAGCGTGCGCGGCGACGAGCAAACCGCGCTTTCGTCGCGAATCGGTGAGAAAATCATGAGCGGGTTGAGTCGCGTGCGTCAGCTGTGGGGCCATGATCGATAGTTCGAATCAGTGATCTCATGAAGAGGTCAGGCTAGGTGGAACAGGAAAAAGAGTCTTCGACACTTGTTCTCTACGTCATTCTCGCGCTGCTGGCGGTCGTGGGCGGTGCGTGGCTGTTTTTGACGTTGAAGCCAGCGGCACCAACGCCACAAGTCGCTACCACTGCGCCCGCACCGCTGCCGCTTGAAGTCCCGGACGAAATCGATCCGCGCTTTGATCTGGAGCAAAATCTGGATATGGGTCAGATGGCGCTCAGCGCCGGTCAGCTGGTGGAACCCACTGACGGCAGCGCGCTGTATTTTTTCTTAAGTGCACTTGAGCAAGACGCCGAGAATCGAACGGCGCTCGACGGGTTGGAGAGCATCTCGACCACCGTGGCCGCCAGTGCCGCGGAGCAGCTGGCCGGTGAAGACTTCCTTGGCCTCGATGGTTCGCTGCGCGTGCTCGAGCGCATCGATGCGGCGGACGTCAATTTGTTGGCTCTGAAAGAGCAGCTGGCACTGCTGGTTGAAAGTAAATTTGCCGAAGTCGACGGGGCGACGCGACGAGCTCAGTGGGTACCCGCTCAGGCGCTGATCGACCAGCTGGCGACCATACCAAACCTGGATCCGGACGAACTGACACTGCGCATTGATGAGCTGGCGGCAGCGCAGGAGCGTGCCGTGGCGCTGGCCGCATCGGTTGCCGCCCAAACCGCTGCTGACGCGGCTGCGCAAGCGGCGGAAGACGAGGCCGCAGCGGCCAGCGACACGGCCGCAACCGATGACGAGGCGGTCGAAGAAGAGGACGCCGGCGAGGCGGTTCTGGAATTGCTCGCCTCGCTACGCGGCAGCATGACCGACGGTCGGTTGATCGCTCCCGCAGACGACAGCGCTCGGTACTACTTGAGCGAATTGCGGGGCATCGCGCCGGACGATCCCGCACTGAGCAGCGGCTACTCCGATTTGATTGGCGCATTGACCCAGCGTGCGGTGACGCAGGCAGGCAGCGGCAACTTCGACGAAGCGGACGGGCTGCTGACGGCCGCCGCTGATCTTGGCGTGCCGGACACGCGTATTCGCCTGGCTCAATCCAGTGTCCTGGATGCGCAGCTCGAAGCGGAATCCCAGCGCGTCATTCCGGTCAGCGAGCTGATCAACACCAAAGTGGTGCGGCCGCGCTATCCGTCGCGTGCGCTGCGCAACGATGCAGAAGGCTATGTTCTGGTGAACTTCACCGTTCTGGCTGACGGCACCACGGCGGACGTGGTCGCCGTTGAATCGTCCGAGCGCTATGCCGATCAGTTCCGTCGGGCGGCGCAAGCGGCGGTCGGTCAGTGGGAGTTCGTACCGCGTGAGTTCCGAGGCCAGATTATTGAACAACGCGTGCGAGCTCGCGTGGCGTTCGAAATCAATCAATAGGGTCAGTCCGAACTCGTCAAAAGCTCGGTGACTAGAGCGCTATTGCTCGTAACGCAGGCTGATAAATACGCTGCGCGGTTGCCCTGGAAAATACCGATAGTTGCCGAACGCAAAGTCCGCGCGCTCGGCGTAGGGCTCATCGAGCAGGTTGCGAATTTTTACGCCCAACGTGAACGATTTGAACCGCGATTCCCAGACGCCGTGAAGCAGATCGTGACCGGCGTAGCGATGGGCGTTCGCGGCGTCCAAAAAGTAGCGGCTCATGTGCTCCCACTCCAGCCAACCGCGCATCGATTCGGTGGGCGACCACGCGAGGCGTACGTTGGCAACCGCACGCGGTGCCGTGTCCACATCGTCGCCACGGCGTATTGGCTCGCTGCCAGGTACGTTGCGCTCGAAGCGATAGCGGTGCCTGGCGAGCGTGGCGCTCCCCGATAGCGTCCAGTTTTCGCTCAGCGTAATGGTGCTGTCGAGCTCCAGACCATAGTGCAAGGTCTTGCCTTGACTGACATTGAAGCCGTCGGCATCGCGCAGAATCTGGTCGCGCTTGATCGCAGCAAAGGCAGCGATGCCCGTGCGCGCGCGGTCAGTGCTGCCGCGCCAGCCAAGCTCGACAGCGTCGAGCGTTTCCGACGACAGGTCCGCCACGTTCTGCCCGCTTTGCAGCCGGTAGAGCTCGGTCACCTGGGGCGCGCGGAATCCGCGTTTTAGCGACGCAAACACGCGTTGCCGATCTGCCGGGGACCACGACCATTCGAGTTTTGGCGCGATGTTGTTAAAGGTGTCGTTACGATCTGCCGGGCGCGTGAACAGGCAGCCACCGAAGCCACAGGGTTCCCCGTTTTCATCATTGTTGCCGTCTTCAAGTGCGTTGCGATACTGATACCGCGTTCGCTCGACACGCAGTCCCGCGCGTAACGACGTGACGGCTGTTTCAAACAGCGCACGCTCCGCAAACAGCGCGACGTTCCACGCCTGCACGTCGAAGTCGTAGTGCGCTCCCACCGGTCGTGTCGCCTGTAAAAACGCAGAGGGAATCGCGACCGGCAAACTCTGATTTTCGCGCAGCTCGATGTCGGCCCACTCAATGTCCGCGCCAACGTCCCACTGGCCAAGACGCGAATCCAGCGTGTTTTGCCATTTGAGCCCGGCGCTGCGCTGGCCGTTTTCCTCGGTCGGTTGCCCGGGTAGAAAATGCTGTAGAAAAGTCATCGAGGAGCGACGCAGAAACGGGCGAAAAATGCCGCGATTGGGCGTGTCGATGGTCGCACTCAGGCGCACGCTGTCGGCGTCCCGGTAGGCTTCAGGATTGGCGTTGCTCCTCGCCACCTCAGGCACTGCGAACGCATCGCGACCCAAAATAAAACTGGCGGTTTCCTGATTGAGCAATGTTGCCGTCAGGTGGGCATCAACCGCGGTATCGCGCCACTGCGTGGCCCAGTCGAGGTTTAGCTTGCCCAGCCCGTAGCCCGAGTCGGCACGAAAACCACCGTCGTGCGCGGCGAGGATGCGCGCACGCACAGTGTGGGCACCGTGACGCACACCGGCGTCGAGCGTAGCGCGCACAAAATCATCCGGCCCGACCGTACTTTCCACGGCCAATCCGGTGCGGGCGTTGGAGCGGCTGTGAATGACTCCGTGCAGAGCGTTGGAGCCGTACATCACGGGTCCAGGACCTCGTAACACTTCGATCGAGTCGGACTGTTCGAGGTTCAACTCGATCAATTGATTGACGTTGCACAGGCCGGCGGGTCGGACCGGTACGCCGTTGTCCAGATACAGGAATGCGCCGCAGGCGCCAGCGCCGGTAAGCACCGGTGAGCGCAGGGCGATCAGATGCTCCTGACCGTTGCCGCGACTGATCCACAGGCCAGGGACGCCGTGGCGAAGCTCGCTGGGGTGAATGGCGCGCAGTGTGGCGATGGCGTCGCGATCGATCAGCGACAAAGACGGCGCGACGTCATCGCTGGGCTGCTCGCGACCGGTTGGCGTGACGACCACGTCAGGCAGTTGCAGAGGCGTCGCAGCCAGAACCGGGCTAGCGGCCGCAGCAAGGGCGAGAAAAAGGAATCGGTGCATTGCGCTCAAGGTGGTGTGGATTGGGTAGAATGCACGGTAAGCCAACCGACAACCTGACACAATGAAAAGAATTGCCATGTGGTCCGGGCCACGAAACATTTCCACAGCGATGATGCGGGCGTTTGAAAACCGGTCTGACACGGTGGTCGTTGACGAACCGTTTTACGCGCACTATTTACTGACCACGGGGCTCCCGCACCCGGGTGCCGATGAGGTGCTGGCGGCGCAGGATAACGACTGGCGTCGCGTGGCAAAAACGCTGAGCGAGGCCGAGCAGGGCGCTGACGTCTTTTACCAAAAACACATGGCGCACCATTTTTGCGGCAGCATGGATCTGAGCTGGATTGGCGGCCTGACGCACGGGTTTTTGCTGCGCGAACCGCGTGCGATGTTGCTGTCTTTGTCACGGGTACTCGACGAGGTCACCGTGGCAGACACCGGCTTGGAGCAACAAAAACGACTGTTCGACGAGCTGCGTCGTCGGGGCTTGACGCCGCCGGTCATCGACGCCCGCGATGTTCTCGAAGCGCCGGAGCAGATGTTGCGCGCGCTGTGCGATCATCTGTCGATTCGGTTTGAAACGGCCATGCTCAACTGGCCCGCCGGGCCGCGGGACAGCGATGGGGTATGGGCGAGCCACTGGTATAGCGCGGTGGAAAAATCGACCAGGTTTGGCCCGTATCAGCCGGTCACCGGGGAGCTGGACCCAGCGCTTGGCGCCGTGCTTGAACGTTGTCAGGCGCTCTACGACGAGCTCTACGCGCACCGACTCACGATCTAGAGAAAACCTATGAAACAGCAGTTCAACCCCGCGAACGCGGAGATCAAGATCAACATCAACGGCACGCTGCACGGTCGTGACGACGCTCGCGTGAGCGTGTTCGATTCGGTCGTGCAGGGCGGGGACGCCGTCTGGGAAGGGCTCAGGGTCTACGACGGGCGTATTTTCCGTTTGACGGCTCATCTGGATCGTCTGGCGGCGTCTGCTGCGGCACTGGCGTTTGACAGTGTGCCAACGCACGACGAAATCCGTACCCAGATTCGGCGCACGCTGGACGCCAACGCGATGCACGATGGCGTGCACATTCGGCTGACCCTGACCCGCGGTATCAAAGTGACCAGCGGGATGGATCCACGATTGAACACATCAGGGCCAACCCTGATCGTGCTCGCTGAGCACAAGGCGCCGGTTTACGACAAGACCGGATTAACGCTGATCACGGCGGCGACGCGGCGTATTCCGCCCGACTGCCTGGATCAGAAAATCCACTCCTGCAATCTGCTCAACTCCATACTGGCGAAAATTGAGGCCAACGCGGCAGGGGCGGATGACGCCATGATGCTTGACTACCAAGGCAACATTGCCGAGACCAACGCCACGCATCTGTTTTTTAATCTGGACGGTGTGCTCGTAACGCCGTTCACCACGAGTTGTCCCGAGGGTGTCACTCGAGCTGCTGTGCTTTCGCTGTGCGCGCAACACGGTATTGAATCAAAGGTGGCGAACATCACGCTGGCTGAGGCGTACCGCGCGCGCGAGATTTTTTGCACCGGCACAATGGGTGAATTGGCGGCGGTGACGCGACTTGACGGTCGGGGGATTGGTGAGGGCAGTCGCGGCGAGTTGTGCACCAGGCTCAGCGCGCTGTATCAGGAACTCACGCGCCGCGAGGGCGAAGCACCCTGAGAAAAATTCTCAGGGTGCTGAAGGTTTAGCCGGCCGTGTCAGGCAGTGCAAAGATGATAACGGCACCTTGAGACGACAAATCCGTTAGCCCGTCGGTGCTCCACGGCTTCTCGTCGCAAAACGATTTTGCGTTATCAAAGCCGTCGTCGCCGGCGAAACGCAGGTCGCTGATCTGTGCGGCAGGATCAGGGTGGGTTTCGCTTTCTTCAAAGCGGAACCACACCGGTTGACCGACGGCGAAGCGACCGTCTTTGTACTCGGCGTGATTCGAACGATTGGCTTTGACTTCGCCGCCCACCCACGCACGTTTGGTCGTCATGTCGTAGTGACCGCAGGTGACTTTGGCGTTGAGCTCAATCTTGCCTTCGTCCAGAAACACGGTGTAATCAATCCGGCCCGTTACCGCACCACTGCTCGTGTAGTTGGCGTCAAATTCGAACGACGCCAGTTTGCCGTCGGCGCGCTCAAGCGCGCCTTTGCCAAACGCCGTAGCCTGAGTGTCTTCAGGCATCGCGTTCTCGACCACCGCGGGCGTCGCCGCAGCGATTTCTTTCATGTCTTGCATCGTCGCCTTTTCGGCGGTTGCGGCAGGCGCGGCGTCCGGTGCGTCGGTAGGCGCATCTTTTGGCGCGCAAGCGGTCATAGCGATAGCGCTGGCGCCAAGCGCGAGCAGAATGGAAGTTCTCATGGCGAAACGATCCTCAACAATGGTCAAAGCCCGGCAGTTTAGCAGTTTGTCCAAAACCGCTTCCACGATTTTTGCGTTACGGCTCGGTAATCTCAATCTGCAGCTCGAACCGGATTCGGTCTGGAGCGCCGCTGGAATCAAGGATCAGGGTCCTGGAATCGCCGCCGATCGTTAGCCCGGCGTTGGCAATTTCCGTCAAAAATTGACGCCATGCGCCCTCCAGACCCGCAGGCTGGCCGTCATAAACGCGAAAAGCGCAGCTCATGGGCAACAGGTCCTGATTGCGCAATCGGCCCCTGGGAGGGACTCGTGTACGGACCGGAACGCCCAAACGCACCTCAAATTCGCCGCCGCTCGCCAACGCCTGACCGTCGATTTGCCACTGCAGCGGCCCCGTCGCGGACAGCCGTTCGCGCCGCACGGCGGTTCTTACCTGACGAATCATTGAGCGCAGGCGTCGGGGCAGCTGTACGGCTGTCACGGTCTCGCTCAGGAAAAAGAAGCGCTGACGGGGCAGTCGTTTGCGTTCGATGGCGGTGGCTTGGACCGGGGTTGGCACGCTGGACGAGGCGGCCGGATCGTCGAGTATCGGGGGGGAATCATCGGCGAGAGAAGGTGGCGCGGGCTCGCGGTCCAGATTCGCCAGGTACGCCAGCGCCTGGCGGTATACGCCGCCCAGTTCACTCGCCCGTTCAAACGCGCGTCGTGCGGATCGAGTATCGCCCAGAGCGACATGCGCCTCGCCCAGCAGAATCAACGCCCGTCCGCGCGCGGTGCCGATATTGCCACGCAAGGCGGTCTTCAAGTGTGCAATTGTCTGAGCAGGTTGGTCGAGTGCGCTGTGCAGCTGAGCAAGGGCAAACCAGTCTTCGGCGCGGTTGGTCAGCCTCGCGAGCGCGGTGCGCGGCTCGACGGCACCCCGTCGATCACCGGAGCGCAATGCCGCTCGCGCAAGCAGTCGATAGTTTTCCGCACTGGGCGACAGCTCGCCGCGCTGCAGTTGATCGTTGAGCAATACGACGGCGTGATCGGGCAAGCCGCTGGCGAGGTACAACTTGGCCAGCGTTTGGGTGTGCGCCGGTGACCGCAGTACGCCGCGTTCGAACGCGATCTCTGCGGTCGCCGCGGCGCGGCGCAGATCACCGGCCGCCCGTTGCAGCTCGATCAGGTTTTGCCACTGCTGCGCATCGACTGAGTCGGCGTCCAAAAGGGTCGCTGCCAGCGTCGCGGCCGGGCCGAATTTCTTCAGGCGTGCCTGCACGTAAACTTTGAGCTGACGCCACTCGATTGGCGGTGCGTCCGATTGAGCCAGCGCCGCGTCGATGGCGTCTTCAGCTGGCGCATACTGAGCCAGTGTGACCAACGCTCGGGCCGCTCGCATCGACGTGACCGCATCAGGAGCCTCATCTGTTGACGGCCAGCGCTGGTACTCGTTGGCAACACCCGGCGCATCGTTGGCGGCGTCAAGAAGTGCGATCAAGTCGCGGCGCATTTGCGTTTGTGCAAGCGGAGCGAGCGCTTCGGACGCGAGAGAACGTCGCAGCGCGTCGATCGCCGCGGGCGTGTCGCCATCGGCGGCAAGTCGATAGGCGTCTGCACGCTCGTTCAACGCGGTGGCGTAGCCATCGTTGCGCGTCGGGACTTCCAGTGAGTCTGTTGGCGACGACGTTGGTGCCGGTTCGAGCACGCGCATCTTGCTTCGATACGGGCCACTCGGGTCAACCCGATCTTCGCTTTGCTGCGCGTTCGCGGCCACGACCGCAAACAGCGTGCTCAAAAACAGGCCACGCACCATCACGGTTGGCGTCGCCCGTCCAAATTGCGCGCCTCGTCGAGGGCGAACCGTAGCAACTGCGTGGCTTCGCGCGCGACCGGTTTGCCATCGCGGTACAGCGGGGCGTAGAGCCAGCGTCGCAGCGCGTCCGCGGCGGCTTGTTCAAAAACGCCGGGCGGATCGGCGTCGATAATGCGTACGTTGCTGACACGTCCACCGGCATCGATAATGAAGATCGCTTCGACCCAGCCTTCAATGCCAGCGGCAAGTGCGGCTTCGGGGAAGCTGGGTCTGGCACTGCTGATCGGAACCAGATCACTGCCGTTGGTAATCTGCTCGCCGCTGCTGGCCCCTGACCACAGCGTGCCGGCGCCGATGGCGACACCACCACCACCACGCAGTGCGCTAAGCCCGTCCGCCAACTTGAGCTGCGGTTGCGCCACTTGCTCCGCCGGTGCCGCCAGCGGCTCGACCGATGGCAACGACAGCGCGTCGGTCGCGACCAGCGGCGGTGCCTCTTCGAGGCGCACCACCTCCGGTGGCGGCGGTGGCGGCGGCTTTGTGGTCCAATCGATGCGTGCAACCGTCACTGCGTCTGCAATACCGACCGGTTCAGCCAGCGGCCGCAACGTGAGCCACTGCATCAGAAAAAAGAGCGCGAACCCCAGCACAGCTCCCCCCACGGCGCCGAGCGCAAAACGCGGTGTCGCCGACAGAGTGTTGTGCGTGCGCCTGAGCGGGCGAGGACGCGGTGTCGACGGCGCGGCTGGCAGCGCGTTGAGCAGACCTCGAGCCAGCATCAGCGGAATGGCCACACACAGTCCCATCCACGTGGTGGACAGCGCGTGTGAAATGCCGGCCGCCGCCACGCTAACCTGCGAGCCCCCAAACTGGGCCAGCGCGCGGAACGTGTGAATCAGTCCCACCACGGTGCCCAGCAAGCCCAGTAGCATCGCCGCAGACGCCAGCAGTTTGAGCCAGCCCTGGCGCGCAAGGGGTGCGCCCAGGTGCAAAAACCGGGTCGCCAACCGTCGTAGTACCAGCAACACACCCGCGACGCCGCAGATCAGCAGCGCGACGCCCACCGCGCCGCTGTCGTAAACCTGCTGTGCCAAAAACTCGCCGTCAAGCCGGGACGCGCGTTCGAGACCGGCTGTTTCGAGCAGTCCGCCATTGGGGTCGATGACCAGATCCTGCGCCCCGTGCACGAATCCAACCGCGCCATAACGCGTCACGCCAACCACTTCGCGCACGCCATCGCGACGGGTCAGCGGTTGGTCGCTGGCAACGACCCGGGCGCTGGCCAGCCACTCTTCGTGCAGCGCAAACCACGCGTCGTAAAACACGTTGAGCGTGGCTGGCGACTGGAGCAGTTGGGTCGTTTGTGCCAATAACTCGGGACGGTCGACGCCGATGGGGCCAACGGTCAGGCGCCGCGATTGCGCGGCCAGTGCAGAGCGTACGAGCGCGTCTACCTGCGTCAAATCGTCGCCCAGTTGGCGCTCGAGTTCGTCCAGTCGCTGGTTGGCCGGCGTCAGTGATGCCAATGCAGAGCGCGCGCTGCGCAAGGCCCCCTGGCGGCGCTGGCGTTGTTCACGCGCACTGTCGACGGCCTGTGTTGAATCTTTCTGAGCAGCGCTTGCGGCCTCGATACGAGCACTATCCCGCGCCGCGCGTTCCGCCGGCGCCAGGATGGGCTCTGCACGAGTTGGCGCGCACAGAAGGATCGCGATGATCAGCGCCGTCGTGCGCATCAGCGCGCGTCGACCGACACGGGAAGGTCGCGCAGCGCAGCCACCGTCGGGTCGTCGAGCGACCCGGCCAACGCGAGACAGTGTGGTCGCGTCAGCGGTTGCCAGCTCTGTTGCGCGCGTCGAAAGACGTGGCATTCGGTGCCGGCGTCGTTCACGGCGTACAGGGCCACGCGCCCGACGGCCAGTACACTGACCAGACGCACCTGCTGATCAATGTCGAGTTGTTGTTGCCCGACACGGATTTCGTAGCCGCTCTTCAACTCGCGTTCGTAGAGTTTCAATACCAGATCAATGCGGTCGGTCATGCGCAAGCTCGAATCGTCCAGTGCCAAACGGGCTCTGCGCACGGCGTCTTGCCTGGCGCTGCGCTCAAACGGCAAATCGGCGGCGATACTCGCGTCGAGCAGATCCAGCATTTGCTCGAGCAACGGTCGCATGCCCGCTCGAGCTTCGCGCTTGGCCGCTACCGCGTCACCCAGCGTTTGGTTTCTCGACCGAGCTTGCTCAAGTTGCGCACGAGCGTTCGCCAGTTCGTCGGCCAGACGTTGGTCGGCCAAGGTTGCCGCAACGCTGACGCGCTGACCCGAGAGCGTGTCGATCTGTCGCTGCACATCGCGGGCAGCGTCGTGGTTGCCCAGGCGGGTTTCGAGCTCAGCGGCAACGCTTTTCGCGTCGGTCGGCCAAGCGAAGAAAACCAGAGCCAACGTGGCGCCCGCGATGACCGACGCGTTAGCGATCCGGTTGACCTCGCCAGCGCACTTGTCGTCACCGCCCGAGCGAAGAAACAGGCGCCTGAAAGAGTGACAAGCGCGCATCAGACCTGTCGCGGTGTGTAGGGCAACAGGTCAACGACCTGGCCGGCTAACAGCGACTTCTTGAGGTCCCGCCAGTACTGCGCATCCATCAGCGCCGCATGAACGTCGCAAAACAGCGTCAGCAGATCGCCCTCGAGACCGAGAAAAGACGGAAACTGTTCGGGAAACACATCGTTGTCGCCAACATAAAACCACGCGCCCGAGGTCATTTCTTCCTCGTGGTTACGTGCCTCGGGCAGATCTCGGAAATGGCAGTCCGTGACCAGGCATAGTTCATCGTAGTCAAAAAAGATGACCCGACCGTGACGCGTAACGCCAAAGTTCTTAAGCAGAAGGTCGCCGGGGAAAATATTCGACGACGCCAGATCCCGAATGGCGTCACCGTAGTCAATGACCGCCGCGCGCGCAGCAGCTGGCGACGCTTCTCGCAGGTATTGATTGAGTGGGATCAATCGGCGCTCGATATACAGGTGTTCTACGATCACATCCTGACCGTCGACTTTCACCACGTCGCTGGCGTCGCGCAACAACTCGTCAAGCAGCGCCGGTTCAAAGCGGTCGCGGGCGATCTTCAGATGCCGAAACTCCTGCGCATCGATCAGACGACCCGCACGATCGTGTTTGAACACCAGTTGATAGGCGTCCAGGACGTCGCGCCGCACCGTGGTCTTTGGGTACGCAAAGCGATCACGGATCACTTTGAAAACGACCGGATAGGACGGCAATGCAAACACCATCATGACCATGCCCCGATCAAAGGCCCAGTCACAAAACTGGTCCTGACTCTTTTGCAGGTGAGCGAACAGGTTTCGATAACGTTCAGTCTTGCCCTGTTTCGCACGACCGAGAAGGGTATAGAGTTCGTTGACGGGTTTTTGCGGCAGGATGGTGCGCAGGAAAGCGACAGCGTGGCGCACGATGTCGAGATCCGCGTGAATGTAGGAGCGTGAAAAGCTGAAAATGATACTCACGCCGTCTTCATCTGTAACGGCGCCGTCAATCTGTGCGCCGTGCTCGGTACTGCGGATAGGGATGACCAGCGGCAGTCGATAGTCGGTGCCGTTGATCCTGCCAATCAGATAGGCCCGATTGTCGCGGTAAAACACCTGGCCGATGACGTCGACCGATTCGATAGAGTAGTTGCCCCCCACGCGCACGCAGGCGTCAACCACGGTGCTGGTCAAATAGTTTACGCACTCGGTCAAGTCGGCGAACGGCGTGGCCAGACGCACATCGCGCATCAACTGATGGAACAACTGCCAGTTAGAGCCGCGTGCCTCGTAGTGCCGATAGTTGGCGTAGCGTGTGTTTTCATTGACCGCATCGTCGCCAATGGTAATGAACTCGATCTGCGGATCGACACCTTCAGTTTGAAAAATACGTCGCGTAACCGAACTGAAAAAGGTCTTGGTGAACTCCCGATCCAGATACGGGCGAATTTCATCTTCAAACCGCAGCTTGATATCGCGCCATATCGTTTTGTCGTGGAGCTGATCGCCAAGACGATCTTGTACGCGCGTCAGACTGCGGCGCACCGCCTGCTCGTAAAGTTCGATGCGTTGCACCGCGTCGCGTTGGCTACCCGCCCAGTCGCGTGCCGCGAAGCGCGCGGCAGCGCGTTGGGTGACCGTATGGAAGTAGAAGTTGTAGGTCGAGAAGCCGTCGTAGATATCCGCCGCGCAGGCGCTCGCCAAGTCGCCGTGCGCGGAGGATTCAGTCATGATGAGTGCAGGGTGATGGTCTGCACGCGCGGCTACATATGCGAAATCAGCGCGCTGCCAAACTCGCTGCACTTCACTTCATTGGCACCGTCCATCAGGCGAGCAAAGTCGTAAGTTACGGTTTTGGACGCGATGGTTTTGTCCATGGCGCTGACCAGAAGATCGGCAGCTTCGAGCCATCCCATGTAGCGCAACATCATTTCGCCCGAAAGAATGAGCGAACCGGGGTTCACCTTATCGAGGTTGGTGTATTTCGGCGCTGTGCCGTGCGTGGCTTCGAAAATGGCGTGGCCCGTGGTGTAGTTGACGTTACCGCCTGGCGCAATCCCGATCCCGCCGACCTGTGCGGCCAGCGCGTCTGACAGGTAGTCACCGTTGAGATTCATCGTGGCGATCACGTCGAATTCTTTGGGGCGCGTCAGGACTTGCTGCAGCGTGATGTCGGCGATGGCGTCCTTGATCAGGACTTTGCCGCTGTCCAGCGCCGCTTTTTGTTCGGCGTTGGCGGCGTCTGTGCCTTGGTCCGCCTTGGTGCGTTCCCACTGATCCCACGTGTAGGTGTCATTGGGGAATTCTTTTTCGGCGAGCTCGTAACCCCAGTTGCGGAAAGCGCCTTCGGTGAACTTCATGATGTTGCCCTTATGCACGAAGGTCACGCTGTCGCGTTTGTTATCGATGGCGTAGCGGATCGCCGCGCGCACCAAACGTGCCGTACCTTCTTGCGACACCGGTTTGATGCCGATGCCCGAACTGCCCGGGAAGCGAATCTTGTCGTACATTTTGGGGAACGCCGCTTTGAAGTCAGACAGGAAACGTTTCGCGTCGTCGCTGCCGGCTTCAAATTCCACGCCCACGTAAATGTCTTCAGTGTTTTCACGGAAAATCGCCATGTCGACATCTTTTGGATTGCGCACCGGCGAGGGCACACCTTTGAACCAGCGCACCGGACGCAGACAAACGTACAAATCGAGAATCTGACGCAGCGCAACGTTCAGCGAGCGGATGCCGCCTCCGATCGGCGTGGTCAGCGGGCCTTTGATTGCGACCAGATAGTCGCGGCACGCCTGAATCGTCTCGTCGGGCAGCCAGCTGTTGAACTTGTCGTTGGATTTTTGCCCCGCATAGATTTCCATCCAGTGAATTTTCTTGCTGCCGCCGTAGGCTTTGTCGACCGCGGCGTCGAGGACACGCACCGTTGCGCGCCAGATGTCCGGGCCCGTTCCGTCCCCTTCGATGAACGGGACGATTGGATTGTCGGGCACGTTGAGCACGCCGTTGTCGATGGTTATTTTGGCGCCCTCGGCGGGCACTTGCAGTATCGAATCAGTCATGACGCTCACTCCAGCGAGTTAATGATTGGTAGTGTGTAGGATTATCGAAGCGAAAAAGGTGCGCAGAATATAGTCGGTTCAGACCGTTTTTTCGAGCGCATCCAGCCGCTCGCGCTGCGGGTCGGGCAGATTGGCCTTGACGCCGTTTGCGTAGTCAAAGACCACCACGCGCCCGTCGCCGTCCGCTGCCACTTTACCCAGCGTGCGGCTGACCACGCGGTACTCCATCGTCATCCAGCGCTGATCGGCGTGTGTGACCCGTGCGCCGATATCAACCGTGTCAGGGTGGCGCAACGGCAAGCGATAACGGCAGCGGGTTTCGGCGAGAATCGGTCCGATGCCCGGATCGTCAAGGTTGAGCAAGAATCCGATGCGTTCCAGGTATTCCATGCGCGCGCTTTCGAAAAAACGCAGATAAACAGCGTTGTTGACGTGGCCGTAAGCGTCCATATCGCAAAAGCGCACCGTCTCGGCTACGCGCACCGGAAATTCGGTTAGCAAGTCGTCAGATGCCATCGATTTAGCGCGCGCGCGGGAGAATTGGTGCGTTGGGCTTCTGTCCCTGAACCTTTTCGTACTGCAAGGTCGGGCGGTCACCGCTGCGTGACCAGACGTGCTGTTTGCGCACCTCGTCGAAGGCCTCATCGCGTTCGGCCTCAGAGGCGTACCAGCGCACGGTTTCCCAGTCTTTGCCGAGCACGGCGGCCAGCGGATCGACGCCCGATAATTCCATCCGAATGCCGTAGACCTGATCGCGCGCCGACCGAATTCGGCCCGGGTCAAAATTCTCACTTGAAGCCATGGGGTTGTCAGCACCGCTAAAAAGGCGTCAGTATGTCAATTGGCGCCGCGGTTGGAAAGTCGCAGCGCTTCTGGCACATCATAAAAAAAACCGAATTTCGCCGAAACACTGGAATGTAGTCTGAGCTTTACGATTCGGAAGATGCTATGACTGTCAAAGTTATGCTGGTCGAGGACCACACGCTGGTACGTGCTGGCATTCGGTCGCTACTCGATAGCACCACAGGTATCGAAGTGGTTCGCGAGGCCAGAGATGGACGCGAAGCGCTGAGTGCGATGCGGGCCGAGAACATCGATGTCGTTGTGATGGACATCACCATGCCGGGCCTGAACGGGTTGGAAACAACAACCCGCATGAAAAAAATCTACCCCAACGTACGCATATTAATGTTGTCGATGTATTCCACCGACGAGTACGTTATCCAATCTTTGCTGCACGGCGCCGATGGCTATCTGGTCAAGGACTCAGCCGCGCCGGAATTGGAAAAGGCCATACTGACCGTACACCGCGGAGAGCAGTACCTCGGCGAAGGCGAAATTCGCAAGCGTCTGGAAAAGCAGGTTGAGTTAGGACGTGGCATGAAAGATCCGCTGGATCGACTGACACCCCGTCAGCGCGAGATTTTGCAGTTGGTCGTTGAAGGTCACAAGACACGCGAAATTGCCCAGTTGCTGAGCGTCAGCGTCAAGACGGTTGAGACGCACCGCGCGCAGCTAATGGATCGCCTGGGGATACACGATGTCGCCGGCTTGGTGCGCTACGCGATCAGAATCGGACTAATCTCATCCCACGTGTAGAAGCACCGAAAACACGAAGCAAAAACACGCGCATCGACAACCAACGAGGATGTGAGCCCTCGCCAGTGTAAACATCGATTAGGGAAATTCCGCGAGCCGAAGGGAGCCATTCCTTCCGGGATCCAACGAAGATGTGAGGCCTCGCCGGTGTCAACGTCGATTAGGGAGATTCCGCGGACCGAAGGGAGTCACTCCCTCCGAGATCCGACGAAGATGTAAGGCCTCGCCGGTGTAAACGTCGATTAGGGAAATTCCGTGAGCCGAAGGGAGCCATTCCTTCCGGGATCCAACGAAGATGTAAGGCCTCGCCGGTGTCAACGTCGATTAGGGAGATTCCGCGGACCGAAGGGAGCCATTCCCTCCGAGAGCAAACGCAGATGTATGGCCTCGCGTGAGTAAACGTCGGCTCGGGAGCTGCCGCG